>NZ_VMNW02000029.1 GCF_007713735.2 Amycolatopsis acidicola | reverse complement strand
GCCAACACGCGGGCGGGCCTCACTGCTGTTCGGACTTCTCCGGCTCTTCGGCGGGCTTCTCTTCAGCGGGCTTCTCTTCGGCCTGCCCGGCCTGCTGTTCGTTGAGGTCGTCGACCAGGCCCGTCGGGTCCTTCACGCGGCCGTTGCTCACCAGCGACAGCACCGGCAGATGCCGCGCGCGCACCGTGGGCAGCGCGATCGTGCTGTCGTCGCTCAGCACCGCGCGCACCTTCGCGCGCTTGGTGATCGAGAACCCCTTCAGCGCGTCCCACGGCAGTTCGCGGTGCCCGAACATGGTGCGGATCGCCAGCCCCTCCGGGGTGGCGACGGTGCGGGTGCGGATGACGAAGACGATCAGCCCGAGCGGGATCACGTACATCGCCCACAGACCGGGCACGTCCGCGAACGCCGCGGGCGCCATGCACACCATCGCCCCGAAAATGGCGAGCAGGGCGATCAGGGGAATCCGGAAGACCGCTTTCCGGCGCTTCCGCAGCTGTTCTGTCTCGGCCACCACACGATGGTGCACCGCGCGCGTGAGGAGCGGAAAGGCGGGGCTTCCTACAACGGGGAGTCCGACAGTAGGGCTGCCCAGTATCCGGGATCACGATCCCAGTGAGTTGACACCGTTCGCGGGCATTCGTTAACGTCGTTGCCGTGACACCGCAGACCGGCCTTGTACTTTCCCAGCGCGTCGACGCGTAGGGAAGCACACCCGCCTGCGTCGACGCGCGACCCTCGTGCGACCTCTTGGTCGGCGAGGGTTTTTTGTTGCCCAGACTGACAAGCCCACGAACGAGTGACCACGAGGCAGAACTGATGACAAGCGCCACCTCGCGTTCGGAACCGAAGGCAGGCCCGACCCCGGCACCAGGGTCCACGGCCCGGCCCAAGCCCACCCCGCCCGCCGGCACGCCGGTACGGGTCACGGGTGCGCAGTCGCTCGTGCGCGCGCTCGAGTCGGTCGGCGCCGAGGTCGTGTTCGGGATCCCGGGTGGCACCATCCTGCCCGCGTACGACCCGCTGCTCGACTCGACGAAGGTGCGGCACGTCCTCGTCCGCCACGAACAGGGCGCCGGGCACGCCGCCACGGGGTACGCGCAGGCCACCGGCAAGGTCGGCGTGTGCATGGCCACGTCCGGCCCCGGCGCGACGAACCTCGTCACCCCGCTGGCCGACGCGAACATGGACTCGGTGCCCGTGGTCGCCATCACCGGGCAGCAGACCCGCCCGCTGATCGGCACGGACGCCTTCCAGGAAGCCGACATCTGCGGCATCACGATGCCGATCACCAAGCACAACTTCCTCGTCAAGGACCCCGCCGACATCCCGAGGGTGATCGCCGAGGCGTTCCACCTCGCCTCCACCGGGCGGCCGGGGCCGGTGCTGGTCGACATCCCGAAGGACGTGCTCCAGGAGCAGACGTCGTTCTCGTGGCCGCCGGAGATGCGGCTGCCGGGCTACCGCCCCACGCTGCGCCCGCACGGCAAGCA
Source organism: Amycolatopsis acidicola (assembly GCF_007713735.2). Taxonomy (GTDB): domain Bacteria; phylum Actinomycetota; class Actinomycetes; order Mycobacteriales; family Pseudonocardiaceae; genus Amycolatopsis_E; species Amycolatopsis_E acidicola. The sequence continues at coordinate 83,092 of NZ_VMNW02000029.1, read as the reverse complement.
GGTGCGTGAGGCCGCGCGGCTGATCGCCGAGGCGCGTCGCCCGGTGCTCTACGTCGGCGGCGGCGTGATCAAGGCGCGGGCGTCCGAGCAGCTGAAGCGGCTGGCGGAGCAGACCGGGATCCCGGTGGCCACCACGCTGATGGCGCGCGGCGCGTTCCCCGACTCGCACCCGCAGCACGTCGGCATGCCCGGCATGCACGGCTCGGTGCAGGCGGTCGCGGCGATGCAGCGCAGCGACCTGCTGATCGCGCTCGGCGCGCGCTTCGACGACCGGGTCACCGGGCGGCTCGACTCCTTCGCCCCGGACGCCACCGTGGTGCACGCGGACATCGACCCGGCCGAGATCTCCAAGAACCGCAAGGCTGACGTGCCGATCGTGGGCGACTGCGCGGAGATCATCGAGGAGCTGATCGAGGCCGTCCAGGCCGAGACCGAGCGCCTCGGCAAGCCGGATCTGGGCCCGTGGTGGACGCAGATCAACGCCTGGCGCGAGACGTTCCCGGCCGGGTACGAGTGGCCAGCCGACGGCACGCTGTCCCCGCAGTACGTGATCGAGCGGATCGGCGAGCTCGTCGGCCCGGACGCGGTGTACGCCGCGGGCGTCGGCCAGCACCAGATGTGGGCCGCGCAGTTCATCAAGTACGAGAACCCGGCCACCTGGATCAACTCCGGCGGGCTCGGCACGATGGGCTTCGCCGTGCCCGCCGCGATGGGCGCCAAGTTCGGCGTGCCGGACAAGCAGGTCTGGGCGATCGACGGTGACGGTTGCTTCCAGATGACCAACCAGGAGCTGGCCACCTGCGCCATCGAGGGCGCGCCGATCAAGGTCGCGGTGATCAACAACGGCAATCTGGGCATGGTCCGCCAGTGGCAGAACCTGTTCTACGCCGAGCGCTACTCGAACACCGACCTCGGCACGCACAAGCACCGCATCCCGGACTTCACGCTGCTGGCGGAGGCACTCGGCTGCGCGGGGCTGCGCTGCGAGACCAAGGAAGAGGTCGACTCGGTCATCCGCCGCGCGATGGAGATCAACGACCGCCCCGTCGTGATCGACTTCGTGGTCGGCAAGGATGCCCAGGTGTGGCCGATGGTCGGCCCGGGCGCCGGTAACGACGAGGTCATGGCCGCGCGCGGCATCCGCCCGCTGTTCGACGACGACGAGGTGACCAAGTGACCAGGCATACGCTGAGCGTGTTGGTGGAGAATCTGCCCGGGGTGCTCGCCAGGGTCGCCGGGCTCTTCTCCCGCCGTGGGTTCAACATCGAATCCCTCGCCGTCGGACCCACGGAAAACCCCGAGGTGTCCCGGATGACGATCGTGGTCGCCGTTGAGGAGCTACCGCTCGAACAGGTGACCAAACAGCTCAACAAGCTGGTCAACGTCATCAAGATCGTGGAGCTCGAGGGCTCCACTTCGGTGCAGCGCGAGCTGCTGCTGGTCAAGGTCAGGGCCGACGCCACCGTGCGCAGCCAGGTGCTCGAGACCGTGCAGCTCTTCCGCGCCAAGGTGGTCGACGTCTCGCCCGAGGCACTGACCATCGAGGCCACCGGCACCGATGACAAGCTGTCCGCGCTGCTCAGGATGCTGGAACCGTACGGTGTCCGTGAGATCGTGCAGTCCGGCATGGTCGCGGTCGGCCGCGGCGCACGCTCGATCACCGCCACTTCACCTCGCTAGCCGAAAAAATCAGGAAGGAAGTTCTACCCACCATGCCAGCCGAAATCTTCTACGACGACGACGCCGACCTCACCCTCATCCAGGGCAAGAAGGTCGCGGTCATCGGTTACGGCAGCCAGGGTCACGCGCACGCGCTGAGCCTGCGCGACTCCGGGGTGGATGTGCGCATCGGCCTGCCGGAAGGCTCGAAGTCCCGTGCCAAGGCCGAGGAAGAGGGCCTGCGGGTGCTCACCCCGGCCGAGGCCGCCGCGGAGGCCGACCTCATCTCCATCCAGGCGCCCGACACCGTGCAGCGCACTGTCTACGCCGAGGACATCGCCCCGAACCTCAAGCCGGGTGACGCGCTGTTCTTCAGCCACGGCTTCAACGTGCGCTACGGCTACATCACCCCGCCCGAGGGCGTCGACGTGGTGCTGGTCGCCCCGAAGGGCCCCGGCCACCTGGTCCGCCGCCAGTTCGTGGACGGCAAGGGCGTGCCGAACCTGGTCGCCGTGGAGAAGGACGCTTCGGGCAACGCGCTCGCGCTGGGCCTGTCCTACTCCAAGGGCATCGGCGGCACCCGCGCCGGCACCATCAAGACCACGTTCACCGAGGAGACCGAGACCGACCTCTTCGGCGAGCAGGCGGTGCTGTGCGGTGGCACGTCGCACCTGATCCAGGCCGGGTTCGAGACCCTCGTCGAGGCGGGCTACCAGCCGGAGATCGCCTACTTCGAGGTGCTGCACGAGCTCAAGCTGATCGTGGACCTGATCTACGAAGGCGGCATCGCCCGCCAGCGCTACTCCTGCAGTGACACCGCCGAGTACGGCGACCTGACCCGCGGCCCGCGCGTGGTCAACGCCGCGACCAAGGCGGAGATGAAGAAGATCCTGGGCGAGATCCAGGACGGCAGCTTCGCGAAGGAATGGGTCGCCGAGGACGACAACGGCCGCCCGAACTTCCTCAAGCTGCGCCAGGCGGGCAAGGACCACCCGATCGAGGAGGTCGGCGCCAAGCTGCGCGGCCTGATGTCCTGGGTGGACCGTCCGATCACCGAAACCGCCTGATCACAACGGGTGTCCTGGCCACCTCCGGTGCATCGCGGTGCACCGGAGGTGGTTTGTGGACGGTGGTTAGTCTGACGCCATGTCTGAACCCCAGGGTGCGATCGACGACAAATTCGGTGTCCGAGACGTACTCGATCTGGAAACCGCGCGCTGGCAACGAGCCGAGCCCGCCGGGGAGACCATCGAGGACGCGCTCGAATTCGCTTTCGTGCCGCACACCGACGGCCTGACGTACACCGCGCTGCGGAAGTCGTCCGAGCCGGACGGCACGGTGCTCATTTTCACGCCTTCGGAATGGGACGCGTTCGTGGCCGGCGTCCGCGACGGCGAGTTCGACCTGCCGGAGAACTAGAGAAGTGGTGCCACGCCTTGGTCCGCGGCGGCCAGGGCCAGGTGGTCTCCGTAGTCGCGGGATTCCGCGATCAGGTTTCCTTTGATCCGCAGCACGAAGATGTTCGACGCGACGAACGGCCGCGTGCGGCGGCCGACGTAGGCGAACTCCGCGATCACCACCTCCGGGTCGAGCCCCCGATGCAGGACCAGACCGCGCACGCCCATCCCGGCCCCGCGCGCCGGCGCGAAATGTGCCCGCAGCTCCTCCCGCCCCTTCAGCGGCGGTGAGTCGATGCCGAACGGATGCGTCACATACGCGTCCTCCGCGTAAAGTCCCGCGGTCTCCGCTCCCTTTCCCAGGGTGACACCGAGCAGTAGCTCCTCCACGACTTTCCCGCGGGTGTCCGTCGCGGAAGGCGTGAAGTCCGGGGCCAGCTCGGGCATCGGGTTGTTCTCGTACAGTTCCGCCAGCTCGCCGAGGCCGTCGCTGGCCGCGGCCATGCGATAGAAGTCGTGGTAGTCCCGGGAATGCGTGATGAGCCCGTCGCGCACCCGCAGCATCTGGATGTTCGCGCTGGTGAAACCGGGTCCGTCGTAGGTGTATTCGGCGACGATCACCTCCGGATCGGTCGTCTCGTGCACCACCACGTCCCGCGCGCGGAGTTCGATGGCCGAGCCCATCGCCGTGAAGCGCTGGGCCACGGCGGCGCGTCCTGTCATGCGCGCGCCCGCCGGCGGACGCTGAGGGTGTTCGACCACGGTGTCCTCGGCGTAGAGCTCGCCCAGTTCACCCCAGCGCCCGCCGGAGATGCCTTCGCTGAGCCGGCGGAAGACGTCGGCGGGGGAGTCGTTCATGCCGCCCAAGATACGGACTGGAGACTCCGTTTGTCTACCCCAGCAGGGCGGGAGCGAGCCGTTCCAGCTGGTCGGCGGTGCCGGTCAGCGTGTCCGCCAGCGGGGTGATCAGCACCTGGTCCGCGCCCGCGTCGAGCTGTTCGCGCACCCGTTTCGCGATCGCTTCCTCGTCGCCCCAGGCGACCGCGGCGTCGACGAGCCGGTCCGAAGTGCCGTCGAGGTCGTAGCCGAAATCCCGCCACGCCTTCGGATACGCGCTCGCCCCTTCGGTGAGCACGAACCGGACGAAGGGCCGCGCGATTTCCCTGGCGCGCCGCGGATCCGGCTCGAGCAGCACGGTCTGGTGCGGCACGAGCAGCTTGTCCGGCCCGAGGATCTCCCTGGCGGAAACCGTGTGCGCCAACGGCATGAAGAACGGGTGTGCACCGTCGGCGGCATCCCTGGACAGCGCAAGCATCTTCGGCCCGATCGCGCCGAGCACCCGCCGGAACGGCCGCGCCGGCGGGTTGAGCGCGGCCTCTTCGTCCATTCGGGACAGATAGTTCTTCATGAGTGTCAACGGTTTCCGGTACTGCTCGCCGAGGCTCTCGGCCTGGAACGGGTGCCCGATCCCGATGCCGAGCACGAACCGGCCGGGGAACGCCTCGGCGAGCGTGCGCCCGCCCGCCTGCATCGTGGGCGCCGGGCGCGCCCATAGGTTCGCGATCCCGGTGCCGATGGTGAGCCGTTCGGTGGCCGCGAGCGCGATCGCCGATCGTGCCATCGCGTCCTTGCCGCCGACCTGTTCGCCGATCCACGCCGATTCGTAGCCGAGCCGGTCTATGCGGCGCAGCTGCTCGCGCTCCTCCCCGGCATCGGTGAGCCGGGCCCCGTAGAGCCAGACTCCGACCTTTCCCCGCATGCTGCTCTCCTTAACGTGAGGGTGCCTCCGCTTGAGTGTAGCGGAGGTTGCCTCCGATTTGTCGAGGCTATTCTTGGCCGCGATGACCAGCGCGAACCCCAAGGCCATGCGAGCCGACGCCCGCCGCAACTACGAACGCCTGCTCGAGGAGGCGCGGCGGGCCTTCGCCGAGCGCGGGATCGACGCGTCGCTGGAGGAGATAGCGCGGCGGGCCGGGGTCGGCATCGGCACGCTGTACCGGCATTTCCCCACCCGCGAGGCCCTGCTCGAAGCGCTGCTGCGCGAGCGGTTCGACGCGCAGGCCAAGGCCGCCGACGACCTGCTCGGGCACCCGTCGCCGATCGACGCGCTCAAGGCGTGGGCGATCGAAATGGGCGAAGCGTCGACCGTCTACCGGGGCCTGACCGACGCACTCGCCGACGCGCTCGCGGACGAGACCTCGCAGCTGTCCCGGTCGTGCCACGGGATGCGGGAGAGCGCCGGCCATCTGGTCGAGCGGGCCCGCGCGGCGGGGGAGCTGCGCGCGGACGTGACAGCGCCGGAAGTGTTGCTGCTGGTGCATTCCGCGGCCTGGGCGAGCGAGCACGCGGCGGGCGGGAAGCCTTCGCTGGCGCGAGTCGTCGATCTTGTTTTCCGCGGGTTGCGCGCCCGTTAACAGCCCGCCTGAACAGCGCGACTAGACTTCGGGGGCATCCACGGCCGCGTCTTCTTTGGGAGTCCCATCGTGACCAACCCCAGCAAGCCCGTCGTTCTTATCGCCGAAAAGCTGGCACCCTCCGTGCTGAGTGTTTTCGGTGACGAGGTCGAGGTCCAGCATGTGGACGGTACCGACCGTCCCGCGCTCCTCGAAGCGGTGAAGGGCGCCGACGCGCTGTTGGTCCGATCCGCCACGAAGGTCGACGCCGAGGTCTTCGCGGCGACGAACCGGCTCAAGGTCGTCGCCCGCGCCGGCGTGGGCCTGGACAACGTCGAGGTGCCCGCGGCCACCGCCAAGGGCGTGCTCGTGGTCAACGCACCCACCTCCAACATCGTCTCGGCCTGCGAGCACGCCATCGCGCTGCTGCTCGCGGTCGCCCGCCGCGTCCCGGCCGCCGACCAGAGCCTCCGCGGCGGCGAGTGGAAGCGCAGCGCCTACAGCGGGATCGAGCTCCAGGGCAAGACCATCGGCGTCGTCGGGTTCGGCAAGATCGGCCAGCTGTTCGCGCAGCGGCTCGCCTCCTTCGACACCACGATCATCGCGTACGACCCGTACGTCTCGGCCGCGCGCGCCGCGCAGCTGGGCGCCGAGCTGGTCAGCCTCGACGAGCTGCTCTCCCGCGCCGACGCGATCTCGATCCACCTGCCCAAGACGCCGGAGACGGTCGGCCTGATCGACGCCGAGGCGCTCAAGAAGACCAAGCAGGGCGTGATCATCGTGAACGCCGCGCGCGGCGGTCTCATCGACGAGGAGGCGCTGGCGGACGCGATCCGCAGCGGCCACGTCGGCGGCGCGGGCATCGACGTGTTCGTCAAGGAGCCCACCACCGAGAGCCCGCTGTTCGAGCTGCCGAACGTCGTGGTCACCCCGCACCTTGGCGCCTCCACCGCCGAGGCGCAGGACAGGGCGGGCACCGACGTCGCCTACTCGACGCTGGCCGCGCTGCGCGGGGACTTCGTGCCGGACGCGGTGAACGTCGCCGGCGGCGGCCGGGTCGGCGAGGACCTTCGCCCGTACCTCCCGCTCACCCAGAAGCTGGGCACCGTGGTTTCCGCGCTGAGCTCGAAGGCCCCGTCGTCGGTCACCGTCACCGTCAGCGGCGAGCTCTCCACCGAGGAGGTCGGCGTCCTGCAGCTGGCCGCGCTGCGCGGGGTGTTCTCCCGCGTGGTCGAGGACCAGGTCACGTTCGTCAACGCGCCGCAGCTGGCCGAGGACCTCGGCGTCAGCGTCGAGCTGGTCACCGAGTCGGAGAGCCCGAACTGGCGCAGCCTGGTCACCGTGCGCGCCGTGCACGAGGACGGTTCGACGATCTCCGTGTCGGGTTCGGTCACCGGCAAGGGCGAGGTGCAGAAGCTGGTTTCGGTCAACGGCCGCAACTTCGACATCCGCGCCGAGGGCAACATGCTGCTGCTGGAGTATCCGGACCGGCCCGGCATCATGGGCCGCGTCGGCACCCTGCTCGGCGAGGCCTCGGTGAACATCGAGGCGGCGCAGATCAGCCAGACCACCGACGGCACCGACGCGGTCATGCTGCTCCGCGTGGACCGTGAGGTCGACTCCCATCTGCTGGAGCCGATCGGGGCCACCGTCGGCGCCCGCACGATTCGCGCCGTGACCTTTTCCTGACCGAAGAGCCGACGAAAGTCGGATTTATCCCACGATGCACTAGTCGGCCGCCGGGCTCCTCCGCTAAGTTCTCAGCCTCATCCTGATCAGGAGGGGTTCATGAGACCTTGGGCCCGGCGGTCTACCGCGGCCGTTTTCGCGCTGCTCCTCAGCTCGTCTCTTCCCGTCTCGGCCGCGGCCGAGGACGCGTCGGCGGACGGCCTGCCGGTCGCTTCGATCCCCGCGGATTCCTTGCAGGGCAAGCTTTCCGCCCGGCTCGGCGCGGCGTCGGGGAAGACGACGGCGTTCATCGAACTCGCCCGACAGCCCGCCGTGGACGCGTTCAACGCCGAGCAGGCGAAGGGGAGCGGGCCGGACAAGGCCAAGCAGGCGGCCAACGCGGCGAAGGCCGGGGTCACCGGCGTCGTCAACGCCGTGCTGGGCCAGCTCCGCTCCGCCGACACCGGGACCAAAGTGCTGTACCAGACGGCGAACGCGGTCCCCGGCGTCGTGGTGACGGCGGACGCGGCGAAGATCCGCGACCTCGCCGCGCGGGACGACGTGGTGTCGATCCGCACGGTGGTGCCCAAGACGCGCGGCAACAGCAGCGCCGCGCAGCTCACGAACGTCCTCGCCACCTGGCAGCAGACCGGACGCTACGGCGACGGGATCCGGATAGGCGTGATCGACGACGGCATCGATTACACCCATGCGGACTTCGGCGGCGAAGGCACGAAGGATGCCTACAACGCGATCGACAGGTCGAAGGCCACCCCCGCGTTTCCCACCGCGAAGGTCGTGGGCGGCACCGATCTCGTGGGCGACGACTACGACTCGGGCGGCACCACGGGCTCGCCCGAACCGGCGCCGGACCCCAACCCGCTGGCCTGCGGCGAACACGGCACCCACGTGGCCGGCACTGTCGGCGGTTTCGGGGTCGACGCCGATGGCGGCACCTTCACCGGCGACTACTCGAAACTGACCGCGGACTCGCTCAACGCCATGAAGATCGGCCCGGGCACGGCGCCGAAGTCCTCGCTGTACGCGATCAAGGTGTTCGGCTGCTCGGGGTCGACGACGGTCACTTCGCAGGCGCTCGACTGGGCGCTGGATCCCAACGGGGACGGGGATTTCTCCGATCGTCTCGACCTGATCAACATGTCACTGGGCAGCGACTACGGCGCGCCGGACGACCCGGACTCGCTGTTCGTGCGCAAGCTCGCCGACAACGACGTGCTCTCGGTGATCTCCGCGGGCAACGCCGGTGACGTCTACGACGCCGCGGGCTCGCCCGGCAACACGCCGGAAGCGCTTACCGTGGCGAGCAGCCGCGACGCCTCGGTGTTGCGCGACGCGGCCGATGTCGCGGCGCCGGCGGACATCGCGGGTCCGAAGGGCGGGCAGTACAGCCTGAACTACGTCGGCTACGACAACCTCGACGCGACGAACAGTGTCGTGAAGCTCTCGTCGGCGAACGCGGACGGCTGCGCCGCGTACAGCGCAACCGACAAGACGGCCGTGGCGGGCAAGTTCGTGTGGCTGGAATGGGACGACAACGACGCGACGCGCGCCTGCGGTTCGGCCGCGCGGGCGAACAATGCGCAGGCCGCCGGAGCCGCCGGCGTGCTGCTTTCCTCGGCGGTGGAGCACTTCGGGGCCTCGATCGCGGGCAACTCGGCCGTGCCGATGTTCCAGTTCACCGCCTCCGCGACGGCGCGGCTGCGGCCCGCGCTGGACGCCGGCACGTTGTCGGTCCGGCTCTACGGCGCCGGGCGGACCAGCCTGCCGACCGCTGATCCGTCCATTGTGGACACACCGAGTTCGTTCACCTCGCGGGGTGTGCGCGGCCCGGCGGTGAAGCCGGACGTTTCCGCGCCCGGTGACACGATCTCGTCGGCGTTCCGCGGCAGCGGCAACGACCGCGCGGTGCTGTCGGGCACCTCGATGGCGGCGCCGCACACGGCCGGGATCGCCGCGCTGGTGCGGCAGGCACACCCGGACTGGTCCGTCGAGGAGGTCAAGGCCGCCGTCGTCACCACCGCGGGCCACGACCTCGCCGCCAACGGGGAAACCTATGGGCCGCAACGGGTCGGCGCGGGCCGCGTGGACGCGAAGGCCGCGGTGGACACCTCGGTGCTCGCCTATGTGCAGGACGACCCGGGCGTGGTCAGCGTCGGCTTCGGCACCGTCGAGGTGAGCCGTCCACTGTCGCTGACGAAGACGATCAAGGTGGTCAACAAGGGCAGCACCCCGGTCACGTACCGGGTCGCTTACGAGGGCATCACGCAGCTGCCCGGCGTGCAGTACCAGCTGTCCACCAACTCCGTGCGCGTCGCTCCGCACGGTGTCGCGCAGGTCCGGGTGACGCTGCGGATCACGGACCCGGCCGCGCTGCGCAAGATCGCCGACCCGACCGTCGAGGCCGAGCAGGCTGGCCTCGCGCGGCAGTTCGTCGCCGACGCGTCGGGCCGTGTGGTGCTGAGCCCGTCGTCCGGCGGGACGGCGCTGCGGGTGCCGGTGTACTCGGCGCCGAAGCCGGTTTCCTCGATCAGCGCGCCGAATTCGGTGAACTTCCGCGGGGACACGGCGACGCTGAACCTCAGCGGGCGCGGGCTCGACCAGGGCACCGGGAGCGAGCGGTACGAGTCGCTGATCAGCGTGCTGGAGCTGCAGGCGTCGTCGCCGCGGCTGCCCAGCTGCAAGGGCAAGCTCACCGACGGGTGCACGATCAACGACACCGCGAAGGGCGGTGATCTGCGGTTCGTCGGCGCCACTTCCACGGCGCCCCAAGCGAAAGCGGCGGGCGACCCGTCGAGCGCGCTGCTCGCGTTCGGGCTGTCAACGTGGGGCGACTGGGCGAACCTCGGCAGCAACACGATCCCGTTCGTGGACATCGACACCACCGGCGACGGGAAGCCGGACTTCGAGTCCTACGTGACGAAGGCGACCGGCACCGACGTGCTGCTGGTGAACACCGTGGATCTCAACGCCCCGGGCTTCCCCTCGGTGGACGTACAGGCGGTCAATGGCCAGCTGGGCGACGTGGACACGAACGTCTTCGACACCGACGTGATCGTGCTGCCGGTGAGTCTCGCCGCGCTCGGGATCGACCCGGCCGCGGCCACCCACAAGATCAGCTACACGGTGGGCGTCGCCGGCTACTACGTGGCGCCGAGCAGCGTGGACGGGCTGATCGACAGCATCGGCACGCCGTCGTCGTTCGACCCGCTGGCACCGGCGTACTCGGTCTCCGGGCGCGGCGACCCGGCGCTGGTCTACGCGGCGGAACCGGGCACGCACCTCGTCGTCACCCGCAACGCCGCGAGCACGGACACCGTCCAGGGGTTGCTCGCGCTGTATCACCACAACGGCTCGGGATCCCGTGCCTCGGTGATCACGATCCACGTTCCGGGGCGTCCCGCTACGTGAGATGGGGCCACCGCACGTGTGTTGGCCGCCTCGGTCGGCGAGTTTGCCGTTCGCGTCGGTGTGTTGGCCCCCGGCGTTGGTGCGTTGGCGGCGCCCGGGGCCAACACTCGCGCCCTCGCCCGCCCCGACGAACAGGGGGCGCGGGCGGCAAATACACCGACGCGGGTGGCAAACACGGCGACGCGGGTGGCCAACACAGCCGGGGCGGGGATCGGCACGCCCCGGCCGCTGGTCCAGCAGGCCCATCGGGTCTCCCCCGCGGAGGGGAGCTTGCGCTGAATGGGTGTCTCGGCGCTGGGGAAGTTCAGTCATAAGGGTGGTGCCGGTTTGGGCTAATGGCGACGGCCGGTAACCTGCCGTCGCTGGAGTTTTCGTGCGCACGGGGCTGAGGGCGCCCCGGCGCACTGGTCGAGAAGAGGTGTCTGGATGCGGCTCGCGGTGATCCCAGGAGATGGGATCGGTCCCGAAGTGATCACCGAGGCGCTCAAGGTTCTCGGGGAAGTCGCCCCGTCGGTGGAGAGCACGACCTACGACCTTGGCGCCGCGCGCTGGCACGCCACCGGTGAACTGCTGCCGGAGTCCGTGCTGGGCGAGCTGCGCCAGCACGACGCGATCCTGCTCGGCGCGGTCGGCGACCCGACGGTGCCCAGCGGGATCCTCGAGCGCGGCCTGCTGCTGCGCCTGCGGTTCGAGCTCGACCACCACGTGAACCTGCGGCCGGCGCGGCTGTACCCGGGCGTGCGCGGCCCGCTGGCCGACACGGCGGCGGAGATCGACATGGTGGTCGTGCGCGAAGGCACCGAAGGCCCGTACGCGGGCAACGGCGGCCTGCTGCGCAAGGACACCGAGCACGAGATCGCGACCGAGGTCAGCGTCAACACCGCGTTCGGGGTGCGCCGCGTGGTGGCGGACGCCTTCAACCGCGCGGAGGAGCGGCCCCGCAAGCACCTCACGCTGGTGCACAAGACGAACGTGATGCTGCACGCCGGCTCGTTGTGGTCGCGGATCGTCGAGGAGGTCTCGCTCGAGCACCCCGACGTGACGGTCAACTACTCCCACGTGGACGCGGCGACGATCCACATGGTGACCGACCCCGCCCGGTTCGACGTGATCGTCACCGACAACCTGTTCGGCGACATCATCACCGACCTCGCCGCCGCGGTGACCGGTGGCATCGGGCTCGCCGCGAGCGGCAACCTGGACATCACCCGCCGCAACCCGAGCATGTTCGAGCCGGTGCACGGCAGCGCCCCGGACATCGCCGGGCAGGGGCTCGCCGACCCGACCGCCGCCGTGCTGTCGGTTTCGCTGCTGCTGGACCACCTCGGCCAGCGCGAGGCGGCCCGCCGGATCGAGGCTTCGGTCGCCTTCGACCTGGCCACCCGCGATCAGGCGAATCCGGGCTCCACCACGGCGATCGGTGACAGGCTGGCCGCGCTGGTGTCCTCGAACACGCGGCCGGTGGGCTGAGCATTTCCGTCCCGAACCCCGTCCGGCATTTGGTGCCGGGCGGGGTTTGTGGCATCATGGCGTCATGACTTTCTCCGCCATCATTATCGGCAGGCGCGCCGGCTAGCGTCCTCAAAGGACACCCGGCGCGCTGACCTCCTGCATGACTGCGGGAGGTTTTTTTGTTGCCTGGCCGCTTTTTCCCACCACGAGGAGCACATCGTGACCCGCACGGAGCCCGCCGGAACCCCGCTCGGCGACGAGTTCCACCTGTACGACACCACGCTGCGCGACGGCGCGCAGCGGGAGGGGATCTCGTACTCTGTCGGTGACAAGCTGGCGGTCGCGCGGCTGCTCGACGAGCTGGGCGTCGGGTTCATCGAAGGCGGCTGGCCCGGCGCGCTGCCGAAGGACACCGAATTCTTCGCGCGCGCCGCGAAAGGCGAGCTGGAGCTGCGGCACGCGGCGCTCGTCGCGTTCGGATCCACCCGGAAAGCGGGCGGTACGGCCGAAAAAGACGCGCAGGTGCGCGCGCTGCTCGATTCGCAGGCGCCGGTGGTCACGCTGGTGGCGAAATCCGACCGCCGCCACATCGAGCGCGCGCTGCGCGTGGACGTGGCGGAGGCCTGCGCGATGGTGTCCGACACGGTGTCCTTCCTCGTCCGCGAAGGCCGCCGCGTTTTCCTTGACGCGGAACACTTTTTCGACGGTTACGCCGCCGACCCCGAAACCGCGCTGCGCGTGCTGGACGCGGCGGCGGAAGGCGGCGCGGACGTCGTCGTGCTGTGTGACACCAACGGCGGGCAGCTCCCGCTCGGCCTGGCCGAGACGGTGCGCGAGGTCAAGGCGCGCACCGGGTACCGGCTCGGCATCCACTGCCAGGACGACACTTCCTGCGCCGTGGCGAACAGCATCGCGGCCGTGCAGGCCGGCGCGAGCCACGTGCAGTGCACAGCGAACGGTTACGGGGAACGGGCGGGCAACGCCGATCTGTTCGCCGTGACGGGAAACCTGGTGGCCAAGCTCGGCATGGAGGTGCTCCCGAACGGGGCCGCCGAGCTGACCCGCGTCTCCCATGCCCTTGCCGAAATCGCGAACATCGCCCCCGACACCCACCAGGCCTACGTCGGGGCGTCGGCCTTCGCCCACAAGGCGGGGCTGCACGCGAGCGCGATCAAGGTGGATCCGTTGTTGTACAACCACATCGATCCGGCCTTCGTCGGCAATGACATGCGGGTCCTGGTCACCGAGATGGCCGGCAGGGCGAGCCTGGAGCTCAAGGGACGTGAGCTCGGGGTGGACCTTGCCGGCCGGCCTGAAGTCGTCACCAGCGTGGTGGACAAGGTGAAGCGGCTGGAGGCGGCGGGCTGGTCGTTCGAGGCCGCCGACGCTTCGCTGGAGTTGTTGCTGCGCAAGGAAGCGGGGGAGGACAACGGGGAGCCGCCGTTCACGCTGGAGTCCTACCGCGTGGTGCTCGACCACCGTGACGACGGTGAAGTGCTCTCCGAGGCCACCGTCAAGGTGGTCGTCAAGGGCGAGCGGGTGATCGAAACCGCGGAGGGCAACGGTCCGGTGCACGCGCTGGATGCCGCGCTGCGCAAGGCTTTGCGCCCGTTCCTGTCCTGGTTGGACAGTGTGGAGCTCGCGGACTACAAGGTGCGCATCCTCTCCGGCCACCCCGGCACGGACGCGACCACGAGGGTGCTGGTCGAATCCCGTGACGGCGAGCGCGAGTGGACCACGGTGGGCGTGCACCCGAACATCGTGGAGGCGAGCTGGCTGGCGCTGTGTGACGCGTTGGTGCACAAGGACCTGCGCGGCTGAGGAGGGGGCAGGGCCCGGCGGCGGTTGCGCCGGGCCCGTACACTCACGGCCGTGCGCTTAGCTCGGATTGCTCATGCTGGTGGGGTCGCGTTCGCTTCGATCGAGGGAGAGGGTGACGCGGCGCAGGTGCTGGAGATCGCCGAACATCCCTTCGGCAATCCCAACTACACCGGGAAACGCTGGCCGCTGGCCGACGTCCGGCTGCTCGCCCCGATCCTGCCGAGCAAGGTGATCGCCGTCGGCCGCAACTACGCCGCGCACGCGGCCGAGTTCGGCAACGAGGTGCCCACCTCGCCGATGATCTTCCTCAAGCCGTCCACCAGCGTGATCGGCCCGAACGCGGCCATCAAGCTGCCCGCCGCCTCCGAGCAGGTGGACTACGAGGGCGAGCTGGCCGTGGTGATCGGCCAGCCGATCCGCAACGTGCCCGCCTCCCGCGCGGCGAGCGTCATCCTCGGCTACACGGTGGCGAACGACGTCAGCGCGCGCGACTTCCAGCGCGCCGACGGGCAGTGGGGTCGCGCGAAGGGGTTCGACACGTTCTGCCCGCTCGGCCCGTGGATCGAGACGGCGCTCGACCCGTCCGACCTTGCCCTGCGCACCGAGCTGAACGGCGAGGTCAAGCAGGACTCCCGCACCTCGCTGCTGATCCACAAGATCCCGGAGCTGGTCGAGTTCATCTCCGGCGTGATGACCCTGCTGCCCGGTGACGTGATCCTCACCGGCACCCCGGCCGGCGTCGGCCCCATCACCGACGGGCAGCAGGTCTCGATCACCATCGAGGGCATCGGCACGCTCACGAATCCCGCGCAGACCGCCTAGCGAACTCCGGCGCGTGCTCCGGCAGGAACCCGACACCGACCAGGTAAGCGGGCACCCGCCGGACCGCGGGGACGAGGTTGAGCAGGCGCACGACCGCCTTGGGCGGGCCGTTGCGCCTGCCCTCGATCGCCGGGCGCACGAACGAGTGGTGCATGGCCCGCTGGATCGCCTGCACCAGCACGGTCGGCAGCCACCGCCGCCGGTGCACCCGCGCGAGGTCGCGTTTGGTCACGTGGCCCCGGCGCAGCGGCCCGGCGAGCAGCCGGGCGGTGGCCACCGCGTCCTGCACGGCGAGGTTGATCCCGACTCCGCCGACCGGTGACATCGCGTGCGCCGCGTCGCCGATGCAGAGCGCGCCGTCGACGTGCCAGCGTTTCACCAGGTTCAGCCGCACGTCGAGGACCTTGACGTCGTCCAGCGACTCGAGCTTGCCCACCCGGTCGGTGAACTCGGGCAGCGCTTCGGCGACCTTCGCGCGGAACGCGTCCAGCCCCTCGGCGCGCAGCTGCCGGTCGGTGCCTTTCCTTGCCAGGTAAGCGATCTGGAAGTACCCCTCGCGCGGGATGACGATCACGAAGCTGCCCCGGCGCATGCCGGGAACGAGGCTGTCGCGCTCGTCGCCCTCGCGGGGCAGGCGGAACCACCAGGTGTCCATCGGCACCGGGAACTCGCGTGGCATCAGCCCGGCGAGGGTACGGATCACCGACCAGCGGCCGTCGCAGCCCACGGTCAGCTCGGCCTCGATCTCGCCGGTCCGCCCGTCCGCGGTCTGGTAGGCGACGCCGGTGACCCGGCCCTTGTCGCGCAGCAGGCCGATCACCTCGGTGTCCATCCGCAGGTGGAAGTTCGGCTCCGCGCGGCCCGCTTCGGCCAGCAGGTCGAGCAGGTCCCACTGCGGCACCATCGCGACGTACGGGTGCGGGACGTTCAGCCGCGTGAAGTCGGCGACCGTGAGGTTGTGGTTCTCGTCGACCGGCAGCGAGACCTGGTTCAGCCTGCTCTGCGGCAGTGCGGCGAACTTCTCGCCGAGGCCGAGCTCGTCGAGCAGCGTGAGCGTCGACGGGTGCACCGTGTCGCCGCGGAAGTCACGCAGGAAGTCGCTGTGCTTCTCCAGCACCGTCACGTCCACCCCGGCCCTGGCCAGCAGCAACCCGAGCACCATCCCGGCGGGGCCGCCCCCGGCGACGAGGCAGGTCGTGCGCTCGTTCATCGTCTCCACCCCTTTTTCATCGCTTGTTGAATAACCTCAGGATGGCGTGCGCGGCGGGGTTCGTCAAGCGGGATAGGCTGAACGAGCTATGACTGAGAACGCAGTGCGCGCCCGCTTCTGTCCCTCGCCCACCGGCACCCCGCACGTCGGGCTGATCCGGACGGCGCTGTTCAACTGGGCCTTCGCCCGCCACCACGGCGGCAAGCTCGTGTTCCGCATCGAAGACACCGACGCGGCCCGTGACAGCGAAGAGTCCTACGAGCAGCTGCTGGACGCGCTGCGCTGGCTCGGCATCGACTGGGACGAGGGGCCGGACGCCGGCGGCGAGTACGGCCCGTACCGGCAGAGCCTGCGGCGCGACATCTACGCGGATGTCGCCCAGCGCCTGCTCGCGGCGGGCGAGCTGTACGAAGCGTTCTCCACCAACGAAGAGGTCGAGGCCCGCCGCAAGGCCGCGGGCCAGGACCCGAAGCTGGGCTACGACAACTTCGACCGTGAGCTCACCGAAGAGCAGCGCGAGGCGTTCCGCGCCGAAGGCCGCAAGCCCGTGCTGCGGCTGCGGATGCCGGCCGAGGACCTCGGCTGGACCGACCTCGTGCGCGGGCCGATCAGCTTCCCCGCCGGCACCATCCCGGACCCGGTTCTGGTGCGTGCCAACGGGGATCCGCTGTACACGCTGACCAACCCGGTCGACGACGCGCTGATGCGGATCACGCACGTGCTGCGCGGCGAGGACCTGCTGCCGTCCACGCCGCGGCAGATCGCGCTGTACGCGGCGCTGCGGCGGATCGGCGTCACCGACTTCACCCCCGAGTTCGGCCATCTGCCGTACGTGATGGGGGAGGGCAACAAGAAACTGTCCAAACGGGACCCTTCTTCGAACCTCTTCAACTACCGCGACCGCGGGTTCATCCCCGAGGGGCTGCTGAACTATCTGGCACTGCTGGGCTGGTCGATCGCCGACGACCGCGACGTGTTCAGCGTGCAGGAGCTGGTGGACGCCTTCGAGATCACGAAGGTCAGCGCGAACCCGGCCCGGTTCGACGTGAAGAAGGCCGAAGCGATCAACGGCACGCACCTGCGCGCGCTGCCGGTCGACGACTTCGTGCGGCGGGTGATCCCGTACCTCGCCGCGGCGGGCGTACTTCCGGCGCAGCCGGGTGAGGAGCAGCTGGCGAAGCTGAACGTGATCGCGCCGCTGGTGCAGGAGCGGATCACGGTGCTCGGCGACGCCGCCGGACTCGTCCGGTTCCTGTTCGTCGACGAAGAAACCTTTGCCCCGGAAGAGGATTCGGCGGCGAAGGCGCTCGGCCCCGACTCCGAGCCGGTGCTGCGGGCGGCCATCGAGGCGCTGGAGAAGCTGCCGGAGTGGCAGACGGCGCAGATCGAGCAGGCGCTCAAGGACGCGCTCGTGGAGGGTCTGGGTCTCAAGCCCCGTAAGGCTTTCGCGCCGATCCGGGTCGCCGTCACCGGGCGCACCGTTTCGCCGCCGCTGTACGAGTCGATGGAACTCCTCGGTCGCGACGTTTCACTCGGTCGGCTGAAGCGGGCCTTGCCGGGCAACTGAACGTAGAGGGTCACGATCCCGAATCGACCGGGCTAATCACCTTGTCGGCCGAATCGCTGACGCGTTCTGTCCCCTAACCTCGCTGGGTGGATTTTGCGCGCACGTGCACGACTGGCCCCGAAACCGCGCTGGGCGCCCCGGCCGATCCCTGGACTCCGCCGAGTCTGCGACTGGTGTGCCTGGACATCGACGACACGCTCGTCGACTTCTCGGCGGCGGGTCAGCGCGCGCTCGCCGCGCTCATCGGCAGGGCGGACATGTGGCCGCTCTGGGAGCGGGTCACCGACCGGCATGTGGCGCTCGTGGTGGCGGGGGAGCTCGACTACGCCTCGATGCATCTGAGACGCACGCAGTGCTTTCTCGGGGAGCTGGGGGTGGCGGCCGACGCCGAGTACGTCGCCGGGTTCGAAAAGCGGCGCAAGGAGCAGCTGCGGCTGTCGTGGCGGTTGTTCGAGGATGTGCTGCCGTGCTTGGACTGGCTCCGGGCCGCCGGCGTACTGCTGGCGGCCGTGACGAACGCCTCCGGTAACCACCAGCGCGCCAAGCTGGCCGACCTCGGGCTGGCCCGGTTCTTCGACCATGTGGCCATCGCGGGCGAGGTGGGGGTCGCCAAACCTGATCCAGTGATGTTCCACTCAGTTTGCGCCGCGCTCGGCTGTGATCCCGCCGAAGCCGCGCACGTGGGCGACAAACTCCAGACCGACGCCGTCGGGGCCCGCGACGCCGGGCTCGAAGGCGTCTGGCTCGACCGGTACGACGTGGCCGGGGATGAAGCGGCGGACGAGCTGCCCGACGGGGTGCACGTCATCGCCGGTCTTGACGAGCTCCCGCAGCTGCTGGTCAGCGAGTTCGCCCGGATCGGCGTGCCCGCGCCGAGGTGACACCGGCCCCCGGTTTCGGGTGCGCGAGGCGGTGGGCTAATATTTCTTCCCGGCGGTGCTGATCCGGTTCGCGAACGGAACGGCAAATCCGTTGGGGTATGGTGTAATCGGCAGCACGACTGATTCTGGTTCAGTTAGTCTAGGTTCGAGTCCTGGTACCCCAGCTGCGAAGTGGAAAACCTACTCTGGTAAGTTCTTCCTCGCAAGACAGCAAGAAGTTCCTAGCCCCCGTCGTCTAGCGGCCTAGGACGCCGGCCTCTCACGCCGGTAGCGTGGGTTCGAATCCCATCGGGGGTACATACAGCATCCTCACTAAAGTCGTCTGCTCGTTGAGCAGGCGACTTTCTTGGTTTCGGCATCTCGTGGCCGGTCCTTTCTGCGTGGTCGATGATGGTGGGCAGGTCGTCAGCGGGGAGGCAGATCTCGATCCTGAGCTCGTCCTCTTCTCCGGTGTTGTCTGTGAGCTGGATCGCAACTTGGAGTGCCTCGAACAGGCTTCTGAGCTGGTCTTGGGGTGCTTCGGCGAGGTTGAACGTGAGGATCGGTAGTGCGTCGAGTAGTGCGATCTCGCGTGCGCTGGGTTTGTCCGGCGCGGTCTCCGTGATCGTGTCGAGGTTGGCGATGGCGGCGAGCGTTGCCTTCTTCTGGGACTCCAGATCGTTGTAGGTGCGTCGCAGGCCTTGGGTGAACGGGTCGTCGGGGTCGCTGTCTTGGGCTTGGCGCAAGATCGAGGTCTGGCGGCGGGCCAGGTCGGTGAGGACGCGTTCGAGGCGTTCGCGCTCAGCGCGGTTTTGGTCGGCTGCTCGTTCGTTGAGCCCGTCGAGGTCGGCGATGAGGATTTCGCGGCGCTGGGGGCCGAAGACGCGGTCCGAGAGGAACCGGGCGAGCGCGTCGAGGAGGGAGGGCTCGCGCAGATAGGTTGCCTTGGGGTGTCCGTGATGGAGATCGGGTCGTCCGCGGTTGTTCTTCTTGGGTGCGCACACGTAGTAGCCGATGTTGTGCCGTGTGGTGCCGGCCATTCGGCGTCCGCAGGTGCAGAAGACCATGCCGCGCAAGACGTAGGTTTGCAGGGTTTCGGGATGGGCGTTGAGGTCGTTGTCGGCGCGTGAGCCACGGCGTGCTTCGCGGCGGGCGTTGACTTCGTCGTACATCCACTTGGGAATCAGCGGTTCGTGGACTGGCTTCGGTGACCAGACCCACTTGACGGGGTCGTTGATCTTGCCTCGTTTGGACCGCATCGCCCGGCGGTTGAATACCTGGTAGCCGGTGTATTTCGGGTTGCGGAGGATCTCGTAGACACTGGCTTTGCCCCAGGCGTTGCGTGCTCGTGTCTTGCTGGGCGGCTGCGGTGGCGGGTATTTCGTGAGGTCGGCGTTGAGGCGGTCGGCGATGGTGTTGTAGCCGAGTCCTTCGTGGTAGCGCCAGTTCGCGATCTGGGTGACGGTCTCCGCACGGAGCCCGTCCGGTTCGAGCCTGCTTTTGGTGTGCCCCTTCTCGGCCTTGGTCGGGTTGGGGTGCGGCAGGACTTTCGCCTTGTAGCCGTACGGTGGTTTGCCGATGTTGAAGCCCTCGCGGACGTGCGTGCACAGTCCGCCCCAGGACTGTTCGAGGGTGTTGAGGACTTCGTACTCGGCGATGGACTGGTTGATCCGCCGCTGCAGCACACGTTGCGCGCGGCTACCGGACAACGTGATCGGCTCGTTGGAGGCGAACAGCGGAACGTCCGCGCGTTCCAACGCTCGCTCGACCGTGAGACCTTCGAAGGCGCGGCGTGCGACGCGGGAGATGCTTTCGCAGATGACAACATCGAAGCCGCGCGCGGTTTGTTCCGCGTCGGACAACAGATCTGCGATGCCGCCGTCTCGGGCGATCGGAATGTCGAATCGTTCGTAGTTTTCCTTGCGTCCCCGTTGGTCGAGTTCCATGCGGCCGGACTCGATGTCGTAGAAGTGAGCGACGATCACCCAGGATTCGGGGAGTGCTGTCTTGCAGTTCCCGAGTTGCCGCACCAGTGATTGGCGCGGGTCTTGCTGGTCCTCAGTGGAGGTTCGCCCGAGGAACGCGACTCGGACTTCGTCGCGCATCAGTGCTGCGGTCGAGACGCCGAGCGGCGATACCGCGTAGTCGGAGAGGCCGGAGGGGCCTGAGACCGGGATGGAGTTCATCCCGCGGCGTTCAACGGCCGGTGCTGGCGGGTTGACGACGAGGTCGTCCTCGATGCTCATGGTGTTTCTCCGCGGGCATTCATGCTGCGCGCTCCTGGTTCTCGTCGGTGGCTTCATCCCGTTGCTGCTGTGCAGCCCACCGCAGGAGGTCGGCAGTAATCGAGGCGAGTTCACGGCGTAACCGGCGTCCTTCGGCTCCACCCACGCGGATGACGGTGCCGACAAAACGACGCGAGCGCGTACGGTGGCCCGATTGCCGGTAGATCCACGTCGCGTCGTTTGTGGAGCGTCGAGGGAACGGGATTACTACGGCGTTTTCGGTAGTGTCCGCGTTCTCGCGTTCGCTGTTCACCAGCCACTCCTCCCTTGCGCGGGCCCGAAAGCGTAGCGTCGATCGTCGGAAAAAGGAGGCCCCAAACGAGTGGCCGGCCCGGATCAGCGCGATTCATCCCGCCGTCCGGTCGCTCCCGAGCGCAGAGATCCGGCGTCGCGCGATCGCGTGGTAGCCGGGGTTGGTGTCGATGCCGGTGAACCGGCGGCCGAGTTCACGGGCCGCGACGCCGGTGGTGCCGCTGCCGCTGAACGGATCCAGGACGTGACCCCCGGGTGGGCATCCGGCGGCGATGCAGCGACGCGGGATCTCCACCGGGGAGGGTGCTGGGTGTCCGGTGCGTGACCGGTCCGGCGGGATGGTCCACACGTTGCCGGGGTTGCGTCCACGCTGGCCCTGATCTGGGGTGCGGGGCCAGTTTCCGCGTGCGGTGTTGGGCTTGTTGCCGCTGCGGTGGGTGCGCCGGGACAGTGCGCGGTCGCCAGTGTAGGGCTGGCGGATCGCGTCGAGGTCGAAGTAGTAGTCCGGTTGCGTGACGAACAGGAAGATCGTCTCGTGGCGGGTCGCGAGCCGGTCGCGGATGGGTGTCGGGGTGGTGTGTGGCTTGTGCCAGATGACCGCCGAACGCAGGATCCATCCGTCGCCTTGGAGGGCCAGGGCGAGTCGCCACGGCATGCCGAGGAGGTTCTTGTGGGGCACGTCGGCTGGCGGTCGATACCGCGGTTGTCCGGCTTGGCCTGGCGCGGTGCACCGGTAGCCGTCGGAGTTGGTGGAGTAGCTGTCGCCGAGGTTGATCCATACCGTCGCCCGCGGAGCGAGGACGCGGCGCGCGGCGGCGAACACCGCGCGCAAGGTGTCGAGGTATCCGGCGCCCGTCGGTTCCATCCCGATCTGCGGATGTGCCTGCGTCGCATCGCGGGCGTAGTCGCGTAGGCGCCAGTAGGGCGGGCTGGTGACAAGACAGTCCACCGACGTGTCCGGTAGCTCCGCGATCCCGGCTTGCGCATCCGCGGTGATCAAGGTGAAACCGTTGTCCTGCGGGGTGTTCTCGTGGACAGTGGTCATATGGTCCAGCTCGCCCTGGCCACGACGACGGAGCCCGCCGGATGGTCGTTATTGATCATGTGTGGGTGTCTTTCGTCGCGAGTTGCGCCATGTGGCTTGGCATGGGTCGAGTGCTCAAGCGGCACGTTGCTCGGCTACGGCGTCGATGTCGACGGGTTCGCCGGACCGGCACGACCACGGGGAGCAGCCGTCAGGCTCGGGATCGTCGTCAACGATGGTGAGATGTCGCCGCGAGCGTGGGGCTAGATCGACCTCGTCCAGTGGGCGCAGGGACCGGTGTACGAAGAACTCGCCGCGGAGCGGTTTTCCGGCAGCGATCGCCCGAGGACTACCGTGCCGGATGGCCTTGTCGAACGCGACGAGGTCTTGCCAGGCGTCGGGGTCGTTGTCACGTAGCCAGCGCAACCGGGCGTTGCCCGAATACGGGCACCCTACGCAAGCGCTCTTGACCGTCTCGCCAAATCCCCGATCAGCCAGGTATTGGACGCGGTCGTCGCGGCTCATTCCCAAGTCCAGCAAGGGAAACACATTGCGCAGGTAACGCACGTCCGCGTCTTTGGCCCGATGAACCTCGTCGATGCTGATCCCGATCGCTTGCTCCGCGAAAACTCCGGGCGGGACTCGAGTCGGGTGTGGATACCCCAGCAACTCGCGTGCGGCCGCCTTCAGCGGTTTGATCTTGTATTCGCCTGTGCACTGCCGTCGTGCCATGCCTTTGGTGCCGTCCGGATTGCGCACGTGCAGAGGCATTGTGACGAATCGGGAAGTCTTGTCCAGTGCATCGCGACGGATGTTGCCCGATGATACGGATCGAATCGGGATGCCTGCGCGTTCGGCCACCTTGGCCACTTTGGCCAGCTGGGTGTAGACCGCTCGCGGTTCCCAGCCCGTGTCAGCGAACAAGGCGTAGTCAAAACGAGGGATCTTGCGTTCGCAAGCCAGGAGTAACACCGTCGTGCTTTGAACTCCAGCGCCCAGCGACAGCAGGCGAAGAGCTGGTTGGGACGATTGAACTCGGACCATGTTCATGCTGCGGCGCCCCGTTCCCGCGGACCAGCCGGGCCAGGAGCTGTTTGCCGCGTTAGCCGACGTAAGCCGATGTCGTGGAAGGCCGTGTTCAGGTCGATGCCGATGTAGGCGCGGCCGAGTTGGTGGGCGGCCAGCCCGGTGGTGGCGGCGCCGCTGAACGGGTCGAGCACGATGCCGCCGGGCGGGGAGCCGGCGGCGATGCACCGCAACGGTATGTCGACGGGGAAGGCGGCGAAGTGCGCTTCGCGCAAGGGACGGGTTGCGATGGACCAGACGTCGCCGGGGTTCTTGCCGCGCGAGTGTGAGGCGGAGTGCCGTGATCCGGTGGGGAGCATCGCGTCGCCGTGGGCCTTTCCGGCGAACGCGCTGGTGTCGTGGTACTTGCCGTCCCCGCCTTGCCTGCGGCGGTGGCTGTTCGCACTTTCGCCGGTCGGTTCGCGGATCGGGTCGAGGTTGAAGTAGTACTGCTGCTGTTTGGTCAGCAGGAACAACATTTCGTACCGGTTGGACAGTCGGTCTCGGACTGACTCGGGCATGGCGTTGGGCTTGTGCCAAACGATGGCGTTGCGCAGGATCCACCCGTCGCCCTGCAGCGCGAACGCGACTCTCCAGGGCATGCCGATGAGGTTCTTCGGCGGCAACGCCCGCGTGCGCGACACCGCGGCACGACGCACGGATTCCCGCAGCGGCAGTGCCGCAGTTCGGCCCGCGAGCGTGCTTGCTCGCATTGGGGTGCTGGTGTGGCCGGGCAGGCCGGCCGAATACGAATCACCGAGGTTCAGCCACACGGTTCCCGTGTCGGCCAAGACACGGTGCAGTTGTGCGAAGACGCCGCGGAGCCGGTCGACATAGTCCTGCGGTGTTGCTTCCAGGCCGTGCTGGTCGTCCTCGCGCCGTGCGCCGCAGCGGCGGCATCGCTGCGGCGCTTTGCCGTCGCGGCCGGCAGCCGCCAGATGTTCGCAGCCGGGGATTCCACCGACCCAGGTCCCGGTTCCGTAATCCCGTAATCCCCAGTAGGGCGGGCTGGTGACGACGCAGTCCACGCTCCGCGCTGGCAGGCTGGATAGGGTTGTCGTGGCGTCGCCCGTGTACAGCGTGATCGCGTCGTCGCGGTAGTGAACCGTGCTCGTCGATGGCTCGGTCATGCCGCCGCCCAAGCGTGCGGGCGCGTCCGAACCCAGGGGGAGCGACTGTTGTACACCGCCCAGAACACGCTCGGTTTGACTAAGGCTTCGTGGCTTCGTTGCCGCGACCACGTCCAGCGTTCTGGCGGCTGCTCGGTTCCGCGCACTTTGCGGCCGCGCACGACATATCCGAGATACGCGGGGTTGTTCAGGATGGTGCGGACGCGAGCCGGACTCCACGCGCTTAGCCGGCCGGAGACGGGGTCGAGGGGCTGCGGGTGGTGCTGTTCAACGAGGTGTCGAACGATGGCGCGTTCGCCTAGCTTGTCGTGTAGATGCCAGGCGAAGATCGCCGGCACAACCGGTGCGCGTAGTTCGTCGACGGCGAGTCGGTGCCGCCAGCCACCAGGCCGAGCATGGTGCTCGACCCACCTGTGGTCCAGGACGTAGCCGTAAGGTGCGGGGCCGAGCCACCATCCGTCGCGCGTGAGCTGCCGAAGCCCGGACACCGAGTGCTGAGTTCGCGGGGCTCCGCGCCCGCAAGAGGGAAATAGATTGCGCAGCCTCTGCCACCGAGGCGGCCTTATGTTTACGTGCGCGCGGTGGTTCATGGAATTCTCTCCTTGCAACGGAGTCGCGAGTGGACGGTTCGATCACGCGGCGGCTTGGACCAGCTGTGGTTCGCGAGCACGAAGGCGCGGGCCGAACTGCGCGGGCGCTGGCTGGCTCAGGGCTGGCTCGCGCGATTCGGGATCGGCTTGGAACACCAGCACGGTCTGGTGGGCGGGCAACGCGACCGGACGGCCGAGGGCGCGTGCGGCGCGGGCCGTGCTCCGCCGCTCGGCGAGCGTTGCGTGGGAGTAGATGCGGTCTCGGCGCACGGCGGCCGTGAGAGCCAGGCAACGCGCGATCGGTACGAACCCTGCAGCCCGAGCGGCGTCGATGACATGGCCGGACGTGTCGAGCAGGTCGTGCCGCACCGGATGGCGTGGTGACGCGGACGTGATGACCACGTAGCCGCCGGGGCGGACGAGCGGTCGGTACTGGGACAAGAGCTGCTGCAACCTGTGCATGCCGCCGGCCGTGTCACCGTTTGGGTCCGCGAGACGCGCCGTGGTCAGCAGGAGGCCTACGCGTCCGGTCATTCCCGCAGTGGCCGCTGCGACTGCCGTGCCTGGACGTCGGTCGAGGACGAGGACCATGCCGTCGACGAACACACCGCGCGCCTTGGTCGCGGTCACGTTGGCCCGGGCCAAGCGCCACCAGCGGCGCTGCCCGGTGAGCCCGATCGCGTGTCGTCCGCAACGGAGCGCTTCGACGACGGTGGTGCCCGCTCCGCAGTCTGGATCCAGCACCACATCGCCGGGTTCGGTGAATGCCGTGATGGCGTAATGGGCGATCGCGGGAGCCATGAGAGCGGGGTCCGAGCTGGTGGCCCGGTGGTAGCCGCCCTCGTCCAGCTGGGCTTCGATGCTGGCCGTCCCGGTCGGCCACACCGAGGTCAAAACCGGACGCTCCGACTGCTCGCGCTTCGGCCCCGGGGCGTTGTTGTCGGGGCGCCTAGACATCTGCGGTTCCCTTCCGGTCGTTCGGTGCGGGCAGCCGTCCGAACAGAACGAGGTCGTGGTGCACAGAGCGAACGTGCAACGGATCCAAGTCGTAGGGGCGCGGCGCCGCCGAGCCGCCCAACCGGTCTGGAAGACCTGCAGCCAGCACAGCGATGTGGTCGAGACGTCGTAGGCCCTGATTACTCAGAGTTTTCGTCAAGACCGAGTGTGGATCGAGCAGGCGCTCTCGGTAGTGATCGCTGTACGTGACTACCGCAGAGAGGCCATGTGGGGTGAGCATGGCGGCCCAGTCGGTGTGGCTGAACCAGTCGGTCGCGTGCGGGTGGAGCGCAGTGATGATCAGATCGAAGCGGTCGCGCGCATTGCTGTCGGTCGGTCGCGGGGGATGTGCCGAGTCTGCGTCGGGGTCAGCGACTGCGCGCAGGCCGAGCCGACTCGGTCGGTGTCCGGACCCCGACTCGGCGTCGATGTCCGCGGGTGGGTCGGTGTGGTCGCACGCGTGGTCCGGTGAGGAGGTTTCGGTCGCGGTGTCGACGCTGCGGCCGAGCCGGGTCACGGTCCAGACCGCTTCGGAAAGTCCGGCGTACGGGTCAGTGCTGTGGGTGCCCGGCGGTGCGTGCTCGGGTGTTGGCGGGATGAGTAGAAGAACGCGGTCGCCAGGGCTGGTGTAGGTCCTGACGAGGGTGACGATCGTGCGCCCGAGCCAGCCTGCGAGGCGTGCTGTGCCGGGCAATGCGTCTGCGTCGGCGAAGGGCCAAAGAGTCGTCGGCCGCGCTACGCGGAGACCACTCGCTGCAGCTGTTCGGGAGGAGCCGCGATGCCGGCGCCGGCCGACGCGCATCGGGATCGTTGTCCGGCGATGCACCGTGCGGTGCGGACCTCGCCCGGGCTCGCTGTGCGGTGTCGACGTCATCGGTGGCCTTCCCTCGCGGTGTGATCGGCGTGGTCTGCCAGATTCACTCCAAGAGGCCGGATTCTCGGCTGATTTTGGACACCAAGAAATTCGATTTCCCGACTGGCTCGATGACCGCTCTATGGGGTTCCCGGTTGTGCGGCGATTTTTATTTTCCGGCTCCCGGAGTGGGCTACTAAGAAGTGCTTAAAGGCGCCAGGTTGAGCGCCGCTAGATCCCGTCCGTCCCTTCGGGCTTAAGAGCGCTTCACCTGCTACTAAGAAGATCATCATTGTTATTTTGTTGTCCTTTTCTTTTTGTGGCACTGGTGTCCTGGCCTGGTCGATGTCAGCGATCCGACCAGGAGCGACGAAATGGGCAACGAAGAGAACGACTCCGCGGCTGTTCGACGCAGCCGCGAGGCGCATGAATGGCTCCCCCTGGATACAGCGCGGGATGCCTTTGGCTGGTTGGTGACCGGGCCGAATCCGATGGCCGTGGACGGCACCCGATTCGAGGGATTGCCGCGTCGGCCGGTGCCGCTCGACGAGCTCCGCGACCGGCTGATGAGCAAGCAATGCCCGCGGCGCACCCGCGATGACGTGTGGGCGCATTTGGTGCTCCAGTCACGTGCCCGCGGAGGCGCTTGGACGGTGGCTTGCGTGGGCATGGCGCTGCCCTCGCTGGCCGCCAGCGCGCGATGGTTGGGAGCTCGCTATCGGGGTGATCGCGCCGACGCCCACGCGGCTGTACTCGCGGGGTTCGTTCAGGCCTTGGCCACAGTGGACTTGGCCGATCCGGGCATCGTCGTCCGGCTGCATTTCGCCGCGCGGCGTGCCGGGCAAGCGGCGTTAGAGGAGTCTCTGGATGCGCCGCCGCCGGTGGATTCCGAGTTCCACTCCACTGCTCCCCGTCCGCCGTACGGACACCCCGACTTGGTGCTCGCGCGTGCCGTCGCCGAGGGAGTCCTGACACCGACCGAGGCAGATCTGATCTCGGCGACGAGGCTCGGTGATGTGCCGCTGACCGACTGGGGCGCGAAGCACCAGAGCGAGTACTGGGCGACCTACAAAGTCCGCCGGCGGGCAGAACACCGACTCGCTTCGTGGTTGGCCGACCGCGTCGGGACGGCCGACCCCGAGGACCCCGTCGCCGAGGCCGCGCTGTCGTCGATCTCCGCTGGCGAAGAAGCCGCGGCCATCGACGAGAACGCCGACACGTCACGCGCGGTAAGCGGCCGCCGTCGCAACGGACGACCGGCGAACCCGAGGAAATCGTCACGCTTGGTGTCCAAAAAAGACCCGAAATCCGGCCTCTTGGGGTGCGGGGAGACCTCACCCGCCGAGCACGAGCCGACTTCGGAGGTGCCCCGATGCGCCTGACACCCCAGCGACAGAACCGGCGCATCGCCGTGCCGCCGCGACCGTCACCGCTGCGCCGGACAGTATTCCGTCTCGTCGCCGCGACGGCGCTCGGCGCTGTCTTGCTGACCGTTGCCACCGCGGGTTCGGCACAGGGCTCGACGCAGGTTCTCGCGCTCGCCGCCAGCATCGACCAGGTCTTCGACAACGTCCGCAACTGGCTCGTCGGCATTCTGGCCGGACTCGCCACCGTGTTCCTGACCGTCGGCGGCGTCCGGTACCTGATGGCCGGCGGCGACCCAGGCGAAGTGGAGAAAGCCAAGCAGGCGTTCAAGTCTGCCGGGTGGGGTTACGCGCTCGCCGCGCTGGCGCCACTCGTGGTGGAGATCCTGCGCGGGATTGTCGGTTCCTGATGTCTCTGTCAAGCAGCGTCAGGGATGTTTGTTCGACTGGTCGGGTTGTAAGGCTGCTGGTCGCGGACCATCGCCCAGAGCACGTTGACCCGGCGCCGTGCCAGTGCGATTTGCGCCTGGACGGCTCGTTTGCCTTCGGCGCGTTTGCGCAGGTAATACTCGCGCGAGGGGCCAGGCACGTTGGCTGCGACCATCGCCGAGATGTAGAAGACCCGCCGCAACATCCGGTTGTAGCGGATTGGTCGGTGCAGGTTGCCGCTGATCCGTCCGGAGTCGCGTGGAATGGGAGCGAGTCCGGCGTAGGCGGCCAGGTGGTTCGGACCGCTGAAGTTGGCCAGGTCGCCGGTGGCGACCAGGAATTCGGCGGTCAGCGTGACGCCCATGCCGGGCATGCTTGTGATCACGGTGCCGGCCGGATGTGCGGCCACCTTCTCGGCAAGTTCGTGGTCGACCTGTTTGATCCATTTGTCCAGGGCAAGGATCTGCCGGGCGATCTCGGCCACGATCCGCGCGGTGGTGGCCTGGCCGCGGACGGCGATGGTCTGGGCTTTGGCCGCAGCCATGACGCGGTCGGCGATCGCATCTGCGGCGCGGGCGCCGTGCCCGATGAGGTGGGCCGAGATCACCTTGACGCCGGCGGCGCGCACGTCGCTGGCAGTTTGCCACCGCGCGAGCAACACGAGCGAGGTGCGCTTGCGCAAGTCCAGGGCACGGTCCAGGCCCGGGAAGATGCCGGTCAGATGCACGCGCAGCCTGGTGATCAGCCGGGCACGATCACCCACAGCGTCGCCCCGGTGCGTCACCAGGGTCGCGAGCTCGGCGACCAGCTCGGCTGGTGGCACGAGCGTGGTGCAGTCCCGGCGCATGCGTGCCTGGTCGGCGATGACAAGCGCGTCCCGCGCATCCGTTTTGGCCTCGCCGCGGTAGCTGTCCGCGGCGCGGTTGACCATGCGCCCGGGTACATACACCACGCGAGCACCGGCGCGGTGCAAGAGGGCCAGCGCGATCGCCGTCGAGCTGTCGGTCAGATCGATAGCCCACGTCAACTCTTCAGCCAGCCTGGTCGTGTCGGCGATCAACTGCTCGATGGTGGCCTGGTCGTTGGGCACCTTGCGGGACAACACAGTGCTGCCCGTCTCATCGACGGCCACCGCCCAGTGGTGGGTCTTGCCCCCGTCGATGCCGATCCACGCCTTGCTCAACCACTGCCTCCTCGATCGCCGTACCGGTGTGCCGCGGACAACTCCACCGACACACCCCTACATAGCGATCTGCGCGCACGTCCTGATCAGTGGTCGGAGCGTCCTTGGAGGCCGAGCGGCAAACCCACAAGGGCCATAAACCGCGGCGGGGGCCTGACAGCCATACCCAGCCTCCTTGGCCACCCGAAACCCCTGGTCTCGGGCAAGATCCACAGTAGGGGGGCCTGAGCTCATGGTGGAAACCAAGCGGCCGCGCGCGCCGGAATCCGATCGCCGGGAGCTCGTCGCTCCGACGCCGGAACGGACGGGCCGCGGCTCCCGGCGGCGGCTGCTGTGGTTGCTCGCGTTCGGACTGACCGTGGTGCTCGGTGCGTTGATCGCGGTCGGTGCCTGGGCTTCGCCCGGCACGCCGGGCCAGGCTGGCGCCGAACAGGTTGCGCTGTCGCAGCCCGTGCCTCAGCAGCCGCCTTCGGTGCCGCTGCCGACGATCCCGGCGGAGGACTCGTGTGCACCGGATTCGCCGGACCCGGATTGCCATTTCCCCACTGGTTCGTCACGCCCGTCGATGCCGGCGACGCCCCTGCCGCCGATCACCGAGTTGCCGTCACCGACGAGTTGTTTCCCCGGCGAACTCGCCTGCGCACCCTCGAGCCCGACAACGGTCCCGAGTGCGAGCGCATCGCCGTGCGTCGGCGAGGACTGCATCCCACAGCCCACCGGATCACCGAGCACAAGCCCGCAGCCCGGGGGAACCAGCTCGGATGACGGCGGACCGGATTGCGGGATCACCAACATCACCGGCTGCGTCGCCAAGGCGATCAACTCGGTGTTCAAGGACTTGGTCAACGCCGCGTTGTCACCGATCTTGGAGCTGCTCGGCCACACGGCGCTGTCGACGCCGACGCTCGATCAGCTCCCCGGGATCGGCGAGCTGTGGAACACCTCGTGGGAGATCGTGCTCGCCGCGTACGGGATGCTGATCCTCGTCGCGGGGATCATCGTGATGGCGCACGAGACGGTGCAGAACCGGTACTCGATCAAGGAGATCGGCCCGCGGATCCCTATCGGGTTCCTGGCTTCGGCGCTCTCGCTGTTCTTCGCCGAGAAGTTCATCCGGCTCGCGAACGCCCTGTCGGCCGCGGTCCTCGGTGACGGGGTTGAACCACCTTCACTCGGGTCCACGCTCCAGGGCGCCGTGCAAGGCGCGGTTTCGGGCAGCTTCTTCATGGTCCTGTTGGCGCTCGTGCTCGTGATCGCCGGGATCGGGTTGCTGATCGTGTACGTGGTTCGGGTCGTCGTCACCCTGCTCCTGATCATCACCGGGCCGCTGTTCCTCATGTGTCACTGCCTGCCGCACACCGACGGCATCGCGCGCTGGTGGTGGAAAGCGCTTGGGGCGACGCTGGCGATCCAGGTCGCCCAATCCGTGGTGCTGATCTTGTTCGCCCGCGTGTTCCTGTCCGGCGGGATCCACTTGTTCGGAGGTGGCTCGTGAGCGGCCTCGCGACCTTGATCACCGCGATCGCGTTGTTCTACATCCTGTTCAAGATCCCGTTCTGGTTCCTGTCCGCGACCAAGATCGGCCACGGCCGGTCCTTTCTGGTCGGGTTGGCGAAGGCGTTCGTCGCCGCGAAAACGTTTGGCATGGTCGCCGGGAAGTCCGGTGGGCTCGGCAGAGCCGGGGTGGCCGCCGGCGGAAGCCGGGGTGCTGGCAGCCGGGGGAGCACTGCTGCGGCCGATCCGCCGTGGCCCGCGCAGCCGCGGATCGCACCGACGCCGGAGGCGGTCAACAAGCGGTTGCAGGCGGCCTACGACGCTGACCGTGTCCGCGCTGCCCGGCACCCGCGTACGCCGTCGCAGCGACCGATGTTCCTGCAACCCAGTCCGCAGGAGACCACCCACGACCCGGCCATCACCCCGGCCGCGCAAGAAGGATCTGCCGTGCCCGAATTCAGCTCCGCGCCCACCCTCGCGAAGCCGGGCCGGCCGCCGACCGGGCGGCGCAGGCAAGCCGCTGTGGCACCTCGATTCCAAGCACCTGGCGGGCCGAAGCGTGTCGGTCGCGCCGCGTCTCCGGCAAGGCCGATCCGCATGGCGCCGGTCCCGCCCCGCCTGCGGTTCCAGGCGCCAACGCCTGAGTCTCCTCACGCCTCACGGCCGATCAAACCTGGGACGAGACCAGCCGCGACGCCCGCGTTTCGCACGGCGCAGCCGGAACCGCGCATCGGCGACGCCCGGCCTCGCACGCCGTCGGTGCCGCCAGTCGCGTTCCGAGCGCCGAAACCAGCCCCGCCCGCCGTGCCGAAGTCCTTGCCCCGCGGAGGTGAGAAGCGATGACCGAGCCCGTGCGCATCCCGTCTGACGTCGATCGCGAAGACCGTGTGCTGGCCAACCTCACCGCTCGGCAACTCGCGATCCTCGGCGTCACCGGGCTCGTCCTTTATGGAGTCTGGGCCTTGACCCGCACGGTGGTTCCGATCCCGGTCTTCCTGATCGGCGCGGTCCCGGTCGGCGGCACAGCAGCTGTGCTTGCACTGGGCCAGCGCGACGGCGTGAGCCTCGACCGACTCCTGCTCGCAGCCCTCCGCCTGCGACTGCAACCCCGCCACCGAGTGGCCGCGCCAGAGGGAGTGCGAGCTGCGCCGGAATGGCTGACAAGCCGCGCCATCACCGGCGTTCCGGGTGAGTCGGAGGTTTCTCCGGCGGCGCTGCGGTTGCCTGCGGAAGGAGTCACCGAGGCCGGTGTCGTGGACCTCGGAGGCGACGGTGTCGCGATCGTCGCTGTGGCCAGCACGGTGAACTTCGCGCTGCGCACGCCGGGCGAGCAGGAAGCGTTGGTGACCAGCTTCGGGCGCTACCTGCATTCGATCTCCGCGCCGGTGCAGCTGCTCATTCGCGCCGAACGACTGGACCTCAGCCAGCAGATCAGCGATCTGCGCGAAGCTGCCGCCGGGCTCCCGCACTCGATGCTCGAGGCTGCTGCGGCCGAGCACGCGACCTACCTCGAGCAGCTGCGTCGATCCACGGAACTGTTGCGCCGCCAGGTGTTGTTGGTGCTGCGGGAGCCGGTCCGTGCCGCCGCGTCGACCGATGGGCTCGGCGGCGCATCTCCGCTCGCCTTGGTGCGGGCCCGCCGACGCCGCTTCCGAAACAGTGACGTCACCGAGGCCGCGGTCCGCTCGGCGGAAACCCGGCTCGTACGTCGCCTGGGAGAAGCGGTCGAACTCTTGGCACCTGCCGGAATCACGATCACGCCGCTGGACGCCGGGCAGGCGACCGCCGTGCTCGCCACAGCCTGCAATCCCGACAGTCTGATCCCGCCCTCGGCAGGTCTCGCCGGCGCAGACGAGGTGATCACTACCGCCGCCTCGGACGACGACGAAGCCGGGCCAGCGACGACAACGCTCGACGAGTGGGAGGGCAGCGACCTATGAGCAAGAACGTGAACCGGTCGGTTTCGGGCAGGGCCAGTGCGTTCACCCCGGACTCCCTCTCGGTCACGCCCCGGCACCTCGAGATCGGCGGCGAATGGGTCGCATCCTTCGCGATCACCGGGTATCCCCGCGAAGTGCACGCTGGCTGGCTCCAGCCGCTGCTGTCGTACCCGTGCCGCTTGGACGTCTCGCTACACATCGAGCCGATCGACCCGGTTACTGCCGCGAACCGGCTCAAGCGCCAACTGTCCAAACTGGAATCGGGTCGACGCCACACCAGTGAGAAGGGCCGGTTGCTGGACCCGATGGTGGAGGCGGCGACCGAAGACGCGTACGACCTCTCCGCCCGGGTCGCCCGTGGGGAAGGAAAGCTCTACCGGCTCGGGCTCTACCTGACGGTGCACGCCACCAGCGAGGACGAGCTTGCAGAGCAAGTCGCGGCAGTGCGAGCGCTGGCCGCGTCGCTGTTGCTGAACGCCCAGCCCACCACCTACCGGGCGCTGCAGGGCTGGGTCTCCACCCTGCCGCTGGCGCTGGACCTCATCGGCATGCGCCGCACGTTCGACACCAGCGCGCTGGCCGCCGCGTTCCCCTTCACCAGCCCCGATCTGCCCCCGGCAGACCCGACCAGCGTCGCGGCACCGGCCGGGGTCCTGTACGGGTTCAACATCGGAAGCCAGGGCCTCGTGCACTGGGACCGTTTTTCCGCAGACAACTACAACAGCGTCATCCTCGGCCGCTCCGGTGCGGGAAAGTCATACCTCGTCAAGCTCGAAGCCCTGCGGTCGCTCTACCGTGGCGTCGAGGTGGCGATCATCGATCCAGAGGACGAATACCGGCGCCTCTGCGAAGCGATCGGCGGCACCTACATCCACCTCGGCGACCCTGCCGTCCGTATCAACCCGTTCGACCTCCCGATCGCGATCCGTCCGGATGGTCGCCGCACCGCGCCGAAAGACGCGCTGACGCGCAAGGCGCTGTTCCTGCACACGGTTATCGGGGTCCTGCTGGGGACCGAACTGTCCGCGCAGCAACGAGCCGTGCTCGACCAAGCGATCACGACCACCTACTCCCGGGCGGGGATCACGAGCGATCCGCGCACCTGGGGCCGGCAGGCGCCGTTGCTGGCCGACCTTGCCTCGGTGCTCACCGCCACCGCCGAGCCCATCGCCGCGGACCTGGGCGCCCGGCTTCACCCGTTCGTCGAGGGCGCGTTCTCTGCGATGTTCTCCGGCCCGACCACGACCAGGCCCGAAGGGCACCTGACGGTGTTCAGCCTGCGCGACCTGCCCGACGAACTCCGGCCGATCGGCACACTGCTCACGCTGGACACGGTGTGGCGCCGGGTCTCCAACCCGGCGATCCGGCGGCCGAGGCTGATCACGGTCGACGAAGCGTGGCTGCTGATGCAAGACCCTGCCGGGGCACGGTTCCTGCATCGGCTGGCGAAGGCCAGCCGGAAGCACTGGGCGGGCCTGACCGTCGCGACCCAGGACGTCGGCGACGTTCTCGGGACTGAACTGGGCAAGGCGATCGTGGCCAACGCAGCAACACAAATCCTGCTACGCCAAGCCCCGCAAGCCATCGACGAAATCGTGACGACCTTCAACCTGTCCGAGGGAGAGAAGCAGTTCCTTATCTCTGCGGACAAGGGACAGGGCTTGCTCAGCACTGGTACCCAGAGAGTTGCATTTCAAGCTTTGGCTTCACCGCAGGAAAATGCGCTCATTACAACAGATCCGGCCGAGTTGGCGACCTACGCCGAGCACGAGCCTACCACCGAGGACGAGACGTTTGTGGACCTCGGGATCGACGACGACATCGCTGCTTGAGCAGGTCGTGTTCTGCCTTTCCCTTGCCTGATCACGTTTGTGAGGTGGCGTATGTCTTCATCCGTGCGACCGGACCGGTTGCTGACGCAGAACCGCGAGATGCGCGCGATCGGTGTCTGGAACTGGACCTTGCCCGCGCTGGCAGCCCGTCTCGCCGATGGGCGCACGCAGGTGACTTGTCCGGCGGCAGGCGCGTGTGCTCGGATCTGCTATGCCCGCAACGGAACTTACCTGTTCCCGGTTGTGAAATCCCGGCACCAGGACAATCTTGCGTTCGTGCTGGACGACCTGCCTGGTTGGGAAGCAGCCATGATCAGGGAACTCTCGGCTCCTCGCTTCACAGGGAAGTTTATCCGAGTACACGACGCCGGCGATTTCTTCAGCGACTCCTACACCTTGGCGTGGTGCCGGATCATGCGAGCGTGTCCGCAGGTGACTTTCTACGCCTATACCAAGGAAGTTCGCCGGTTCAAGCGCCTGGTCGAGCCGAATTCACCCGAAAACTTCCTGTGGGTCTACAGCTACGGCGGTCGCGAGGACGCCTGGATCAGCCCAGAGCGGGACCGCGTTGCCGACGTGTTTCCGGATGCGGAAGCCATTTCCGAAGCGGGGTGGTCGTCGCAGGAGGCTTCGGATCTCCTTGCGGTGCTTGGCCCGCGGTTGGTCGGTGTGCCCGCGAACCGTATCCCGCACTTCCTCAAGCGCCTGGGCGGCCGGCGGCTGTCCGAATGGCAGGCGGAGATCGACGCAGAACGGCGCCGGAAGCGGCCCCTGCGGCTCGTTCACAGCGCTCCAAGGGATTTCGCGCAGCGGGCAGCCTGACGAGGGGAGCTCCGGTGTTATCTGACCGTTCTCACGCGCATGCGTCGCCGTTGCAGGACTACCTGCGCGACCCGGACGCCGCTCTCCGCGTCGTACTCCACGTGCTGAAGACGCTCGCTGTGTCCTGGGGCCCGGTTATCGGGCTGGCACTACCGTTCGCGGTGATTGGTGCTGTGGTCGCACGTAGGTGGTGGGTGCGCCGCTGTCACGACCGGATGGCCACCGACGCTCGGGTGATCACTGTTCTGGCTCCGCCCGAGGTGGACCCGGACGGCGCTGCGGCGTTCTACTCCAATCTGGTT
This sequence comes from Amycolatopsis acidicola, assembly GCF_007713735.2. GTDB lineage: Bacteria > Actinomycetota > Actinomycetes > Mycobacteriales > Pseudonocardiaceae > Amycolatopsis_E > Amycolatopsis_E acidicola. The sequence continues at coordinate 47,253 of NZ_VMNW02000029.1, read as the reverse complement.
GGGTTGCTGCGGCCTGGCTGGAAGCGGCGGGTCCGCGGGCAGCCGCACATCGTGTGGGAGTACGTGTTCTCTCAGGCCGGGGTCGCTTTGCGGGTGTGGCTGCCGGGCGTCGTGCCACCCGGAATGGCTGAGCGCGCAATCGAGGCTGCGTGGCCCGGTGCGCATACGCAGACCAAGCCGGCCAAGCCGCCGATCCCGTTGTCCCCACCTGTGGATAAAACGATCGTGGCTGTGGGTGGGGAACTCCGCCTGGCCCGGAGTGAGGCGTTGCCGATCCGATCGGACTTCCCGGTCGATCCGGTTCGCGCTTTGCTCGGCGCACCCGCAGGGCTCGCCGCGCATGAACGAGCGGTGGTGCAGATACTGGCGCGACCTGTCACCGGTCCGCGTGTGCGCAGGGCCCGGCGGGCAGCCCGCCGCGTCCGCGCCGGCAGTTCGACGAAGCTGGCTGGACGTCTCCTGGATCTGATCACCCCGAACACCGGAGCACGCAAACGCAGCGCGGCAGCGAAGAAGCCGGTCGTGGATCACCAGACGTCGTTGGAGATCTCGGCGCAGGACCGCGTCATCGTGGCCAAGCAACGGGGAACCCAATACGAGACCCGGGTCCGGTACGCCGTCGCCACCCTCGTCGACCACCACACCACCGGTGTAGAGCGCGCACCGGTTCGCGAGCACCTTCGCGGCCGCGGACACGCGATCGCCAGCGCCTTCGCGGCTTACAGCGAGCACAACTACTACCGCCGCGTCCGGCTCGCCAAGCCGGTTCAGGCGGTGGCCGAGCGGCGCCTGGCATCGGGTGACCTGCTCTCGATCGCCGAGCTGGCGGCGCTGGCCCACGTCCCCACCGACGACGGTGTCCCCGGACTTCAGCGCGCAGGCGCGAAAGCAGTCCCGCCGCCTCCAGGGATTCCGAGCGAAGGCGTTGGCGTGAAGCCGATCGGGATCACCGACTCCGGCCACCCTCGGCCAGTAGGATTGCGCGTCGCCGACGCCCGCCATCACGTGCACATCCTCGGGGCCACCGGCTCGGGCAAGAGCGAGCTCATGGCCCGGATGATCCTCGACGATGCCGAAGCCGGCCGCGGCCTGGTCGTCATCGACCCCAAGGGCGACCTGGTCGCGGACGTCCTGATGCGTCTTCCGTCGAGGCTGGGGGAGAAGGTCGTCCTCTTCGACGCCGACAGCCGCACCCGCCCGCCGGTGCTCAACCCGCTCGAGGGTCCGGACACCGCCCGCACCGTCGACAACCTCGTCTCGATCTTCTCCCACGTCTACGCGTCCAGCTGGGGGCCACGCACCGAGGACATCCTGCGTTCGGGGCTGCTTACCTTGCGAGAGCTACCTGGAACGCCGACGCTGACGGACCTGCCGAAGCTCTTGTCAGTGCCCGCGTTTCGACACCGCGCGCTCGAACAGATCTCCGACGATGTCCTCGCCGGGTTCTGGCGCTGGTACGACGAGCTCTCCGACGCCAGCCGAGCGCAGGTCGTCGCCCCCTTGATGAACAAGCTGCGCGGCTTGCTGCTTCGACCTTTCGTGCGGGCGTCGCTGGCGGGAGGCGGGTCCACAGTAGATGTTGATGCGGTACTCGATGGCGGAATTTGCTTGGTACGCCTGGGCAAGGACGCGCTCGGGATCGACACCGCGCGGTTGATGGGCTCGATCGTCGTGGCCCGCACGTGGCAGGCCGCGACAAGGCGCGCACGAATACCGCAGCGCCAACGGAAGGACTGCAGCCTCTACATTGACGAGTGCCACAACTTCCTGAGTCTGGCCTACCCGCTGGAAGACATGCTCGCCGAGTCTCGTGGCTACCGGATGGCGATGATCCTGGCGCACCAGTACTTACGCCAGCTTCCTCGCGAGCTCGAAGAAGGTATCTCGACGAACGCCCGGTCAAAGATCATCTTCTCGGCTTCGCCGGAAGACGCGCGAGATCTGGCCCGGCATACCGCGCCCCGGATCTCCGAGCACGACCTCGCCAATCTCGGCCGCTTCCACATCGCCGCCCGCCTGGTGCTCGACAGCGAGGAAACATCGCCGTTCACCGCGGTCACCGAGAAGCTCGTGCCCGCGATTCCGGGGCGTGCGAAACAGATTCGGCGGTTCGCACGAGTGAACTCCGCATGCCCAGCCACGCCGGAGTCTGCTGGGAGAGACCGGCGCACGGTGATCGATCCTCGCCGCGCGGCTTGATCCGGTTTTCACGTTTTTATTGCCCTTAGTGCCTTTTCGTGCGCTGGGGAGTGGAGGTGCACGAAACGATGGCCAGTAATCCCACTCCGCAGCGGGAGCTGCGTACGCACCGGCCGGAACGCCCCGCACCACGGGTGCTCAATACCGCCGAGCACCACGCGTGGCTAGCCCGGCGTCTCACCGACCGCGACCGGTGGCTCTGCCGGATGCTGTTCGAGCACCACGTACTCACCAGCACGCAGATCGTCGATATCGCCTTCCCCGGACGGCGTGCAGCGAACCTACGTCTGCGCAACCTGTACCAGTGGGGCGTGGTGCATCGGTTCCAGCCGCACCGCGACCGCGGTTCGCACCCGATGCATTACGTCCTCGACACTGCCGGGGCCGTCGCGCTGGCCCGCGAAGAGGGCATCGATCCGAAAGAGTTGGGCTATAGCCGGGAACGCGAGATTGGAAGGGCGTTCTCGCTGCAGCTGGCGCACACCGTGGGCTGCAACGGCCTGTTCACCACACTGATCCACCGGGCACGCCAGCCTGGGGCCACCGGCGAGCTGACCGCGTGGTGGTCGGCCGCGCGGTGCGGGCGGCACTGGGGAGACATCGTCACCCCGGACGGATACGGACGCTGGCGCGAGGCCGACCGGGACGTCGAGTGGTTCGTCGAGTTCGACTTCGGCACCGAAACTTTGTCACGCTTGGCGGGGAAATTGGCGCGTTACGAGCGCCTGGCCGACGTCACCGGTATCACCACGCCGGTGCTGGTGTGGCTGCCCAGTGCCGCCCGGGAGGCCAACGCGCGCCGTGCATTGACCGAGGCGTTGCGTGGGCTCGACCGGCCCGCACGCGTGCCGGTCGCCACGACCAGCGGGGAGGCCACCGGCGAACCTCTCGACATGGCCACGCCCCGCTGGCGCCGGGTCGGCGCATCCGATGCCGCCGGCAGGGTGGCGCTGGCTGCGTTGGCTACGCTGTGGCCGGACCTGGCCGCCTCAGCGCCGCACCAGGCCGGGCATCGCCCGGCATCCCCAACCGCGAGTCCGGAGTTGGCGCCGCCTTCGCCGATGCCTCCGCCCGAACCCGCACGGTTCGCGTTGTAATGGGCAGGATCGCTGCGGCCGGGGCCGTCTTCGTCGTCGTACTGATCGTCCTCATCGGTAGCGGCGCGATCGGCGTCGTCCAAGCCGTCTTCGGCAGCTCCGGCGGCAGTATGAACTGTGCTCCCGCCGGAGCGACCGCGACCTCGGCCGTGGGATATGGCCCTGCGGAGATGAGCAACGCTGCGACGATCGTCGCCGTTGGCAAACGCATGAACGTCCCCGAACAGGGCTGGGTCATCGCGATCACGACCGCGATCACCGAGTCGCAACTGCAGAACCGCGACGGCGGCGACCGCGACAGTGTCGGCCTGTTCCAACAACGACCGTCGCAAGGCTGGGGAACTGTCGCGCAGATCATGGACCCCGCCTACAGCAGCGAACAGTTCTACCAACGCCTCACGGTGGTACCGAACTGGCAGACCATGCCCGTCGCTCAGGTCGCGCAGACCGTGCAGCGTTCAGGGTTTCCCGATCGCTACGCGAAATACGAGCAAGTCGCGCGCCAGATCGTCGGCGCGGTACAAGGCGCGACGTGCAGCATCAGCGATACCTCGCAGATTCCGGTAACCGGTCGGGCCAAGCTGGTCATCGACGCCGCCCTGTCGCAGCTCGGCGTTCCTTACGCCTGGGGTGGCGGCACCGTCGCAGGGCCGAGCCAAGGGATCCGTGATGGCGGTGTCGCCGACCAACACGGCGACTATGCCAAGATCGGGTTCGACTGCAGCGGACTCACCCTCTTCGCCTACGCCCAAGCCGGAATCTCCTTGCCCCATCAGAGCCAAGGACAATTCACGCTGGGCACGCCAGTGCCCCTGTCCGCCGCCTTGGCCGCGCTGAGGCCCGCGGACCTCGTCTTTTACAGCCCCGGGGCAATCCACCACGTCGGGATCTACCTCGGCAACGGTCTCATGGTCAACGCCTACGAATCAGGCACAGTAGTGCGGGTCCAGCCGATCGACCTGAGCGAGTACGCAGGTGCCGTCCGGCTGCTGTAGGGATCGGGTCGCGTCGTTTGGAAGCTGCCCCGGCGAACTACTTGTCGCCTGAGACTGGCTTGTTGAGGTCGACGTAGAGCCTCGCTCGACTGAGGCCGACTTCCTTGGAGATCTTGGTCTTCGGCACGCCGGCCTCGTCTGCGTCGCGGATGTCGGCCAGTCGCGCGCTGCGTTGAAATTTCAGCTGCTCGGTGAGGAGTTCTCTCATCTCCTGAAGTGAGGTCTCCACTTCCCGGATGCTCTCCAGCGCGCGCTCAAACGCCTCGATGCGCTGGCGGCGAGCTCGCAACCGTGCGATGTGCTCGTCCTTGTCCATCTCCGGGCCTCTTCTCGCGTGTCCGAGCGTGTCTGGGCTTCGACTACTCCGCTGTTCATCACCGTGTAGCCCTAGACACTCTAGCGAGACACCCCGGCGGCTTAACTGACGGTTCGCAGATATCCGCGAGGTTGACCGGGGTTCGCGGACGAAGACTCGAATCTCCCGTGCCTGAGTCGCGCAACTTCCGCACCCGCCTGAAGGGCGGACCGGGCGGACCGCGTGGGTCCGAAGGAGTGAGTCGACGGACCTGATCCAGCGCGGCTGAAGTTCCGGGTTCGCGCAGTGCTAGCGAGAGGCCAAATACCAAATGCCAAGAGTCAAAATTGCCGCAATCGCTAGTCCAATGACGACGCCTCGCATGAGATAGCTTAAACGGTCGGGTTGTTGTCCAGTCGCTATCGCTGATGCAGTTTCCGCAGCGTCATAGATTTCTTCTGCGGTTTTTGAGATCAGTGCCGCTGATCCATCAAGCTTACTTGTTAAATCGGTTTCACGCAGAGCGGAAAGCTTGTTCAAAACATTGTGAAGTTGGTTGGCGGTATCGGATACAGCGTTCGCGGCCGTGTGCAAAATTTGGGCATGCTCGGGGACGTTGGCAAGCGCGTCGCATGCCTGGGCGAATCTGGGGGTGTGATCGGGGAGGTAGGAGAGCTTTCTGGTTGCCTGTTCCAGCATGGCGACCCAGTCTGGTAGTCCCTGGAGTTTGGAAGACGATAGGGCCAGCATGCTCGCGTAGTCCGGCAAGTCACGTAGTTGTGAAGACGAGCGGGCAAGCATAGGTGCATAGTCGGGCAGGCTGCGACTGAGTGATGTTGATGATTCATGCAGCATGGGCGCGTATTCAGTCACACCTCGTAGCGTGTTCGCCGAATCAGCCAGCGAAGCGATGGCTTCTGGGTCAAGATGGGGTCTCTTGAATGTCTCGTTAACGAGCGTGCGGAGCATCCCGGCGCCTTCCCGTGATATTTCCTCGACCTCGCCAATCGCCTCCATGAGTTCATTTTTTGTATCGAGAATAACATCGCCAAGTTCTGAGCCCAAGATGTCTATTAGGCGGTCCTCTGTCAGCATTCGAAGGTCGTCGGACATCTGGCCCTCGCGAGCGGCCTTCCATTCAGTGAGCGTCTCGACGCTGTATCGAAGACCTGTGGGCAGGTTATCTACCAACTTGTGATGATACGTGCAAAGTAAGAGCAAGTTGGTGAACGCCCGCCTGGAGTCGTTATTCATTGACTCGTCATAGCGCGGGCCGCCTCGTTTAGCTGCGCGGATATGGGCAATCTGCACAAGGACGATCGGGGTGCCATCGTCCGCCATTCGAATGACCAGCTCCTGGCAATTAGGCTCATAGCAACGACCGAGGCTGAGCGTGAAGAGTGCCTTCCTCGTGGCCTCGGTGTAGTTGCGCGCATCCATGCCAAGCCCTCCCGGAGTGTAGTTCGCCGTCTCGGCCGCTGGTCTCGTGCAGAGAGCGTACGGGCAGGTACCGACAGTTCCATGCACGAACGCACCCGTGTCGAGGGTTCACGCTTCGTGCCCGCGACATGCCTCAGGGCGCCTAGCTGGTCAGAGACTGTGATTGATGCTGAGCCTCACTCCAAGCAGCGAAGACAACCCGTGTTCAGGTGGGGGCGTCTTGACGGCCTGTCCCTGCACCGGAACACGGGTTGCTGTTCGTGAAGCGAACGATGTCCGGAGTTCACGAGAGCATGGACCACCCGGTCGGGCTTTCCATCGTGCTGCGTCACTCGTCGGGATCGAAGCGAAGCAGCTCGGACAGTGACCGAGGCGGCCTCTGCGTTGTTCGACGTAGGAGCGGCGCCGGTGGTTCTCTGGTTTCCGCGGCTTCGAGTTCTTCTAGCTTGCGGCGAACGGCATTGAGCGACTTGTACGGGTGCACTGTAGCGCCGTGGTCTTGCGCCGCCTGACTCTGCAGGTAGCAGACCATGATGAACGCTTGTGTCGCGCTCATCTCGACCACGGCGGTGGTGGCGGTGAGCCGGACCATGGCCGCCTGCTCGTTTCCTTGAGTGCGCGGATGTTTTCTTTAGTCAGTTTGGTGAGTTTCACTTCCGGCATGAGATTCTTTCCTTTCATTTCCAGGTGGTGTGACAACGCTCGCTGGTCAACGCTGCTCAAGCGGGGCTAATTTCGGCCAGATAGTCGTCTCGACCGTGGCGGATTGCGTCGGCGAGGTCGATACCGAGGGCGTCGGCGAGGTGGTACAGGTCGCCGATCAAGTCGCTGATGAGTGAGTAGAAATCCTCGTAGGTGTTGCCGACCTGGGCAGCATAGGCGTTTACGGCCGTAGCGGCGAACCCGGCTTTGCGGGTGTTGTCGTGGACGATGTCGTTGGGGGCGTTGGTATCCCGTGGTTTGCCGTCTCCTGAGAACAAGGCCGGATCTAGGTCGGTGATCGCGGTGATGCCCAATGCCTGTACTTGGTTTGGGTTGGTGCACATAGGTTTTCTCCGTTCTTGTTGTGCTGCGGGTTTTTCCTTGTTCGCAGACTCGCCGAGCTCGGCGCGCGTGGAGCCGTCGTGCGGGTGTGTTCATTCCTTTCCTTGTAGGGCCGGAACTATCGGGTGGTACTGATCGGCTGAGTGGTCCAGGCGTAGAGGTCGTGTGCCATGCGGGCGTGGTGGCGGCAGTAGAGAGTGTGCGGTGCTGAGTTGGCCTGCCGTGTTGCGCGCTGGTGGCAGTAGCGCGGTGGGCGCCCGTTGCCGAATTCGGTTTGCCAGGAGCACACCCGCAGGCGCCTTAGTGTGATCACGAGTCCGGGCCCGCCGTTGATGCCGAACCATCGGCCGCCGTCGTTATCGGTGGCGTGCCAGGAGAAGCGGGTCGAGCACTGCCCCGTGGGTGTGGTCGCTCGTCGGCCAGTCTGGGACTGGTCGGCCAGGTCGATGGTCGCGAGGTGGCCTCCGGGCCACGTGGTGAGTGTGGTGCGGTCGCACGCGACGTATGCGGTGTAGCGGGATGCGTGGTGGAGTGCGTCCCGTTGCTGTTCGTCGGAGCAGGTGTAGCACGACGTCAGGCCCGTGGCGGGGTCGGTGGCGAAGCCGGTACTGATTCCTTCGGGCGTCGCGCTGTGTCCGCAATCGAGCACGTTCGCGCTAGCGATGACAGTGTTGGTGGTCATGACGAATGCACCTCGAAGAGGAGACGGGAACTGCGGTCGCCGCGTGGAAACCGGGAAAGTCGTTGGGGTGGTTAGGTTCCGGCGTATTTGCAGTGCACGGTTTCGCCGTGGTGGCGTCCAGTGCAGTCGATGGCGCCGACGGTGCGATGTGCGACGGCGAGTCGGTGACGGGCGTCGGCTTCGAGATCGTCGATGGTCGATCCGTAAAGCGCTTCGTGGTGAAAATGCCGGTCACCGAACACGGGAATGTCGGGAAAGGCAGCGATCCACATACGAGCGTAGAGCCCGATCGCGGCGGACCGCATCGGAGTCACGGCGCTCACCTCACCGCACAGGCAGCACACTTCCGCTGCCGTACCTGGTCGGGTATCGGTTCCTTTGACAACCCGGTCGAGCAGCTCGCGGCAGTGTGCGTGGTACACGAACTCCTGTGACATCCGGCCGTGCGTCGGGCGAAGCAACGGGAAGCTGTGGTACAGCGTGTCTGCCTCGGCCGGGTAGACACTGGTCAGTTGGAAGATTTCCTTTTCGGCCCAGTCCATCCTTCTGGTTGAGCACGGGGCCGGTCGTCGTGGTGATGCCGTGAACAATGTCAAGGACAGGGTTGCCTTCCGTGGTGGTGGTCATGACGATTTCTCCTGTAGCACGTGGGCTTTTGCCGCCGTGCGTGCGCGGTCAGAGGTGGCGGGTGATGCGGGCGAGTTGGACGGCGGAGTTGATGGGACCGGCCCAGTAGCGGGCGCGGGCTGGGCCGTCGCCGATTCCCCACACGGACAGTTCGGTCTGTGGGTTGCTGGGACGTGTCCAGGTGCTGTGAACGCCGGGACCGGCGGCACGCCGGTTGCCGTGCTTGTCGCAGGCGTAGGCGTCCGCGGGCCCAGTCCACCCCACCGCGCACACGAACTCGGCGACCTGGGCATAGCTGGCGTCGAGTGGCTGCGGCGGTGCCGTCGGTACGTGTTCGGTGGTGCCGAGCAGGGCGGTGATCGCGGCGTGGATCTCGGCTGCCTCGTAGAGCCTCCCGCGAAGACTGGAGCGAGCGTAGGCAAGTGCGTGCGGCCCGGTGAACTACAACTCGAGCGTGCGGCCGTCCCGGATCCAGCCACGCCGGTAGCCTCGCCGCTCACCCCTCTCGGCGGGCGCGAGCGGCGGCAAGGTGGCATCGAGTTCATGGTCCGGGAGCGCAAACCACCCGTGCGCGGCGACGTGGCACCGCAATTCCTCGGCGTAGGCGGCGAGTTCGGCGAGGCTGTCAGCGCGCAGCGCTGCGAGTCCTTTCCGTCGCGTCGGCGCGGGCACGGTCCCAGTCGGCCTCGGCGAACAGGTCGCGGTCGGTGTGCTGGTTCATCGGTGATTCTCCCGTGACTGCTGCTCGTCGCCCCGTGGCGGATTGGACAGAGCGACTGCGAAGTCAGCACCAGTCGCCCCACCAGCTACGGACGTCGGCGGGATCGCTGTCGTAGCACGCGGTTATGACCTGGTCCAGGTCAGCGGCGGGGGAGTCAAGGCGGGTGAGCGCGGCGTTTACCACGAGATTGATCAGATCGTGGTCACGGTCGCTCGTGGTCAGTTCGTTGATCACCAGGTCTGCACCATCGTTGATCGCGCAGGAAACCTGGTCTCGGGTGATTGGTGGAGGATTTCCCTTTGTCGGTGCCGAGGACGTATCCCGTTCCGGCTCGGTGGGCTGATCAGTGCTCGGGAACCTCGCGAGGAACGCAGCGACTTCGGCGGCGCACTCCGGTGTGACCGTGAAGGTGAACGTCACATGCCTGCCGGTGCAGGGCACCGTGGCGGTGCCGGCCAACGGACCTGTGTAGCGCACGACTTGCGGGTCGTATTCGAGTGCGCTGGGCTCAGGGTGGTGGACGGTTGCGCCGAGAGGTGCCGCGATGTCGCCTGCGAGCCGGTCTCGCGTGGCGGCTTGCTCATCGAGCCGCTGTTTCAACTCCCGGGATTCGGTGAGCGTGACCCGGTAACCGGGAAGCAGTTGCCGGGTGATGTCGGCGGCCACGGTCTCCGGGGTCGTGTTAGGTGACACCGTGATTTCGTGGCACGGTATGGGCTTGCCGTATCGGTACCGGATTTTGGCCAGGTCACCGGGCAAGCTCGCCGACAGTTTCAGCCGTGGTGTCTCCTCCCAGTCGACGTAGAGCACGTGGAGTTGCTCGCGCTCCGGTCCGATGAGGTAGCGGTCCCGGTGACCGTGGTCGCCCGGTTCGACCGCCCACGTTCCCTCCAGCGATTCCGTCATCGCCGCCGCGAACGCCTGAATATCCATGATGGTTCTCCCTTTCTGTGCCAGAGATGGGCGCGCCGGGTTTCGTTCGGCGTCGGATGTGGCCCATCGCAGCCACGGCGGCCGCGCGGCGGGATGGCCGCGCGGGCACCGAAGCGGCAACGGTCCTTTTCAGACCGAGGCCAGCACCTTGCCGAGCGTCGTCACGGTGTCCTGATCGAGCGCGTCGGCTTTGCCGTCCACCGCGCGGGACATGTTCCGTTCGGCCCGGGATGCGTTGCGCACTATCGCTTCGTGGTGGGTGTAAGTGTTGATGGCCTGCACCACTCCCCACGCGGTACCGCGCCACGGGCTCACCCGGTTATCGCTGTTCCACAACCGGGTCAGCGCGGCCCGTTCATTCGTCGCGGTGGTGCGTGCGCGGCCCTTCTCCTCGGGCAGCGGGGTGTGTGCGTCCAGGAAGGCACGCCATGCCTGATCGGTCACGGTCGTTTCGCACAATGCCTTGACCTCAGCGGCGAACTCCTCGGCCACCGTGTGGACCATCGAGAGGGCGTCACGCGCCTTCACGATGCTGAACTTGCCGTTCTTGGAGTGCTTGACCTTGAACTGTTGCCCGTACTCCCGCAGACCGGCCGCCATCGTGTTGTCACACACCACATTGGTCACAGTGCGCTTGTAGGTGGTGGCAAGGCTGCCGTCGTGGCTGGTGCAGGCGATCAAGTTCGGCCGGAACTCCACTCCCTCAGGGGTGGTGATGTTCTCGGGCACTTCCACGCTCACCCAAGCCTGTTTGCGGTCGCGCAGCAGGCCCGCGGAACCGATCGACAGTCCGTCGTCAAGGATCGTGCCGACCTTGTCCAGTAACCATTCCTGGTACTGATGAACGGTATAGCCGTCGGCGAAGATCCCAAGGACATCCCCGGTATCCGAGGTAGTGATGGCTTGCTTGTTGGGCACGCGACGCAGACCGAACTTTCCCGCGACAAGGACCGGTTCCGGTTCGGCGGTCCAGTGGAACAGACGGCGCTGCACGTCAGCAACCGGAACGGCGCCGGTGTAATGGTTCGGCTCACTCCCCTGGGCAGATGCGCGGTAGTGCCAGGCATTTCCGCGCTTGGCGGTGAACCCGATCAGCACATTGTTGTTGAGCCACTGGCTGGTCTCTTTGGACATGACGAACCTACTTTCATTATTGGAGGTGATACGGAAACCGTTGCGCGGTCACGGCGTCCGCGCGCCAACGCGTGCGGCACCGAAATGGCGCAAGGGGTTATCTGTCACTCGCGGTAGCAGTCGCCAGACATTCACTGTGCCGTACACAGTCGAAGGAATAGGGCTGAACGACCCTCAAACCGCGATGGAAAGTGTCGTTTGATTGGGGTCTACGTACGGCTTGCACCAAGCGGCAAGGATTGTTTCCGCTACGTGCTCTACAGCGTCGTCGTGATTTTGGTTAGTCGCGGATGTTGCCGAGTCGCACGTCCACTCGTTTCCTTCGTACGAGTAATAGAGATCACGAATCTCTTCATGGCTGTATCCAAAGTCGTCAAGATCATCGCATCCAAACCAATCTGCTAGTTCCGACCGTGTATCTGACTCCAGCCACGCGTCCCATGCTTCCACTTGTAACTCTGTTTCGTATTCACCAAGGGTGCTTTCGTCCACTTCGCCCGCGTCGATTGACTGGGCGATTTGTATGAGGTTGGTCAACCATTCAATCCCTGTGCCGACGTCGTCTCCGTTGGTGGGGAGTTCGCCGAGTTGTACCCACGCGGATCCATAGCCATGTCGGCCGTTTGTGGACGTCTGAACTCCTGGTGTGCCTATCAGGTAGCGGACATTTGCCGCGTCGCGCTCGGTGCCGCCGTAGTCCGAGTAGTCAACTAGGGTCACCGTGATCGCGTAGTCGTCGTCCGTTTCTTGGCCGTCTGATAGCACTAACGCGTGGATGACGTCGTCTGTCAGGTCCTGCACTCGGATCGGATACAGGTATCCGGTGCGGTCCTCGGCGAGGCTCACCCGGTCGCATTCGAGCAATTCGCGCCACAGTTCAACGGTTTCGGCGTATTGTTTCGGCGAGTATACGTGTTCACCCTTGTATGACATGAGAGTTTCTTTCACGAGTTCGTTTTAAGTGTCTCACGAAGTGCTGCTTTCCGCGCTATGCGGGCCTTCTATTACGCGCGGAGGAAATTTAAGGGAAAGAATGAGAGAAGGCCGCTCTCGGGACGCTCGGCCCCGGTGCTCGCGTGCTGCTCTGCCCTTCCCCTCATGCTGTCTTGCCTACATGTCTATAGTGACATATGGGGTAGACATTTTCAAGCTCAAGAATAGTTCCGTTATCTCGTCGTTACCTTCGAAGTTGCATCGCCGCCTAAGGCTGCCCGGGGTCCTTGAGCTGCGGATATGCGGCAGAGGTGGAGCGTGTGGTCGCGGCTGGCGCCCTGCGTGCAAGGGAATGTGCCGTCACTGGAAATAGAAAGGACGAGCGGAAATAGAACTAGGGAAATAAATAGACGTAACTAAGGTGTCGGAGCTGAAGCAAACTATGGACGCCAGCGTGGACAATGCATGAGGGCAAGACGTCGAACCGGCCGACTGTTCACGTGCCTGCCGGCACCTAAGTTGGACGATACGGAGGAAGCGGCGGCCCCATGTAGCCCTGCGGCAAGGTCTCGGCGCATCCCTTCCTCTCTAGTGGGGCCCCGGAAAGGAAAGTGGAGAGGAAGGACAGGAGGAAGGCGGGTGGGCGCTGTAGAGTCTCATGGCCGGTTTCATTTTCTCACCAGCGCTTTCGTCTCGGCTTCATTTGTGAAGCGTGGTTGAGATTGGGTCGTCTGGGCGGTGTTGTCGATACGCAGATGTTGCTGCGGACCGATGCGTCGGCTAGTGGGATTGTATTCCCGCCGGGAGCCACTTGGTTGCGAGGACCGGCGATGGCGGATGCGGCGAGCCTGAGGTGGACGACTTTCTGCTACCGGAGCGCAGATATATTCGCACAGACGATTCAGTTGTGGGCCGCTGTCAGCTTCGACGCACTGCTTTTAGCAACGCCGTGGCCCACTTTCCGTCGGCACAAGGGGCAGGCATTATTCGGTGCTCGGTAGCTCCGCGAATTCTCACACGCCTCGTTTGTGGCCGCCCTTCGCCTTGTTGCACCTTGAGTGAATGATGCCAGCGTTCGCGCGGGTGTGGCCAGGATAGTCGGGCGCGGTCACCGGGATGACGTGATCGAGTTCGCCTGCCCAGGGATCAGGAAACTTCAACGCGCGATCTATCACGCTTCCACAGTAGGAACAGAGCCAGCCGTCTCGATCACCAATCTCTTCCCGTGTGAAGCCCTCGACGACCGGCGAGTACTTGCGTGACCGGTACCGGTTACCACGTGCACAGTGCTTCTCGGGATTCGCCTTAGCCCAGGCAATGGCTTTGGCCGTGAGCCGTGTGCTGTTGCGCGCGCGATAGTTGACGAAGTAGTCCGTCGTCTCCCGACGAATCCTCGTATTCTGGCGGATGCGCGCTAAGCGGTGAACATCACTACATGACGAACACCGTTTAGGGGGACGGCCTACCGGATTGACCAGTGTGATCTCCTGCTCGCAATCCAGGCAGGTGATCGCAATGATCCGGTCTTGTCGGCGCGCCTTTACCTTGGCGTAGTACCGCTTGTTGGCGGCTACGTGCGACTCACGATTGATGACCTGGTATTCGGCGTCGTACGCCCGCTTTCGCTCACCTTGACATGCCGTACAGCGGACGGGAACCTTGCCGAAGCGTCCGACTTCAAACGGTTTCTCGCACTGCTCGCATACGGCAATAGTCGGTCGGTCGACCTTGGCCCGTTGGTTTGCGCGATTCAACAAGATCGAGCACTGTCGTCCACACGCGCGTTGATCTCGACGCCGCGGCTCGTACGCCTTCTGGCACCACTCACATGGACGTGGCGACCGGCCCGAAACGATCGGTAACACATCGCGGACCGTACAACTATGCAGATGCTCAGCGAGGGAGACACGCTGTGTGTCAGCTGCGAAATGTGACCTGGGCAGACCCATCTGACCGCCAGAACGGAATGAGTTTCGTGCGCTGGAACCTTCACGTGAAGGCAGCCGTGCGGTGCATCTGGAAGTTCACCGAGGTGCGGCGTAAACTCGCCGAGCTGGACTGGAGATCAGTGCTGGGAGGATGTCGGTCCGGTGGACCGGGACACCGAGCACGATCCGGTTGGGCGCGGGCCCGCCGCACGCGACCGGCGTCGGCACCATGACCGGCAGGTACGGTGCAGCTCCAGCACTTGCTTCTGTTCCGGTGGCGACATCGTTCGCCGCAACCGGGTGCGGGGTAGGCGCACGGCGGGATCGGCGCCCAGCCGGTACATCGCATTGTCCGTGCCCGACGACGCCACCGCCTCGATCGGCAGGTCCGCCCATGCCGGGAACTGCCCAGCCACCAGCCGGCGCACAAGCTCCTCGTCGATATCCGCCTCGTTCGCGTGCATCCTCACGCTGACGATCCTCAACAGGCCGTCAACGGAGATATCGCGCAGGAAGGAACGGCCGTCGCGACGGAGTCGGAGATCTGAAACCAGGCGTGCCCAGTGCGGCGCGGATGCGTGATCGCAGTTAAGGAAATGCCACGGGTTTGAGACTGATCTTGACGACATCGCCATGAGACAAGATAGAAGCCGCAGATCAGTCAAGATCGACATGTCGTACGCGGTCAGACCCTACAGGCGCGTGGGTCTTGCCTTTGGCGCCATTTCCTTCTTTCGGCGGATTTGACGTCGATCTGTCAGGAAATGACGTCCTCATCGTTTGTGTCGTGAACGCTTCGATGATCCTGGGGGTGAGTAGCACTGGCCCGCGCTGTGACCACACTGAAAGGAGCCGTGCGAACCGGGAACAGGACTGGGACGCGTCACAGGTCGAGGACGGCGTCACGCATGCGGGCGGCGAGCCACGAGGTGAAGACAGTTTCCGGCCAGCCACGACGGTGTACGAGGGCGTCGTAGTGGGAAGGGTCGTTGAAGATCCACAACGAGTCGACGGCTCGTTCCAGGTCGACGGTGGCGCCACGTTTGACGGCTCGCTCGACGACCATGCGGGCGCCGGCGATCCGGTTGCGGCACAACGTCTCCCACAGCTCCCGGGCGTCGGGCGAGTTGTCGGCGGCACGACGAACGACCTCGAACATCCGGGCCGCACGCCTGCCGATCAGAGTGCACACCCCGGCGTAGGCCGCCAGCACCTCGGCCGGCGACGCCGCGTCCCATACTGGCCGAAACCATGGGCGGTCGGCGACCGCGACCGGCTCGTCGTCACCGGCCAGCGCCTCGTCCAGCACCTGGCGCAACAGGGCGCCCTTGGAGCCGAACGCGGAGAAGGCGGTGGGGCGGGACACTCCGGCTGCGGCGGCGACCTCGGCGAGCGAGGTCGCGGTGTACCCCCGCTCAGAGAACAGTGTCGTGGCCGCTGCCACCACGGCGCGCCTGGTCCGCCGGGCGCTTTCCTCTCGTAGTGGCGAGGCGTAGCGGCGGCTGGGCCTGTTGACGGAACTCACAGTTTGAGGATACTAGTGTCATATTGACTAGACAATGTCTACTGAAATGAGGCCACCATGAACCCGTACGTGCGCAGACCGGACGAGGGCGAGGCTCTGTGGTTCCTCGGGAACCTGGTCACCATCAAGATCGCGGGCGAGCAGACACGCGGCCGGGTCACTGTTGCGGAGTTCGTCAACCCGGCGGGATTCGCCCCGCCGCTGCACCGGCATCTGGACGAGGACGAAATGTTCTACCTCCTGTCGGGCAGCGTCCGGATTCGCTGCGACGACGTGGTGTTCGAAGCAGGTCCGGGCGACTTCGTGCACCTGCCCGTCGGTCATCCCCACACGTTCGTGGTCGGCCCAGACGAGCCGCTCCGCGTCTTGCAGATCACGACGCCCGCCGGCTTCGAGCGGTTCGCGGCCGAGGTGGGTGAACCCGCTCGCCAACGCCGCCTGCCCGATCCTGGCCCTGTCGACCCGACGACACTGGGGCATGCCGCAGCCAGGCACGCCATCGAGATCCTGGGCCCGCCACCCCGCGAGCTGTCTCTTCTGAACGGCTGATCGGGAACAGCGCCCGGGGCAGTACCGGGACATCCATCGACTGCAGCAGTCGACAAGAACATCCCGATCACCGACGGGAACCACCACTTCGTCGCCGAGTAACTCGCCAGCGCCGCGGCCACGATCCAGTCCACACCCACGGCGCCGCAGAGCGCGCTCTGCTCGTCGTCTCACCCTGTGCAGAGGGTGAGGATGGAGATGCCAAGTGCTGCAGCCTGGCAATTGCACGGCGATTGCGTACAAGAGGGAGCGGTGGAAGATCGAGGTCAGCTGGCTTGTCGATTTTCCAGTGGATCGTCCCGTTGCCGCAGGGCTTCGGCAAGACGCAAGGTGTCTGGTGTCGGCTGCTGGTCCAAATCAGACAGTGAGGTGGTCAGCAGGTGCAGCGTGCGCTCGATGCTGGCGTGGTGGCCGAGGCGCGCTTGCATGCGCATGAGGTCGCGGTAGATCGCTTCGTTGTATGGGTCGAGCTGGCGTGCGTTCTCCAGCAGTTCGAGAGCCTCTTCGGGAGCCTCGTTCCTGATCTCGGCGATCAGGAAGCTAAGCGAGTCGAGTGCTTCCCGTCGGAGTGCTTCGCGGGGGCTTTCGATCCACTCGGCTGTGATTCCGCCGCCAAGGTCTCCTCGGTACAGCTCGGGAACTCGTCGCAGGGCCGCCAAGCGGTCGGCCGGCGGGCTTTCGCGGCGGCCCGCGGCGAGAGCGTCTTGCAGCTGCCAAAGGTCGACGTCCACGGTCGCCGGATCGAGGGCGTAGTGGCCGTCTTGCTGTGTGACGAGCTCGGGCGCGCCGTCCTTTTCGGTTGCTTGGCGCAGGCTTCGGCGGAGTTGGGACAGTGTGGCGTGGAAGCTGTTGTAGGGGCGGTCGCTTGGCGCGTCCGGCCAAAGCGCGGCGGTCAGGGCTTCGCGTCGGCAGCCTTCGCGGTGCAACGCCAGGTAGACCAGGATCTCGCGCTGCCGCGGCGCGAAGATCTCGATGATGTCGGTGGGCTCGGACGTTCCGAGAGTCAGGTGGAGTCGGCCGAGTACCTGTAGATGCAGGGGAGTGGCGGGGCGAGGGCTCGTGGTCGCGCATCGATCGCCATGGTTGGTCGTATCGGTGGTCGACGGCTTCGTCGGAGGCAGCTTCGCGGCAGCTTCAGGTTCGGCTGTGACGAAGTCGTAGTCGGCGTTGCCCGGGGACGGTGGGTGCGGCTCGTCGCGATCGGAGCCTGTGACTTTCAGGAGAGCGAGAAGGTCGTGGGCGTCGGCGGCAGGCAGGGTGAAGAGCCGGGTATTGGTCAAGGTTTCGTCACTCGCATCTACTGTGCCGTCTTCGTGGACGCGAGCGGTGACGCCAGGTTGCCACCGGCCGAGGAGTACGCCGGCTAGGTCGAGGCGTGAGCCTTCGTCGAGGAGAGCGGCTACGCGCTGTTCTGTTTCCGCGGTGGGGGTGGCGACCAGAAGCAGGTGCCGGAAGCCCTCCGTACGTCGCAACTCGGTCCCGAGGATGTCGAGGGCAGCTGGCAAGTCGTCGGCAAGAAGTAGTTGATGCTCCGGAACTTCGTTTCCGAACAGCGCGTGTGCGTCGTCCGCTGGGATCACGACCAGCGCGTCGACATCATCGCGAAGGGCTTGTGCGAGGTGGGCGACGATCAGTGCTCGCGCAGCCGCGTGCGTGCCTGGGCCGACGAGCCCCAGGCCGCCGGCGCGCGCGAGTTCGAGCGCGACGTTCTGGCTGTCGCGGATGCCGAGCAGCGTGTCCTGCGGCGATCTGCGGACGGTGGCCTTCGCGCGCTCCCGGGTTTCGAGCTCGCGAGGCCGCATCCGCTCCGATGGCACGGGCTCCGTGGCAGTGTCGAAAGCGATGCGCAGCGCGCGGACGACGGGTAGCTCCGCGGGGTCAGCCTGGTCTGGCGCGCCAGGTCGGTACCAGCGGCGACGCCGCAGTCGCACGGTGATCATCGCGAGGGTGACCAACGCGGCGAGTCCGAGGCTGACGAACGCTCCAGTCGGCAGCGAAATGCCGGTCGAAGGGTTCGCTGCGGGCGCAGGCTTCGGTGGAGTGGACGGGCTGCCCGGGGCCGACGCTGGTGGGGAGGTCGCATGGAGCCGAGGGGATGGCTCGGGCTGGCTCGGCAGGACGAGACGCCAGCCGGGCATGAGCAAGTCGGGGTCGCGGAGAGCGCGGCCGTCCGGCTGGACACGTCCGACGTTGAGGCTGAAGAGCAACCGCCAGGCGTCAGGATCGCCGAGCTCGCGTTCAGCGATGCGCGAGAGCGTGTCCGTGGAGTTCACCGTGACGATGCGCCCGATCAGCTCGGTGTCCGTCGGGTGCGGAAGGTCGACGGCGTCCGAAGGGAGCCAAAGCGTCCACCCGGGCTCGAGTTCGTCGGGATTTTCCCCGAGGAGCGCCAGGTTCAGGTGCACGATCTCGTGGTAGCGGGTGCCGGCACCGAGGTGCCGCTCCGCCAATGTCCACAACGTGTCGCCGTGCACTACTGGGCACGACACCAGGTTCTCGGCGGGCTTGGGGGAGACCGTGATCGGCCGCGGTGGTGCGGTAGCCGCGATCAGCGTGCCAGGGCGGCTGGAGGCCGTTGCGGTGCCTGCCGACGTTGCCACGAGAACGGCCGCCACAAGTCCGGCGATCCACCTGCGTCGTGGAACTCGGCGGACCAGGATACCGGCGGTCCGGACTCCTCGCCCGGTCTGACGCATTACCTCGACAGCAACGGAAACGGTCAGTGCGAGCCAGCCGAGCCAGGCGGTGGCGATGAGGAGCCAGAGCGCTAGGTCGCCGGTGAGCCATGCCCATCGCAGGGCGTTCCAGATGTGCTCGGGCCACTGGACGATCGGGGTCGGCTCGGGCCAGCGGGCGGGCATCAGCCGCGCGGGGCCGGCCCCGAGTGCGAGCAGCCCGAGCGGGATGCCGGCGACGAAAACGAGAAGGGCCAGTCCAGCGAGCACGCCACGAACTCGTTGTCCCGCCTGGGAAGTCATGGCAGACCACCGTCGCGGGTGCCGACGCCGAGTTCGGCTAGAGCTGTGCCGGTGGATTGGGCGGTGCTGCCGAGTAGGCCGATGCGCGTGGGCTCGGTGACGGTCACCGTCACGCGCACCGCGCGGGGGCCGACAATGCGGACGTCGCCGGGATATCCGGCGCGTGCTAGGTAGTCCGCTGCGGTGCGAGCCGCGGAGGCGGTGTCGACTCCGACAGTGGAACTCCGCGTATCCACGGCGGTGCTGGCCGCGCGGGCGGCTTCGGCGGCCAGCGCGTCGGCGCGAGCGATGGCCCGCAACCTGGCCGAGCCGTCAACGATGAGTCCCAGCACGAGCAGCAGCGCGGGAACCAGGACGGCGATCATGATGGTGACCGATCCGGCATCCCGCGGTGTTTCCTTCGCTGTCATGGGAGGCCTCGATACGGATCCGCGGGGCTGGTGAAGGTGGCGGTGATCGTTCGTGTTCCGCCGGGAACGGGGAGGGCAAGATCGCTCAGCGCGACTTGGCACGTCACGTCCGCCCGGACGAGACCTGCGCGGCCGACGGCGATTTGGCTCGCGTCGACCGAGATGTTGGATTCCTGGCAGGTGATGCCCTCGCGCCCCAGCCGTTCGCGGGCGACCTGGGTTCCGGCCAGCTCCGCCGCGGCTGGCGTGCGGGCGATTGAAGCGGCTCGCGCGGCCGCGGTGGCGGCGTTGTCGACCGCTTGCTGCGCAGAGCTGACCCGGGCGCCCGCGATGATCAGGAGTCCGACGAAGATCGCGGCAGGTACCAGCACGGCGGCTTCGACGCTGACCGACCCAGCGTCACCCCAGCACCGCCCGCAGCTCATGAGCTTGCTCCTGCGTCGATGGTGGGCACGGTGAAGCGTTCCTTGGTGGCTTGCGCGTTCGCGTCGACACGGATTTCCAAGCCAGGAAAAGGCAAGAGACTGACGGCGGTTCCCGAAACGGTGACCTGGACGGTGTCCGCGGTGGCGGTCGCGTGGGCTTCAGGTGCCGCGAGCACGCCGCGCCCGGCCCGTGCGGCGAACGAGCGAGCGGCTTCGGAGGCCGTGTCGCTGGTGGCGCCGACAGGCCGACCGGCATCCACGCCGGCTTGAGCAGCTTGGGCTGCAACGGCATGCGCGTGCCACCAGAGCCCGCCCTGCACCATTGAAAGGATCAAGACCAGCACGACCGGGAAGAGCACGGCCAGGCCCACGGTTTCCGCCCCGCTGTCACCGCGCAATCGCTTCCACACGGGGGCCGTCATCACGTCACTCCGGTGGGCGTGACAGTGCCTATCGGGACAGCAGGCTCCTGTGGCGCGGGAGCCGGTTTCCGGCGCTTGATGTTCGCCGAGCCCGCAGCGGACTTCTTTCGCCTGCCGCGGTTGGATTTCCGGTCGTGGAGCCAGCGGGTCAGCTCGGCGGCGGGGACGTCGGTGAAGGTGGCCAGCTCGCTGATTTCGATGACGTCGCTGGATTCCGCGAGCACGTCGCCGAGTTCCTGTTCCAGTTTGCGGAGCTGGTCTGCGATCGTTGCGCGACGTGCTGCGAGTTCGCCGATCTGCTGTGCTGCGGCGGACCTCCGCGCGCTTCTGGCGGCATCGGCTTGTTCGACGCGACGTTCGATTTCGTCGGTGGTTGGCATCTTCGTCCCAACTTCCTTGTCAGGTCACTGGATCTGGCTCTGGTAGTTCTGCACGGCAGCGCGGATGGCGAAGCCGAGCCCGACTGCGACGGCCAGACCGATAGCGACCAGCACGGCCTTCTCCACGGACTCCGACCCGCGGTCGCCGGACGCGCGGGCTCGTTCGTACTGGTTTTGCGCGCTGGCGATCAGAATCATCGCCATGCCGGTCAGGGCGAGCCTGAGCTGCGCGACGCGGTAACGAGCTGTGATCATCATTGTTTTACTCCTTTGCTTGACACGAAGATCTGCTGTTCAGCCGCCGGTCATCAGCCGGATCATCGCCGGGTACATCACCAGCAGGAGGAACGCGACCAGCAGCAGCGCTACGGGAAGGGCCAGGCGTTGGGAGCGGGAGTTCGCGTCGGCCTTCTCCGCGGCCAGCGCGGCGGCGCGTAATGCGCTGGCCTTGGCGATCAGCGTGGTGTAGATGGCCGCACCATCGGCGGCGGCGGCGAGGATGTCGGCCAGGTCCGCCAGTTCGAGTACGCCCATCCGCTTTCCCAGACGGGACAAGGCTTCCCACGGGGTGTGCCCGGCGCGCATCGCCCGGCCGAGGGTGCGGTTGATTCGCGCGAACACCCACGAGTCGCCGATGTCGGCGGCTTCGCCCAGGGCTTGGCTAGGCGCACGGCCGGTGGCACGTTCCTGTGCCACCAGGTCGAGATACGCCGCAGTCGCCCGGCGGAATTCCTCGCGGGCTCGCGTGGCGTCCTCGTGCACAGCCAGGACCGGCACGGCCGATCCGACTGCGGCCGCGACCACCAGCACGAGTGCGACGATCGTGCCGGAGAACGCAACGCCGCCAAACCACGCCAACCCCACGAGCGCTCCGGCGACGATCATGGCGCCACCGGCCCAGATCAGGCGCCGGGCGACGTAGCGTTCGGCGGTCTGATCGAGCACGTCGAGATCAGCTGCGGGGATGCCCCACCAGCGGTTCGACGACCGCGCCGAGTACCTGGCCAGGTGGTGCACCCGCGTCGACCAGCGGCCCCGCGGTGAAGCGGCGTCGAGTTGCCGGTTGATACGGTCATCCAACGCTGCGACGGCGGCAGCGACGTTGACCGGAGCCGGTCGCACCAGCGCCAGAATCAGGCAGACCAGAGCCAGCCCGCCCAACGCTCCAAGCAAAACCGTGGGATTCATTGCTCCACCCCCGCAGTGAGACGAGAGAACGACTTCGGCCGCGGTGTTGCGGCGGGAACGCGCGACGCCTCGCCGAGCAGCCGAGCAGGTCGGCGAGATCGGATCAGCAGGTGCATCCACCACCCGGCCGCACCCAGCAGACCGCCGACCCCGGCCAGGACGAGTTGGCCGAGCAGGCTGTCGAACGGGGTGAGGAATTCGTGGGCGAAGAACAGCAGGCCGGCCAGCAACAGCACCGTGATGCCGAGGATGGCCCGGACGTCCGTGCGCGGTTTCGCACGGTCGGCCTCGATGTCGCGGCGCGCGCCCACTTCGCGTTCCAGCGCGGTTGCCTTGGCGTCGAGGATGTCGACCAGACCGCGTCCGCCTGCGCGGGCGCGAAGGATGAGCGCGAGGACTACCTCGTCGGCGGCTTCGTCGGCCACGTCCTCCGCGAACGCGCGCAGGGCAGGCTCGAGGCCGCGGGTGCGCAGGCGCACCGACAACGTCTCGATCTCGGTCGCCAGCGCCTCGGGCGCGGTGCGGGCCGAACGGGAGATTGCCTGCTCCAAGCCGCCCGCGCCGGACGCCAAGATGTCGGCCAGTCGCCTCACCCAGCTCGCCAGCGCATCCAGCCGCGCGATAACCCGCCGCGCGTCGTCTCCGTGGATCAAGATCGGCACGGTTACGACCGTGGCCACGGCGAGGAATGCGGCAACCGGCCACCCGGTGCCCCACCACACGATCACGCCCGCCGCGAGCGCAGCAAGAACCCGGCGCCAGCGAATCTGGCGGACGATGTGCCGCCAGCCTGCCGGGGGCCGATGAACAGCCGGTCCAGGCGAGAGGAACGCTGCGACGGCGCAGAAGACTGCCAGCACCGCAGCAACGCCGAGTGCACTCGGCCACACGCTCGTCATCGCCTCGCTCCGTTCGAGAAGCCGGCGCTCGCGAGTGGAGTGCTGAGCTGCGAACGATCGAATCCCTGTCGCTCCAAGCGATCCAGGAGATCCCGACTCGGCGCGTAGCCCGGAATCGCGCGGCCGTCGACTGGGCGTGGGGCGAAGATCCGCGTCGTGTCCGGGCGGCCGGAATCGCCGACCGGCCCGACCTCGATCACTTCCGAGACGAACCGCTCGCGACGTCGTCCGCGAGGATCCTCGTGATCAGCGCGAGCGACGTGCACGACGAGATCGATCGCCGAAGCCGTCCACTGGTGGGCTGCCTCGATCGGCAGCGGCGGATCGGCGAGCTGTCCCAGCGCGCCGATCCGGTCGAACACTGCCGAGGCGCTGGTGGCGTGCAGGGTGCACATGCCGCCCGCAGCTCCGTTTCCCAACGCACGAAGCATCGCGGTGACTTCACCGGCCCGGACTTCACCGACGATGACCCGGCTCGGCGAGTGCCGCAGCGTCTGCTTGAGAAGGTCGTCCAACGAGATTTCCCCGATTCCCTCGGAGTTCGCCGGACGTGCTTCGAGCGGGGTGACAAGTTGGCGCGAGCCGATGTGCAGGCCGAGCTCGTACTCCTCTTCCACCGTGACCACGTGCTCGGAGGCTGGAATCTCGGCACACAACGCGCGCAGCAAGGTGGTTTTCCCGGCGGCCGGTCCACCAGAGACGATCATGTTGCAGCCAGCCCGTACCGCCGACGCGAGAAATGTCGCGAGCAGCGGATCGAGGGTGCCGTTGGCGACGAGGGCGTCGAGGCCGACATCGACCAGACGGTGGCGCCGGATCGCTACCCGCGGCCGGTTGCTGACCTCGATCACGGCTGCTACCCGGGCGCCCAACGGTCCGCCGGCGCCGATGCGGAGGTTGCCGAGCGGGCGGCCGGCGTTGAACTCGCGCGAGGTTTGGCCCTGTCGGGCGAACATGGCGGCGAGCATCTCGACCAGCTCGGCGTCGGTGTCCGCAACCGGATGCGGCCACTGTTCGATCGATCCGTCGGCCAACTCCAGCAACACGTTGTCGCAGCCGTGCACGTGGATGTTCTCGACGTCCTGGCGGTCCAAGAGTTCCTCGAGCGTGCCCAGCCCGGACAGGGCGGCGACCACTGCCCGCGTCAGTCGGCGTTCTTCCTCTACGGGCAGGGGTACTTGGCCCGCTGTGGCGCGGCGTTGCACCCAGGCCGCGACTTCCTCGGCCACGTATGCGCGGGTCCGTGCCTGTTGTTCTTCGGCCGATAAGGGAGTGTCGAGATGGGTCTCGCCGGCAGCTACTCGCTCCAACCGGGCCGCGACCGACTCCCGAATCTCGCGGACCGTCTGTGGATCGAGCCGAGCCTCCTTCGGGAAGGCGGTGTGGCCGTTTGGCAGCGAATAACCGTTGTGTGGCAACGTCATCGTGAACCTCCACCGATCAGGCTCGCCAACGTCGGCGGAGCGGGCGCACGAAGTTCAGCGGGCGTGTAGGTGTGGTAGGTCCCGTGCAGGCGGCGTGCCGCCCGGCGCGCGGACCGCAACAGCGGTGACCGGCGGGGGAGTGCGCCCGCGTCCAGGCCGTCCGAGAACACCGCTGCGCCCCGTGCGTCCGTCGGCATTTCGATCGCGATTTCCCGGCCCAGGGCCGCACGAACTTCCCGCGTGGCCGCCGAAGTCGAGGCGCAGACGGCCAACCCCAAACGATCCGGTGCGATCCGCTCTCCCAGTTCGGTCAGCATCGAGCGGGCGGCCAGCACGTGTCGCTGCGTCGGGCGTACCGCGACCAACACAAGGTCCGCGGCGAGCAGGAGAGGCCACGGTGTCAGCGGGCCATATCGGCCGACGTCAACCAGCGCGTCAGCCGGGAACCCTTGCGCGGTCTCAAAGGCGGCCAGCGCCACGGTCAGACGAGTCCAACCCGGACTGCCGACCGCGGCGTGCTGGCCCGGCGTATTCAAGCCCGCGACCAGCCCGACGTGCCGCGCCGGAGGTGCCGCCTGCACGTGCTCGGCCAACGTTCCCGGATCGCCGGACGTCGCGTGCCGGGTCGCGGTGGCATGCGACAGGACGCCGATGTCCGAGCGGATCGCGCCATCCACGATCCACTGGCCCAGCCACCCCGTAGCCAGGTCGCCACCGGCGGGGTCGCAGTCCGCCAGGAGCACCGGCGCGGGCCAACCGGCCGCCAGCGCAGCCAAGGTCGTGGTCGCGCCGGGCGATCCCTTGCCCGAGACGATCGTGATCATTGCCAACGCCCTCACCGCCTTCCTAAGCGCCAGGCCCGAGCTGGACCATGACGACCTGACCTGCAGCCGCGCTGGTCGCGGCCTGGGCGACGTCCGTACCGACGACGACGTCGACGGTGACCGCGCCGCTCGAATCCGGCGGGCCGACGTCCACTACTCGTGCGCGGAAGGGGCTCGCGGTGGACGCGGAGGCTTGACCGGCGTCGGTCCCGGTGCTGCTGGAGACTGGGCTGACCTGGACCAGATCGCCGGGCGACAACCCGCGCGCAGGTAGGTGTCCCGGCTTCACCGGCAGCCCGATCAACCGCTCGCCGAGCCCCGGAACGGGCTGGGCGGACAGCTGGCTGCGCGCCAATACCGTGCCCGCCGGTAAGGCCGAGCGTGCGACCTTCCCGACGACCTCGGACCGGTCGGCCACCGCGACGGAAGCCAGAGGTTGATCGGGGACGGCCTTCGCTACCCCGAGATCGTCATCGCTGATCGACTGGCCCCAGCCCACGTTCCGGGCCAGCACCAGCACGTCGATGCGGTCGTCTTGTCCCGTGATCAGCGCGTAGTTGCCGAATGCGACCACAGCGGTCAGCACGGCCGCAGCGCCCAGGAGCCACCAGCGCCGCCGTCGCGGCACCCGCGGACCATCGCTGTCCTCGGGGTGTTCGGTCGTGATCGAGTCGTTGCCAACAGGTTGGGACGGACGGGAAAAAGACACAGCGGTACCCACTGGGGTAACTCCTCCCCATTTCAGGAATTTCGGTTCGTTGTCTCCGCGGAATGCGGTTGGGTCATTCTTGATTCGCGCGCAACGCCTGGACCTCGGCGACGGCGAACGTGGCTCTTGCCCGGGAAAGCATCTGTGGGAAACGCCACCGACATCGGCGGTTCCGTCCGAGCCGACCCAGCTCACCGACCACTGGATGGCCCACTCCGCGGTGGTCTGGTCGTTCGGCTGTCCCACCGAGGAACGGGTGTAGCGGAAGCCGCAGTCGGGGCTCGCGGCGTGCAGTCCGAACGAGCGGTCGTATGGTGTTCCCGGGCCGGAACAGGACGCCGAGCCACCGGTGCCGGAGTTGAATGTCATCCCGACCGGTGTCGCGGTCACTTCTGCCCAGACCGGTCCGACTTGAACCCGCTGCACCGCTGGCTTCCACGCACCTCGGTCGGTCCAGATCCAGGTGTTCTCACCGACGATCGTCGCGTCCTGGCCGTTGGGCAGGTGGACATCGGGGGAGTGGCGGGGAACCGGCAGCGGCAGCTGCAGTTGCTCGAATGCTTGCGCCGCCAGTTCGGCCGGTGTCGGCAGGGGAGCAGCGGCCGGAGCGTTCGCAGGAGGCGGCGCGTTGTCGGCTGGGACCGGTGGGATGCACCGCATTCCGAACGCGCTGCCACCCATGCGGCCACCGGGAGCTCCGCTGAAACCGAAGCCGCCGAGGAAACAGCCTGCCGGAATTCCGCCCGCTTGCGTAGCGGTCGTTCCGCCCGAGGAGGCGGCCTGCTGGGTTTGACCCGCACCGGCTGACTTCGGTTTCGACGCACCAGCCCGAACCGGGGCTTGGCCGCGTTGCTGCAGTGCCTGCATGTCGACGTGCGGCGGTGCGACGAGACCTGAGGAGTCTCCTGGCACGACGATGACCTGTCCGTCGTCATTGGACGACGGATCGTCCGCACTGGCTGAGGGCGTCACGATCGATGTGCTGGCCAGGCAAAGGAAACCAGCCGATGCGACTCGGGTGAACTGTTGTCGTCTCATCAGCATGTCCCGCCTGGAAACGTGACCTGCGAGACCTTCCAACGGCCGTCGGTGCCACGGACCAAGTCCGCGCTGACCGGATTCCGTTCTACGCCAACGGTCTTCGGGTCTCCGGTCTTCGCGTCGGCCTGGCCCGTGCGGGAAGCGTCCTGGCAGTCGGTCACTTTCGCCGAGGCGCCGGTGACCTGAACCGAAGCAATGCGCGCGGTGACGTCGCCATAGACCTTGACACCGGATTGCTTCTGCTGCTGCATCGCGTTCAGCGTCGTGGTGAGTTGCGGGTCGACAGCCACCTCTGCCATCGAGTCGTGCCAGCGGTCCTCCGGCTGATCGCTGGTGTGGAGAGCGTGCGTCCAGAAACTGGTGTAGGCGTCTTCGATAGCGGCCTGTTCATTTTGGACAGACGGACTCGTCGACTGCGAGGGTGCCGACAGGTTCGGCTGCGATGACGGAGCCGGATCAGAACCCGTTCCGCTACTGCAGGCGGCGAGGGGCGGAAGGAGGATCGCCGCGACGATGATGCTTCGCGACCAACGACCAGTTCCGAAGTTCTTCACGACGTCCTCCCCAGTTCGTCCGGCTCGGCTCCTATGTCAGCAGGATGCTCAGTAAAGCGCCAGCGAGCAGGGAAGGACCCGCGGGGAAACGCGAGTTCATACTCCTGGACGACACCCCGATCAGCAGCGCAACCACGCCCGTGAGGATGCTGGCCATCAGCAGTCCGCGCATCAGCCCGGCCCAGCCGAACCAGCCGAGAAATAGAGCGATCGCGCCGTACAGGGCCGTATCGCCGCCGCCGGTGTGCGTAGGCGCGCACAGTTGCACGAGAACCGCGATCGTGAACACCGTCGCTCCGGCTACGCAAGCAAAACGGAACCGCGACCAGTCGCCATCGATCAGCGCAGCACCCAGCATTGGCGCGATTAACCCGGCTGCCAACGCGGTCACGAGTGGAAACGGCAGCCGTTGGCAGCGGATGTCCGTGAGCACGAGGCCGCAGCTCAGGGCGGCTGCCCAGCACCAGGCCAGCCAGGTCGGCGTCATGCCGAAGCTTCTCCACCCGAGCCAGCTCAACAATACGGTGATCGTCGAGATACTGATCGCGGCCGCGAAGCGCGCTCTTGTGGGGGCCAGCAACAGCGTGCGAGTCGTGCGCTCCGCCGCGCAGAGCATTGCCGGCCCTACGGCCACGCTCCCGGCGATGATGCCGAACCAGATCAGTGTGGTCCACACCAGCGTCCTCCCTGGAGCCTCGGTACTCGGGTCGCCTGTTCACGGGAAAACCACCGTGAACGGAGCGGTCTCTCCGCAATTCCCTTGGCCTGAATGGCGAGCGGGGCACAGCTGCCCCCACGCCAGGACCGTTCCAGCGGGAAGAGTTCCGCCCGTAGTCGTCCTCCCGAGCACGAGGCTGCGATCCTTCGCTGAGATCGTGCTGACGCCGTCGGCCGGTGCTTGCTTGATGACGGCCAGGTCGGCGTCCGCGATCGTCTCGCCCCAGCTGAGCGGATGTGTGAGCGCCAGGACCGGAACGCGCCTGTCCATCTGAGCCAGAAGGAACCCGTTGGTCCCGCCGAGCAGGACAGCGACGGCCGCGACGATCGCCTGCTGGCGCCACCAACGGCGGCCGAACGGCTCGGTGTGCCGCAGCCGCGTTGCACTGGGCGGGTGTTCGTCCAGAACTACTCTGGTCACTTCTGCTCACCCCTTGTCGGCGAGTTGCGGCGGTGGTCGGCCACGAGGGCAGGTTCGCGGCTGGCCACCGCCTGTTCCCTTTTCAGCACCAGGCGGTCCGTCGCCGGTGGAACTCCAGGGATAGCGCGCCGGATCCCAGGAACAGCAAGGTAAGCGCCCACGTACATCGCTGTACCCGGGCGGTCTTTCACCCGGTCGGAGGAGAGTCGTGCGCAACGGAGGCCGAAGTCCGGCGCGATCCGGAAACCTGGTGGGCATGGAGGACGCCTGGGACATGCCATACCGGCAAGCCGCGCTGGAGGTCATGAGGATCTTCAAGCGGGAGTGGACCTTGGCCGTCCTCGCGACGCTGGCCTTGGGCGAGGTGCGACACAAGGATTTGCTGGCCGAGATCAACGCCGTGGAGGAGCGAATCGGTTGGTCCTCGCACGAAAAGCCGTTGTCCGCTCGCGTTTTGAACTACACGCTGGAGGGTGCGGTGGAGAACGGGCTGATCGAGCGTCGCGCCGAGTCCGGCAACTTCGGCGCGGTCTGGTACCAGCTGACGCCGGTCGGCCGTTCGCTGCTGCGCGCGACGCGTCCGCTTGCTGAATGGGCGCAGCAGAATCGGCAGGAACTTCGGAACCACCGACCGTCCAATGACGACTGAGCTGCTTCAGCGAGTGGTCGGCACTTCCGTGTCCTCGGGACCAGGCTTGACGGCACAGACACGATCCCGGCCACTGTCTTTGGCCAGGTACAAAGCGTTGTCCGCGGCGAGCAGGACTTCGTCGAGACTCCCGCCGTGATCTGGATAGGCTGCGGCGCCGATGGACACGCTGAGCCGCAGGTCCTCGACGAACTGCTCCGTGGCCGGATCTGAGACACGCAGGGTTCGAACGGCCGCGCACACCCGCTGGCCGACCTTCTCGGCGTCGAGAACCGACGCGTCAGGCAGGAACAGGACGATCTCTTCGCCACCGAACCGGCCGCACAGGTCGTAGGTCCGGACTTCGCGACGCAGGGATTTCCCAACGGCACGAAGAACCTCGTCGCCGAGCGCTTCCCCGTATGCGTCGTTGACCCGCTTGAAGTGATCGAGATCGATCATCAGCACCGCGGCGTGCGCGCGGTGGCGCTGAGCTCGTTCGAGCTCCTTGATCGCCAGGCTGTGCCAGCTGGCCGCGTTGAGCAGCCCGGTCTTGGCGTCGTTCATGGTCGCGTGTTCCAGCTGCCGGATGAGCACCGCCCGCGTCAGCACGTACAAGGCAGGCAGCACGAGCGCGACGCCCCAGGGATGCCACGCCAGCAGGACCGCGGTCATCGCACCCATGCTGAGGGTGGCGTACTCCAGGCTGTTTTCGCTCCAGCTGCCGAGCAGCCGAGGTAATGATCGGTCGTCCTGGGACAACGCGATCGCGCCCGCAACCAGGCTCGAGTTCACGACCCAGTACGTCGCGATCACGATCACCAGGCCGACGAGCGCGGACGGCTTGTCCAGCGAGAGCAAATGCCAGGGGAGCACCCTCTCAACGCCCGCGGCGGCGAAGCACGCGAGGGACACGGCAGCGACGTTGAAAACCGTGCGGTGCACCTCAACCCGAACCCGGCGCCAGCTGCGCACCCACATGTGCAGGTAGAGGACGACAGCTACTGCCGCCGCGAGCGCTGGCGTTGTGAGCAAAGCAGCGGCCAGCGTCCACACCGAACTCATGTTCACGTGCGGGGTATCGGACGCTCGGCGACGCAAGCGCTCGATGTGGCGGGTGGCCTCCGCCGTGATCAGGCCAAGGCCGACGAGCACGCCGGCGCGCGCGAAATCACTACTGGTTGCTGGCCGGGCAACGGCGAGTACGACTCCGAGAACCAGCGCCGTGGCTTCGACGATCAAGACGAATACCCTCACCCGCGTGGGGAGCGCCCAGAGTTTCCAGTTTTTCGGCCTCCGGCCTGGGGCCTTCATACTGGAGGTGCTGTGTGCCGGTTCCTCACCGTGTTCCCCGGTGGTGCCGTTCGCAGCGGAATCGGCCAGGCGGTCCGTCCGCTGGGAGGAGGTGCTTGTCTTGCGCAACAAGGACTGGTGACGACGTGCCGTCGGTTCGCCTTCGGCGACACCGGGCCGGGGGCGAACCGCGTGCCAGGCGACGCCGATGGCGAGAGCAAGAACGACCGCGAGCAGGCCCGCGGCGGCAACGGCCTGGAATGGGCCGACGACCTCGGCAACGAGGCCACCGGCCAGGATCGTGATGCCCTGGGACGCATAAAGGCAGGTGGCCATTCGGCCCATCACGGTTCCCCGCCGGTGATCGGGAACCAGCTCGGCCACGAGCGCCTGAGTTTTGATCAAGTACGCCGTCGACAGCATGCCGGAGACGGCCCACAAGACCATCGAGACGACCAGCCCGGGCCGAAAGACGGACGCGATGAGCGGTAGCCCCGCGGCAGCGGCCAAGACGATGATCGCGTTGCCGGTGGCCGGGACGCGTAGCCGCGTCGTCAGCCACGCGCCGAGCGCGCTCCCGATCGGGTCGGCGGCCATCAGCAACCCGACTCCGAACGCCGCCGCGCCGATGCCGTTCGCATACGGTGCGGCCAACCCCTCCGGCACGACATAGAGCCCGATCAGGCACACCACGGCGTACAGCGCGACCAGCCGCCCAGTCGTGGAAGGTTGCTCGGAGCCTGAGTTCGGCTCGGTGCTCGCTGGGGCCTGCGAGGATGCCGGCCGTCGGTGCACGCCGCCGAGCACGATCAGCGCACTGGCGACGAACGTCGCCGCGTTGATCGCCAGAGCCAGGTGCGGCTCGACAAAAGTCAGCAGGATCCCGCTGCCACCGAAACCGACCAGCTGCGCGATCTGCCCGGTGAACTGCCGCAGCGCGATCCCCGCTGTATAGCTTTCGCCGTGGAGCACCTGCGGCAGGACCGCCATCTGCGCCGCCTTGAAGGGACCGGCCGCCATGCTCAGCAGCCCCACCGACACCCACAGCGCAGGCAGCGGCAAACCAGGCCACGCCATAGCGGCCGCGAGCGCGGCGCGAACAACGTCGGTGATCACCAGTACCGCGCGCCGCGGGTAACGATCGGCCAGGCCGGACAGGAAGACTCCGCCCAGAATGGACGGCACGAAGGTCAAGGCGTAGGTGAGTGCGGTCAGGGCAGCGTTCGACGTCTGCCGGTAGACCAGCAGCGACAACCCGACGCGCGCGAGCTGGTCACCGACGACCGAGATCAGCTCCGCTGACCACAACGCGCGGAACTCGGGTACGCGCAACGCGCTGGCGAAACGGGCTTGACCAGCCATATCGCCCCCCAAGGCGTAACTGCCATTAGGTAGCGGTGCAGTCACATACCGCTAACCTCCCCAACCTTCGGCGGTAAGCGATCGGGCGCGGTCAGTCACGGCATAGAGCGGTTTTCACCCAGGTAGTTCGACTGGCTACGAAACGTAGCCGGATCGGCTTCGTGCTCTCGTTTTAGCGCCTGTACGCGGCTCGTCGGGCTTCCCTAGGTGAACTACAGAGTGCCAGCGATCGATTGCAGTCGGTTGACTTTCGGGGAGCCGGCGGGCATGGTTGGTTCTCTGGTTCACTTTGGTTCTCGAAACAGGAGGTTATGATGCGTGCAAAGTTCTTGGGGAAAGACCCGGAGTCGCAGGAAGGACAGTCGCCGACGTTGTTCGCCACCGACCGGACGGACCGGATCACCTACATCGCCCAGGGGTGGCGAGTGACCGACCCTGAGGTGCTGGCCGATGTCGGGCCGGTACCGGCCCATGAGACGCTCATCGAGATCCCGGAAGATGTGCTGAAGTTCTATGCCCGCCGCTACCTGCAAGATGGAGGAGAGCGCTGAGTCGCTTCATCGAACCTGGCTCGGAGTTCGGCCAGTTGTTCCGGACCTTCGAGCACACGGCGTTTCGACTCGAGACGCGCGATGAGTACAAGTCCAGCAACGAGACGGAAGCCCTGCGCCAGTTCGTCGCGGGCGAGCCTGTGGACATGGGCTGGTTTCAGAACTGGCTCTCGATGATCCGCGAGGCGACGGCCGAGGGGAAGCGGTTCGCCCGTGTCCGTGTGGTCACGGTGCCGCTGACGGACTACAGCCGTTTTGGCGTGTTCTGCTCCGGCTTCACGAACGAAGCGGGCGAGGATATCCGTTATCTCGACCGGGCTCACGCCGACGAGCTGCCGGACTACGACTACTGGCTTTTCGACTCACGTCTGCTGGTGCGGATGCGGTTCGCTGACGACGAGACGTTTCTCGGCGGCGAGGTCATCGACGATCCGGCCGAGATCGTTCGGCACAACTACTGGCGGGATGTGGCCCGGCACCGGGCAGTTGGGCGGGAGGACTTTGCCCCGTAACACGCCTTTGCACACATCGAGCGTTCAAGAAGCACGAGTGACGCTCGGCGCGCTGCTTCGCGAGTTACGCGGAAATGCCCAGTTCACGGTGCGGCAGCTGGCGGCCATCTTGGAGTGGCCCCACTCCAAAATCTCCAAGATCGAGAATGGCCGGCAGACCCCGACCGCGGACGATATCCGTGCTTGGACGCATGCGACCCACGCGGAGGATCACGCTGACGATCTCGTGGCGCGGCTGCAGAATTTGGAGTTCCAGCACGCGGAGTGGCAGCGTCAGCTCGCCCCGGGGCTGAAACACCATCAGCTCAAGCTGACGGAGATCAACGCCCGGACCCGCTTCTTCCGCGTGTTCGAGCCGACCTTCATGCCAGGCCTGCTGCAAACCGCGGAGTACGCGCGGTTCCGTTTCGAGCAGACCGGTCGCGTCTTCGGTCAGCGCCGTGACATCGACGATGCGGTCCAGACCAGAATCCAGCGCCAGGAGATCTTGTACCGGCCGGAGAAGCGTTTCCACTTCGTGCTGACCGAAGCCACCTTGCGCTACCGGCTGTGTCCGCCCGCGGTCATGCTCGGCCAGTTGGATCGGCTGCTGTCGTTGTCGACCCTGCCGAACGTGAAACTGGGGATCATCGGGTTCGACGTGGAGTACGACGTTGCGCCGGCGCACGGTTTCTGGTTGCTGGACGACGAGCGCGTCATGATCGAGACGTTCTCCGCCGAGCTGAATCTCGCGCAGCCGCAAGAGATCGAGCTGTACGGCCGGATTTTCGAGCGCCTGGCGACCGCCACGGGCACCTCGTATTCCGGCGAGGCCCGCAACCTGATCACCAGGGCCGCCGCGCACTGGTCTACTTAGGAACAGGCCGGAGCGCGTCGGTTCCCGACTCGCCCGCGTCTTGGCCGAGATCAAGAAACAACGAGAAACACGCTTCGTCCCCGCCCCACCGCGTCCCTACGCTCCGGGTTGTACATGACAACACCTCGGTTGGCGAAAGGGAAAGCTACTGTGGAATCGACGATGAACCTGATGCCGGGCGATATTACCGAGCCACGATTCACGCTCGATGACGGTATCGGATATGTCTACGAGGCCATGGCCGAACACCTGATCAAGCGGATTGCCGACGGCGAATTGGTCCCCGGCGAACCGCTCCCATGCGAGCGACGCCTCGCTTACCAGTACGGGGTGGCACTTGGTACCGCGCGGCACGCCACCAGGCTGCTGCGCTTCCGGGGCCTCGTCGTCACGATCCGCTCCAAGGGGAGCTACGTCGCCAAGGACGCGTTGGAAACCGCACAAATTGCCGCGTCGAAAGTCGATATCGCGCAGCGCTAACAACGAAATCCACAACCCATAGTGATGGCCTGCCTGTTCCCGCGCCGCGGGCGCCGTCATGAATTCCATCAGACGCGGCGAAGGAGTGCGGTCATGACGATCAGATTCGTCGAACGCACCAAGCTCACGGCCCGCCCACAGGACGACCGGGACGCCTTGGTGACTGTCCCGGTTCCGCTGACACCGGAACCAGCTCAGCTTTACACCCTTGTCGTTCTGAACCTCTACGTCCACGGTCCCGCGTCAACGGGACTGTGTGTCCGTTGTGGTGCGGTCTGGCCGTGCGAGCCGGTGCGACTGGCCTGTCGACTGCGGGAGGCGTTTTGACCATGTCCGCGTCAATCGACGAAACCGAAGCCTTGGTGCGCGCGTTGGTCACCAGTGCAACCAACTTGCCCACGGCCGCCTTGCAACTTCGAGAGGGAGCGCTGACGTGTGAGCGGCAGCACGAACTCGGGTCGATCCTGATCCAGCTCGGCGAGCTCCTTCACCAGCACGCGGACCTCACCACTGAGCTAGTGGAAATCACGCGGCAGCGGTCTTTGTGGACACCTGGACAGCCGACGCAAGTGCCGATTCACTATGAGCAGGGTGGTCCTGGCGGCACTTGTCTACTTTGGACCAATTGTCGTTACGCTGGCACTGCTCCTGATGCATCGCTGGCGGACGCAGCGTCATGTGCGTCAGCTTCGCCTGCCGGTGTGGCAGCTCATCGCCCGGGTCGAGCGCGAACGGCGGCTGCGATCCGGCGAGCGGCCGTTGTCCTACGCTCGCGGCTCGCCAATCGGTTGGCAGTGGCCAGAGCGCGATCTGGACGATTCGCCGAATCGTGCAGCAGGGAGGAGTAGATGATCAACTTTCAATCCGATGACACTGTCGGTTATGTCTACCAACAGGTTGCCGACCACGTGGCCGCACGGATTGAGGCCGGCGAGCTGCGGCCTGGCCGGCCGCTACCCGCCGAACACCGGATGAAGGAGGAGTATGGCGTGTCGCTCGGTACCGTGCGCCACGCCCTCCGGCTGCTCCGCTTCCGCGGCTTGGTGTTCACGAAACCGAGCGGCACCTACGTTGTTCGACGAGAACCCAACACAGCACCCGACGACGTTCTCGCCGAACCGAAGGACGAAAACCATGTCGCATCCACCTGACGACGACTACCAGCAGCGGTACGAACAGACATGTGCCCTGCTCGACCACCTCCGCGACGCGCTCCACGAGCTCGACATCGTGAGCCACGCCATGATCAGCGCGGATCTACTCGATCCCAATGACGGCAGGGACTTCTTCGAACACCTCGGCGCGGCGAAACTGCACCTTCGTGGCAGCCAGCGTGTTCTCGCCAGCCACAGGGCAGAACTAGAGTTGACGATGAGGGCAAGGGGGACTGACCTGTCAGGACATAGCCTGACAGAAAAGGATGACGAACCGTCGTAGTTTTCGAGGAAAGGGCTGCGAGGACGGCCTTCGCCGGTCTGGGGCATCCCTGTCTGATCTATCACGGGCGATTCGCAGGACCCGCGCCTATAACACCCGGCTGGGATCCGGGTTTTCCGTGGCGGCCCAGCTGGACAGCATTCTGAGTTTTTCTTCGTCAGGGGAGCCTGGTTCGGCGGTGTAGGCGGTGAGGGTCAGGCCAGGATCGGCCGGCAGGTCGAGAGCATTGAAGGTCAGGGACAGCTCACCGACCACGGGGTGACGCAGTCGCTTGGCCCCGGTGCAGTGCAACTGCACGTCGTGGGTGGCCCACCAGTCGCGGAATTCGTCACTGCGGGTCGCCAGCTCGCCGACAAGGGCCGTCAGGGCCTTGTCGTGGGGCACACGGCCGGCTTCGGTGCGCAGGAGTGCGACCGCGCCTTTCGCGGCGTCGGGCCAGTTGGCGTAGAACTCGGTTCCGCGGGGATCGAGGAAGGCGAACCGTGCCAGGTTCGGTGGCCGGGTGGGGTCGTCGAACAGGGGTGCCCACAAAGCGCGGCCCAGCGCGTTGACGGCGAGGATGTCCATGCGGCCGTTGCGCACGAATGCCGCGGATTCAGTCATCGACTCGAGCAGATGTTGCACGCTGGGACGGATTCGTGGTGCGGGCGCCCGCCGTCGTGTCTGGGGATTCCGGTCGCGAGCGGCCCGGGCCAGATCGAACAAATGTGCCCGCTCGGCGTCATCCAGCTGCAGGGCCGTTGCGATGGCGTCGAGGACGTTGTCGGACGCCGTGGCGAGGTTGCCCTTCTCCAGCCGGGTGTAGTAGTCGGGCGACATCCTGGCCAGGGTCGCGACCTCGTCGCGGCGAAGCCCAGGCACACGGCGCTGTCCATAGACCGGCAACCCCGCCTGCTCAGGGCGGATCCGGGCCCGGCGTGTCACCAGGAAGTCGCGTACCTCCGCTCGATTGTCCACGTTTCCACTGTAAACGCGGACGCCGCCGCGAGGGGGGTTACGTCGTGACCCGTCACGAGAGGTCCTGTTCCGTCCGCGCGTACGCCGGTTACCTGGATGGCGAAGCACGTGGGAGCCGGCTTGTGGAATCGGCCTTGAGCCTCCTCCCGCACTATCGCCCGATCTTCGAAAGGAACCCGGTGGTCTCCACTTCCACCTCAGCCACCTCGCCGCCCGGCAGAGAAAGGCCAAGGGCGCGCAAACTTCCCCCTGTGGTCTACCTGCTCGGCGCCATCGCCTTCCTGATGGGCACCACCGAGCTCGTCGTGGCCGGTTTGCTGCCTCAAGTCTCGGCCGGCCTGGACATCACGCTCTCCCAGGCAGGGCTGCTGATCACCGTGTTCGCCGTCGGGATGATGGTGGGCGCGCCGGCCATGGCGATGGCCACCCTGCGTCTGCCGCCCCGCGCGACACTCGTGCTGGCGCTGGTGCTCTTCGCCGCGGGCCATGTGGCCGCCGCGCTCAGCAGCAGTTTCGCGGTCGTGCTCGTCGCCCGGTTCGCCGCGGCCGTCGCCACCGGCACTTTCTGGGCCGTCGGGGCCGTGGTCGCCGCGGCCGCGGCCGGTCCGGCGGCCAGCGCGCGGGCGATGGGCGTGATGATCGGTGGTGTCACACTGGCGAACGTGCTCGGCGTACCGCTGGGCACCGCGGGCGGCCAGCTGCTGGGCTGGCAGGGCCCGTTCTGGGTACTGGCGGCGCTCGCCCTGATCGCGGCCGCAGTGCTCGCCCGGAAGCTGCCGGCCGCCGAGACCCGACCGCAGACGTCGTTCGCAGCCGAGCTGGCTTCCCTGCGTCGCGGTCGTTTGTGGCTCGTCTACCTCGCCACCGCGCTGGTTCAGGGCTCGTTCGTAGCCGCGTACAGCTACGTCGCCCCGCTGCTGACGGAGCTCGCCGGGCTGCCGGAGGCCGTGGTACCGCTGGCCATGTTCGGCTATGGCGCCGGTGCGCTGGCGGGCATCACCTTCGGCGGGCGCCTCGGCGACATCCATCCGTTCGGCATCGCCATCCCGGCCGCCGGGCTGATCGCGGTGACCCTCGCGGCACTGACCCTGTGGGGTGGTAACGGTGTCCTCGCCGTTGCCCTGGTCTTGGCGCTTGGCGCCTTCGGGCTGGTCGCGAATCCGATCTTGGTCGCCCAGGTCGTCCGTGCCACCGGGCCGGTCAACACCCTGGCCATGTCGTTGAGTACCAGCTCGTTCAACGTCGGCATCGCCGGTGGCTCCTGGCTGGGCGGGCTCGCACTTTCGTCCAGTCTCGGCGTGCACGGGCCACCTGTGGTGGGCCTCGTGATCGCCGTCGTAGCGCTCGGCCCGCTGGGTGTGCTCGCCATCACCCGCGACAAGGAGGTTCTCCGATGACCACGCCAGGACCCGTGCTGATCATCGGGGCAGGGCCAGGGATCGGTGACGCCCTGGCCCGCCGGTTCGGCCGTGAAGGCCACCCGGTCGGCTTGCTTGCCCGTAACGACGACCGGCTGGCCGTGCAGGCGCGCGAGCTGGACACCGATGGGATCCGTGTCGCCTGGGCGGCGGCCGACATCCTCGATGTCGACGCGCTGCGGACAGGCATCACGCAACTCACCGACACTCTCGGTGAGCCTGAGGTGGTGGTTTTCAGCCCCCACCCCGATGTGAACCTCATCAAACCAGTCCTGGACACCGGGCCCGCGGATCTGCGGAACTCGCTGGCCCTCAATGTGGTCGGCGCCGCGGCGGTGGTCGGCGCGGTCGTGCCAGGGATGCGCGCCAAGGGCCGGGGAGTCCTGCTGTTCACCACCGGCAGCGGCGGACTGAACCCCAACGCCGACCGCGCGGTGTCCGGTGTGACTACCACCGCCCAGACCGTCTACGCCCGGCTGCTCGCCGAGGCCCTGGCGCCCACCGGCGTGCGCGTGCACCACGTCGTCATCGTCGGCCCGGTCGGTCCTGGCCGTCGGCACGAGCCCGCAGCGGTCGCCGAGCACCTGTGGCAGCAGTACGCCGGAAATGGCGACACCTACACCGAGATCCATTGACCCGCACAAGGAGACAAGCGTGACCACCCCTGCCAGTCCGCTGCTGACACTGAACAACGGCGTGTCGATGCCCGCTCTCGGCCTCGGCGTGTACCGGAGTGCCCCGGAAGACACCGCCGGCGCGGTCCGGACAGCGCTCGGCAACGGGTACCGCCTGATCGACACCGCAGCCGCCTACGGCAACGAAGCCCAGGTCGGCGAAGGCATCACCGGCTCTGGCCTCGACCGGAGCGAGGTTTTCGTGACCACCAAACTGTGGAACAGCGAGCACGGGTTCGATGCGACACTGCGCGCTTTCGATACGAGCCTGCACAGCCTGGGACTGGATTACCTCGACCTGTACCTGATCCACTGGCCCATCCCCGCTGAATTCGATGCGACCATCGCCTCCTACCAGGCAATGGAGAAGCTGCTCGACGAGGGACGAGTCCGGGCCATCGGGGTGTCGAACTTCACCGAGAAGCACCTGGAAACCCTGATCAGCCGCACCACGGTCGTGCCGGCGGTCAACCAGGTCGAGCTGCATCCGTTCTTCACCCAGCCCGCCGTGCGGGACGCTGACGCCACGCATGGCGTGATCACCCAGGCGTGGTCGCCGATAGGTGGGGTGTACTCCAACCACCCGGCCGATCCCGATGATCTCGTCCGGCCGCTGGAACACCCGACGTTGGCCGGCCTCGCGGCGCGCTACGGCAAGAGCCCGGCGCAGATCGTGCTCCGCTGGCACCTGCAGCAGGGACGCGCGGTGATCCCGAAGTCGGTGCGCGCGAACAGGATCGCGGAGAACATCGACGTCTTCGACTTCGCACTCACTTCCGAAGACATCGATGCGATCGACGCGATCGACATCGTCCTGCGGGGCGGCTCTGATCCCGACCTCGTTGAGGCGCACACCTTCGGCTAGCCAGATTCCCGGCCCTGGAAGGAAAATCCGTGATTCCCACGCTGCCGCTCAACGATGGCACCACGATCCCGCAACTGGGCTTCGGCACGCTCAACGTCTCGCGGGACCGGACCCGATCGGAGAAGAATACCGCCGCGACCGCCGAAATCGTCGGAAGCGCCCTCGGCATGGGCTATCGGCACATCGATACCGCGCAGATGTATGGCAACGAGGCCGGAGTCGGGCGAGCTGTCGCCGCCTCCGGTATTCCGCGTGAGCAACTGCACGTCACCAGCAAACTCGGCAATGGCAACCACGATCCCGGTGAGGTGCACCGTTCATTCGACCGGACGTTGAACGAACTCCGCCTCGCCAGGCTCGATCTGTTCCTGATCCACTGGCCGCTGCCCAGCCTCTACAACGGCGACTACGTCACGACCTGGCGGGCGGTGACCGACTTGGTGCGGGACGGGCGGCTGCGCACCGCCGGGGTGTCGAACTTCCAGCCCGCCCACCTCGACCGCGTCATCGGCGAAACCGGAATCGTCCCGGCTGTCAACCAGATCGAGGTGCATCCGTACTTCCGCAACGACACCGCCCGCGACGCGTCGGCCGCTCACGGGATCGCCGTCGAGGCCTGGAGCCCGCTGGGCCAGGGCGCCGTCCTCGACGACCCCGTGCTGGACCGCATCGCCCTCGCACAGGCGAAGACACCCGCGCAGGTCGTCCTCCGCTGGCACATCCAGCACGGCCACGTCGTGTTCCCGAAAACGACGCACCGGCAGCGGATGGCGGAGAACCTCGACGTGTTCGGGTTCGCACTCTCGGCCGAGGAGATGGCCGCCATCGATGGCCTTGACCGCGGCCCCGCCGGGCGAATCGGTCCTGATCCTGACACCTTCGCCTGGATTCCCTGACTGGTAGGAAACCGTCGTCAGCTGCCAGTGCGGAATCGTGGGTAGAGGTTCACGTAGCCTTTCGCCACCCGGCGTTGCGCGTGTTTCGTGGCGACTTCTCGCGGCACACGGGTGAATCCGTGGCCCTCGACGAGCCGCTGCATGAACGCGGCTCTGGCCGAGATCGCGATGGCGTCGTGGAGCGCGTGTTCACCCCAGCCCGCCTCGAAAACGCGGTTCGCGTCGGTTTGG
The DNA here is from genome assembly GCF_007713735.2 of Amycolatopsis acidicola. GTDB lineage: Bacteria > Actinomycetota > Actinomycetes > Mycobacteriales > Pseudonocardiaceae > Amycolatopsis_E > Amycolatopsis_E acidicola. The sequence continues at coordinate 6,599 of NZ_VMNW02000029.1, read as the reverse complement.
GTCAGTTCATCGGGAGCCAGCGTCAGTTTGCGCACGAAGGCCAGCAACGGTTTCAGCCGAGGCGCCACATCTGCGGCCTCGGGGTTCTCCAGCAGTGCGTCGAGCGTGCCGGCCGCAATGCCATGGGCGTACGCCACCTCGGAATGTGCCGTGTAGACGAACTCGCACCCGGCCACGCCGGCGGCGTAGGCGAGTATCAGTTCCCGCTCGCCCCGGCTCAGGGGTGACGGCCCGTTCATGAGGCGTTCGCTCATCTCGGACCAATGGCGGTACACCTCGGGGTGCTTTTCGAAAACCACGGGCGGGCCGGAGTTTTCGGGAAATGAAGGGAAAAATGGCACAGGGTCTCGTCCTCGCTCGTCGAAGGCTATCCGTTCGCGTGGCGTGCCCGGGCGATGCGCGTCGCCGGTTCTCGTTCCGTCGCCGAGACGAAGTCGGCGGGTCGGCCACCCGTCACCGCCGACAGCCCTTCCCGCATGGACTCCGTGGCGTAGGCGACGGACTGGCCGAGGCTTTCGAAGTGCATCAGGTCGTCCAGTGAGGTTTCGAAGGTGCGGGCGAGAATCGACTTGGCGAGCCCGAAGGCTTCGAGCGGGCCCGCCGCCATCACACGGGCGCGTTCGAGGCAGCGGGCGTCGAGTTCGTCGTCGGGGACCACCGCCGTGATCAGCCCCGCTGTCTCGGCCCGCTGCGCCGTCCACGTCTCCTGGCCCAGAAGGAACTCCCGTGCACGGGTCATGCCGACGGCCCGGGGGAGGGTGTACATCATGCCGATGTCCGGGATCAGGCCGAGCCGCAGGAAGCCCGAGATGAACGTGGCGCTTTCGGCGGCGTAGACCACGTCTCCGGCCATGGCGATGCCGATGCCGCCGCCCACTGCGACGCCGTTCACCCCCACCACGACGGGTTTCGGGCAGCGGAACAGCTCGATGAGCCATTTGCCGGTCCGCGTCAGTCGCTGATACGACGACCAGGTGTCCCCTTCCGCACGCATCATGCGCAGGTCACCGCCGCCGCAAAAGGTGCTGCCTGTTCCGGTGAGGTACATGGCCCGCACGTCCGGGTCGGCCACGAAGTCCGCCACGGCCGCGGCGAGCCCGTCGCGCATCGGGTTCGACAGTGCGTTGCGGCGGCGTTCGTCGGTGAGCCGGATGATGCCGACATGCCCGTCGCGCGTGACCTCGATGACGTCTTCGGTGCTCATGATCGCTGCTCCTGGGCGAACGAGAACTGCCGCCCGCCGTCGACGACCAGGTCGGTCCCGTTGATGTACTGGCCGGCGGGTGAGGCGAGAAAGGCGACGGCCCCGGCGACGTCGGCGCGACTGCCGAAGCGTCCGACGGGAACTCGCGCAAGCTCGTGTGCGCCACGGCCCGTGTCCTCGTGGATGCGCTTCGTTCCTTCCGTGTCCGCGATCGCGCCCGGCGCGACGCTGTTGCACAGGATGTTGCGGTCGCCCCATTCCACGGCCAGGGTCCGCATCAATGACTGGATACCGGCCTTCGCCGCCGCGGCCGGCGCGCAGCCGGGCCAGCCGCTCCAGGCGTACGAGCTGATGATGCTGATGATGCGGCCCACGTGCGGCGACGCCGACAGCGCGGTGAAAGCAGCGCGACAGCAATGGAACGTGCCGTTGAGGTCGATGTCCACAATGGCGCGCCAGCCGCCGGCCGACAGTTTCTCGGTGTCACAGCGGAAGTTCCCGGCGGCGTTGTTGACCAGGATGTCGAGCGACCCGGTGCGGTGCACGATCTCGCCGACGATCTGCTCGACCATCGGGTAGTCCCGGACATCGAGTTGCAGGGCCGTTGCCTGGCCGCCCGCCGCGGCGATGCCGGCGGCGGCCGTTTCTGCGACCTCGATCCGGCGCCCGGCGATGACCACGTGGGCGCCCAGCGAGGCGAGTAACGTCGCCGTCTCCAGGCCCAGCCCGGTGCCACCGCCTGTCACCAGTGCCACGCGGTCTTTCAGCAGGCCGGATTGGAAGATCTCACTCAAGTCAACCCTCGTTCTGGTAGCAGGATCATGGGTCTTCGAGGCGGGTCAGTTGCCGGGAACCGCGCGGGGCGGTGGCCGGGTCGAGCGTTTCGTGCCTTGTCTCCCGTAACGCGAACGTGCTCGCGGTGCTCACCACGCAGAGTGCCGCGGCGAAAATTCCCACTCCCGCAAGGCCGAACGACGAGCTGATGGAGGTCGCTGCCAAGGGAGCGATTCCGGCGCCGAACAACGCGGCGAGGTTGTAGGCGAGCCCGGCGCCCGTGTAACGGTAGCGGGTGCGGAACAGTTCGGGCAGGAAGGCGCCGGTGGGGCCGTAGGCGATTCCCGCGATCAGCATGGTGACGCAGATCGTCGCAGCGAACGCGGCGCCGGTACCGCCGGTGAGGAGCGGGGCGATCGCCAGCGCCCAGAGTGCGGCGATCGCGTTGGCCGTGCCGATGACGGGGCGGCGTCCCCACCGGTCGGAGAGTGCCGACCCGATCACGATGCCGATCGGCATGGCGATGCCGCCCGCGATTCCCACCGTCAGGACGAAGATCCTCGACAGGTGCATTGTGGTTGTCGCGTAGCTGGCCAGGTAGGTGGCGCCGATGTAGAAGAACGCGAAGAACATGAGCCCGGTACCCGCGGCGAAAATGATCTCCCGCGGCTGGTGGCGGCAGGCCTCGAAGAAGGGCAGCGCCGGGCTGCCGGCATCCCGTTGCTGCCGGGTGAACGACGGTGTCTCCTCGATCCGCAACCGCACCCACAGGCCGATGCCGACGAGCAGGAAGCTGATGAGGAAGGGGATCCGCCAGCCGTAGGCGAGGAACGCGGCATTGCTCATCCCGACGCTGGTCACCAGGAACGTCGCGTTCGCGAGCGCGAGTGCGAACGTGCCGCCGATCTGCGGGAACATGGCCCAGAACCCACGTTTGTGGGCGGGCGCGTGCTCCACGGCGAACAGCGTCGCCCCGGCCCATTCGCCGCCTGCCGCGATGCCCTGCACCAGGCGCAGCAGGATGAGCAGGATCGGTGCCGCGACGCCGATCCTGCTTGCCGGGGGCAGAAGCCCGATGCACGCGGTGGCCACGCCCATGATCAGCAGGGTCGCCACCAGGGTGCTCTTGCGGCCGAGCCGGTCGCCGATGTGTCCGAAAAGGACCCCGCCGATGGGCCGGAACACGAACGCGACGCCGAGGGTGGCGAACGACGCGACGGTGCCCGCCGAGCTCCCGAGCGCCGGGAAGAACAGGTGCGGGAAAACCAACGCGGCGGCTGTCGCGTAAATGACGAAGTCGTACAGCTCGATCAACGTTCCGGTGAAGGTGGCGACGGCGACGCGTCGCAGCGAAGTGCCGGTGGGGTGCATCAATGCTCCTGACCTGCGTCGTTGCGGGTCCGCGCTGGGGAAGTGGCGCTGCGGTCAGTGTGTCCGACAGCTCCGCTGAACGTCAAGTCTAAGGCTGATGTATCGGTTTTGATTAATCAGATCTGCGATTGACTGGCTATGTAATGTCTGACACTCTTCTGTCTGTTCACAGGCCGACAGAGAGGACGGTTCCGTGGTCGAGACCCAGAAGTCCGCGCCGTGGGAAGGCTGGAGTGAGCTCGGCATCTTCGACACACTCTTCACGGTGCGGGCGACCCGCATCTACAAGAGGGAGCTCGTGCCCGAGCCGGTGCTGGCACGCATCCTGCGTGCCGCGACCTTCGCCGGGAGCTCGGGCAACACGCAGCCGTGGGAGTTCGTCGTCGTCACCGACGACGGGCTCAAGCAGAAGATGCACGACCTGATCGCGCCGGTGTGGGCCACCGAGGTGGACGCGAAACGGTCGCAGCCCGCCGATCAGCTCGTCGACGGTGCGGGGCGCTCGATCACCGGGCGGGACGCGGTCGCCAACGTGCCGAACGTCGGCGCGATCGTCCTGGTCTTCTGGAACCCGGACCGCGGCATCCGGTTCCACGGTGAGTACGAGGAGAACCCGGACGGCACGCTCAAGGAGTTGCGCCCGCACGACGGCGGCCGGGGCGCGAGCCTGTTCCCCGCCTGCCAGAACATGATCCTCGCCGCTCGCGCGCTCGGCGTGCAGTCGTTGTTCACGACGTTCTTCAACCGGGTCGAGCCACAGCTCAAGGAGCTGCTCGGGGTGCCGCCGAGGATGTTCCTCGAATGCGGCGTGTTCCTCGGCTATGGCGACGAGAACCTCAAGGCGCCGCGGCGTAAACCGCTGGAAACGGTGGTGCACCACAACGACTGGGACCGCGCCTGGGCGGGCACGCCCGACGTCACGATCTGACCGGGCGGCGTCCGCCCGCGTTGCAAGGAGGCAACGTCATGACCGGTGTACCGAATTCGCCTGGGCAGGTCCGGATGGGCCTGTTCCTGTCCGGCTGGCTCGACCCGGCGGCACCGTCGCCGAGGTCCACAGTGGACACTCTGCTGGACCGGATCCCCGCGGCGCGGGCCGCCGGTTTCTCCTCGATCTGGGTCGGTCAGCACATCCTGGCGGACCCGTGGCCGGTGCTCGACACGAGTACCTACCTCGGCCTGCTGGCCGGCGCGACCGGCGACCTGGAGATCGGTGGTGTGTATCTGCTCCCGCTGTCCCACCCCATCCGGCTGGCGGAATCGCTGGTGACGCTGGACAACCTCAGCGGCGGCCGGTTCGCGCTGTGCGCGGCTCTGGGCTGGGCGCAGCGCGAGTTCGACGCGCTCGGAGTGCCGATCCGCCAGCGGGCCGGCCGGTTCGAGGAGACGCTCGACGTTATGCGCCGCCTGTGGGAGTCGGAAGAGTCGTTCGACTTCGAGGGCCGGTACTTCAGTTTCCGCGACATCAAGATGACGGCCCGACCGCAACGGCCGGGCGGGATTCCTGCGTGGATCGCGGCAAGTTCGGCTCCGGGAGTGCGGCGTGCGGCGCGCGTCGGCGACAGCTGGCTGGGCAGCAGTCATACGCCGTATTCCGTGCTGGCCGATTTGGCCACCGAATACGACCGGGCGCTCACGGAGGCCGGTCGCCGTCCTGCGCGGCGCCCGTTGCTCCGGCACTGCATGGTGGCCGAGACCGACGAGCTGGCGGAAGCCCGATTCACCGAGGCGTACAACGCCTATTACCGGGCGCTGGGCAGCTGGGGGATTTTCAAAGAAGTCGTCGGCGAGAAGCACGCGACCGGTGAACCGGGGGACGACGTGCCGCCCGGCCGCGTGATCCTCGGCAGCCCGGACACCGTAGTCGCGCAACTCGGCGCCTACCAGCGGCTCGGGTTCGACGAGTTCATCTTCCAGGTGGGCACGCCTGGCACGCCGGAATCCGCGGTACGCGAGTCCCTGGCCCTGCTGGGGTCCGAGGTGCTCCCGCGGCTGGGTGTGCCCGCCCGCGTGTGAACCACCCTCGATGAAACGGAGGAAGGCTGATGACCGGACCACACAACGGAACCGAGCGCGTCGCCTACATCGGACTCGGTTCGATGGGCGCCGGAATGGCTCGCAACCTGCTTCGCCGCCTCGATGGCGATCTGATGGTCTTCGACGCGCGGCCGGACGCAGTGGCGGCGTTCGCCGCCGAAGGCGCCAAACCGGCCACGTCGCTGCCGGATCTGGCCGACCGCACGCTGGTGTTCCTGAGCCTGCCCGGGCCCCCGGAGTTCGAGGCGGTGGTGTTCGGCAAAGGCGGCCTGGCCGAGGTGCTGCGCCCGGGCGCGCTGATCGTGGACCTCACCACCAACCGCCGCGAAACGGTCATCGAGGCGGCGGAAAAGCTTGCCACGCAAGGCATCGAGCTCGTCGACTCCCCGGTGAGCGGAGGCAAGACCGGTGCCGAAGAGGGCAGGCTGACGCTCGGCGTGGGCGGTACGGCCGCGGCTGTGGAACGGGCCCGGCCGTACATGGAGGCGTTCGCCACGCTGGTCCTGCACGCCGGGAACATCGGCGCGGGGGACGTGTGCAAACTGATCCACAACCTGGGGCTGCACATCCTGCGCCAGGCGATGGCCGAGATGTTCACCATCGCCACCAAGGCGGGCGTCGACCCGGCAGTGGTGTATGAGTTCGTCCGGACCGGCTCCTTTGGGCGCCACGACCAGCTCAAGTGGCTCCCGACGCGCGTGTTCAACGGTGAGTTCGAGACCACTGAAACCCCGTGGTTCCGGCACGCACTCAGCCTGAAGGACATTCGGCTGGCCATGGAGCTGGCCGGTGAGGTCGAGGTGCCCACGCCGCTCGGATCGAGCTGTCATGAACTGGCCGAGGAGGCGACCCGCCGCGGCTGGGACGACCGCGATTCCTGGGTGATCTTCTCCCTGCAGGAAGAGGCGGCCGGAGTCCGGGTCCGCACCGGGACCGGTTCCTGAACCCACGCGGAGGCCGTCATGGAAATGTGGTTGCTCAGCAAGGTTTTCGCGCGCGACATCGCCGGTTACGCGGCGGACGCGGAGCGGGCGGGCTGGGACGGGCTGATGTTCCCCGACTCGCAGAACGTCATCGGGGACGTGTTCGTCCACCTGGGAATCGCGGCCGCGGTGACCTCGCGGATCAAGCTCGGCACCGGGGTCACCAACCCCTATACCCGGCACCCGTCGGTAGTCGCCTCGGCCGCGGTCGACCTGCAGCAGGTCACCGG
>NZ_VMNW02000028.1 GCF_007713735.2 Amycolatopsis acidicola | reverse complement strand
GGGGGCGGGCGGACCCCGTGGGTGAGTTGGCCGCCTGTGTGGGTGTGTTGGCGGTTGGCGTGGGTGTGTTGGCCGTTGGCGGGGGTGTGAACGCGTTCGCGGGGGCGGTCAACGTGCGTGCGGGGGTGGCCAATATACGCGCGGGGCGGCCAACACGGCCGCGGGAGGAGCAAACACGCTGGCGGGAACGGCAAACACGCCGGCGGGGGTGACCAACACGCCGGCGGGAACGGCAAACACGCCCGGGAGGGCTCGGTAGGCGCTCCGGCGCCGACGGCTCAGCAACCGCAGGATTCGCGTATTTCCAGATACGGCGGGCGTGGCCGGAGGTCCTCCTCCACGGTGACGCCGATCGCGTTCAGCAGCACGGCTCCCGCGTGCCTTCCTTCCCCGCCCGCGTCGACGGAAACGGTAGTCAGGGCGGGGGAGAACATCGCCGAGGTGGCGATCCCGTCGATCCCGATCACCCGGCACCGGTCCGGCCCGACGCCCGCCTCGGCCAGCGCGCGCAGCACGCTCCACGCGAGTTCGTCGCTGTGGCACAGCAACGCCTCTGGAGGCGGGCCCGCGCCGAGCAGGTCCTTCGCCGTGCGGTAAGCGCTTTCCGGATCGCCCACGGTGCCCGTCGCCCACTCCTCGGCGAAGGATTTCCCCGCCGCGCCAACCCGTTCGCGGAACCTGGCCAGGCGCTTACGGCGCGGGCCCGCCGCTTCCAGGCCGCCGAAGTAGCCGAGCGTCCGGACGTCGTGCGCTTCCAGCAGGTGGTCGGCCGCGAGGTCCACGATCGCCACGTCGTCCTGGTGCACGAAGGGCAGCCCGGAGCCCTCGACGTCCCGGTTCACGAGCACGAACGGCACCCCGCCGCCCAGATGCTCCGGCGGCGTGTCCAGCATCGGGATCAGGATCGCGCCCGCGGCCCGCTGCTCGGCGAGCATCCGCGTGATCTCCCGCTGCTGCGCGATACTGCCCCGGCTGTTCGCCAGCGCCAGCGCGAACCCGTGCGCGGCGACGACGTCCTGCACGCCACTGGCCAGTTCCGCGACGAACGGGTTGGTGATCGTCGGGACGACCAGGCCGATGAGGCTGCTCCGCCCGCGCCGCAGGTTCGCCGCCGCACGGTGGTAGACGTAGCCGAGCCGCTCGGCCTCCGCGCGCACCCGCTCCCGCGTCGCGAGCGCGACGACCGGGGAATCGCGGAATGCCAGCGAAACCGTGGACACGGAGACGCCGAGCGCTTCCGCCACCTGCTGCATCGTGACGTCGCCGCGGGCGTTGCCGGGCGTGCTGGCTGCCATGGTGAGCACTCTCTCACGGCGCGCCCGCCGAGTGTCATTCCCGCGCGCGGTACGCCTCCGGCGCCTCGGGCCAGCCACCGGGCCGGACCACGATCGTCGACGCCTCGCTGTCGAGTCCCACCGCGAGGAGGGCCCGCAGCGCGTGTTCACCGGGCGGGGCGCCGAGCGGGTTCGCGACGTTGGCCGATTCCGCGTCGAAGTCGATCCCGGCCAGGCCGGCGAAGTGCTTCCGCGCGTTTTCCCGCTGGGCGAGCACGATTTCGCGCACTCGCGGGTTGTAGGCGAGGTTCCGGCTTTCACGCGGATCGGTCCGCCGGTCGATCAGGTACTCGCGGCCATCGGGCGCGGACCACACGTACTTCCACCGTTCGCCGATCACCGCGTACAACCCGAGTTCGCCCTGCTGGAACTGCCCGTACACCAGCCGTCCTGGGTGTTTTTCCCGTAGCGACAAGCCATCCACTGGAGGTCTGTCCACAGTGGCCGCCTCGGTGAGCGTCGGCGCGATATCGGTGAGACTCGCGAGATCGGTCCGCCTCTCCGGCCCGAAACCCGGTCCGGAAAGGATGAGTGGCACGCGCGCCGCCGGGTCGAGGAAGGACCGTTTGCCGAAAGTACCGTAGTCGCCCAGGAATTCGCCGTGGTCGGCGGTGAACACGACCAAAGTGTCCTCGGACCGCCCGGTTTTCCGCAGCGCGCCGAGAATGCGGCCGATCTGCGCGTCGACGAACGACACCGAGGCGTAATAGTAGGCGCGGATGAGCTGCCACAATCTCCGGTCGCGCCCGCCGTCGCGGTATTTATACCTCGCCTGCAAGCGGTCGTATGCGGTCAGGAGCCCGTCGCCGCCCTGGGGCTCGAAGGGATCGGGGAGCAGCGAGGGTTCGTAGAGCCGGTGCCACGGGGACGGCGGCGCGAACGGCGGGTGCGGGGCTATGAAACTGGACCACAGGAAGAACGGCTGCTCCGCGGATGCCGTTTCGAGGAAGTCGATCGAACGGTCGGCGACCCAGTGGGAGAAATGCAGTTCCTCGGGCACCTGGGAAAGCTGGGGCACGTAGTACATTTCGTCGCGCAATCCGTGCGGATGCTCGACGTGACCGAATCCGGATGCGGCAAGGAAAGCGAGATAATCGTCGTCCTCGACGGTGCCGAATTCCTCGCCGTGGTCCCGGGTCTGGAAGCCGCGGAGCGCGCGGGGTTCCGGCGTGAAGTGCATCTTGCCGACGCCGTGGGTCCGGTAGCCGCCCGCCGAAAGCCGGGCCATGAACGTGGGAGCGGCGGGCATCGGATAACCGTTGTCGAAGCAGTCGTTCGTCTGGGGCTCGTTGCCGGTGATCAGGCAGGCGCGCGCGGGGACGCATACCGGCGAGGGCGTGTAGGCCGACTCGAACACAGTCCCGTCGTGGGCGAGCTGATCGAGCACGGGCGTGCGGCTGAACGTGTTGCCGTAGCAGCCGAGCGCGTCGGCCCGCAGCTGATCGCAGACGATCAGCAGGATGTTCGGCCTGCCCACTCAGGCCACCTCCTCGAGCGCGGCGGGCTTGCGGGGCATCCAGATCAGTCCGATGAGGACGGACGCCGCGGTGGCCGCGGCGAGGATCCAGCTGAAGGCGTGGAAACTCGCGGCGACGATCACCGGCACGAACACGCTCCACCCGGCGAGCACCAGTTTCTGCGCGAAAATGATGATCCCCTGCGCGGTGGCGCGGCTGAGCGTGGGGAAGAGTTCCTGGCACCACAGCCGGTAGAACTGCTCCTGGCTGCACGCGTTGGCGAGCGAGTTGACCACGATGAACAGCGTGATGACGGCCGGATTGCTCAGCGGCAGGAAGATCAGCATCAGGATCGCGGCGATGCCGAGCACGCCCGCCGCTCCATAGAAGAGCCGCCGGTTCACGCGGTCGACGAGCGGCAGGTAGAGGAAGCCGACGCCGAGCCCGGTCAGCACGTAGGACAACGCGTTGAAGCCGACGCTCGCGGCCTGCGACTGGGTGCCGATCGTCTTGAGGATGTAGGGCAGGAAGAACCCGAAGGTACCCGCCGCGATGGAGCCGAACGTGTGCACGGCGAAGACGAACAACAGCCGGACACCGTGCCGGCGGAACAGTTCCCGGATGCTCGACGCACTGCTCGCCGCGGAGTTGCGCGCGTTCACCCACATCTCGGATTCGGCCAGCCGCAGCCGCAACAGCCAGGTCACCACCGCGACCACCACGAGATGCGCGAACACGATGCGCGCGCCCAGCAGGCCGAGCGGGGAGAGGGCGAACGCCAGCACGAGCGTCACCACCGGGCCGATGTTCCAGAACACGCTGGTCATGCCGACGAACCGGCCGCGCTCGCGGGCGGGCGCGATCTCGCCGATCAGGGCCCACGACGTGGGCACGTCGGCGCCCACGGCCAGGCCCATCACGATCAGCCCGGCGAAGAGCATCCAGCCCTGCGCGGCGAACACGAGGATCAGCCCGCCGGCGACGTAGACCAGCAGGTCCCACTGGTAGATCCGTTTCCGGCCGAGCAGGTCGCCCAGCCTGCCGCCGATCAGGGACCCGACCGCGTACGAGCCGGCGTTGACGCCGAGGGCGGCCAGCACGCCGAGCGCGGTGGGGGAGAGCCCGAAAGCCTTGGTCCACAAGGCGAGCGCGGCGGACGCGCCCACGATCGAACCCGCGTCGAGGTAGTCCGCGATGCACGCGAGGACGGTGCGGTTCCACCGCGAGCGATGGGTGCCGCGGTCAGCCGGGGTCACGGTGGTGCTGCCGGACATCATCTTCGTCGACTCCTGCCCGATTTCAATCGATTGAAATCGCGGTCATCATGACACGCGCGCGGGCGGCTCACAAGATGCCCGCGGCGGCGTTCCACGGTGTGGACCGGGCGGGCCGGGTCATCCGATGGGCGCACGGGCGACGCCTGAACAGCTGATTCACCACGATGGCCTGCCGGTGCCCGTTGTACGTTCGGCCGGTCCGGCTGATCTTGCTCGACGGGAGGATGGCGAAATCATGGGACAGCACCGTTTCCGGGCCAGGGCCGCCGTGCTGACCGCCGCGCTGGCGGTGGCGGGCACGCTGGTGGGGGCCGCGGCGCCGGCCGCGTCGGCCGACGGCTGCACCGATCCGCACCAGGCGTCGGGCATCGTCGGCAAATGGGGGCCGGTCAGCAAGTCGAACTGCGCGGTGTTCGGGCACAACGGCTACAAGCAGGGCTACAGCTGGCGGGTGCAGGAGGGCACCAACCAGTACGCCTGCGTCGAGGGCTGGGGCTTCGATTCGAAGCACACCAAGGGAAAGTGGTTCAGCCTCGGCTGCGGCACCAGCAACAAGGGCACGGTGCCGTGGGGCAATGTCGCCGCGAACCCGCAGGTGCGGGCGAAGAGCATGGGCGGCAGCATCGCGGTGATCATCGACTGGTTCCAGTGAGCCGGTCCGGCAGCCGTCCCCACACCTGTCGCCCCGCCGCCCCGCCGATGCCGATCGTGGGTACCCCGGCGGCTTCGGTGTTCAGATACGATTCCTAAACCACACCAAGGAATTGCGCGGCGTTCCCGCCCAGTAGCCGGGCTCGGTCGTCGTCGCTGAGGAAAGACGCTTCCCGGATGACCTTGCCTACCGGGCGCTCGCCGAGCGGGTACGGGTAGTCGCTGCCCAGCAGGACGCGTTCCGGGCCCATCGTGTCCACCAGCAGCCGCAGGGCCGGCTCGCTGAACACCACGCTGTCCACGCTGAACCGGTCGAGGTAGTGCGACGGCGGGTGCTCCGAGGTCGCGATCACGTCCGGCCTGCCGTGCCACGCGTTGTCCATCCGGCCGACCCAGAACGGGAACGAACCGCCGCCGTGCGCGAAGCACAGTCGCAGCGACGGCGGCACCTTGTCCAGCACCCCACCCAGCACCAGCGCCAGGATCGACAGATGCGTCTCGGCGGGCATGCCCGTCAGCCACTGCGCCATCCACCGGTTCAGCCGCGGCGAACCCGGCATGTCCCACGGGTGCACGAAAACCGGCGCGCCGACGCTCGCGCAGTGCTGCAGGAACGTGACCGTCCCCGCGCTGTCGAGATCGCTGTCGCCGACGTGGTTGCCGATCTCCACCCCGCGGTGCCCGGCGGCAAGACACCGGTCCACCTCCGCGCAGGCCAGGTCCGGATCCTGCAGCGGCACCTGGCAGAACGGCAGGAACCGGGCGGGATCGGGCGCGCAGATCTCCAGCGCGAGATCGTTGAAGATCCGGGCGATCTTCGCCGCCTCGCCGGGGGAGGCGCCGTAGGAGAAGAACACCGGCGTCGGCGACACGACCTGGACGCCGACGCCCTCACTGTCCATATCGGACAGCCGGGCTTCGGCATCCCAGGAGTCGTGCCGGATGCGGCGGAACTCCTTCGACCCCACCATGATCGTGGCGTCGCGTTCGGACTCGAGCCGCAGCCACGGCAGCCCCGGCCCCAGCTCAGGCCAGCCCCGCGGCACGTAGTGCGTGTGGACGTCGATGACCGCCACGCCTCAGCCCCGCCCAGGGTGCACGTGCCCGCACGAGGGGCAGGTCCGCAGCTTCTCATCGGCGTAGAACCGCTCGAACACCGGCGGCAGGTCGGTGACGATGTCCCGCACCTGCAGCTCGGCCTCGTGCACCAGGCCGCCGCATTCCGGGCAGTACCACTGGAACTTCTCCAGCGTGCCCTCCTCGCGGATGCGCTCGAGGACGATCCCGACCGAGCCGGCCTCCGGGCGCTGCGGCGAATGCGGCACGTTGCCCGGCAGCAGCCACATCTCGCCTTCGCCGATCTCGATCGTGCGCGGGACGCCGTCGTCGACGATGTTGACGTGCATGGACCCCCGGTACTGGTAGAACCACTCCTCGTAGGGGTCGACGTGATAGTCGGTGCGCTGGTTCGGGCCGCCGACCACCTGCACGATGAAGTCACCGGTTCCGGTCCAGACCTGCTTGTTGTTCACCGGCGGTTTGAGCAGGTGCTCGTTCTCCTCGATCCAGCGCGGGAAGTTGATCACCGGGTTGATGTCGGCCACGGCCGTGCTCCCTTCGTGCGTTCGTTTCCCTGATGTTTCCCCAAACCGCCATGCCTGACCAATGACAATCCTGTCCGGGGGCATACCCGGCCGGGCATGCCCGCCGCGATAGCCATTCGTAACACCGCCGTCTTTGCGATATAGCAAAACGTGCATAGGGTGGCCGGATGGAACCGAAAGGCCTGCTCGACGGAAGGCTGAAACTGCGCCATCTCGTCATGGTCACGACGATCGCCGAGCACGGGAGCGTCGTCCGCGCCGCCGAGCACCTGCACGTGACGCAGCCGGTGGTCACGCGCGCGTTGCGGGAGCTGGAAGGAATCCTCGGCGCGCGCATGTTCGACCGCGGCCCGCGCGGGGTGCGGCCGACGGTGTACGGGCAGGCGTTCGTCGAACACGCGCAGGCCGTGCTGGCCGAGGTGCGCAAGGCGGGCAGGCACGTGGCGGAGCTGACCGGCGCGAGGGTCGGTACGGTCACCGTCGGCACCCACCTCGCCGGCGCGAACGTGTTGCTGCCGCGCGCGATCGCGCAGCTGAAGAAGGACCGCCCGCAGGTGACGGTGGTGGTGCGCGAGGCGACGCCGGACGTGCTGCAGACCGACCTGCTGACCGGCCGGATCGACCTCATGCTGGGCAGGCTGACCCCGCCGGCCGAGGGCGCGCGCGTCCGCCAGGTGCGGCTGTACCACGAGCCGATCCGGCTGGTCACCCGCGTCGGACACCCCGCGCAGGAGCTGGAATCCCCGGCGCTGGGCGACCTGCTGGGCTATCCGTGGATCCTGCCGGTGCGGGAAACGGCGCTGCGGCGGGAAATCGAGGATGTGTTCTTCGCGGAAGGCGTGGCGCTGCCCGAAAACCGGGTCGAATGCACGTCGAACCCGACCCTGCACGCGCTGCTGGCGCAGACCGATTCCATCGCCGCCCTGCCGATGCTCGTGGCGACGGAGAACGAGAAGCTCGCGCTGCTGCCCTCGGTTTTGCCGTCGGTGAGCCGCGTCGTGGGCGTGACACTGCCCAAAGACGGTGCCCCGGGCCCAACGACGCGCCTGCTGCTGGACTGCCTCCAGCAGCAGGCGGGATTGCTGCGGACGCCTACTTCCCCGGAAGCAGCGCCACGGCCTGGATCTCGATGAGCAGATGCGGATGGGGCAGCTGGTGCACGGCGACCGTCGTGCGGGCCGGGCCGCCTTCGTCGAAGTACCGCCCGTAGACCTCGTTGTAGCCGGCGAAGTCGTTCATGTTCACCAAATACGACGTGACCTGCACGAGGTCTTCGAGCCCGGCGCCCACTTCCGCGAGGATGTCGCGGATGTTGTCGAGCACGGCCGCGGTCTGCGGCCGGATGTCGAGGCGGGTGGTGCCCAGCTCGTCGGCCTCGGCCCCGGCGATGGTGTTGTCCGCCCGCCTGCTGCTGGTGCCGGAGACGAACGCGAACCCGCCCGCCACCTTCACGTGCGGGTAGCGGCCGCGCGGGGTTGCCTTGCCCTGGACCAGTTTTCCGTCGTTCACCGTGTCCTCCTCACAGCTGCACACACACGTTCGTCGGTTCGGTGTAGAAGTCCAGCGAATGCGTCCCGCCCTCGCGGCCGATCCCGGACAGGCCCACCCCGCCGAACGGCGAGCGCAGATCGCGCAGGAACCAGGTGTTCACCCACGCCATGCCCACGTTCATCCGCTGCGCCACGCGGTGGCCGCGTTCGAGGTTCGTCGTCCACACCGCGGCGGCGAGCCCGTAGTCGGTGTCGTTCGCGAGCGTGACGGCTTCTTCCTCGGTGTCGAACGGAATCAGCGCGGCGACCGGCCCGAAGACCTCCTCGCGCACCACGCGGGAGCTGTGGTCGAGCCCGGTCCACAACGTCGGCTCGATCCAGGCGCCGCCGTCGAGTTCCGGGCCCATGGCGGGGATTCCGCCTCCCGCCACGACTTTCGCGCCGTCCTGCTCGGCGAGCTTCAGGTAGGACAGGACCTTTTCCCGGTGCTCCAAGGAGATCAGCGGGCCCGTGGTCGTCGCGGGATCCTCCGGCCTGCCCGGTCTCAAGGCCGCGGCACGCTCCGCCAACCCGGAGGCCACCTCGTCGAACACCTCGCGCTGCACGTACACGCGCTCGGTGCACAGGCAGACCTGGCCGGTGTTGGTGAACACCGAACGCGCCAGCCCGTCGACGGTCTTGCCGAGATCGGCGTCGGCGAACACCAGCGCCGCGTTCTTCCCGCCGAGCTCGAAGGACACCGGGCGCACCCGCGGCGCCGCGGCGCGCATGATCGCCGAGCCCGTCGAGGACTCGCCGGTGAAGGTGATCCCGTCCACGCCGGGGTGCGAGGTGAGTGCTTCGCCGGCCGAGCCGGGGCCGAAACCGTGCACCACGTTGTAGACGCCGTCGGGCACGCCCGCCTCGGTGAGGATCTCCGCCAGCAGCGTGGCCCCGGCCGGGGTGAGCTCGGACGGCTTGACCACCACGGTGTTTCCGCTCGCGAGCGCCGGGGCGACCTTCCAGGTGAGCAGGAGCAGCGGGAGGTTCCACGGCACGATGACCGCGACCACGCCCAGCGGCTTGCGCACGGCGTAGTTCAGCGCGCGCCCGCCGGGGAACTCGGTGAGATAGCTGTCCAGCCCCGTCGCGGCGACGACGTCCGCGAACGCGCGGAAATTCCCCGCCGCACGGGCGATGTCCAGCTCCTTGGCCAGTGACACGGGTTTGCCGGTGTCGCTCACCTCCGCGGCCAGCAGCTCGTCGGCGCGCTCGTCGATCCGGTCGGCGATCCGCCGCAGCAGCCGGGCCCGCTCCTGGACGCTCGTGTCTCCCCACGGGCCGTGCAAAGCCTTGCGCGCGGCCGAAACAGCACGGTCCACAAGGGACTGTCCGGCCTCCTGCACGCGGGCGGTGACGGTGCCGTCGACCGGGCTCACCTTGTCGAAGCCCGCCGCGGTGTCCTCGGCGTACCGGCCGCCGACGAAGTTCCGTATCGTCGCTGCCACGCTCCACCTCCTTCGTCGCTGCAGGAAATCCTCACCCCGCGATGCCATGCCTGTCCAATGCCGAATCCCGCCGCCGGCATAGCCGGTGGGGCATCCCGGCGCCGGTATGTCCGCCGCGTCATACGAGGGGGCCAAGTAGGCATTACCCGAGCGGCGTCGCCGCTGGTGATGATGTCGGGAACCACCCGTCCGAAAGATCTGAAGGAGGGGCGTTGGCCGCAGCAGCGATCCGCCCGGCGGACATGACGGAGTTCTTCACCTGGCGAAACCCGGACGACTACCACCCGGACTGGAAGGGCTTCTACGAACAGGCCGCCGTGCGCCGCGAGGAGATCCTCGCCCGCTTCCCGCACGAGACCGACGTGAAGTACGGGCCCGACCCGTACCAGCTCGCCGACGTCTTTCACCCCGGCGAAGGCGAGGGCCGCCCGGTCATCGTGTACTTCCACGGCGGCCGCTGGCGCGAAGGACATCCCGCCTTCTACGACTACTTCGCCGACCCCTGGGTCGAGGCGGGCGCGGTGTTCATTTCGTGCGGTTACCGCCTCGAACCCGCGCACACGATCGGCGACGCCGTCGCGGACGCCGCGCTGGCGGTCGAATGGGCGCGGGCGAACGTCACCCGTTACGGCGGTGACCCGGAGCGGATCACCGTCGCCGGGCATTCGGCGGGCGGCCACCTCACCGCGATGGTCACGCTGACCGACAGCGCGCCGGGACCCGTGGCGGGCGCGGTGTGCATGAGCGCGCCCGTCGATCTGCGCGGGATGCATGACGGCGCCGAGGAACTGAGCCCTGCGCTGCGGATCAGCCGGGCGCCGGAGCGGGTCGTGGTGTCGTTCGGCGATCCCGAGCCGAACCGCAAGTCCGAGGACGACCTCCGCCTGACCCACCAGGGACGGCTGCTGGTCGAGGCGCTGACGAAGGCCGGCACGCCGCCGGTCACGGTGACCATGCCGGACACCGACCACATCGGCACCGCCGCCGCGTTCGCCACCCCCGGCACGAAGCTCTACGACGCGGCGTTTTCCGTGGTCTTCGGCGGTGCGCGATGACCGGGAGATCGGTGCGCTGGGGCGTGGTGGTGCTGGGGTTCCTGGCCGTGCTGCTGGACGGGTTCGACGCGGCCTCGCTGTCGTTCGTGTTGCCTTCGCTGGCGAAGCAGTGGGGGATCGCGGCGGCGGCGTTCACCCCGGCGGTGGTGATCACGAACATCGGCGTCGTGCTCGGCTATCTCGCCTCGGGTTCGCTCGGGGCGCGGATCGGGTTGCGGCGGATGGTGGTGTCCGGCGTGGTGGTGTTCGCCCTGGGATCGATCGGGACGGCGCTGGTGCTGCCGGCGGAGTCGGTGGTGCTGCTGAGCGTCGTCCGGGTGCTCACCGGGCTGGGGCTCGGCGTGGTGCTGCCCGGATCGGTTTCCCTGGCCACGGAACACAATCCGGCGAACCGGAGGCAGCTGGTGTCGGTCGCGGTGACGCTCGGGCTCGCGTCCGGTGGCACCGTCGCGGGGGTGTTCGGCAGCAAGCTGCTCACGTCCGTCGGCGTCAGCGGGGTGTTCTGGATCGGGGGCGGGCTGCCGCTGCTGCTGGCCGCGGTGATGTGGTGGCGGCTGCCGGATTCCGCCGGTGAGGTCACCGAAACCGAGGAGGCGCGGGTCGGTCGGCTGTTCGCGCCCGGACTGCGGGTGACGACGATCCTGTTGTGGTCCTTCGCTTTCCTCGTGTTCATCGCCAGCTACACGCTTCAGTCGTGGGTGCCCACTTTGCTGACGGGGTACGGGTTCTCGGCCTCGCAGGCGCCCATCGGGCTGGCGTTCCTGAGCTTCGGGGGAGTGGTCGGCGGGATCGTGCTGTTCCTGCTCGCGGCCCGGGTCGGGATTGCGCCCGCGCTCGTGGTGATGCCGGTGATCGGCGTGCTGTCGATGCTCGCGGCCGCGACGCTCGGGATGAACGACCTCGCCCTGCTGTTCGCGCTCGGCGGCGCGGGCGCCGGCGTGACGGCCAGCCAGATCGGGCAGCTCACGCTCGCCGTCGCGCTCTACGCGCCCGGCACCCGCACGACGGGCGTGGGCTGGGCGGCCGCGCTGGGGCGGATCGGGTCGATCGTCGGCCCCGGGGTGGCGGGCATCCTGCTCGCGTTCGCCTTGCCGGGTAAGGACATCGTGCTGCTGACCACGATCCCGGTGCTGGTGGCGGCCGGGTGCGCGGCACTGCTGTGGCGGCTTCCGGGCAGGCGTGCGACGGTCGCGGGAGAGCTGCGAGAGGAGGCCGCGCGATGACAGGCTGGTTCGACCTCGGTGACGTCGCCGTCGTGCCGGTGATCGAGAACGAGCGGCTGCTGATCGACCCCGCCGAGTTCTTTCCGGGCCGGGCAGGTGGGTTCGACGGCTGGGCGTTCGAAAAACCCTGGTGCGACAACGGGAAGCTGGTCTACACGATCCAGGCCTTCCTCGTGGTGACGCCCGACGAGGTCGTGCTCGTCGACGCGTGCGTGGGCGACGGCAAGAAACGCGCCAGGCCCGAGTTCGACCGCCAGGACAGCGGCTGGTGGGAACGCCTGGCGCGCACCGGGATCTCGGCGGACGAAGTGTCCACAGTGGTCTTCACGCATCTGCATGTGGACCACGTTGGCTGGGCCACGCGGTGGGAGCGGGGCGGATGGCGCCCGGCTTTCCCGCGCGCCCGCCACGTCCTCACCGAGCCTGAGTACCGGTACTGGACTTCGCCGGCGGGCGCGGCGGCGATGCGGCGGACCGGCGACTACCTCACCGACAGCATCGAGCCCGTCCGCGACGCGGGGCTGCTCGACCTGGTGCCTGCCGACGCCGCGATCGGGCGGCACCTGCGCTTGCGCCCCGCGCCGGGGCACACGCCGGGCAATTCGTGCGTGCTGGTCAGCGGTTCGCGGGGGCGGATCCTGCTGACCGGGGACACGCTGCACCATCCGCTACAGCTGGCCGACCCGGGAGTGAGCAGCAGCTACTGCACCGACCCGGCCCAGTCGGCCCGCACGAGGCGCGAGACGCTGGAGTGGTTGGCGGACACGGGTGTGGTGATGCTTCCGGCGCATTTCGCGGCGCCTTCGGCGGGGCGTGTTGTTCGTGCTGGTGGTGGTTTCGGCTTTGCGTGGGCGGGCGATGTGCGTCGGGGCGGGGAGTTCGGGTTGGCATCGGTGCGTGGTCGTGGGTCGGGGTGACGGGCTCCCTCCGCGGCCGGTCTCACGTCTGTGGTCGCGCGTGACGTCCGCCGGTCCGGGGCTTGCGGCGTGGGAGCGGCCCGCACCCGTCGGTGCCGTCGGCCTTGAGGCGCCGGGCGCGGGTGATGTCGTACAGGGCGCGGATGTCGTCGTGCGCCGATTGGGCGTAGAGGACGAACGCGAGGCTGGTGACGGCGTTGAGGGTTTCGCGGTCGTTGTCCCCATAAAGCCGCCGCGCGCGGGCGAGTGTGTCCTCGGCGAGTGAGCGCGCGTACTCCGGCTCGCCGTGCGCGCGGAGGAAGGCCACGTAGTTGCCCGCCAGCCCGAGCGTGTCCGGCCCGCTGCCGTGCAGCACCCGGCGTCGGCTCAGGGCCTGCTCGTACAACGACCGCGCCCGTTCCGGCTGGCTCGTGGCCACGAGTGCGGTGGCCAGATTTCCCAGCGAGTGCAACGTGTCGTCGTCGCCTTCACCCAGGGTGCGGCGTCGGCGTTCCAGCGTGTCTTCGGCCGTGAGCGCGGCGCTCTGATACTGCGCCCGCATGTAGTGGGCGATGGCGAGATTGTTCGCGGCCGTCAGCGTTTCCCGGTCGTCGATGCCGAACTGCGCCCGCGCGATCCGGTGCGCGCGCTGGGAAACGGTGAGATAGGTGTGGAACTCGCCGCGCCCGTAGAGGTAACTCGCGGCACGGTCGAGCAACCAGACCGCGCGGCGGGCGGCCGCCGGGGGAACGTGCTGCGGCTCGGTGACGGCGAGGACATGCGGGAGCAGCCGGTACCACACCCCGCGCGAGTCCTGATCCTCGTCGCCGAGCACGTCGGCGACCGCGGCGTGCAGTAGGTTCACCGCGGTTTCGGAGCCACTGAGCCGCCCGGACAGGCGGGCTTTGAGGTTGCGCTCCCGGAGCAGACCGCCGGGCACGCGGTGCAGTTCGATCGTGTTCTCGCCGACGCCGATCATGGCGCGCCGCCGCAGCATGCCGAGCACCCGCGACAGCACGAGGGGATCCATCTGCCCGGCGAACAGCGACACGGGAACGGGCCCGGATGCCAGCGCCGCGACCACTTCCAGCATCTTCAACGCCTCGGGCGCGTCGGCGGCGAGCCGGTCGAACGCGACCGACCACGACGCCGTCACCGACGATGGATAAGCGCCCACCGGGCCGCCGGACGCCAGCAGGTCCTCGGCCCGTTCGGCGAGCAGCGCCCGGTAGGTGCCCGCCGTCATGCCCGTGTCGGCGATCAGCGCGGCGGCCTGGTCGACGGCCAGCGGGAGGTCGCCGAGCTCGGCCGCGATCCGGTCGGCCTGCGATCGCGGCAGCCCGGGCAGCCGGGAATGCAGCAGCCGCAGCGATTCCGGCCGGGAGAACGGCTGAACGGACAGTGGCACGGCGAAATCCTGCCAGGCCGGATCGCGGGACGCGATGATCACGTGCCCAGGCCCGCCGGGCAGGAAACGGGTCAGCGTGGCGGGTTCCCCGGCGTTGTCGAAGATCAGCAGCCAGCGGTCCCGGCCGCGCAGGAATCCGGAAAGCCTGGTCCTGGCCGTCGCCGCCGCGTGCTCGTCCGCTCGCACCAAACCCAGCGCCCGTGCCAGCGCGACGAGGTTCTCCGAGATCAGCTCCGGGACCTCCGAGGGCACCCACCAGACGAGGTCGTATGCCTCGCTGAAGCGGTGGGCGTACTCGACCGCGAGCGCTGTCTTGCCCACCCCGTTCATCCCGGACAGTGCCGCCGGGGTGCGCGCCGAAACGAGATCACGCCGGAGCTCGATGAGGTGGTTTTCCCTGCCGGTGAAGCGAAGGAGCCGCGCGGGCACGTTCCACAACCGGGTGGGCCCCGGGCTCGCGGGCCCGTTCAGGGTGACGTCGCCGATGATCGTGGCGGCCTGCACGAGGTTGCCCGTGAACCCGCCGGCGGAGTTCACGTGCCCCTGCTCGCCGGCGTCTTCCCTGTTGTCCTCCTCGGCCGGTCTCAATGCTCGGATCCGGGCGCTTCAGCGGCACCAGCCGGTCCTGTCACTGCGGTCCTCAAGGGTGTCTAGGCGGGCGTTCCTGCTGCGATTTTGCCCATCCTGTCGGCTACCCCCGCGTAACCCGAACCGTGTCGCGGCGAGCGGTTCGCCCGGGTCGGCCAACGGTCGGGTGAGAGAGTCATTCCACTGAATGTAACCAGTGGGGACGATCGGCCCGGCGGATCAGCCCGGTGCCCCTCGTTCGTGGGAGACTGGATCGCGCGAGCGGTCAACTCTCCGCCACCTCGACCGAGGTGCGGTTGCGCAGCTCCTCGACGAGGCTGGCCGGCGCGCCGGAGTCGACGATCAGGTGGTGATAATCCGACACGGGGGAGAGCCGGTGCAGCGCGGTGCGCGGCATCTTGCTGGAGTCCATGAGCAGGACGCGGGTCCGGGCGCTCGCCAGCATCGCGCGCTTGACCATGACGATCTCGGGCTCCTGGTGGAAGGTCATGTCCGCGTTCATCGCCGAGGTGGACACGAAGGTCGCGTCCACGGTCAGCCGCTCCACCGCCTCCAGGCACGGCATGCCCAGGTACGAGTCGTGGGTGGCGGAGTAGTCGCCGCCGATGCAGATCAGCCGGAGGTCGTCGACGTTCTTCAGCGCGTCGAGGGTGCGCGGGTAGTTCGTCGCGACGGTCAGCGGGGTCGCGCCCGGCAGCAGCCGCGCGAGCGCGAGCGCGCTGGTGGAGTCGTCGAGCAGGATCGACATGCCCGGCTCCACCAGGGTCAGCGCCTGCCGGGCGATCGCCGCCTTCGCCTCGACGTGCGCGTTCAGCCGGTACTCGGCGTTGCTCTCGAAGACCGTCGAGGGCTGGGCGGACACCCCGCCGCGGAACTTGCGCAGCAGCCCCCGGCGGGCGAGCTCGTCCAGGTCGCGGTGCACGGTCATCACGCTGACCTCGGTCAGCTCGGCCAGCTCCGCCGCCGAGGCCGAGCCCTTGCTCATGACGTAGTCGGCGATCCGCTGCTGCCGGATGCTGCGGGACCGTGCGTTCGGACTGGGTGCTTCGCTCACCGGTCCAGCGTAGAGAGCGAGGTGGGAGCGGTGCGCGTGGTGGTGCGCTCGTAGCCGCTGAGGATGGAGTAGTCCTTGTGCGGGCCGGTGACGCGCATCCGCACGGTGAACGTGTCCTCGCCGGTGAATTCGTAGTGCCCCGTATAGGTGTCCGGGCCGCAGAGGTGGACGTCCGACGCCGAGCCGGTGCTGCCGGGACGCAGCACGTGCAGGGTGCGCGGCGGGCCCGGCTCGGCGAAGCAGATGCGGATCTGCTGGTCCTCCAGGCGGTAGTGGTACTCGCGGTAGACCTCGAGCACCTGGCCGTCGTCCAGCGTGAGGTGCCCGTCCTCGCGGTAGTGCAGGACGCCGGGCTCGAGCTCGCGGAACCGGGCTGTTCCGCTCATCCGCGCGAGGCCCGGCATCTCCCTGCGCAGGCGCCATTCGCCGGGCAGCCTCGCGAACAGCTCCCGTGCGCCCGTCATGCTCCCGATGCTAGGACGTGTTTCACCGTGGTTTGCGTGGCGGTGCGGGTAGGGGCCCCTCCCGTCGCCCGCCACCACCCTCAACGGACACGCTGCGCGCGGCGGAGCCCCATTCAAGGTGGCCCCTGGCTGTGGGATCGCCTCCTCATGAATTCCCACCCGCCAGCCCGACCACCACCCCTCACGGACGCACTCCGCGCGGCAGTGTTCCCACCACGGTCGGCGCTGTCCTCGCCAGCGGCCACCTCAGAACCCCCGGCGGTGCCAGCGCACGGCCCACAGCAAGCGGCTCCGCCGCTGACAAAACGGAAGCTAGCCGCGGCGTAACGCCTTGCGGGCCAGCAGGTTCCCGAGGAACTGCGCGGCCTGCACCAGCACGATGATCGTGACCACGGCGAGCCCCGTCACCGCCCAGTCGTAGCGGTGGTAGCCGTAGGTGATGGCGAAATCGCCGAGCCCGCCGCCGCCGACCGCGCCCGCGACGGCGGTCATGTCCACCACCGCGACGAAAACGAAGGTGTAGCCCAGGATCAGCGGCCCGAGCGCCTCCGGCACCAGCAGCGTGGTGATGATCCGCCACGGGCTCGCGCCCATCGCGCGCGCCGCCTCGATCACGCCGGGGTCGATCGTCACCAGGTTCTGCTCGACGATCCGCGAGATCCCGAACGTCGCCGCGAGGATCAGCGCGAAGGTCGCCGCGGTGGTACCGAGCTGGGTGCCGACGGCGAGGATCGTCAGCGGCCCGATCGCGGTGATGAAGATGATGAACGGGATCGGGCGGACGATGTTGACCACGACGTTGAGCACGGTGAACAGGATCCGGTTCGCCAGCAGCCCGCCGGGCCGCGTCGTGTAGAGCAGCACGCCGAGCGCGAGCCCCAGCACCCCGCCGATCACCAGTGTCGCCAGCGCCATCCCGAGCGTCTGCCCGATGGCGTCGAGGAACACCGGGCCGAGGATGTCCCAGTTCACGCGACCTCCTCGACTTCCGTGCGCGCACGCAGTTCCGCGACGAGAGCGTCCACATCGGACGGTTCGCCAGTCAGCTCGAGCGTGAGCCCGCCGAAGGACCGGCCGGACAACGTCGTGATCCCGCCGTAGACGATCTCGAACCGCACACCGTGCCGCCCGGCCGCGCCGGACAGCACGGCGCCGAGCCGCCCGTCTTCGTGCACCCGGGCGGTGACCAGGCGGCCGGGATGGCGGGCCCGCAAGCGTTCCAGGTCCAGACCTTCGGGCGCCTCGCGCAGCACCGTGCCGACGAGCCGTTTCGCGGTGTCCGTCTTGGGTGCCGAGAACACGTCGAAGACGCTGCCCACCTCGGCGACGCGGCCGTTTTCCAGCACCGCGACCCGGTCGGCGATCTCGCGCACCACCTCCATCTCGTGCGTGATCACCACGATCGTCACGCCCAGTTCGGTGTTGACCCGCTTGAGCAGGCGCAGCACCTCGCCGGTCGTCTCCGGGTCGAGCGCGCTGGTGGACTCGTCGGCCAGCAGGATCTTCGGGTTGGTGCCGAGCGCCCGCGCGATGCCGACCCGCTGCTTCTGCCCGCCCGAGAGCTGATCCGGGTACGTCCACGCCTTGTCCGCGATACCGACGAAGTTCAGCAGTTCCGCGACCCGTCGCCTGCGCCGCTCGCGATCCCAGCCGGCGATCTTGAGCGGGTACGCGACGTTGCCGAACACCGTGCGCGAGCGCAGCAGGTTGAACTGCTGGAACACCATGCCGATCCCGGCGCGGACCGCGCGCAGCCGCCGTTCCGGGAGCGTCGCGAGGTCCGCCCCGTCGACCAGCACCCGGCCCGACGTGACCGGTTCGAGCGCGTTGACCAGCCGGACCAGCGTGCTCTTCCCGGCACCGGAATGGCCGATGACGCCGAACACCTCCCCGGCTTCGATGGCCAGGTCGATCCCGTCGAGCGCGATCACTTCGCGCTTGCCGGTGGTGAACGTCTTGGTGACCTCGTGGAACTCGATCAGGCTCATGGCTTCGCGGCCCGGACCGTCTGCTCCAGCCGCGCCAGGATGGACTCCAGGTCGGCCTGCGGGCGCTCGACGAGCACCGATGTCCCCTTCGACTGCGCCTGGACCTGCCCGCTCACCTTCGGATCGCGGTAGATCCGCACGAGCTTCTGGTAAGTCGGGTTGTCCTTGTCCGCGGCGCGCGCGACGAAAGCGTTGATGTAGGGCTCGGCCGCCGGGCTCTTCGGGTCGTCGTTGAACAGCGCCTTGGACGGGTCGAGCCCGCCGTCGAGGGCGAAGTTGTTGTTCACGATCGCGGCGTCGACCGAGGGCAGCGCGGTGACCGTCTGGGAGGCGTCGATCGGCGTGACCTTCACCTTGGCGGTGGCTTCGTCGATCTCGGCGGGCGTGGACAGCGCCGTGCCGCCGCCGCGCAGGTGGAGCAGCCCCGCGGCCTGCAGCACGAGCAGCGCGCGGCCCTGGTTGGTGGCGTCGTTGGGGATCGCGATGGTGCCGCCGGCGGGGATGTCCGCGAGGGTGGCGTGCTTGCGGGAGTAGAGGCTCAGCGGGACGACGTAGGTGGAGCCGATCGGGGTGAGCGTGTCGTTCGCGGAGACGTTGTAGTTGGCGAGGAACAGGATGTGCTGGAACTCGTTGAGGTCCAGCTGTCCCTGTGACAGCGCGGGGTTCGCCTGGGTGTAGTCGCTGAAGTTGACCAGCTTCACGTCGATGCCCTGGTCGGCGGCGAGCTGCGTGAAGGTCTGCCAGTAGTCCTGGCTCGCGTCCGTGACGCCGATCCGCACGGTGGTGCGGCCCGCGCTGTCCGCGCCGCCGCCGGAGGTGAAGACGACGACGAGCACGACGGCGGCGACGACGGCCACCACCGCCGCGCCGATGCCGGCGAAGAATCCCTTGCCCCGCCCGGGTTTTTCGGGCAGGGCGGGAGTGGGGTCAGGACTGTTCTCGGTGGACATGGAACCTCTCATCGAGCGGGAACCGGGGGAGAGCGCCCGGATCTTCGGGCGCCTGCGCCATGATGTCCGGTTCGCCGCCCGGCACCGCGCCGGTTCCAGTCCGTGGAACCCGCTCGCGCCGGCTTGACAGCCGGTGGTTGTCCTTTGTGGACAGCCAGGCTCAGGGCAGGGCGAACAGCGTGCCCTGCCCCGTGGCTTCTTCGAGCGACGGCAACCCGCGCGCCCGGCGGCATTTGCGGCACGTGACCTCGTGCTCGGTCGGGGTCAGCTCACCCGTCGCGCCGAGGCCAGACCAGCCCTGGTGACAGGCGGGCGCGGGCAGCGTGAGGCTGTTGATCCACTCGACCTCCCCGACCGCGTGCACGGTGCCGGACCGGCCGATCCGCAGGTGCCTGCCGTGGAACACCTCGTGCTGCGCCGCGGAGAACTCCGCCGGGTCCAGCCCCCGGACGGGGAACAACGCAATCGGCTCACCCATGCTCCCAGTATCCCCGGCGGGTGTGACAAAACCCGTGAGGCCCGCGGCGTGCGTTTCACGGTTTTCCCCGGCCGGCCGGGACGTCCGCTCAGCGCACGGACAGGGGCAGCCGGGCGGCGGGCGGAAGCGGCGCGGCGACGGGATTCGCTTGGAAGGACTGGAGCATCAGCGCCGCGAGACGTCTCGACGCGGCGACTCTCGCCTGGGGCGACTCGGCCCGGATGCCCTCGTTCGCCATCAGCGCGAGCACCAGGTCCTCGACGACGAAATCCGGCCGCAGCGCGCCCGCGTCCTTCGCCCGGCGGACCAGTTCGAGCACCAGGCGCAGCGCGTGATCGCGGTCCTCGGTGAAGTAGGTGACCGAGGGAGGCAGCCGTGCGAGGAAGGCACGGGAGAAGCCGCGGTCGAGCGCGTGCTGCTCCATCATCTTCTCGACCACCAGCGAGAAACCGCGCCAGGGGTCTTCGGCGGCCAGCCCTTCTTCGACGACCGTCGAGCACAGGGCCATCTGTTCCGCGAACGCCTCGCCGAGCAGCGCCTCCTTGGTGGGGAAATGCCGGTACACGGTCGCGGGGCCGACCTGCGCGCGGCGGGCGATCTCGCGGATCGGCACTTCGAGGCCGTCCGCGGCGAAGGCCGCGCGGGCCACGGCGAGGATGCGCGCGCGGTTGTCACGGGCGTCGGATCGCCGGACCTGACTCACTTCAGTGCTCACCGCTCTCACTTTAGCCAACCGGACGGGGTGTTCCGTTAGCGTCGGCGTCATGAGAGCTGTCGAATTCACCGGATACGGTCCCCCCGAAGCGGCCCAGGTCGCGGAGGTCGGGGAGCCGCACGCCGGGCCAGGGGAGATCCGCGTCGCGGTGCGGGCGTCGGGACTGTCGGCGGGGGAGGCGCACCTGCGCGCGGGGAAGATGCGCGAGTTCGTGCCGCTGGAATTCCCGTACCGCAGCGGTTTCGACGCCGCGGGCGTGGTGGACGAACTGGGCGAAGGGGTGTCCGGCACGGCGATCGGCGACGAGGTGTTCGGGTTCACCTCGATGACCCGGCGCGGCGCGAACGCCGACCACGCGGTTTTCGTCGTGTGGGCACCGAAACCGGCCGCCTGGAGCTGGGCCGAAGCCGGCGGGGCGGCGGGCAGCGTCGAGACGTCCACGCGGGTTCTCGACCGGCTCGACCTCGGCGCCGGGCAGACGCTGCTGGTGCAGGGCGCCGCGGGCGGGGTGGGCACGGTCGCCGTGCAGATGGCGATCGCGCGCGGTGCCAAGGTGATCGGCACGGCGAGCGAACGCAACCACGAGTTCCTGCGCTCGCTGGGCGCGGAGCCGACGACATATGGCGAGGGCCTGGTGGAACGGGTGCGCGCACTGGCGCCGGATGGCGTCGACGCCGTGTTCGACTGCGCCGGCGGGGCGTTGCCCGACCTCGTCACGCTGGCCGGGGACCCGGCGCGCGTGGTGACGATCGCGCCGGATCTCACCGCGGCCGAGCACGGCGTCCACATGTCGCACAGCGCCGAGGCCGACAGCGACAGCGGCCTCGGCGACGCGGACCCGTTGGCGGCGCACGGTCTCGACGTCGCAGTGAAGCTCGCGGCGGAAGGCAAACTGCGAGTGCCCGTCGCCGCGACGTTCCCGCTGACCGACGTGGCCGGCGCGCACGAGCTGAGCGAAACCCGCCACGCACGCGGGAAAATCGTGCTGGTGCACTGAATCCGGCCGCGTTTAGGTAGCGGTTGCGAGTGGACGGCGACGGCGAGACGCGGTTGTCTGGGGGGCGTGGATCTTTTCTCCCGCTCGTGGGCGGCGTTGCGCGCGGCCGTCGCCGGGCTCGCGGACGAGGACTTCGCGCGGCCGTCGGGGTGCGCGGGCTGGCTCGTCCGGGACCTGGTGTGCCACCTGGTCATCGACGCGCAGGACGTGCTGATCACCCTCGTGACCCCGTCCTCGGCGGAGCCGACGCGCGACGCCGTGACGTACTGGCAGGTGTCCGGAACGCCGCCGTCCGGCGACGACCCGCTCGACGCGCTGATCGTCCGGCTGGCCGCGGCCTACGAGGAGCCGGGGTTGCTGAAGTTCCACCTCGACGACGTCGGCTCCGCGGCCGGGCGCGCCGCCGAACTGGCCGACCCCGGTCTGCGGGTCAGCACGCAGGACATGGTGCTGACGGCGGGCGATTACCTCGGCGCGTATGTCCTGGAATGGACGCTGCACCACCTCGACCTGGTGACTTGTCTGCCGCACGCGCCCGGTCCGCCCGCGGACGGCCTGGCCAGGACACGCGAGATGGTGGAGCAGATCGCCGGTTCCCCTTTCCCAGCGTCCTTTTCTGACCGGGACGCGCTGCTGATCGCCACCGGGCGGCGGGTGCCGACCCAGGCCGAGCTGGCCGAACTCGGTGCACTGGCTGGGAAACTGCCGTTCGTGCTCGGCTAGTGTCTTGTGATCTTGTGGTCTTGACGCGCGGGTGTGTTTGCCTGCCAGGGCGCCGAGTTGGCCCGGGGCGTGGCCGAGTTGGCCCGGGGCGTGGCCGAGTTGGCCGACCGCTGTCGCCGTGGGCCAACTCAGCGATCGGACCGGCAAACTCGGTGACGCGGCGGGCAAACTCACCGACCGCACGGGCAAACACGACAACGTAAACCGGACAGCATCACGAGACACTAGCGGGGGAGTGTCTTCTCGAACCAGTGGTGCGCGTAGGGCTCGTCGTTGAACGGCTTGACCTCGCGGTAGCCGGCGGCGCGGTACAAGCCGATCGCCTCGCCCAGAGCGCGGTTGGTTTCCAGTCTCGCTTTCCGCGCGCCGCCCGCGGCCGCGTGGCTTTCCAGCTCCGTGAGCAGCCGGCGGCCGAGGCCGAGCCCGCGGACGGCCTGGGACACCCACATGCGCTTGAGGTAGACGAAACCGTTGTCCTGGAACAGGAATCCGCCGCAGCCGACCGGTTCGCCGTGGAGCGTCGCGACAAGGAACGCGCCCGCGGGCGGGGTCATCACGGCTTCGTCCGGGGTGAGGGAGCGGTCGTGCTCGAAGCCGTCGTCGAAGCGCTCGCCGATCTCCTCGAAGTACGCCGCCAGGCACGCCCGCGCGGCCGCGCTGCCCGGGTCGGTGACCGTGACCTCGACCGTCGAGGCGATCAGGAGGCGCTCGACCTCCGCCATCGCGGTGACCAGCCGGGCCCGCTGGTTTTCGCTGAGCGGGGCGAGGATCGACGCGGCCAGCTCGTCGGACCTGTTGTCGAGGGTGCGCCGTTCCGCGAGCCCCGCCTTCGTCAGGCGCGCCGTGCGAACTCGGCCGTCGCCGTCGCCGCGCGTCACGACGACGAGCGCGTCGTTCTCGAGCGCGCGGAGCAGGCGGGAGAGGTAGCCGGAGTCGACGTCCAGCCGCGCGCGCAGCTCGCGCACGTCGCACCCGTCCGGCCCGATTTCCCACAGCACCCGCGCCTGCCCGAGGGGGCGGTCGCGGGACAGATACGCGTCGTTGAGCACCCCGATGCGCTGCGTCACGGTGCGGTTGAACGCCCTGACCTGGCCGATGCTGTCCATTCCCTGACTTTAGTCAGAGAATGCGAAAAACGCCAGTACAGTCCACAGTGGACGGTGGCTAGCGGGCCTTCCGCGCGTCGTAATGCCGTTGGCTCTCGTCGATTTCCGGGTTGTGTTCGACGGCTCATTCGGCGAGCCGTACGGCCGGGTCGATCAGCGTGCGGCCGAGGCCGGTCAGTTCGTACTCCACCCGCGGCGGGACCTCGGCGTGCACGGTGCGGGAGACGAGCCCGTCCCGCTCCAGGTGGCGCAGCGTCAGCGACAGCATCCGTTGCGACACACCGGGAATCCGGTGCTGCAGCTCGGTGAACCGGAGCCGCTCCCGGTCCAGCGTCGCGATCACCAGCAGGGTCCACTTGTTGGCTATCCGGTCCAGGAGCCTCCGGATCGCGCGGCCGCCGTCGCCCCGGATCAGGCAGGTCCGCTCGTACCGCGACATGACCGCGCTCCCTTGTCGGTTGCTTACACCCGTGTTCCTTTTGTACCCGTCCCGATGGTGACTCATGATGGGTGTACTTACAAGTCGTAACCATTGGAGCTGCCATGGAGATCGCCTACTGGATCGTCGCCGCCCTGCTCGGCGTGGTCTACCTGTTCGCCGGCGGGAAGAAGGTGGCCCAGAGCCGGGAACAGCTCGCGCCGATGATGGGCTGGGTGGACACGATCCCGATGTGGGCGGTCCGGTGCATCGGCGTCGTGGAGATCCTCGGCGTGCTGGGCCTGGTGCTGCCGCCGG
Organism: Amycolatopsis acidicola; assembly: GCF_007713735.2. Lineage (GTDB taxonomy): Bacteria > Actinomycetota > Actinomycetes > Mycobacteriales > Pseudonocardiaceae > Amycolatopsis_E > Amycolatopsis_E acidicola. The sequence goes on along the minus strand of NZ_VMNW02000028.1, from coordinate 66,215 downwards.
TGACCGGGGTCGCGCCCGCGCTCGCGCTGGTGTCCGCGATCGGGTTCGCCGTGCTGCAGGTACTCGCGGCCGGGCTGCACCTGTCGCGGCGTGAGGTGCGGGACGTCTGGCTGAACGGCGTCCTGCTCGTGCTCGCGGTCGTGGCGGCGTGGCTGGCCACTGTCTGGTGATCATGCCGGCCGGGCCGGAGCCGGTTGCGGAGGGTGATCGTGAACCGGTAGGACTACGACGATCGTTTTCGTCTGGGACAAGGAGAATCGTGAATCCGACTTTGCGGCGCCTGCCGTGGGCCGCCGGTGCGTTCGCCCTGCTGCTGGGGCTGGCGGGCTGCGGGAACGAGGCCAAGGTGGCGGGTCAGCCGGAGGCGGCGTCGTCGAGCGCGGCGGCGAGCACCTCGGCCGCGGTGCCGGACGGTGGCGCCAAAGCCCCTGGCGGGGCGGTGAAGACCTTCGTCACCAAGGTGCTGCAAGGGAAGTACACCGAAGCGTGCCAGGACGCCGCGCCCGTCGCCCCCGCGGGGCAGGACCCCGCGACGCTCTGCGCCGACCCGAAGATGACGAAGTCCTTGACGACACTGCACGACGCGTGGGCCAAGCCCGGGGTGAAACTGCCGCCGGAGGGGAAGGTCGAGGTCAGCGGCGTCACCGCGACCGGGGACAAGGTGACGGTGCCCGACACCGCGGTCACGGTGGACGGCAAGAGCCTCCACGATCTCGAGTTGATCGGCTCCACCGGGGACGTCAGCAGTTTCAAGCTGTCCTTGGAGACCACCAAGAAGGACGGGGCCTGGTACGTGTCCGACTGGAACATCGACCTGTGACCGTTGATCGTTTTCGCTTGCACAGGATGTGCCGGACCTGGAACCGTGCGTGCCGGGCGGGCGTCTCCCCGTCGTAGGGTCTGGTCCAAGCTGTGGACGGGAGCATGGTGGCAGGACAGGGATTCGAGGTGGATCCGGCCGAGCTGCGCAAGTTCAGCGACTACCTCAACGGCACCACGGCGCCGGCGGTCAAGGACGCCGCCGGCGCCGTGCACGACGCGAACGGATTCGACAACCAGGCGTTCGGGATCTTCCTGGCGCAGATCATGGCCGTGCCGGCGCGGATCGCGCTCGCGACCGTCGCCGGCAACCTGGACAAGGTTTCGGAGAACGTGACGGCGACGGCCGAGAGCACGAAGAAGAGCGCCGAGACCTACCAGAAACACGACGAAGACGTGCAGGGCAAGCTCGCCACCTTCAAGACGGAGCTGGGGCAATGACCGAACCGGGCACGGAATCCGGCGGCGGGAACGAACCGGTCGTCACACCGATCACCAACGCGAACTCGACCACCGGCGCCGGCGCCATCGACAGCTGGCACAGCGTCGCCACCTCCATCGACGAGATCAAGAACGCGCACGGCGCCGACGCCGCCGCGATCGGCGTCGAGATCGGCGTGACCATCGTCGGCGCCGTGGCCGACACGGCGGCGCTGATCCTCGACCCGCTGGCGAAACTGACCGCGGCGGGCCTCGGCTGGCTGATCGAGCACATCTCGTTCCTCAAGGAACCGCTCGACCAGCTCGCCGGGGACCCGGCGGAGATCAAGAAACTGGCCGAAACCCTGCACAAGACGGCGGAAACGCTGCGCAGCGCGGGGACGGACCTCGACTCCGCGCTGAAGTCCCACATCACGACGTGGAAGGGCGAGGGCTACGACGCCTTCAAGAAGGAGGTCGACACCCGCAAGGGCCAGATCGACGACGCCGGGCACTCGGTCGACGTGGCCGGGTACGTCGTCGAGACCACCATGGCGCTGGTCACGGCGGTGCGGTCGCTGATCCGCGACCTGATCACCACGGTGCTCGGCGACATCATCGCCACGATGCTCGTCGCGCTCGCGGCCGCGGTGTTCACCTTCGGCGCCTCGATCGTCACGGGTGTCGCCACGTGTGTCGCGCTCGCGGCGGCGCAGGCGATCTCGTTCGCGGCCAAGCTCGCCAAGCTCGCGGGCTTCAGCGGACGCGTCGTTGACCGGCTGGTGAAGCTGTCCGCCAGCATCAAGCCGCTGCCGAAGACGCGGCCCGGTTCGTCGCACGAGATGGCCGATCTCCCGGCGGGCGGCACGAACTCGACGGTGCACGACCCGCCGACGATGAGCGGCGGCGCGGGCCCGGGCAGTGAGCACGGTGGATCGGGGACGAGCACGCACGAGGACACGCCCGGCAGTTCCGGCAGCAGCACGCACGAGGACACGCCGAACAGCCCGGCGTCCCAGCACGACAAGGACGACCCGTTCGACACCTGGCTGGCCGCGGACAACCACTTCAACCCGCCGCGGGACGAGCACGGCCCGGGCAGCACCACCCCGCACGAGGACGCCCCCGCCAGTTCCGCGAGCAGTACGCACGAGGACACGCCCGGCAGCTCCGGAAGCAGCACCCACGAAGACACACCGGGCAGCACGCACGACGAGAGCACCAGCACCTCGGGCGACCACGCCGACACCGACACCACGCCCGCGCCCAAGCCGGCCGGATCGTCGGTGTTCAAGGACCAGGCGGCCAAGTTCATGCAGAAGCACGAAGCCTGGCTGCAGGGTGCGAGCTGGCAGAAGGTCAAGTGGGTCGAGGAGCAGTTCAAGAACAACGAGAAGCTCAAGCCCTACTACCCGGTCATCAAGTCGATGGCCGATGCCAAGAGCAGCAAGAACTTCGTGGGCTGGGTCGGCAAGGACATCGTGAACGTGGACAAGGCGCTCACCGATATCCAGATGCAGGCGGATCAGGCCTGGTCGGATTCCGGCGACCAGTGGCGGCAGGAGCATCCGGACCCGGCGGCCGAAGATCCGAACGCCGGGGATCCGAACGCGGGGCAACAGGATCCGAACGCCCCGGAGAAGCAAGCCTGAAATCCTGACGAAGAAACCGCCGTCCACGCTCCGCGCGGGCGGCGGTTTTCCGTTGCGCGGCAAGATCAATGCCCCGATTGGCAAGCGCTATGGACGCGGCCGCCCCGGCCGTGGTGACGGAGGATTTGCCCGTCCACCACCGCGTGAAGGGGCAGCCGATCATGACGGAGCAAGCGGTCCGGCCGGAGCCGCGCAGGAAGGTGATCAGCAACCCGTATCTGTACCGGTTGCAGCGCAGGCATTTCCTCCTCTTCGACATCCTCCCGATCATCGGCACCGTGGGCGCGCTGGCGTTCCTCGCGGTGTATCCGTTCGGGCTGACCGAACTGACGCTGCTGCTGTCGATGTGGCTCCTGACCGGCCTCGGCGTGACAGTCGGGTATCACCGGCTGTTCACCCACCGCACGTTCAAGGCGGCGCGGCCGGTCGTCGCGGTGCTCGCCGTGCTGGGCTCGATGGCGGGGCAGGGCGGCGTGACCTCGTGGGTCGCGCTGCACCGGCGGCACCACGAGTGCAGTGACCGCGAGGGCGACCCGCATTCGCCCAACCTGTCCGGCGGCGGGGTCAAGGGCAGGCTGAAAGGACTGGCACATTCCCATTTCCTGTGGATGCGCCGCCACGAGTACCCGAACATCGCGCACTACGCCCCGGACCTGCTGAAGGACCGGATGCTGCTGAAGATCGCCCGCCTTTACCACTACTGGGTGCTGCTCGGGCTGGCGATCCCGGCGCTGGTCGGCGGCCTGGTCTCGATGAGCTGGGCGGGCGCGGTGAGCGGCCTGTGCTGGGGCGGGTTCGTGCGGATCTTCGTGCTGGAGCACATCGTGTGGGCGATCAACTCGTTCCTGCACATGTTCGGCACCCGCCCGTACCGCTCGCGCGAGAACTCCCGCAACGGCGGCGTTTTCGCGCTGATCACGCTGGGCGAGTCCTGGCACAACAACCACCACGCGTTCCCCGAGTCGCCCTCGTTCGGGCTGGAGTGGTACCGGCTCGACCCCGGGTTCTGGCTGGTCCGCGCGCTGGCGGCGGCCGGGCTCGCCTGGGATCTCAAGGTGCCCACCGAAGAGCGCAAGCAGTCCCTGCGCATCGTGAAAACCCCTGCGGCGTAAGGAAAGATGACGTGGACACGACCAAGGACGCGATCGTCGGCTGGTGCCGGGAGTACCTCGCCGACCTGCTCGGCACCCCGGTCGCGGCGATCGACCCGGCCGCCGACTTCGACCGGCTCGGCATCGACTCGGCGGTCGCCGTGTCACTGCTGATGGCGGTGGAGGAGCGGTACGGGGTCGACCTCCCGCCGGAGGCGCTGTTCGAGAACCCGAACCTCGACGCGGTGGCCGACTACCTGCGCGCCCGGTCCGCGGCCCGACGATGAGCACCGACGCCGCGGCCGCGATCCGCCACCACTACGACGTTTCCTCCGAGTTCTACAAGCTGTGGCTGGACGATTCGCTCACCTACTCGTGCGCGCGCCGTGGCAGCCAGGCCGACACGCTCGCGCAGGCGCAGGAGAACAAGCTGCGCTATCACCTCGACGCGGTCGGCGCCGCGAACGCGGGCAGCGTACTGGACATCGGCTGTGGCTGGGGCTCGATCCTCGCCCGGCTGCCCGGCGCCTGCCGGGGCGTGGGCCTGACGCTCAGCGACGAGCAGGCGGCCTACATCGCGCGTCACCAGCCCGCCGCCGAAGTCCGCGTGGAGAACTGGACGGACTACGAGCCCGGCGCCCGGTTCGACGGCATCATCTCCATCGGCGCCTTCGAGCACTTCGCGACCCCGGCCGACTCGCCGGAGCGGAAAGTCCGGCGGTACCGCGATTTCTTCACCCGCTGCCGGGACTGGCTCACGAGCAGCGGCGCCCTCTCGCTGCAGACGATCGCGTACGCGGACATGTCGCGTGAGGACGCCAGCGCGTTCATGCAACAGGAGATCTTCCCCGGCGCCGACCTCCCGACGCTCGCGGAGATCACCACCGCCGCCGACCGCGTGTTCGAGGTCCAGTCGCTCGAAAACGGGCGGCTGGACTACGCGTGGACGTGCGCGCAGTGGGCGCGGCGGCTGCGTGCCCGGCGCCCCGAGGCCGTCCAGTTGGTGGGGCCCGAGGTCGTCGCACGGTACGAGCGCTACCTGAAGATGTCGGCGCTGGGCTTCGGGCTCGGCAAGATTGCCTTGTACCGCCTGGTGTTGCGGCCGTCGGCGAGCGGGTGGACCTCGTGACCGTGCGGTTCAACCCGTTCAGCGCGGAGTTCCGGCGGGACCCGTACCCGTTGTACCGGCAGCTGCGCGAAACCCGTCCGGTGCACCGGTCGCTCGGCACGTGGGTGCTGACCCGGCACGCCGACGTACGAACTGTGTTGCACGACCGCAGTTTCAGCGCCGGGCTCATCCCGCGGCTGGTGAGCGAGCAGGCGCGCCGGCTCTCGGGCGAGAACGTCCCGCGCATCGAACGGCTGGGCCGCAAGTCGCTGGTGTTCACCGACAACCCGGATCACGCGCGGTTGCGCGGGCTGGTGAACCGGGCGTTCACCGCGCCCACGATCGCGAAACTCCGGCCCGTCGTGGAGAAAACCGCTTTGCGGCTGGCGGAAAGCGCGGCCCGGAACGGCGGGATGGACGTGATCGCCGAGTTCGCCGCGCCGCTGCCGGTCGCCGTGCTGTCCGAGTGGATGGCACTGCCCGACACCCTGCGAGAAAACGTCGGCCGGTGGACGCACGACATCCGCTTCCTGCTCGAACCGGGGCTGATGAAGGGCGCGGACTTCGCCCGTGTGGCCGAAGTGGTCGACCGGTTCGCGGCCGCGCTCGACGACGTGGTCCAGGCGCGGCGGGAACAACCGGGGGAAGACCTGATCAGCCGGCTGCTCGCGAGCGGGGACAGGCTTTCCGGCGAGGAACTCGTGTTCGTCTGCATGATGTGTTTCGTGGCGGGCAACGAGACCACGAAATCGTTGATCGGCAACGGAAGTCTTGCGTTCCTGCGGCACGGTATCCCGCCGGGAGCGGGCGCTGTCGGCGAGGCCCTGCGCTACGACAGCCCGCTCCAGCTCACGAAACGCCTCGCCACCCGCGACGTCGAAATCGGCGGCGAGACGATCCGCGCGGGCGACCAGGTGCTGCTGTGCCTGGGCGCCGCCAACCGCGACCCCGGGGTGTTCGCCGACCCCGACCGCTTCGACCCCGCACGCGACACGACCGGGCACCTGGCTTTCGGGCACGGGATGCACGGCTGCCTGGGCGGGCTCCTCGCGGAGCTGCAGGCGGAGGTCGCGTTCGAAACCCTGTCCGGATACCGGCTTTCGCTGCGGGACGAAGAGCTCGAATGGCAGGACCAGAGCTTCATCGTGCGCGGCCTGAAACGGCTTCCCGTCACCGTGGGGAGCGCCCGGTGACCCTGCGCCTGCTCTGTTTCCCGCACGCGGGGGCCGGGGCGTCGTCGTTCGCCCGCTGGCCCGGCCTGTTCCCCGAGTCGATCACGCTGGACCGGATCCGGCTCCCCGGCAGGGAAGAAGCCGCGGCCGAACCGCCGCTGCGTCGAGTGGGCGACGCCGTCGCGTTCGTCCTGCCACGGATTCGCCCCGGCGAGCGCGTGGCGCTCTACGGGCACAGCATGGGCGCGCTCGTCGCGTTCGAACTGGCCAGGGCGCTGACCGCCGCCGGAACCGAGCCCGTGCATCTGTTCGTCTCGGGCCGGCGCGCGCCACACCTGCCCGCGCGCAGGGCCCCGATCCACCGCCTGCCCGACGAGGAGTTCCTCACCGCGCTCGCCGACATGGGCGGCCCGATCGGCCCGAGCCCGTCGTGGCGCCGGTACGCGACCCGGCTGACCCGGGCCGACCTGGAGCTGTCCGAGGAGTACCACTACCTTCCGGTTCCTCGATTGCGTTGCCCTGTCACGGTTTTCCACGGCAACGAGGATCCGCTCGTCACTGTCGGCGAGGCGCAGGCCTGGAAAGAACTGACCGACAGCGAGTTCGCGATCCACCCGCTGCCGGGCGACCACTTCTTCCACCACCGTCATCGCGTGACGCTGGCGGCGACGATGACCGGAGCGCTGCCGTGAAGCTGCTTCCCGAAATCCTCCGCACCCGCGAGCCCGGCAAGATCGCCTACACCTTCCTGAACGAGGAGGGTGAGGAGACGGCGTCCCTCACCTACGGCGAACTGCACGCGCGCGCCGCTTCCGTGGCCGCCGAACTCAGCCGGACCTGCGAGCCCGGCGATCGGGCGCTGCTGGTGTTCCCGCAGTGCCCGGAATTCATCATCGCCTACTTCGGGTGCCTGTACGCCCAGCTGATCGCCGTGCCGGTGAACCCGCCGCGCCGTACCGGGATCCAGGACGCCACCCGCGCGATCGTGCAGGACTGCGAGCCGGCCGCGGTGCTCACCGTGTCGTCGATGGCGGGACTGAAGTCCACAGTGGAGCAGCTCGTGGGAAGTCCACAGTGGATCGCCGTGGACGAAGTGCCCGAGGCGGGGTTCGAGCCACTCCCGGTGACCGGGGAAACCCTGGCTTTCCTGCAGTACACCTCCGGATCCACCTCGGCGCCCAAGGGTGTCATGGTGTCGCATGGGAACCTGGTCGCGAACCAGGAGATGATCCGCCACGGGTTCGGCCACGACGAGCACTCGACGGTGGTCGGCTGGGCGCCGTTCTTCCACGACCAGGGCCTCATCGGCAACGTGCTGCAGCCGCTCTACGTGGGCGCGACCGCGATCCTCCTGTCGCCGATGGCTTTCATCCGCCGCCCGCTGCTGTGGCTGGAGACCATCTCCCGCTATCGCGCGCACACGAGCGGCGGGCCGAACTTCGCGTTCGATGCCTGCGTCGCGGCCGCCAGGGGTGGAGTTCCTGACATCGAGCTGAACGCCTGGCGAGTCGCGTTCAACGGCGCCGAGCCGATCCTGCCCGCGACTTTGGACCGGTTCGCCCGCACCTTCGGCCCTCACGGCTTCGACGAGAAAGCGCTTTACCCGTGCTACGGCCTCGCGGAGGCGACCCTGATCGTCACCGGCAGCAGGAAGGATCGCGGCCCGCGCACGGCCGAAGTCGACGCCGATGAGCTCGCTCAAGGGCGGTTCGTGGAGAGCCCGGGCGGGCGGATACTGGCTGGTTCCGGGACCGTGCTGCCGGGGGAGGAGCTGCGGATCGTGCATCCGGAGACACGGAAACCCTGTGCGGCGGGTGAAATCGGCGAGATCGTGGTCCGGGGCGGGCACGTTGCGCGGGGCTATTGGAAAAAGCCCGATGCGGAGGCCTTCGCCGGCGGCTACCTGCACACGGGCGATCTCGGCGTGCTCGCCGACGACGAGCTGTACGTCGTGGGCAGGCTGAAGGATCTGATGATCATCCGGGGCCGGAACCACTACCCGCAGGATCTCGAGCACACCGCGCAGCACGCCCATCCCGCCGCCAGGCCAGGCGGGAGCGCCGCGTTCACCGAAGGCGGGAAACCCGTGCTGGTGCAGGAGATCCGGCGTGAACACCGGCTGGACGCCGACGAGCTGGAGGTGACCGGGGCGATCCGGGCCGCGGTGCTCGCCGAGCACGGGATCTCCCTCGGCGACGTGGTGCTGGTGCGGGCCGGGCAGCTGGGGAAGACGAGCAGCGGCAAGATCATGCGGGCCGCGGCGAGGAAGCGCTATCTGGACGGCGGATTCGCCCGTCACCGAAAGGACTGAGCCGATGGAAGCCGCGAACCCCGAGTACGCCGAGGCCGTGCGGGCGGTCGTGCTGAGTATGCCCGCCGCGAAGCATCTCGGCTTCACTTTCGGCCGGATCGGGCCCGGTGAGGTGGAGATCGTCCAGCCGCGCCGGCCGGAACTGACCGAGCACAACGGGTTCTTCCAGGGCAGCATCCTCGGCGCGCTCGCGGACTTCGCCGGTGGCTCGGCCGCGGGCACGCTGCTTCCCGCCGGGTGGGTCAACATGACGATCGACTACACGGTCAAGATCCTCGCGCCGGCCAAGGGGGAGCAGGTCATCGCGCGCGGGCGCGTGGTCAAGGCGGGCCGCACGACGACCGTCGCGGCGGCCGATCTGTATGCCGTGGACGGCGGGGAAGAGAGCCTCGTGGTGACCGCGCTGGTGACCATGCGCAACCTCAAGGTCTGACGTGCCGTCGATCGAGGTGAACGGCGCGGCGCTCGCGTACACCGATACCGGTCCGCGCGGGGCGCCGGCCGTCCTCTTCGGACACGGATTGCTGTTCGGTGGCTGGATGTTCGGCCCGCAGGTCGAAGCGCTGAGCGACCGGTTCCGGTGCGTGACGATCGACTGGCGCGGCCAGGGCGACAGCCCGCCCGCGCGCGGCGGGTACGACATGGACACGTTGACAGGCGACGCCGTCGCGCTGATCGACGCGCTCGGGCTCGCGCCGGTGCACTGGGTCGGGCTGTCGATGGGCGGGTTCGTCGGGCAGCGGATCGCGGTCCGGCACGGCGAACTGCTGCGCACACTGACTTTGCTGGACACCAGCGCCGAAGCGGAGGACCCGGCGAAGGCGCATGACTACAAGCTCCTCGCGCTCGTCCAGCGGGTGTTCGGGATCCGGCCCGTGCTGGGCAGGGTGACGCCGCTGCTGTTCGGCCCCGGCGCCCCGGCCGACGCCGTGGGGGAGTGGCGCCGCCGTATCGCGCGGGCGAACCGTGCGGCGCTGCGGCAGGCGGTGCTCGGCGTCGCGAACCGGAAAGCGGTGACGCACGAACTCGGCCGCATCACAGTGCCGGCACTCGTGGTGGCCGGTGCCGAAGACCGGGCGATACCGCCGGCGGAATCGGCGCGTATGGCGGACGGGATCGCGGGCGCGCGCCTGGAGGTGGTGGAGAACTGCGGCCACAGCTCCACCCTCGAACAGCCCGCCGAGATCGTCCGCCTGCTGACCACTTTCCTGGAGCGACCGGAGGAGTCCCGGTGACCACGACCGGCTACGTGTTCGACCCCTTTGCCGACGGGTTCGCCGAGGATCCGTACCCGCACTACGCGGAACTCCGCGAGAAGGCGCCCGCGTACCACCATCCGCTCGGTTTCTGGTTGTTGTCGCGCTACGAGGACGTGGCGCTGTTCCAGCGCGCGGCGCATTCCGTCGACGACAGGTATCTGACGCACGTGCCCGAGTGGAAACGCGATTCCGGCGTGCCGCTGAAGGAAAACCGGCCGATGCGCGGACTGTCCATGGTGGACCAGGACCCGCCGGACCACACCCGGCTCCGCCGTCTCGTCTCGCAGGCTTTCACGCGCCGGGCGGTCGAGGGGTTGCAGCCGCGGCTCGAAACGCTCGTCGACGAGGCGCTCGAGCGAATCGCCTGCACCGGGCGCGTCGATCTGGTGCCGGAGCTGGCTTTCCCGATTCCGTTCACGATGATCTCGGAGCTGCTGGGCGTGCCCGCGGTGGCGCACGCCCGGCTCCGCGAGCTGACCGGCACGCTCGTCCGCTTCCTCGAACCGCTGTCCTCGCCCGCGCTGCTCGCCGAAATCCGCGCGGCCGACAGTGAACTGACCGAGATCACCCGCGACCTGATCGGCCACAAGCGGCGGCACCCCGGCGAAGACCTGATCACCGGCCTGATCGAGGCCCGGCACGAGGACGACGCGCTGACCGAAGAGGAGCTGGTCGCGCAGGTCATGTTCCTCTACATCGCGGGCCACGAGACGACAGTGAACTTCCTCGCGAACGGAATCCTCGCGCTGGCAAGGAATCCCGGGCAGGCGGAACTGCTGCGGCAGCGCCCGGAGCTCGCGGGCGTGGCCGTGGAGGAGCTGATCCGGTACGAGACTTCGGTGCACCTGATGCGGAGGATCACCCGGGAACCGCTGGTGCTGCACGGAATCGAGATCCCGGCCGGGAGTCACGTGGTCGGCTGCCTCGCCGCGGCGAACCGGGACCCGGACTTCTGGGGCGCGGACGCGGACCAGCTCCGTCTCGAACGGCCGGACGCCCACCAGAACCTGTCGTTCGGGGCGGGCGTGCACCACTGCCTCGGCGCGGTGCTCGCCCGCCTGGAGGCGCGGACGGTGTTTCCCCGCTTCGTGCGGCGCTTTCCGGACGTCGTGGTGGATGAGGTGCGGTGGAATGGCCGGATCAACGTCCGCGGGCCGGAGGCGCTGCTGGTGTCGGTGCGCTGACGCTTCGGCTGAACAGCCGATCGAGGTGCTGATCGATCGCGGCCAGTGCCTCCCGGGGTGAGATCACGGTGAGCTCGAGGAGCGGGGTCAGGCCGGTGAGTGCCAGGAGCAGCGTGGTCTCCGTCACCGGGTCGCGGTCCGCGCTGACGTGACCCTCCTTGATCGCCTGGCGGACGATCCGCTTGACGAGATCGCGGCCGTGCTTCAGCCCGTCGCGCGCTCGCGTGTGGATGTTCGCGTCGTGCAAGGCTTCCAGGACGTAGGCGGCGCTCATCCGGCTCGTCGCGCGGGCGTCGTCGTGCAGCGGGAGCATCTCCACCAGCATCGCCCGGAGCATGTCACGAGGATGCGGCGGGTCGCCGAGTTTCCCGACGCTCGCGGCCACCCGCTGTGACGTCTGTTCCGACGCGAAGTCCATCGCGAACACCAGCATCTCCGCGCGCGTGGCGAAGTAGTGTTGCACCGCGCCGTGCGAGATGCCCGCCTCCTCGGCGACTTCGCGGACGCTCGCGTGCGCCATGCCGCGTTGTTCCACCACGCGCCACAGCGCCCGGGCGATCGCTTCACGGCGTTCGCGGTGATCCACCTGTTTGGGCATCCCGGCCTTCCCTTGTTCTCATACGGTTGACATATTACAAGTGACCGGTAAAAAGGGGAAGCATGGGAGGACATCCGAAAGCACGCACCGCGGAGGGGCTCGTCGAAGGGCGCTGGCACGGGGAGCGCGCGGTGTTCCGCGGCATCTCCTACGCGCGGCCACCGGTCGGGCCGCTGCGTTTCCAGGCGCCCACCCCGGTCGAGGGATGGGAGGGCGCGAGGCAGGCGACCGGGTTCGGCCCCGTGGTCCCGCAGGCGGGGCCGACCGCCGAGGTCTCGGCCGGGGATGACTGGCTCACCCTCAACGTCAGCACTCCGGCCGTGGGGTCGGCCGGGCTGCCCGTGCTGGTGTGGATCCACGGCGGGGCCTACATCGCCGGCACCTCCAGCGATCCCATGTACGACCCGGCCGCCCTGACCAGCGCGGGCCTCGTCGTGGTCAGCGTCAACTACCGCGTAGCCGCCGAGGGCTTCGCGCTCATCGAAGGCGCCCCGGCGAATCGCGGGTTCCTGGACCAGGTCTCGGCTCTGGAGTGGGTGCAGCGCAACATCGCCGTATTCGGCGGAGATCCCGACCAGGTCACGGTCGCCGGACAGTCGGCGGGCGCGGGGTCGATCGCGGCCCTGCTGACGAGGAAGCGCAGGTTGTTCCGCCGGGCCATCGCGCACTCGGTGCCGGGGTACCTGTGCACTCGCGCGCTGGCGGAAGAAGTCGCCGCGGCGCTCGCGGGCCGGGTCGGCGTGACGCCCGATGTCGAAGCCCTGTCCGGCATAGACCCCGCGCGCCTGGCCACCGAGCTCACGGCCTTGAGCGCGGAGGTTCCCGGCCGGTGGGGCAGGCTCGCGCAGGCCGGTGTCCCCGTGTGCCCTGTCATCGACGGCGAGGAAACGCCGTGGAGAGCGCTTTGCGGCCAGGCGGCCGAGGGGACCGAACTCCTCGTCGGCCACACGCGGGACGAGTTCCGGCTGTTCAGCGTCATGATGGGGAGGCTGGGCACGTTCACCGAGGACGACGCTCGAACGGCGCTGGAGTTCTTCGCTCCGAGCCCCGGCGCCTACCGTGCCGCGTATCCCGAAGCGACGCCCGAAGAGCTGGTCGAACTGGTGTACTCCGACGCGCTCTTCCGGATGCCGTCACTGAAACTGGCCGAAGCGAATGAAGCGGCGGGCGGCACGTCGTACCTGTTCGAGCTGCGGCTGACGGCCGGCGAAGTCCTGCGCGCCTGCCACAGCCTCGACGTCCCCTTGGCGTTCGGCACACTGGGCACGCCGGCCGGCCGTCAGCTCTTCGGTGACGTGCCGTCGGCGGAAGTGCTGGCGGTGTCCCGGGAACTGCAACGAGCGTGGGTTCGCTTCGCCACGACCGGCGATCCGGGATGGCCCGCCTACGGGGCCGGGCAGCGGCTCACGCGAGTGCTCGATGCCGAATCGAAGACCTTGCCCTATCCGGAGGAAGCCTCGCGCCGGATCTGGACGGGACACGAACCGGAACCCTTCGAGCTCACTCCCTGATGGACTGACCTCAGCCGTAGACGGTGAGCCAGCTGGAGCGGCCGGAAACGTTGCTACGGGGCTGAACTGGTACTTCAAGCGCGCCGCGCCGGCCGGGCGAACGCTAGTCCTCGAACACGGGGGTCCGCTTTTCGAACGACGCGGTGACCGCTTCGACCTGGTTCGGGCTGCCGATGAGCGCCTTGACCTCCGTCTGCTCCGCCGCGAACCCCTCGGCCAGCTCCACCCGCCCCGCCAGGTCCAGCAGCCGCTTCGCCGCGCGGACGGTGTGCGGGTTCTTCCCCGCGATCTCCCTCGCCAGCGCCAGGGCCGCGGCGACGGGATCGGCGTCCGCCCTGGTGGCGAGGCCGAGCGCGACCGCCTCGTCGCCGCTGATCACCCGGCCGGTGAACGTCAGCTCCTTCGCCACGTCCCGGCCGACGAGCTCGGGCAGCAGCTGCGTGCCGGTCATGTCCGGGATCAGCCCCCACTTGACCTCCAGCACCGACAGCCGCGCGTCCGGCGTGACGATCCGGATGTCGGCACCCAGCGCCACCTGCAGCCCGCCGCCGAGCGCGTGGCCCCGGATGGCGGCGATGACCGGCGCCGGGATCTCAGCCCACACGTACGCCGCGCGCTGGCCCGTCGCCTTCGCGGGACCTTCGGCGACCTGGTCCGGCTCCAGCGCCGGGCGTGTTTCGTTCGAGGCGATCGCGCGGAACGAGCCGAAGTCCAGGCCCGCGCAGAAATCCGGCCCTTCACCGGAAAGGACGACGGCGCGCACGCCGGGCTCGTTCTTGAGCCGCTCGCCCGTCTCGATCAGGCCCGCGAACATGCCCGGATCGAGCGCGTTGCGCTTTTCCGGCCGGGACAGCCGCACGTCGGCCACCCCGTCCTCGATCGTGAGACTCACCCGCTGCTCGCCCATGAGCGCATCCTTCCGCCGTCCACGGCCTCTTCCCTTTGCGCCACCCGGGATGTCATCCTAGCTGAACGATCGTTAAGGAGGCGTCGTGGATTTCGGACTTCCCGCCGAGCTGACCGCCCGGCTCGCCGCTCTGGACGAGTTCATCGAGCGCGAGATCGTCCCGCTGCAGCAGCAGGACGACAACGAGCGGTTCTTCGACCACCGCCGGGAATACGCGCGCACCGACTTCGAAAACGGTGGCGTGCCGAGGCGCGAGTGGGAAGAGCTGCTGGGCGAGATGTTCCGGCGCGCCGACGCGGCGGGCTGGCTGCGCTACGGGCTGCCGAAGGAGGTCGGCGGCTCGGACGGCGGAAACCTCGACATGGCCGTCATCCGCGAGCACCTGGCCGCGAAGGGCCTCGGTTTGCACAACGACCTGCAGAACGAATCCTCGGTGGTCGGGAATTTCCCGTTCGTGCACATGATGCTCGAGTACGGGACGCCCGGGCAGCGCGAGGAGTTCCTCGAACCGATGCTCACGCACACCAAGCGGATCGGGTTCGGGCTGACCGAGCCGGAGCACGGCAGCGACGCGACGTGGATGGAGACCACCGCGGTCCGCGACGGCGGGGACTGGATCCTCAACGGCGCCAAGCGGTTCAACTCCGGGATGCATTCGGCCACGCACGACGTCGTGTTCGCCCGCACCTCGGGCGAGCCGGGCGACGCGCACGGGATCACGGCGTTCATCACGCCCACCGACACGCCCGGGTTCTCCGTCGACTTCCACTGGTGGACCTTCAACATGCCCACCGACCACGCGGAGGTCACGCTGCGCGACGTGCGCGTGCCCGGGTCCACCGTGTTCGGTGAAGTGGGCGAGGGGCTCGCGGTGGCGCAGACCTTCGTGCACGAGAACCGGATCCGCCAGGCCGCGTCCGGGGTCGGCGCGGCGCAGTACTGCATCGACCAGAGCGTCGAATTCGCCAGGCAGCGCAAGACCTTCGGGCAGCCGCTGGCCACCCGGCAGGCGATCCAGTGGCCGCTGGTGGAGCTGCAGACCGAGGCGGAGATGGTGCGCTGGCTGGTCCGCAAGACCGCGTGGGAGCTGGACCGGGTGCCGCACCTGGAGATCAGCGACAAGGTCTCGATGTGCAACTACCGGGCGAACCGGCTGGTGTGCGACGCCGCCGACCGCGCGATCCAGGTGCACGGCGGGATCGGCTACACCCGGCACAAGCCGTTCGAGCACATCTACCGCCACCACCGCCGCTACCGGATCACCGAGGGCGCGGAGGAGGTGCAGATGCGCAAGGTCGCCGGCTACCTGTTCGGGTTCGCCGGCCCGCGCAAGCGGCGCCTCGGCGACTGAACGGCCGATCAGGGGAGGAGCACGATGGGTGAAGATCCGCCGGACCGGGGTGTATCGTGGCGTGCCCCGGTGGCAGGGTCCTCCTCTGTCCACACTGGACCCAGGCGGAGGTGGCGTGGACTTGGCGGAAGGTGCCGGACGGCGGGCGGAGGAGGCCGCCTCGCCGGGCGAGGAGACGATCCTGCGCGCCGCGATAGCGGTGATGGCCGAGCACGGCTACCACGGCACGTCGGTGCGGGACATCGCCGAGGAGGCCGGGTTCAGCGCTTCGGCGCTGTACCACCATTTCGAGTCGAAACAGGACGTGCTCGCCACGATCATGGAGCGGGGCATCAAGCAGCTCCTCCTGAGCACCCGCACCGCGCTCGCGGGAGCGGGCGAGGACCCGGTGGACCAGCTGTCGGCGCTGGTGTCGGTGCAGATCCTGTTCCACCTGCAGGACCAGCGCGGCACGCTGCTGGGCACGAGCGAGGTGCGGGCGCTGGAGGAGCCGGTGCGCGGCAGGCATCTGGCGAAACGGCGGCAGCAGCAGCGGATGTTCGACCAGGTCGTGCGGCGTGGGGTGGAGCAGGGCGTGTTCACCACCTCGCTGCCGCTGGAGGCGTCGCGGGCGATCGTCGTGATGTGCACGGGGGTCGCGAGCTGGTTCTCTCCGCGGTCCCGCGTGAGCAGGGAGCAGATCGTCGAGCGGTACCAGCGCCTGGCGCTGGACATGGTCGGCGCGCCCTAGTTTCCCGGCGCCACAAGGAGTCCGGGCGATGACCGGGCTCGACGCGCGGCTCTCGGCCCGGCTGACCGGGGTGTCCGGAAAACCCGTCGAGGTGGCGAACCTGCACCGGCTCACGGGTGGGGCGAGCCGGGAGACGTGGTCCTTCACGGCCCGGTCGGCGGGGGACGAACGGCGCCTGGTGCTGCGCCGTGATCCGCCGGGTGCCGGGCGTCCCGAGGGGATGGCGTTGGAGGCGAAGGCGATCGCCGCGGCCGGGCGCGCCGGGGTGGCCGTACCGCGGCTGGTCGACGCGGACACGGACCCGGCGGTCGTCGGCTCGCCGTACCTGATCACCGAGCACGTCGACGGCGAGACCATCGCGCGGCGGCTGTTGCGGGACGAGCAGTACGCGCCGGTGAGAAAGGGCCTGGCCGCGGAACTGGGGCGCACGCTCGCCAGGATCCACGCCATCCCGGTGCGCGAGGTGCCCGGACTGTCCACTTACGACCCGCTGGAAACGCTGCGCGAGAACTATGACGCGCTCGGCGAACCGTTGCCGACCGTCGAGATCGGACTCCGCTGGCTGGCGCTGCACCGGCCGCCCGAAGTGCCGGAAACGGTGGTGCACGGGGATTTCCGCACCGGAAACCTGATCGTCGCGCCCTCGGGCCTGCGCGCGGTGCTCGACTGGGAGTCGGTCCACGCCGGGGACCCGCGGGAGGATCTCGGCTGGCTGTGCGTGAAGTGCTGGCGGTTCGGCTCGCCGCTGCCCGCAGGCGGTTTCGGCACCGTCGAAGAACTTCTTGACGGCTACGCGGAGGTCGCGGGTGAGCGCCCGGATGCGGAAGCCGTGCGCTGGTGGCAGCTCTACGGCACCACGCGGTGGACCGTGGGCTGCCGGGCGATGGCCGAGCGGCATCTGTCCGGCGAGACGCCTTCGGTGGAGCTGGCGGCGGTCGGCAGGCGAGTGTGCGAGCAGGAGCACGACCTCCTCCTCGAACTCGGGCTGCCGGCGGAAAAACGCGAGCCCGGCCCGTGCGCGCCGGGCTCGGATCTGCACGGGCGGCCCACCACAGCCGAACTGGTCGCGGCGGTGGCGGCGTTCCTCCGCGAAGACGTGATGGCCGGGACCGAAGGGAGGCTGAACTTTCTCGCCCGGGTCGCGGCGAACACGCTCGACGGCGTCGAACGCGAGCTGCGGCTCGGCCCTGAACAAGAGCAGCGGCACCGCGAACGGCTCGCCACGCTGGGGCAGGTCGATCAGGCCGGGCTCGCCGCCGCGATCCGGTCCGGCGCCGTCGACGCGGAGGACCCGGCGCTGCTCGAAGTCGTGCGGGCGGCGGTGACCGACCGGCTCGCCGTCGCCAACCCGCGTTATCTGTCCGAAGACACCTGACGGCGAACACCCTCGCAGGAAAGGCAGGATCATGGTCAGTGCCGACCCCACCGCCCCGCCGCTCGACGAGGTGGCAGGCGGGCTGCAGTTCCCCGAAGGACCGGTCGCCCTGCGCGACGGTTCCGTGCTCGTCGTGGAGATCCGGCGCGGCACGCTGGCGAAGGTGCGCCCCGGCGGCGAAATCTCGGTGGTCGCCGAAGTGGGCGGCGGCCCGAACGGCGCCGCGATCGGGCCGGACGGCGCCGTGTACGTGTGCAACAACGGCGGGTTCGAATGGCAGGAGGCGGACGGGATCACCGCGCCGGGGCACCAGCCGGCGGACTACCTCGGCGGCCGCATCCAGCGCGTGGACGGCGACGGTTCGGTCACCGATCTCTACACCGAATGCGACGGCCGCCCGCTGCGCGGCCCGAACGACCTCGTGTTCGACACCGACGGCGGGTTCTGGTTCACCGATCTGGGGAAGGGCCGCGAGCGTGACCACGACACGGGCGCGCTCTACTACGCGGCCGCCGACGGTTCGTCCATTCGCGAAGTGGTCCACCCGCTGACCCAGCCGAACGGCGTCGGCCTCAGCCCGGACGGTTCCCGGCTCTACGTGGCCGAAACCGGACCGGGGCGCGTGTGGTCCTGGGAGATCGAGGCGCCCGGCCGGGTGCGCGCGGGCGCGACGTTCGGGCCCGGCGGCGCGACGCTGCTGCACGGGTTCCCGGGCTACCAGCCGCTCGACTCGCTGGGAGTCGACGGCGAAGGCAACGTGTGCGTCGCGACGCTGATCACCGGCGCGATCAGCGTGCTGGCCCCGGACGGCACGCTCCTGCGGCAGGTGCCGGTGCCCGAGCCGGATCCGTTCGTGACCAACATCTGTTTCGCCCCGGGCTCGAACACGGCGTACATCACGTCGTCCGGCCGGGGTCGCTTGTACCGCACGGAATGGCCCTGCCCGGGCCTCGATCTGGCGTACACGGCGTGAGGAGGAGGCGATGACGGACACCCTCAGCCGCGCGGCGCTCACGGAACGGTTCACCGCGCCGGGACAGCCGTTCGAGATCGGCGAACGCGAGGTCCGCGGCATCCCGATGCGCGTGTTCACGGCGGGGCCGCAGACGTTGCGCGAGATAGCGCTTTCTCTCGGCGCGTTCGGCGAACGGCCGTTCCTCGTCTTCCGCGACGAACGCTGGACGTACGCCGAGCAGGCGCGGATCATCGCGGGCCTGGCGCGCTGCCTGCGCGAGGAATACGGGCTGCGCAAAGGGGACCGGGTGGCGGTTTCGATGCGCAACTATCCCGAGTGGACACCCGTGTTCTGGGCCACGCAGCTGCTCGGGATCGTGCTGGTGCCGCTCAACGCGTGGTGGACCGCGCCGGAGCTGCGGTACGCCATCGAGGACGCGGGCGCGAGACTCGTGATCGTCGACGGGGAACGCGCCGCGTTGCTGGCGCCGCACCTCGACAGCCTCGGCAACCCGCCGCTCGTCGAAGTGCGCGGGACCGGGACGACCGGGCGCGGCTGGGACGAGCTGCTCGCGTCGCTCGACCCCGCCGCGGAGCCGCCGGACGCCGACGTGGAGCCGGACGACGACGCGACCATCCTCTACACCTCCGGCACGACGGGACAGCCCAAGGGAGCGATCGGCACCCATCGCAACCACTGCACGAATCTCTTCAACACCGCGTTGTCCGCGTTCGTCAGCGGCGCGATGGCCAACGGCGGCGAGCCGGTGGTCCCGGATCCGGCCGCGCCGCAGCCCGGCGGGCTGTGCACGTTCCCGTTGTTCCACATCGCCGGGATCACCAGCATCGGCTACACCGCGATGGTGGGCGGCAAGCTCGTCACCCAGTACAAATGGGATCGCGACGAGGCCCGCGCGCTGGTCCGGCGCGAACGGCTCACCGCGGTGTCCGGGGTGCCGACGGTGATCCGCTCCCTGCTCGACGACGCGGCGGAGGACACCGACGGGCTGGGGACGCTGGCCGGGATCTCCATGGGCGGCGCGCCGGTGCCGCCCGATCTCGTGGGCGGGGTCGACCAGGTCTTCGACGCGCTTGTCGCGCCCAGCAACGGTTACGGCCTCACCGAGACCACGTCGGCGGTCGTGGCGAACGTCGGCTCGGACTACGTGGCGCGGCCGGACAGCGTCGGGCGCTGCCAGCCGGGAACCGAGGTGCGCGTGGTGGATCCGGGGACCGGTGAGGACGTCGGCGAGGGCGAGATCGGCGAACTGTGGTTCCGCGGCCCGAACATCGTGCGCGGGTACTGGAAAAACCCGGAGGCGACGGCGGCGGCGTTCACCGATGGCTGGTTCCACACCGGGGACCTCGGGCGCGTCAGCGAGGGCTGGGTGTTCGTCGTGGACCGGATGAAGGACGTGATCATCCGCGGCGGGGAGAACATCTACTGCGCCGAGGTGGAGGCCGTGCTGTTCCGGCATCCGGCGGTCGAGGACGTGACGGTGGTCGGCGTGCCGCATCCGACGCTGGGTGAGGAGGCCGTCGCGGTCGTCGTGCCGCGCGAGGGAATGAGCGTGACGGCGGAGGAGATCCGGCGGCATGTGGCGGCGGGGCTGGCGGCCTTCAAGGTGCCCGCGCACGTCCTGATCCGGTCGGAGCCGCTGCCGCGCACGCCGAGCGGCAAGGTCCTGAAACGCGACCTGCGGCCCGTGCTGGCGGCGGAAGTGGAGGCGCGGTGAGTCCCGGTCAGGACATCGGCTACGCCGAGAGCGAGCACGTCGGAGTGCTCACGCTCAACCGTCCCGACGTGCACAATGCCTTGCGGCGCAAGACTTATGACGAACTGACCGAGCTGGTCCACGGCACCACGGCCCGCGTGCTGGTGATCACCGGCGCCGGACGGTCGTTCTGCTCGGGCGACGACGTCCGCGAGCTGATGACCGGCGAGGCGCCGCCACCACCGCCCCGGCTCACCCCGGCCGCGGATGCCTTGCTGCACACCGATGTCCCGGTGATCGCGGCGGTGAACGGGCCGGCGGTCGGATGGGGTATGGAGCTGGCGCTGATGGCCGATCTCCGGGTCGCGGCGGCCTCGGCCCGGTTCGGGGAGCTGTTCGTCAAACGCGGGCTGTGCAGTGACGTCGCGGGGATCGCCCGGCTCGCGCAACTCGTGGGCCGGGAGACCGCCGCCGAGCTGTTGTTCACCGGGGACGTCATCGATGCCGGACGGGCTGAGCGGATCGGGCTGGTGAGCCGCGTCGTCCCCGATGATCACCTGATGCCCGCCGCGCTGGAACTGGCCGGGCGGATCGCGGCGAACCCGCCGCTGGCCGTCGCCGCGCTCAAACGCGGGCTCCGGCGCGCGCTCGATCCGGAGTGGCGTGACCTCGGGGCGTGGGTGAGCACGACGCTGGGGGAGTTGTTCACCACGGAGGATCACCGCGAGGGTGTGCGGTCGTTCTTGGAGAAGCGGGAGCCCCACTATGTCGGACGATGAACCCGCGGGCATCGACGGGCAGCGGGTGAGCCGGTGGCTCGGCGACCATGTCGAAGGCTTCGTCGAGCCCGCCGCGTTCGAGCTGATCTCCGGTGGCCGGTCGAACCTCACGTACCGGGTCACCGACGGCGCCGGTACGGCCCGAGCGTTGCGCCGCCCGCCGACCGGGGGCGTGCTCAGCACGGCGCACGACATGGGGCGCGAGTGGAGCTTCATCTCGGCGCTCGCGGGCACGGCGGTCCCCGTCGCGCCGCCGCTCGCGTACTGCACCGACACCGAAGTCACCGGCGCCGAGTTCTCCGTGATGGGCCTCGTCGAGGGCGAGGTCCTGGCCGATGCCGAAGCCGGAAACCGCTTTCCGGAGGAGGCTCGCGCCCGCGCCGGCGAGCACCTCGTCGACGTGCTGGCGGAACTGCACGCGCTGGATCCGGTGGCGCTGGGTCTCGGCGATCTCGTGCGCCGCACCGGGTACGTCGAGCGGCAGCTGCGGCGCTGGCACGCGCAGGTGCACGCCACCGGCGCACCGGAGCTGGCGCTGCTGGACGAGGTGCACGACCGGCTGGCCGAACGAATCCCGAAGCAGCGCAACGGAATCGTGCACGGCGACTACCGGCCCGGCAACCTCAGCTTCGGTCCGGACGGCACCGTGCGCGCGGTGTTCGACTGGGAGCTGGCCACGTCGGGCGATCCGCTCGCGGACCTCGGCTGGCTGGCGGCGAGCTGGCAGGACCCGGGGGAGGAGACCCCACCGGTCACGCCGGGGCCGAGCACGGCGCCCGGCTTTCCGTCGCGGGCCGAGATCGTGGCGCGCTACGCCGACCGGTCGGGGCTCGACCTCGCCGACCTGCCGTACTGGATCGCCTTCGCGCGATGGCGATCCGCGTGCATCGGCGTGGGCGTGCGGGCGCGCTACGAGGCCGGGCACATGGCGGACGACGGATTCTCACTCGAAGAACGCGCCGACGACGGTGTCCGCCTCTGCGAAGCCGCCCTGCGGGACCTCGCCAACTGACGGGAGAAAACACCATGGCCTGGGACTTTTCCACCGAACCGGAGTTCGAGGAGAAGCTCGCCTGGATGCGCGGGTTCGTCCGCGACGAGATCATCCCGCTCGAAACCCTCGACCTCGACGCGGACGCCTTCGCGCGCGCCACCGCGCCGTTGAAGGAGGAGGTGAAGGCGCGCGGGCTGTGGGCCGCGCATCTGCCGCCGTCGCTCGGCGGCCGCGGGTTCGGGCAGGTGAAGCTCGGGCTGATGCACGAGATCCTCGGCCGTTGCGCCTACGCGCCCGCGATCTTCGGCAACAACGCGCCCGACTCGGGCAACGCCGAACTGCTCGCCGTCGGCGCCGACGACGAGCAGAAGCAGAAGTGGCTGGAACCGCTGCTGGACGGCCGCCTGCGCAGCGCGTTCTCGATGACCGAGCCCGGCGCGGGCGCGGACCCCACGCTGCTGACCACGCGCGCGGTGCGCTCCGGCGACGAGTACGTCCTCAACGGCCACAAGTGGTTCACCTCCCACGGTTCGGTCGCCGACTTCCTCATCGTGATGGCGGTGACCGACCCGGACGCCCCGCCCCGGCGGCGGGCCACCATGTTCGTCGTGCCGGCGGGCACCGAGGGCGTCGACATCCTCCGCGACGTGCCGACGATGGCCGAACCGGACGAGCACAGTGGACGCCCCGGTGGCCACGCCGAGATCATCTACCGCGACGTGCGGGTGCCGGTGGAGAACCGCATCGGCGACGAGGGCGACGGGTTCGTGCTCGCGCAGCAGCGGCTCGGCCCCGGCCGGATCCACCACTGCATGCGCTGGCTCGGCCAGTCCCAGCGCGCGTTCGACATGCTGTGCGAACGTGCCCTTTCGCGGTACACCCACGGCTCCTTCCTGGCCGAGAAGCAGATGGTGCAGGACTGGATCGCGACCTCGGCGGCCGAGATGACCGCGGCGCGGCTGATGACCCTGCAGGCAACGTGGAAGATGGACACCGGCGGCACGGCGGCCGCGCTCACCGACATCGCGATGATCAAGTTCTACGGGGCTTCGGTGCTCTACAACGTCATCGACCGCGCGATCCAGGCGCACGGCTCGCTCGGCTACACCACCGACCTGCCGCTGGAGTCGATGTACCGGCAGGCCAGGGCGGCGCGCATCTACGACGGCCCGGACGAGGTGCACAAGGTCACAGTCGCCCGCCGCGTCCTGCGGGGGTACGAGCGGCGTGAGGTGCCATCGGAGCACGTCCCGGCCCGTCGCGCCGCCGCGAAGGAGAAGTTCGCCTGGCTGCTCGATTCGGCGTCGGTGAACAGCTGAACCTTGTGGGGATGTTCTCGCGCGGCACCAGCCCATACAGTGGGTGACCGGCAGGACACGCAAGCCCTCGCGCGGGAACGGAGAAGCATGGAACAGGTCGTACTGCTGACCGAGGACGGGCAGGCCAGGGGCACCATGGACAAGGCGGCGGTGCACCACCGCGACACCCCGCTGCATCTCGCGTTCTCGTGCTACCTGTTCGACGGCCGGGGCAGGCTCCTGCTCACCACCCGCGCGCGGACGAAGCCGACGTGGCCGGGCGTGCGCACCAACAGCTGCTGCGGCCACCCCGCGCCGGGCGAGAAACTCGCCGACGCCGTGCGTCGGCGGGTCCCGCAGGAGCTGGGCGTGGACGCCGAGGAGATCACGCTGGTGCTGCCCGCGTTCCGCTACCGCGCGGTGATGGAGAACGGCATCGTGGAGAACGAGATGTGCCCGGTGTTCCGCGCGGTCACGGACGGTGACCCCCGGCCAGAGCCGTCCGAAGTGGACGGTTACGAGTGGGCGGTGTGGGACGAGCTGGTGGCCGAGGTGGGCGCCGGCGGGCGGACGGTCTCGCCGTGGTGCGCGCAGCAGGTCGCCGAACTCGCCGCTCTGGGGCCGGATCCGTTCGGCTGGCCCGCCGCGGACGAAGCGCTGCTGCCCCCGGCGGCGCGCGTGGCCTGACCGTCCACTGAGGACACCTCAGGCGCTGTTGGCTCCTGCCCGGAACCGCGGCGGAAAAGTCAGCACATACCGAGCTGTTGGTTACTAATCCGACTACAGCCACGGCGGAAATGGGTTTCTCCGAGCAACTCCGCTGCGGTTGGTTTCCGCCTGCTTCCGGTCGGATTAATAACTCCGGGTGATTTCTGATCCGGGGGCGCCCCTCGCCCGTACAACTGGCAACGGAGGCCGGTTGCGAGGGGGGAACATGGCCGGGATCTTGATGCGGGCTGCCCAGGCGCCCGCGGTGGCACCGAGTCCGGCGGTCACCGTCCGGCGGGTGTGGGGAACGGACGAATACCGCCAGTGTGAGCGTCTGCAGGACCTGGTCTGGGGGACCAGTGACATCGTCGGCATCCCGCTGCTGGAGCTGCTGACCGCGCAGGAGAACGGCGGGATCGTCCTCGGTGCGTTCGACGGCGGCGGGGAGCTCGCGGGGTTCGTCTACTCGTTTCCGGGGATCAGCCAGGGCGGCGCGCTGAAACAGTGCTCCGTGCTGTTGTGCGTGCATCCGCTGTACCGCTCGCACGGCATCGGCAGGCGCCTGAAGCTGGCGCAGCGCCGGGCGGCGCTCGACGCCGGGATCGAGCTCATCACCTGGACCTTCGACCCGCTGCTGGCCGGGAACGCGGCGCTCAACGTGCGCAGGCTCGGCGCGATCGCGCGCGACTACCGGGTGAACGTCTACGGCACCGGCAGTGGGCTCAACGCCGGCCTCGACACCGACCGGCTGCTGGCCGAATGGTGGCTGCGCCGCAGCCCGTGGCCGGAACCGCGGAACACCGCGCCGGGCTCGCTCAGCGAGTCACCCGCGAACCGCGTGATCGAGCGGAACGGCTTGCCCTGCAACCGATCCGTGCACCTGGACCGGGAGACGCCGCGCGTGCTGGTCGCGGTACCCGGTGACCTCGGCGCGATCAAGCACGCCGACCTCGGCGCGGCACGGGCCTGGCGGGCGGAGATCCGCGCGGTGTTCACCGAGTACTTCGCGCGCGGCTACGTGGCGGTGGACTTCCGCCGCACCGGCCCGCATCCCGCGTACGTGCTGCAGCGGAGAACGGCGTGCTGACCGTCATCGACGTCCTGCGCCGCACCGCCGGGCGTCATCCCGAACGGCCGTTCCTGACCTGGACGCGCCCGGACGGCCAGGACGAGACAGTCACCTACCGCGCCGCGCTGGAGCACGTCACCGAGGTGGCCGCCGCGCTGGCCCGGCACCGGGTGGGTTTCGGCGACCGTGTCGCCGTGGTGCTGCCGAACGGGCCGGAGCTGGCGTTCCTGTGGTTCGCCTGCGCGCGGCTCGGCGCGGTGCTGGTGCCGCTGGACGAACGCCTGACCGACAAGGAACTGCGCGCGCTGGTGACCACCGCGGCGCCGTCGCTGGTGCTGGTTCCGCCGCACCGCAAGGAACTCGCGGACACGCTCGGGCCTTTCCGGGTGGTCAGTGAGCTGTCCGGCGGTGGCGATCCGCCGGACGGCCCGGTGTCGGCGCAGAGCCCGCTGGTCGTGCTGTTCACCTCGGGCTCGACCGGGAAGCCGAAGGGCTGCGTGCTCAGCCAGCTGAGTTTCGTGCTGCCGGTCGAGGAGTTCTGCGAGCGGCTCGGGATCAGCCACGAGGACGTCGTCCTGCACGTCCTTCCGTTGCACCATATGGCAGGGCTGTCGTTGCTCGCGTCGGCCGCCCACCGTGGCGCGCACGTGGTGCTGCGGCCCAGGTTCAGCGGCAGCCGGTTCTGGCCGGAGGTGCGGAAGTACCGGGCGACGGTGTTCCGCCACCTCGGCGAGATGCTCGCCGTGCTGTGTGCGCGGCCCGCCGACCCGGACGACCTCTCGACAACGCTGCGCGTTGTCTATGGAGGCGGAGCGCCCGCGGAGACCGCACGCCTTTTCACCGCGCGCTACGGCGTTCCCGTCGTGGAAGGCTTCGGGCTGTCCGAGACGAACACCCTGCTGTGCGGGCGCTGGGACGCGCCGAATCCCGGCACGCTCGGCGAACCGCTCGACCACGTCCGGATCAGGCTGATCGACGCCGTCGGCGCCACCGTCCACGGGCCGGGCACCGGACGGCTGCTGGTACGCCGCAACCCGGCGATGATGTCGGGTTACTTCCGCGCCCCGGCCGCGACGAGGCAGGCCTTCACCGGCCACTGGTTCGCCACCGGCGACCTGGTGCGGCGCGACGAAGCCGGGATGCTGACCTTCGCGGGCCGGACGGACGACCTGATCCGGCGGCGCGGGGAGAACATCGACCCGGCGGAGATCGAGCGGGTGGTCGAGGCCTGTGCCGGGGTGCGCCGGGCGGTCGCGCTCGGGGTCCCGGATCCCTTCGGTGGCCAGGAGATCGAGGTCTTCCTGGAGCCGCTGCCGCGGTTCGTCGTGGACCGCGGGCTGGTGGAACAGGCGTGTGCCCGTGCACTCGCCCCGTTCAAACGGCCACGTGAGATCCACATCATGCATCGCCTGCCGGTGACGGCCACGGAGAAGGTCGCGCGGAGTGCGTTGCAGCGCAAGGCGGCCGCGATGGCGGCGAAGCGCGAAGTCCACAATGGACACGGGTTCGGGTCGTCCGTGGCGGAGCGCGCGGAACAGCTGGCGAAGCTGGCTGACGTCGTCGAGGACACCGCCGGTGAGCTGGAGGACCTCGCGGTCGAGCTGTTCCCGTTCAGCCGCAAGGTGATCCGTTCGGACATCCGGCTGGCGATCACGCGGCTGCGCGCGTTTCCCGGCGCGCTCGACGCGCTGCAGGGGCGGGAGCCGGTCGGCAAGGTCGCGTTGTGCCTGCCCGGTAACGCGATCCTGAGCAACCCGGTGGCCACCATAGGTGCGTCCTACCTGGCCGGAAACCGCACGCTCGCCCGGCTTCCGGGCCGACGCGCGCGCTGGGCGGAGATTCTCGCGGACCTCCTGCGGCCCGCGTTGTCCGGCAGGGTCGAGTTCAGCGACCGGGCCGGGCCTGTCTTCCTCGGCGAGTCGATGGCCGACCCCGGGATCGGCGCGGTGATGGCGTTCGGCGACGACAACTGGGCGCGGGGCTACGAGGAACCCGCCCGCAAGACGGGGACCCGGTTCGTGTTCGAAGGCCCCGGCAAGGACCCGTTTCTGGTGCTGCCCGGCGCTTCCGTGCCCGAGGCCGCGGCCGCCGCGGTGGCCGCCGGGCTCTACAACGCCGGCCAGGCGTGCACCGCGCCGGAACGGTTCTACGTGCACCGCGAGATCTACCCGGAGTTCGTGGGCCAGGTCGCGGAACTGACCGCGGCGCTGGCGATCGGCGAGCACTGGGACGAGGCGACGGACATCGCGCCGCTGGACCGTGCGACGGCGAGCCGGGTGCTCGCCCAGCTCGACGCGGCGACCAAGGCCGGCGCGAAGCTGCTGTACGGCGGCAAGGCGCACAACGTCGGGGACCGCGTGCTGATCGAACCGGCGGTGCTCGTCGACGTCGGGCACGACATGGACGTGATGCGCGCCGAGACCTTCGGGCCGGTGCTCCCGATCGTCCAGGCCGACTCCGCGGACGAGGCCGTCGAACTGGCGGAGGACTCGGTCTACGGGCTCACCGCGACCGTTTTCGGGGGCACCACGGACATCGCGGCGAGACTCGCCCGCACGCACGGCGAGGTGTTCACCGGCGAAACCTGGCTGGAGCACCGGCGCAGGCTGCCGCTCGCGCCCTATGGCGGACGGCGCCGCTCCGGCTGGGTCTGGGAATGGCACGGCGGCGCCTTCGTGCGCCGGGACGGGCCACGGCTCACCTTGCACGAATTCGGCCGTCCGGCCGGCTGACCATCACCACGAGGGGGAATCCATGCGGGAGAACGAAAATCTGCCGTTCACGCTCGACGAGTACCGGACGAGACTGGCCCGGGTGCGCGAGGGCATGGCGGCGCGGGAGATCGACGTCGCGATGATCTCCGTACCGGAGAACATCTACTACCTCACCGGCTACACCACGCTCGGCTATTACATGTACCAGACCCTGCTGGTGCCGGCCGAGGGCGAGCCGCTGCTGCTGACGTACCGCGAGGAGCGGATCAACGTGCAGCGGCTGTCCTGGCTGGAGCGTTACACCGACTACGACGTCACGCAGGATCCGATCGAGGTCACGGTCGACGCGCTCGACGAGGTCGGCGCGCGGGGGAAGGTCACCTCCATCGAGGAGAGCGGCTACTTCTTCCCCATCCGCACCTACCACCGGCTCGTCGCCGCGCTGCCCCAGACCCGCTGGGTGGACGGCAGCGGGCTGGTCGAGGCGGTGCGGCTGGTCAAGTCGCCCGCCGAGATCGACTACATCCGGCTCGCCGCCGGGGCGGCGATGGCCGGGATGCGGTCCGCTTTGGACACTGCCCGCCCCGGCGTGACCGAGAACGAGGTGGCGGCCGCGGTGTACGGCGGCACGCTGCGCCACGGCAGTGAGTACCCGGGGAGCCCGCCGTACGTGATCAGCGGGGAACGTTCGGGATTGCCGCACGGCACCTGGGAAGGCCGCGAGCTGCGCGACGGGGACATCGTGTTCCTGGAGTTCTCCGGCTGCGTCCGCCGCTACAGCGCGGCGATGATGCGCGCGGCGTTCATCGGCGATCCGCCCGCCGCGGTCACCGGCCGCGTCGCGGCGGTGGTCGACGGGCTGGAGGCAGCGATCGGCACCATCCGTGCCGGGGTCACGTCCGGCGCCGTGGACGACGCGTGCCGGAAGACCCTGGTGAGCCACGGTTTCGGGGACTTCACGCACGAGACCGGCTATTCCATCGGCGTCTGCTATCCGCCGGGCTGGAACGAAAGCCACATCATGAACCTCCACCCCGGCGACGAAACCGTGTTGCGGCCCAACATGGTCTTCCACCTGGTGCCGTCGCTGATCGTGCCGGAGCTGAACGGGCACGTCGGGTTCAGCGAGACCGTCGTCGTCACCGAGACGGGCTGCGAGGTGCTGACCGGCAAGGTGGTGCCCAGGGAGCTCCAGCTGCTGCCGGGAACCCTCCGGTGAGCGCGCTCGCGTTGTTCGGCGGCACCCCGGTGGCGCCGAAGGGGATCGACGAGAACTGGCCCGAGGTCACCGAAACCGACATCGCCGCGGTCACCGACACGCTCCGTTCCGGGCGCCTGAGCTGGATGAACGACGACCAGGTGCGCGAGCTGGAACGGGAGTGGGCCGGGTACACCGGTACCGCGCACTGCCTCGCGGTGAACAGCGGGACGGCGGCGCTGCACGCGGCCGTCGCGGCGGCGGGGATCGGGCCGGGCGACGAGGTGATCGTGCCCGCGCTGAGCTTCCTCGCCTCCGCCACCTGCGTCCTGCACCACCAGGGCATCCCGGTGTTCGCGGACGTCGACCCGGTCACGTTCACCCTCGATCCGTCCGATGTGGAGCACCGGATCTCCCGGCGCACCAAGGCGATCATCGCGGTACACCTGCACGGCTTGCCCGCCGACATGGCCGCCGTCAGCGAGATCGCGCGCCGGCACGGGCTGGTGGTGATCGAGGACGCGGCGCAGGCGCACGGCGCCACGGTGGACGGGGTGCGGGCCGGCGCGCTCGGCGATCTCGGCGCGTTCAGCATCATGGCCGGGAAGAACCTGGCCACCGCGGGCGAAGGCGGGCTGCTAACGACGAACGATACCGGCCTGCGCAACCGCGCGGACGCGGTGAAGATGTTCGGCGAGACCATCGATCCGGACGGGCACCGCGACTACCACGCGCACACGCTCGGCTGGAACTACCGGTTCAGCTCCATCCTCGCCGCGTTCACCCGCTCCCAGCTGGCGCGGCTCGACACCTACATCGACGAGACCAGGGCGGGCGCGAACCGGCTCACCGGGACGCTGAGCGAGCTGCCCGGCGTGCTGCCGCCGGTCGTCCCGGACGGCAGAACCCATGTGTACCACCACTTCCGGGTGCGGTTCGACCCGGCACAGGCCGGGCTCGACGTCGCACCGGGGCCGTTCCGACGCGTGGTCGGCGAGGCGCTGACCGCCGAGGGGATCCCGGTGATCGGCTACCAGAACCGGCCGCTGCCCGGCCAGCGCCTGTTCGCCGAGCGCGTCGGCTACGGCCGGGGCTGCCCGTGGACCTGCGGGCACACCGCGCGGACGGTCGAATACCGGCCGGAGGAGTACACCTCGACGCTCGCGGTGATCTCCGGCTCGCTGCTGGTCGGCAGCAGGCTGTGCCCGGCTTCGTTCCGGGACCCGGCGGCGATCTCCGCGTACGAGGACGCCTTCGTGAAGGTGTTCGGCCGGCTGGGGGAGCTGGCCGCGTACGCGCGAACCATCGACTACGCCGAGCCGTGGGAGGACGGCGACCGGCTGTGGTGATCCAGCAGAAACACGGAAGAGGGGCCATGAGTATCACGACCGTTGCCAACCACACCGATCTCATCGCGATGGCGCACCGGCTGCGCAGGCACATCGTCGAACTGGCGACGCACAGCCCTGGCGCGCACGTCGGGGGCTCGATGTCTTCGGTGGAGATCCTGACCGTCCTGCTGTTCGACGACGTGCTGCGGGTCGACCCGGCGCGGCCGGACTGGCCGGAACGGGATTTCCTCATCTACAGCAAGGGACATTCCTCGGCGTCGCTGTACGCCGCGCTGGCCGAGCGGGGCTTCTTCCCCATCGATGAGCTGGCCGGGTACAAGACCCCGGGCAGCCGGTTCGCCGGGCACCCGTCGCGGAGCATCCCCGGGGTCGAGCTGGCCACCGGCTCGCTCGGGCACGGCCTGCCGGTCGGCACCGGGCTCGCCCTCGCCGGGGCGTACGACCGCGCGAACTACCGCGTGTTCGTCGTGCTGGGCGACGGCGAATGCCAGGAGGGCTCGGTGTGGGAGTCGGCGATGGCCGCGGGGCACTATCGCCTGGACAACCTGGTCGCGATCGTGGACCGCAACGGGTTCCAGGAGGACGGGCCGACCGAGGAGATCATGCGGCTGGAGCCGTTCGCCGACAAATGGCGCAGCTTCGGCTGGGAAGTGACCGAAGTGGACGGTCACGACGTGGGCGACCTGAGCGCCGCGCTGCACAAAGTCCCCGCTGCCACGGGGAAACCGACCTGTCTCGTCGCGCATACGGAGAAGGGGCACGGGCTGTCGTTCACCTCGAACACGCACCTGTGGCACTACGGGAAGTTCACCGAGGCGCAGTACGAACAGGCGCTCGGCGAGCTGGACCAGGGGGCGAGATGACCTCCGTGGTGGTGGAACCGGCGTGCGGCAGCACGGCCTGGGTCGAGCGCTACGGCCTGTCCGCCGTGGACACCTGCCGGCTCGCGCAGCTGCACGCCGCGGACCGCGACGGCCGGGTGTTCTCGCTGGAGGGCGACCTCGGCGACTTCGGCGGGCTGCGGTTCGCCGAAAGGTATCCGGGGCGGTTCCTGGACATGGGCATCGCCGAGGCGAGCCTGATCGGCGCGGCCGCGGGGCTCGCGCTGCGCGGGAAGGTCGCGTTCGTCAACACGTTCGGCAGTTTCGCGCTGATGCGGGCCTGCGAGCAGGTCCGGCTCGACGTGGCCTACCACCGGACGAACGTGAAGATCGCCGGAACGTTCACCGGCGTCGCGGCCGGGTTCTCCGGCCCGACCCACCACTGCGGCGAGGACCTCGCCGTGGCGCGGTCGCTGCCGGGGATGACGGTGCTCGCGCCGGCCGACGCGGTCAGCGCGTACCAGCTGACCCTGGCCGCCGCGCAGCTCGACGGCCCGGTGTACCTGCGGCTCGGGGTGGAGGCGACGCCCCAGGTTTACGACGAGAACGCGACCTTCGAGATCGGCCGCGGCAACGTGCTCGCCGAAGGCGCGGACGTGACCCTCGTGGCGGCCGGGTTGACCACGGTCGCGACGGTGCTCGAAGCGGCGCGGCAGCTGGCCGCGCGCGGCGTGCACGCCACCGTGATCGACCTGCACACGATCAAGCCGGTCGACGAGGAACTCCTTGTCCGGTCCGCGAAAGCGACCGGGCTCGTGGTGACCGTCGAGGAGCATTCGACGATCGGCGGGCTCGGCGGCGCGGTGGCCGACGTGCTCGCCGGGAGCTGCCCGGTCCCGATGCGGATGCTCGGCCTGCCCGACGCGTTCGCCCACGACGTCGGCTCGTACGCCGACCAGCTGGCCCGGTGCGGCCTCGACGTACCCGGCGTGCGCGCGGCGGTCGAATCCGCTCTGCGGAGGTGGAAGTGATGGCCAGACAGGAAAAACCCGCCGTCGGGGTGCTCATGCTGGCGGGCCGGATGGCGGACGTGCCCGGCTGCATGGCCAGCGACGCGAGCTTCGCGCATCCCGTGCACCGCAAGGTGGTCTCGGGGTCCTCGACCCCGCGCCGGCCCGCCGACATCCCGCCGATGCTGCCGAACTACCTCGACGCCGCGCGGGAACTGCGGGACGACGGGGTGGACGTGATCACCGCCAACTGCGGGCTGCTCGCGCTCGCGCAGCAGCAGGTCGCGGACGCCGTCGACGTGCCGGTCGTGCTGTCCAGTCTGATCGCCGTGCCCACGGTGGCCAGGATGATCGGGCCGCACCGCCGCGTCGGGATTCTCACCTTCTTCGTGGACGCGGTCGGCGAGGAGAACTTCACCGCCTGCGGCTGGAGCAGCTCCGAGGCCCCGGTCAGCGTGGCCGGGGTCGGCCGCTACCGGTCGTGGAACCGCTTCCTGGAGACCAAGGAGATGGACGGCGAGCTGCGCGCCCGGCTGCGCGACGACCTGCTCGAAGTGATCACCGAGTTTCTCGCCCGCGAGTCCGACATCGGCGCGCTGGTCAGCGAATGCACGATGCTGCCCGCGGTGCTGTCCGAACTCCGGCCGCTGATCCCGGTTCCGGTGTTCGACATCCTCACGGTGATCGACTGGGCCGTCTCGGGCTCCCGGCATTCGGTGGTGGGCGATGCTCACTGAACCGAGTTTCTTCCAGCTGGTCCCCGAAGTCCACTATGGACGCGGGGTCGCCGCCAGTGCGGGCGGACTGGCGAAGGCACAAGGGATCCGGCACGCGCTCGTGGTGACCGACCCCGGGGTGCTCGGTGCAGGGGTGTGCGAGCCGGTGCTGTCGGCGTTGCGCGACGAAGGCGTCGCGGTGACGGTGTTTTCCGACCTGGCCACCAATCCGTCCGAGAAGCAGGTGGCGGCCGCGGCCGAGGCGTACGTCGCGGCGGGCTGTGACGGGGTGCTCGGGGTCGGCGGCGGCAGCTCGATGGACGTGGCGAAATGCGCCGCGACCGTCGTCGCCTCCGGCGGCGCGGACATCCGCGAGTTCGAAGACGGCGCGAGGGCCCCGGGGAGCCCGGTGCCGCCGCTGGTGCTGGTGCCGACCACGTCGGGCACCGGCAGCGAGGTGGTCGCGGGCGCGATCATCACCGACAGCGCGCGGGTGTTCAAGATGCACGTGGTCGCGGTGCCGGCGCAGGTCGCGCTGTGCGATCCGGAGCTGACGGCCGGGCTCCCGCCCGGCCCCACGGCGGCCTCGGGGATCGACGCGCTGGCGCACGCCATCGGGGCGTACACCTCGTCCGAACGGCAGCCGCTGACGGACGGGATGGCGTTGTACGCGATCTCGGTGATCTCGCGCTGGCTGCCGGTGGCGGTGGCCGACGGCGCGGACCTCGAGGCCCGCGAGTGGATGACCATCGGCAGCCTGGCCGCCGGGATCTCCATGAAGGGCGGGGGAGCGGCGGACCACGCGTTCGCGCACGCGGTGAACGCGCTGTTCGACGTGCACCACGGGGTCGGCGTCGGGCTGTTCCTCGCCGAGGCGATGGAGTTCAACCTGCCCTACCTGGCCGGCCGGCTGGCCGCCGTCGCCAGGGCGATGGGCGTCGCCGACCACGGCACGGACGACTACGTGGCGGCCAAGTCCGCGGTCGCGGCCGTCCGGGAGCTGGTGGAGAAGTGCGGAATCCCGGGCGCCGCCGAACTCGGCGTGCGGGAGGAGCACATCGGCCCGCTCGTGGCGAAGGTGCTCGAAGACGGTTTCCACCTCGGCCTCAACCCGGTCGCACTGTCCACTGAGGACATCCGCAGGGTCGTGGCCAAGGTGGCGGGGGAGGGATCGCGATGACGCTCGCGGACTGGTACGCCGAGCACGGCCTGTCCAGCCGGGTGACCAGCAGGCAGGCGCAGCTCGACCTGGCGCGGCTCAACGAGCGGGTGTTCTCGGTCGAGGGGGACCTCGGGCTGCCCGCGGTCCCGTTCGGGAAGGAGTTCCCCGCGCGCTACCTGCAGCTGGGCATCGCGGAGGCCGATCTCGTCAGCGTCGCCTGCGGGATGGCGATGGCGGGTAAGGTCCCGTTCGTCAACACCTTCGCGGCTTTCGCCGTGCTGCGGGCGTGTGAGCAGATCCGGCTGGACGCGGCGTACGCGGGCAGCAACGTGAAGATCGCGGGCTACTACACCGGGCTCTCCGGTGGCTACGCCGGCCCGTCGCACAGCTGCCTCGAGGACATCGCGATCACCAGGGCGATCCCGGACCTGGTGGTGGTTTCGCCGGCCGACGCGTACGAGGCGTACCGCGCCACCGTCGCCGCGTTCCGCCACGACGGGCCGGTGTACCTGCGGCTCAGCCGGGGCGACACGCCGCCGGTGTACAGCGAGCACTACGAGTTCACCCTCGGCCGCGCGGTCACGCTCGCCGAGGGCACTGGCTCGCCGGATGTCGCGATCATCGCCACCGGCTGCCAGATCGTGCCGCAGGCGCTGGAGGCGGCCGGGCTGCTGGGCGAGTACGGGCTCCGCGTGCGCGTGCTGAACATGCACACGCTGAAACCCTTGGACACCAAGGCGATCGTGGACGCGGCCCGCGTGGCGCGGCTGGTCGTCACCTACGAGGACCACAACATCCACGGCGGGCTGGGGTCGGCGGTCGCGAGCACGCTGCTCACCCGGCACCCCGCGCCGCTGCTGCGCTTCGCCGTGCCGGACGTCTTCTGCACCGACACCGCCGAATACCCGGAAATGCTGGCCAGGTATGGCCTTTCCGCGGAGCACGTGCGCGACGGCGTTCGCTCGGCGTTGGAGCGGCTGTGAGCGCGCTGGTTCGCCCGCCGGTCCGGATCGGCCCGGTCACCGGGCTCCGGCGGGTGCTGACGGACAAGCGGATCCGGCGGCTGCTCGTGGTCACCGACGCGGGGGTGTCGGAGGCGGGCTGGGCCGATCTGGTGGCGGCGCTGATCCTGGCGTCGAACCGGAAGCCGGTCGTCTGGCGGGGAGTGCACGGCTGCCCTGGCGAGACCGTGGTGGAGCGGTGCGCGCAGGCGTACCGCTCCGGCAGGCACGACGCGCTGGTCGCGGTCGGCGGCGGCAGCGTCATCGACGCGGCGAAGGCGGCGGCGGGCCTGCTCGGTGAGCCGGGGAGCCCGCGCCTGGCCCAGTTCGAAGGGCTCGGCCAGTTCACCGGCGCCGCGCCGCCCGTGTTCGCCGTGCCGACCACGCCGGGTGGCGCGGAGGTCACGGCGCACGCGGTGATCGCCGGTCCGCACGGCCGCCGGTACGCGGTCAGCGGCCTCGGCCTGCGGCCCAGCGCCGTGCTCCTCGACCCGGCGCTGGCCGCGACGGCGCCGCGTGAAGTCGTGCTGGACACCGCGCTGGATTCGTTGCTGCACGCGATCGAAGCGTTCTTCGCCCGGGCCGGGACACCGGTCACCAGTGGCCTCGCGCTGCGGGCGGTCGGCCGGATCACCCGTAGTCTTCAGTCCGTTGTGGACGGTCAGCCCGGGGTGTCGCGGGAACTGGGCTTCGGCTGTCTGCTGGCGAGCGTGGCGATGGCGAACACCAACGCAGGCGTCGTGCACGCGCTGGGCTACCCGCTGACCAGCGAGTACGGGCTCAGCCATGGCCGGGCCAACGCGGTCGTCGCGCCGGCCGCGCTGAGCATGTTGGGCGGGAACGACAGTGAACGGCACGGCGCGCTGCTGGCGGCCTGGCACGGTCGCCCCGCCGAGGTCGGCGCCGCGTTCGCCGCGCTGCTCGACGAACTGGGCGTACCCACCGGGCTGGACACCTACTGCGTGCCGGACGGGGATCTGCCGCGGCTCGCGGGGCTCGCGGCGACCTACCGGCCGGTGCTGGAGAACACGCCGGTCGCCGTGACCAAACCGGCCCTGCTGGAGCTCTACCGCCGGTCCTGGCCGGCGAAGGTGGCGGCCGCGACATGACCGTGGCCGCCGGGGGAGGCACTGAAGATGGAGGGGTCCACAATGGAGAGTTCAGGCGCGGAGCGGCTGCCGTTGTCGCACGGGCAGCAGCAGCTGTGGTTTCTCGACCAGCTGGCGCCGGGGGAACCGACCTACAACGTGCCGATCGTGCACCGCCTGCTGGGCGCGCTCGACCGGGAGATCATGGGCGAAGCGCTCGCGGCCGTGGTGGCCAGGCACGACAGCCTGCGCGCCACCTTCGGCTCGGACGACGGCACGCCGTACCAGGTGATCGCGCCCGCCGAGCTCGCCGTCCGGCTGCGATACCAGGACTTCACGGGCGCGTCGGAGAACGAGGTCGGCGCCGCGTTGCTGGAAGAGATCGGCACCCCGTTCGACCTCGCCGAAGGGCCGATGTACCGGTTCACGCTCTTCCGCCTCGGGGAGCGGGAGCACGTGCTCTGCCTGACCATCCACCACATCGTCACCGACGGCTGGTCGGCTTCGATCCTCCACCGCGACCTCGCCGACGCCTACCGCGCGCTGTACGAAGGCGAGCGGCCGGAGTTCCCGGAACTGCCCACCGGCTACGGCGATTACGTTGCCTGGCAACACGAACAGCTCGGCACCGGCGTCATCGCCGAGCAGCTGGAGTACTGGGCGGAGCAGCTCGCCGGGCTGCCGGTGCTCGACCTGCCCGCCGACCGGCCGAGGCCCGCCGGACTCAGCTCGGCCGGGGCCACCCTGCGCGCCCCGCTGCCGCCCGAACTGCTCCGCCGCGCGCGGGAATTCGCCGCCTCACAAGGGGTTTCGCTGTTCGTCCCGCTCGTCGCGGCGGTGAACGTGGTGCTCTCGCGCTACACCGGCCAGGACGACGTACCGCTCGGCGTGCCCATGCCCGGGCGCACCGAACCGGAGCTGGAGGACCTGGTCGGCTTCTTCACGAACATGGTGGTGCTGCGGACCGACCTCTCCGGCGACCCGGCGGCCTACGAGCTGCTCGCCCGGATTTCCGAGGCCAACCTGGACGCGTTCGACAACCAGGACGCGCCGTTCGAGAAGGTCGTGGACCGGCTGCGCCCGGTGCGCGATCCCAGCCGGAACCCGCTGTTCGGCGTGTGCGTGCAGTTGCTGGGCGCGCGCACCACGGC
This sequence comes from Amycolatopsis acidicola, assembly GCF_007713735.2. Classification (GTDB taxonomy): domain Bacteria; phylum Actinomycetota; class Actinomycetes; order Mycobacteriales; family Pseudonocardiaceae; genus Amycolatopsis_E; species Amycolatopsis_E acidicola. The sequence goes on along the minus strand of NZ_VMNW02000028.1, from coordinate 28,997 downwards.
CGGGGGCCTCGCGTTCCCCGGCATCGAAACCGCGCCCATCGACGCGCAGTGGGCGCAGTCCCGGTTCGATCTCGCGCTGACGTTCGTGGAGGCGGGGGACGAGCTGACGCTGGGCATCGAGTACTCCACCGAGCTGTTCGACGAGTGGCGGATCCAGGCGCTCGCGGGACACGTCGAGCGGGTCCTGTCCGCGATGTGCGGCGACCCGTCGCTGCGGATTTCCCAGCTGCCGCTGGTATCGCGCGCCGAACGCAGGCAACTGCTGGAGTACGGCCAGGGCGTGCGATCCGGGGCACCGGCCGACCCGGTGCACGAGGTCATCGCGCGCACCGCGGCGGCCGACCCGGACGCGATCGCGGCGGTCTGCCGGGGCAAGGAGCTCAGCTACGGCGAGCTGGACCGCCGGGCCGGGATCCTCGCGAACTACCTGCGGGCACACGGAATCGGCCCGGAACGCATCGTCGCCGTGGCGATGGAACGCGAACTGGACACCCTCGTCGCGCTGCTGGGCGTGCTCAAGGCGGGCGCGGCGTTCGTCGTACTCGACCCCGCGCACCCGGCCGCCCGCCAGGAGTTCATGCTCACCGACACCGGGGCGCCGCTGGTGCTCACCCAGGCCGCCGTCGCGGGCAAGCTGCCCGATCGCGCCCCGGCGATGATCTGCCTCGACACGCAATGGGACGAGATCGAGGCCGCACCGTCCATAGTGGAGAGTGCGCCCGCCACCCGCGATTCACTCGCCTACGTGCTTTACACCTCGGGCTCCACGGGGAAACCGAAGGGTGTGCTGATCGAGCACCGGGCGCTGACGTCGTTCATCGAGTCCTACCGGCGCACGTTCTCACTCGGCCCGGACGACCGGATGCTGCAGCTCGCCGCGCTCGCCTTCGACATGTCGCAGGGCGAGATCTTCACCGGGCTCACCGTCGGCGCGACGCTGGTGCTGGTGCCGCCCGAAACCGGCGGCTCGGCGGACGCGCTGGCCGAGCTGATGCGGGCCGAGCAGGTGAGCTACGTCTGCTTCTCCCCGGCCATGCTTTCCCTGCTGGACGCGGAACCCTACCCGGCGCTGCGCAAGATCATGGCGGGCGGGGAGGCCGTGCCCGGCGAGCTGGTGAACAAGTGGAACACCGGCGAGCGCAGGCTGGTGAACGTGTACGGGCCGACCGAAGCGGCCGTCGGCTGCACGGCGTACGAATGCCCGCACCGGGACTGGCGCGGCGCCCCGCCGATCGGCAAGCCGTATCCCGACCGCCGGATGTACGTGGTGGACCGGTGGAACAATCTCGTGCCGCCGGGTGTGCCGGGGGAGCTGCTGATCGGGGGCGCGGAAGGGCTCGCCCGCGGCTACCTCAACCGGCCGGAGCTGACCGCCGAGAAGTTCGTGCGCGACCCCTTCCGGCCGACCGGGCGCGTCTACCGCAGCGGTGATCTCGTGCGCTGGAACGCGGACGGGGACCTGGAGTTCTTCGGCAGGCTCGACACGCAGGTGCAGCTGCACGGGCTGCGGATCGAGCTGGAGGAGATCGAATCCGCGCTGCTGAGTCATCCTGACGTCGCGGCGGCGGCGGTCGCGCTGCGCCCGGATCCGGCCGGGGACAACCGTTTGGTCGGTTACGTGGTGCCGGCCGCGGAACGGGAAGCGCCCACTCCGGCCGACCTGCGTCGCCACGTCGGCGATCAGCTGCCCGGGTACATGGTGCCGTCGAGCTGGCTCGTGCTGGACAAGTTCCCGCTGACCACCGCGCGCAAGGTCGACCGGGCCGCGCTGCCGGACCCGGCCGCCGGCCCCGAGCGGGCCCGCGAAGTGGCGGAGTGGATCGAGCCGCGCACGCCGACCGAGGCGACGGTGGCCGAGGTGTTCGCCGAGGTGCTTTCGCTCGCGCGCGTCGGCGCCGGGGACGATTTCTTCGAGCTGGGCGGGAGTTCGCTGCAGGCGATGCGGCTGGCCAGCAGGCTGAGCCGGGCGTTCGGCGTGAAGGTGAACGTCAAGCAGCTCTACGGCTCGTCGATGGTGAGCGCGGTGGCGGGCACGGTCGACGCCCTTCGCGCGACCGGGGCGGCCGCCGACCGCGACCCGCTCGTGGTGCTGAAGGCGGACGGCGAGCAGCCGCCGTTGTTCTGCCTGCCGCCGGTTTCCGGTTCCGCCTACGCGTACTCCGGTCTAGCCGGGCTGCTCGACGCTCACCCGGTGTTCAGCCTGGAGGCGCCGGGGTTCGACAACGACCGCACCCCGCTGGGCACGGTCGAGGAGCTGGCCGCCGAGTACGTCGACGCGCTCCGCGAGACCCGCCCGGCCGGCGCCTACCGGCTGCTCGGCTGGTCGATGGGCGGCACGGTCGCCTTCGACATGGCCCTGCGGCTGCAGGACGCCGGGGTCGAGGTGCCGCTGCTGGTCATCGTCGACTCGCAGCTGCGTCAGAAGGGTGGCGTGCTGCCGGAACACCTGCTGCTGCGGCAGTTCGCCGCGGAGATGGCGGGCACGCCGGGCGGAGTGGTGCCCGCGCTGGAGAAACTGCTCGCCTCGGTCGCCGACCAGGACGTGGACGCGGAAGCCGCGCTCACCGAACTGGCCGGGACGGGCGCGCTGGCCCCGGAGATGGACGCCGAGTTCCTCCGGCGCCGCTACGCGGTGTTCCGGGCGAACGTGGACGCGCTGGCCGCGTACCGGCCACGCGGCACGTTCCACGGCAACCTGGTGCTCATCCGCGCTACCGCGTCGCCGGACACGTTCATGCGGTGGGGGCGCCACGCCGACGAGTTCCAGGAGTACACAGTGGACGGTGACCACTTCTCGATCTGGTCGGGTGCCGGGCTGCATGCCATCGCCGCGACCGTGCGGGCGGAGCTGGAGGCGGGCGGATGACCGCGGCGGAAACCCGGGACACCCCGAAAAGCCTGTGGCACAACAAGGATTTCCTGAAGTTCTGGGTGGGGGAGACACTGTCGGTGGCCGGCAGCCAGGTGACTTCGCTGGCCTTCCCGCTCACCGCGGTGCTGGTGCTCGACGCGACGGCGCAGCAGATCGGCTGGCTGAGTTTCCTGCAGCTGGTGCCCGCGCTCGCGCTGGCCCTGCCGCTCGGCGTGCTCGTCGACCGGCACCGGCGCAAGCCCGCGATGCTCACCGCGAACGCCGCCCGCATGCTGCTGATCGGGCTCATCCCGGCGCTGGCGCTGGCCGGCGCGCTGCACATGTGGGTGCTGTTCGTGGTGGCCTTCGGGGCCGGGGTCGCCACGGTGCTCTACGACGTGAGCTTCCTGTCGTTCGTACCGGTGCTCGTCGAGGACCGGCGTTCGATCATCGAGGCGAACTCGAAGCTGGGCGCCAGCATGTCCGGCGCGCAGGCGGCCGGGCCGGGCATCGGGGGAGCGCTGGTCAGCGCGCTGACCGCGCCCGTCGCGATGCTGGTGGACGCGGGGTCGTACCTGGTTTCGCTGGGCACGCTGGTGCTGATCCGCACGCCGGAGCCGAAACCGGCGCGGCCGGAGCGGCGGCATCTCGGGCGGGAGCTGCTGGCGGGGCTGCGCTTCGTGGTGGGCAACCGCTACCTGCGCGCCGTCGCCGTGGTGGGGGCGCTGTGCAACTTCTTCGTGATCGCGGTCGACTCCATTTTCGTGCTGTACGCGGTGCGGGACAAGGGATTGTCGGCACTGCTGCTCGGGGTGATCCTGACGATGGGCGCGGTCGGCGGGGTCGTGGGTTCGCTGGTCTCGGGCCGGTTCACCCGGCGGTTCACCGTCGGGCGGGCGTACGTCGGGTTCCTGGTGATCACGTTCCTCGCCCCGCTGCTGATCCCGGCGGCGGCCGGGCCGGAACCGCTGGTGGTGACCGTGTTCGCCGCCGCGTTCCTGCTCAACTTCCTCGGCGTGAGCGGGGTCAACGTGATCATCGTGACGCTGCGGCAGGTGATCACCCCGATGCGGCTGATGGGCCGGATGAACTCGGCCATGCGCACCCTGCTGCTCGGTATGGGCGCGCTCGGCGGCCCGTTCGCCGGACTGCTCGGCGGCGCGATCGGCGTGCACGCGGCGCTGTGGGTCTGCGCGCTCGGTTCCTCGGCGATTCTGGTGCCGCTGCTGCTTTCGCCGGTCGGCCGGTTGAGGGAGATGCCGGAGGCTGTGCGGGAGTGACGGCCGGGGTTGGTGTGTTGGCCGCTCGCGTTAGTGTGTTGGCCGGGTGGGGCGGTGTGTTGGCTCGTGGTGGCGGTGTGGTGGCTTGGCGCGGGCTGCGGCGGCAACGGACGCGCGCGGGGCGCGCTGGGTGCACCCCTCCGCCGCCCCGATCCGTGAGTGTTCGCGGTCATCGGGCCGCGTCAAGGCGGGAAAGAGTACCTTGACCCAGCCCGATGACCGCAAAAGCAGGCTGGGGATCGGAGCGGCGGAGGGGTGTGGTCGTCGGGAAGGCTCGCTTCGCGTTGCCGGGTGGCGGTTTTCGGGTGGTGTTGGGGACGGGCGTGGTCCTCGGGAAGGCTCGCGTTGCGTTGCCGGGTGGCGGGTGGGCGCGGGGTCAGCCGAGCACGCCCTCCTTTTCCAGGTGGTCGGCTATTCCCCGCAGGCCGAAGCGCAGGCGGGATTTCACGGTGCCTTCCGGGATCCCGAGCTTCTCGGCCACGCGGCGGTACGTCAGCCCCTCGTAGTAGGCCAGTGTCACCGCGATCCGTTGCGCCTCAGGCAGTCGCTGCACGGCGACGCGCACGGTGTGCACCATCGCGTTGTGCGCCACCAGATCCGCGGTATCCGACTCGGGATGCACCTGCTGCGCCTGCGCGACGGCGGCGCGTTCCCTGGTCTGCGTGCGGCGGATCGAGTCGATCGCCCGGCTGCGCGCCATCGTGCACAGCCAGGTCCCCAGCCTGCCACGTTCGGGGTCGAAGCGCTCCGGTCTTTCCCACAGCCGCACGAACACCTCCTGCGTGATGTCCTCGGCCGCGGGCGGATCGGTCAGCATCCGGGTGAGCAGCCCGAACACCATCGGCGAATACGCCCGGTAGGCCTCGGCGAGCGCCTCCGCGTCGCCCGCGATCAGGCGCTGGCGCAGCCGATGCTCGTTTTCGCGTTCGGTTCGCACGGTCAATCACAACCCAGCGTCGCGGCGGCGGCCAGCAGGTCTTCGGCCAGGCCCCGGTCGCCGTCCACGGACCGTGGCAGCCGCGCCGGGTCGATGCGGCCCGCCATCAGCCGGCACACGTCGACGGCCTCGGCGCGGATGGTCGCCGCCACGACCGCCGTGCCCCCCAGTGGTTCCAGCGCCGGCGTCACCAGCCATTCGCCGTTGCCCGGCCCGGAAAGCGCCAGCCGCGCCGCGCGGCCGGGACGATGCGTCCCCGCCGCGTACAGCACCGTCGGCAGCAGCCTCACGCCGAGCCCGACCACCGACCGGATCTGCTCCGGCGGCGGCACGCGGACCGGCAAATGGAGCGCGACGCGGATGTCGTCGGCGTGCGTCCAGGTCTCGAAGGCACGCTGCACCAACGCATCCCGCATCGGCGCGGTGGCCGGGACCGGACCGGCGAGCCGCGCGGGGCGCTCGAGCACGGTCTGGTCGGCGGAGGCGAGCGCGCGCAGCAGGGTGGTGGCCCCGGCGCGCCAGCCCGCCCGCCCGGGCGCGGGAACAGTGGGGGCGCCGAGCGCGGTGGCCACCGGCGCGTCGTTCTCCGCCAGGTGCTCCACCAGCGTCCGGACGCTGCCGTACTTCGCGGCGGGCCGGGACCATTGCGCGCCGGTGAGCGTGTCGAGGAGCGAGTCCATCTCCGCGGCCTGAACGGCATACGCGCGGGCCGGCGCCAGCAGGGGCACCGCCACTGGCGGCCGCGCCGTGAGCGCGGCCGCCAGCACGGCGTCCCCCAGTGACGGCGTCGGCGGTACCGACTCGACGACGCCCAGCAGGCTCGCCACCCCCTTCAACCGGCCCGCCTCGGCCGCGCACACCGGGCACTCCCTCAGGTGCGCGGCGATCGAGGCCGCCTCGGCGGCGGGGACGGCGTCCACCGCCCACGCGCCGAGCTCGCCCGCGACGTGCCCTGCTCCGGCCATCGAACCCTCCCCGGAAAGCGGCGTGACCGGCGCGGGCGAACTCGCCGGCCGCGGGACCCGTGCTGGGACATCGTTCGGCTCCCCCCGTCGGTCCCGGTGTCGAGGCTATGCCGGTGCTACGCGGTCATCGAGGGCTTGGATGACTTGGGGGACAACGAAAGGCGGTCACCGGAAACCGGCATGAGCGGTGATCGTCCGCCGTCGGGTAGCGTCGGCGCCCGTGCCAGGGGAAAGCGCGTTCCTGTCCGCCGCCCTCGCCGCGCTCGCCCGCGGCGGGGACCGCGTGCTGTTCCACCACGACGGGCCGATGACGTATCGCGAGGCCGACGCACTGCTGCGCCGGTTGCACGGCGGGCTCGGCGAAGCAGGCGTTGTCGCCGTCGATCTGGAGAACCGGCCCGAAGCCCTGCTGGTGCCGCTCGCGGCGATGCTGCGCGGCGCGCGCGTGCTGTTCGTCGCGGCCTCCGCGCCCCGCCAGGCCGAGCTGGCCGCGGCGGAGGCGGCCGGTGTCACGACGGTGGTGACGGACCGGCCCGAGGCGTGGCCCGCCGGGGACGTCCGGACGGTGAGCGACCTGCTCGGCCAGCCAGCGCCGGTCTCGCTGCCTGGAGCGGTGGACGTGCTGTTCCCGTCCGGCGGGACGACGGGGGCGCCGAAGATCATCCGGCACAGCGGGATCTACGACGGCATGGCGCACATCTTCGCGGCCTCGCCGGGCGAGCCCGAGCGCACGCTCGTCGTCGCGCCGATGACCCACCTGACCGGCCACGCGAGCGTCGTCGGCGGTTTGTTGCGGGGCGACAAAGTTGTGCTGCACAACGGTTTCGCGGCCGGAGAGGTGCTCGCCGCGATCGAGGAGCACCGGATCACGGCGCTGTCGCTCACCCCGCCCCGCCTGGCGGCGCTCCTCGATCACCCGGCGCGGCCGCGCACCAGGCTGGACAGCGTCCGCGCTCTTTCCCTGGGCGCCGCGCCGCTCCCGCCGCACCGGCTCGCCCAGGCGCTCGAGGTGTTCGGTCCGGTCGCCGGGCAGGGCTACGGGCTGACCGAGGCGCCGATGATCGCGAGCATCTCCGCGGCGGAGCTGGCCGGACGGCCCGGCCGGCTCGGTTCGGTCGGCCGGATCGTGCCCGGGATGGAGGCCCGGATCACCGAGGGTGAGGTGGAAGTGCGGGGACTGGCCATGATGGACGGTTACCTCGGCGCCCCGCCGGTGGGCGAGGGCTGGCTGCCCACCGGAGACCTCGGCCGGTTCGACGACGAGGGCTATCTGTACTTGTCAGGGCGCGCGGACGACGTGGTGATCGTCGGGGAGCACGGCACCAAGATCGCACCGTCCACAGTGGAGGACGCGATCGCCGGGCACCCCGCCGTGCGCGCCGTCGCGGTGTTCGGTGTGCCGGGGGAGGACGGCCCCTCGTTACACGCGGTAGTGGTCGCCGAAGGGGTCGGCGCGGAGGAAATCAGGACCCGCGCGCGGGCCGTTTTCGGGCGGGAGCATTATGTTCCCGCGACAGTGGAGTTCGCGGACTCCCTGCCGCTGACGGGCATCGGCAAAGTGGACAAACGAGCTCTTCGTGCCGTGTTCGGGGTGGACTGACCGTACGTACGGGCGGCCACGCTCCGATTCGGACACACCCCTGGCGGACACGCGCGGGGTGGTGGTATGAATCCCCCCGCTACCCGATATGCTCGCCACCCCCACCGATGAGAACTTAACAAGGGTAAACAACATGGAAACCGAGAGCGACCAGCAGGCTGCGCCAGCGGACGTCCTCAGCAGCGCGGCGCACGCCGCGCGGCTGGTCATGCTGGACACCATGGACGAGCGGATCCGCTACGCCTGTGAAGCCCTGGAACAACCGTCGACATCGGACGTGCTGGCCTTCCTGCTCACCTACGGGGTGGTGACCAACCCCAAGCGCGAACGGTCCTACGTGGCCGCGCAGGTGAAGAAGTGGCGCGAAGAGCGCGGCATGGCCGACACCGGCGACCTCCCGCGCCTGTCGGTGGAAATGCTGACGGAACTCGACGCGCAGCGCGCCGAGGAGAAGGCGAAGACGGCCGCCGAGGAGACCACCGAGATCGCGGCGGTCGAGCAGGCCACGGTCACCGAGGTCAAGCCTGAGCCGGAGCCGGAGCCCGAACCGCAGCCCGAACCGCAGCCCGCCGAGGACGCGGCGCAGTCCGGCCGCCCGCACATCATCGAGGCGCCCAGCAAGTCCCGCCGGTCCCGGCCGGAAGGCTCGGGCGGGTTCTACCTCGTCGCGTTCATGTCGCTGCTGGTGTCGGTGGACACCTCGTGGCGGTTCTTCGGCGAGAAGCTCGGCATCACCAACATCTACGAGCGCGCCGCGATGTTCGCGGTCGTCGAGGTCGCGCTGATCGCCTGCGGTTTCGCGATGCGCGCGGGGATCCGCAGCCACGACAACAAGCCCGGCCCGGCCCGGCTGATCCTGTGGGCGCTGTGCGCGGCGTCCGGCTACATGGCCTTCGACCTCGCGGGCCCGGTCTCCGGCCTCGCCCGTGTCATGCTCGGCCCGGTGCTGGGCGTGGTCATGCTGCACCTCGCGCTCGGCATCGAGCTGCGGCACGCCCGCACCCGTGTCACCACGTGGGCGCGGATCAGCCGTGAGCTGAAAGAGCGTTTCCTGTCCCGGCTCGGCCTCGGGGACGACGAGCGTGACGCGCTCGCCCGCACCCGGGACCGCGCGGCCCGCCGCGCCGCGCACCTGGCCCGCGCTTCCTGGGCCACGCCGTTCCGCAAGGTCCGCCTCGCCCGCGCGCTGCGTTCGGCGAACGCCGCGCACGACGACCGGATGCGCGCCCGGCTGATGGCGGAGCTGGCCGCGGCCCAGCACGCCGACGAGCTGCGCCGCCTGGACCTCGCTTCGCCGTGGTCCGACTCGCTGACGTCGACGCTGAAGTACCGGCGTCGCTGAGAGCGCTTTCTCCCCGGCCGCGGGCCGGTCACCCTCGAGGTGGCCGGCCCGCGGCTTTTTCGTCACCCGGCACGTGTCACAGGATGGCGGCCGCCGGTGTCTGGTGGGCGGATTCCCCGTCACGGAGGAGAAGCTCATGAACGTCACCCTGTGGATCGCCGCCGGGCTGCTGGCCGCCGTCGCACTGGCCGGCGGGTTCACCAAGGCGTTCCTGCCGAGGGAAAAACTGGCCGCGGCCGCCGGCGGCGAATGGACCCGGGACGCGCCCGCCGGGTTCCTCCGGACGCTCGGCGCGCTCGAGCTGCTCGCGGCGTTCGGCCTGATCCTGCCCGCGGTGACCGGCATCGCGCCGGTGCTGGTGCCGGTGACAGCGCTGTGCTGGGTGCTGCTGATGATCGGCGCGATGATCGCGCATCTGCGGTACGCCGGTGCCGCGCGGTTCGTCGCGCTGAACCTGATTTACCTGGCCGTCGCGGCGTTCGTCGTGTGGGGCCGGTTCGGCGCCGTGCCGTTCGGTGCGTGAGGATGAGGACGGACAGGAGGACCCGTTGAGCGAGCGAGCCACCGAAGTTTTCGTCGCGCACCGCAACCTGCTCTTCACCGTCGCCTACGAGATGCTCGGTTCGGCGGCCGACGCCGAGGACGTGCTGCAGGAAACCTGGCTGCGGTGGGTGGAGGTGGACCTGGCGCAGGTGCGGGACGAGCGTGCCTATCTGGTCCGCGTCACCACCCGGCAGGCGCTGAACCGGCTGCGCGCGCTGAAGCGCCGCCGGGAGGCGTATGTCGGGCCGTGGCTGCCGGAGCCGCTGCTGACGTCGCCCGACGTGGCCGAAAACGTGGAGCTGGCGGAGAGCGTGTCGATGGCGGCGATGCTCGTCCTGGAGACGCTGTCGCCGACCGAGCGCGCGGTTTTCGTGCTACGCGAGGTTTTCGACGTCGGGTACGACGAAATCGCCGGTGCCGTGGGGAAAACCCAGGCCGCGGTCCGGCAGATCGCGCACCGCGCCCGGCAGCACGTCGACGCGCGCCGCCCGCGCGAGACGGTCACCCCGGACGAGACGAAGGCGGTGCTGGAGTCGTTCCGGCGCGCCTTCGAAACCGGGGACCTGCAAGGACTTCTCGACGTACTCGCGCCCGAGGTCGTGCTGGTCAGTGACGGCGGTGGCGTCAAGCAGGCGGCGCTGCGCCCGGTGTCCGGTTCGGACAAGGTGGCCCGGTTCATCTTCGGCGGCACCGGCAAGGCCGACGCCACGATCACCGTGGGGCCCACCGTGGTCAACGGCAACCCGGCGCTCGTGCTCCGCCTCGACGGCGAGATCGACGGCGTGCTGGCGCTCCGCGTCGGAGGCGGGCGCGTCACCGGCCTGTACTACGTGCGCAACCCGGAAAAGCTGACCCGCGTGCAGGCGGAAACCCCGCTCACGCTTCGCTGACGGGGCACCATACGGCTGGCTCGCCGTTCCCGTGGGTGTGTTGGCCGTTCCCGTGGGCGAGTTGGCCGTTCCCGTGGGCGAGTTGGCTGAAGGCGTCGGCGAGTTGGCCGAAGGCGGCACACTGAGCGGCGGAACCTAACGCCGCACCGGACCTAACGCCGCACCGGAACCTGGCGCCGGGCCCGAACCTAACGCCGGCCGGAACCTTCCCCTGCCACCTGCCGGGCGAACCAGGTCGTCAGAATCTCGTCGACCGCCTTGGCGACAGGTGACTGCGGCGCGGGTTCGAGGCCCGGTTCGTCGGCCAGCGGGTGCGCCAGGCCGGGCACGGTGACGAGCTCGACCTCGTCCGGCCGGGCATAGCGCCCGCGGAGCGCGTCCACGAGCGCCGCCGCGTCCACGCGAAGATCAGGGTGGTCCCGCTCGCCACTGATCAGCAAGAACGGCGGTTCGCCCGCGATCTCGCCGGCGCGGGCGACGAAGTCCAGTTCACGCGCGACCTCGCGCGCCTCCGGGGTCCACCGGTACGGATGCCCGGCGAGGCCGTCGACGAGCCCCACCGCGGACCGGATCCGCGCCGCCGGGTTGACCAGCGCCACCGACCGCACCGGGATCCCTTGCGCGGCAAGCACTTCCAGCGCCACCGTACCGCCGAGGGAGGCGCCGAGCAGGCTGACCGGCCCGTCCTCGATCGGCAGCTGAGCGCGCAGCGCGGCGAGCGCGGCCGGGAACTCCGCGGCGGCCTGGCGGGTGAACGGCGCCAGGAAGGACAACAACGCGTCCTCGCGCGCGAGCTCGACGACCGCGTCCACCCGGCCGTCGACCATGCGCGCGCCGCACATCGGCATGCCCAGGTGTACCCGCCACGCGCGCACCCCGGCCATCGGCAGCGCGGCGGCGAACGCCGCGTCGGTGCGCGGCGCGTCGAGCATGTGCCAGGACACGATCAGCGGCGCGGGGCCGCCACCGGGCGGGGGCACCGCCGTGAACGGGACTCCGGCCGCGGTACCCGTGATCGTCTCCACGATCGGCACACTACGGTCCGCGGCCGGTGCCGCGCAGCTGCTTTCACCGAGGGCGAAAACCCTGTCACCGCAAGGATTGCGCGAGTTCCTCGAGCAGGTCGAACTGCTCCTGCATCCCGGTTTCCATCCCGGACTCCAGGATGCCGTCCCGCAGCTCCCTGCTCCCGCACTCGGACAGCATGGCGACGGTGGTGCGGCCGTCGTGCTCGGTGAAGGTGGTGGTGACGACGGGCGCGCCCTCGTCGGACTCCGGGGCGCCGGGCATCTCGAACACCTCGGTGTTCACGATCCGCTCGGCCTCGGCGATTTCCCGGTACTCGCCATGGAAAGCGACCTCCTGCCCGTGGCCGGCGGCCAGCACGTACCGCCACCGGCCGCCGACCCGCAGATCGATCTCGACGCTCGTCACCGTGCCCCGGTGCCCGCCCCACCACCGTTTGACCAGCTCCGGCGTGGTCCACGCGCGGTACACCAGCCGTCTCGGCGCGGCGAACTCGCGCGTGATCAGGATCTGGTCGTCCGCGGGCAGGGTGATCTTCGCGGTTCCGCTACTCGCCATCTCGCTGCTCCTCCTGGAGTTCCGCCAGCACGGTGTCGAGCGCGTCGAAACGCTCGGACCACGTGCGCTCGTACTGCTTGACCCAGTCGTGGATCGGCTTGAGCGCCTTGCCATTCAGCCGGTACAGCCGTCGGCGCCCGTCGTCCCGCACGTCCACCGCGCCGACGTCGCGCAGCACCCGCAGGTGCTTGGACACCTGCGGCTGCGTCAGCCCGAGTTGGTCCACCAGCTCGTTCACCGGGCGCTCGCCCGCGGCGAGCACGTCGAGGATCTGCCGGCGCCGGGGCTCGGCCACGGCGTTGAACGCGTCGGCCGTCGTCGCTGCTCGTGCCACCCCGTCATCGTATGCCGATATGGGAATACGTCAAGCGGCTTCGACGGCGGGCTTGAGCACCTCCTCGCACCAGGTGCGGAAACTCGTGGGCGTGCTGGTCTCCGGGGTGCGGGCCACGCCGTTGTCGAGGCCGTTGTCCTTGGCGTCCGACATGTCGGCCATGCCCTGCGCGATCGCCTGCGACCGGCCATCGGCGAGCATGCCCGCGCGGAGGTCCGCGAGCGGGATCTGCTGGTACCGCACGGATTTCCCGAGCACCTCGGTCATGATCCGCGCGAGGTCGTCGTGCGAAAGGTCCTCCGGGCCCAGCGCGGGGACCTCGCCGTGCCCGGTCCAGGAGTCGTCCAGCAGCAGCTTCACCGCGGCGGCGGCGATGTCGCGGGTCGCGGCCGTGGGCAGTTTCCGGCCGGGGGAGATCGTGCCGAAGAACAGGCCCTGTGCCTTGATCGCGCCGGCCTGTCCGAGGAGGTTGTCCATGAACGACGGCATCACGAGCGCCCGGTACGGCACGCCGGTCGCCGCGATCTGGTCGTCCAGCTTCAGCGAAGCCGTGACGTGCCCGGCATGTCCGGCGACGGCGGTGCCGCGGCCCAGCGCCGACACGCCGACGACCCGGCCGACGCCCTCCGTCACGAACGCTTCGCACGCCGCGCGGCTGAAGCCCGAGTACACGGCTTCGAGGCTGTCGGCGTGCGGGTTCGGCGGCACGAGCCAGAACACCGCGTCGGCACCGGCGAAGGCCTTCGCCAGCACGTCGGCGTCGGCATGCGAGCCCTGGACCACCTCGGCCTGCTCGCGGATGCGGGCGCTCAGGCGCGCCGGGTCGCGGACGATCACCCGGACCGGGGCGCCCCGGTCGAGCAAGGTGTCCGCGACCTGACGGCCGATGGTGCCCGTCGGGGTGGTGACGACGATCATCGCGACTCCAAAATTGCATGGGGTGTAAGGGAAAGCGCCGGACTCCGTGGCCGGCCGCGAGATCCAGTCAACCCGGGGTCGGCGCGAACCTGAAGGACCGATGCGGGCGGAATTGATACCCTGGGGATATGAACGACCTGGAGACCCGGCAGCTGCGCTATTTCGTGGCCGTCGCCGAAGAGCTGCATTTCGGGCGCGCGGCCGAGCGGCTGGGCATGGCGCAGCCGCCGCTGTCGCGGGCGATCCGTGAGCTGGAGCGGCAGCTGGGCGTGCAGTTGCTCGAACGCACCACCCGTCAGGTCGCGCTCACCCCGGCCGGGGAGGTGCTGCTGCGCGACGCGAAGACGGCGCTGCAGGCTGTCACGGCGGCGGGGGAGCGGGCCCGGCACGCGGGGCGCGCGGAGCCGACCCTCCGGCTTGCGCTGAAGGCCGACTACGACGCGGGTCTGCTGCCGGAAATCCTTGCCGCGTACCGGCGTGAGGAGGCTGCGCTGCCGGTCGAGGTGCAGATGGGCGGGCGCGGCGAGCAGGTGCCCGCGCTGCTGGACGGCCGCGCCGACGTCGCGATCCTGCCGACGCCGTTCGACGATCAGGGCCTGGACAGCGAACCGCTCCTGACCGAGCCGCGGCTGGTGGCGCTCGCCGCGTCGGACCCGCTGGCCGATCGGCCTTCACTGAGCCTCGCGGACCTCGCCGGCCGCACGCTCCCGGACGGGATGCCCGCCGAGCTCGGGGGAGACCAGCTGCCGCCGCCCGGAATTCCCTTGCCGCACCGGGATTTCGCGCAGCTGTTCACGATGGTGGAGTTGGGGAGTGTGGTCTGGTACGCGCCCGTTTCGGTGGCGCGGCGGCATTCTAGGCCCGGCGTCGTGTTCCGCGAGGTGCGGGATGTGGAGCCGTCGGCGCTCGTGGTGGCGTGGCCGCGGATCTCGCGTTCGCAGGCGGTTGCCGCGTTCGTCCGAGTGGCGACGGCCGTCGCCGCGGAGGCCCAGCGACCCCCGCTCAAGGCAGTCCGCTGACGGTCCACTGTGGACCTCGTGGCGCTCAGCTCGTGGCCGCCGCGGCGTGGGCCGTCACCCTTGCCCGAGCGCGGTCACGACATCGCGCCGGCGGATCTTGCCCGTGTCGGTGCGGGGCAACTCGTCCCAGACCACTACGCGGTCCGGGGTCTTGGAGCCGCGCAGCGTGGTGCGGACTGCCTCGCGAAGCTGCTCCGGATCGAGCGCCGCGCCCGGTTCCGGCGTGACCACGGCCGCGATCCGGTGGCCCCATTCGTCATCGGGGACGCCGACCACCACCGCGTCGGCCACGCCGTCGAGGCGGAGCAGGACGTCCTCGATCTCGGCGGGCGCGATGTTCTCGGCGCCCCTGATGATCGTGTCGTCCTCCCGTCCTTCGACGAACAGGAACCCGTCGCCGTCGAGACGCCCGAGGTCGCGGGTGTCGAACCAGCCGTCCGAGGAGACCTGCTCGCCGCGAACCCAGATCCGTCCGGAAAGCCCCGCGGAGAGCCGGCTCCCGTCGATGTCGCGGATCTCCACCTCCACCCCGGGAATGGGCGTGCCCACCGAGTGCAGCCGGGCGCGCTCCTCGGGATCCGTTGCGGCGAACGCCTTTCGGTGTTCCTCAGGGCCCAGCACGGCGACGGTCGAGCTGGTCTCGGTCAGGCCGTAGGCGTTCACGAACCCCACCCGCGGCCACTCGCGCAGCGCGCGTTCGATCACGCGCGGCGGCATCGGGGCACCGCCGTAGGCGAGCGTGCGCAGGCTCGGCACCGAACGGTCCACGGTGTCGTCCGCCATGATGCGCGCGAGGATCGTCGGCACCACCATCGCGTTCGTGACCCGTTCGCGCCGCACCGCGTCCAGCCACGCGGCGGGGGAGAAGGCGCCCAGCAGCACCAGCCGCCGCCCGGCGTAGAGGTTGGTGACCACATTGGACACTGCCGCGATGTGGTACGGCGGCACGCAGATCAAGGAAGCTTCGTCCGGGCCCGCGCTCCCGAACTCCACCGTGCCGATGACGTAAGAGACGAGGTTCGCGTGCCGCAGCACCACGGGCTTCGGCGCCGAGGTGGTGCCGCTGGTGTAGATGATCACCGCCGGGTCGTCCGGCGCCGGTTCGGTCACCGGGCGGCCCGGCATGATCGTCGAGATCGTGTTCTCGAACCACACGTCCGGCGTCTGTACGCGCACGGCCGTGCTCTCGGCGACGGCCGTGTGCTGCTCGTCGGCGATCACGTACGCGCGCGGATGTTCGGCCAGCAACGCGCTGAGCTGCTCGGCGCCCAGGCGGTAGTTGAGGGGCACGAACGGCACGCCCGCGATGGCCGCCGCGAACAGCGCGACCGGGAAGGCCGGCCCGTTCTCGGCGAGGTGGACCAGCGCGGACGCCCCGGTCTGCATCAGCATCGCGGCGCCGTGGCGGGACACCGTGCGGAACTTCTTGACCGACAAGGCCCCGGCGGGGGTGGCCAGCGCGGCGCGCTCCTCGTCGGCGTCGACGGCCATGTCCAGCAGAGTCGTGAGGTTCATGGCGTCAGTCCGAAGCGGGCAGCGGCTTGGCGGTCTTGATCTCCAGCGGGACGCCGCCCAGCGCGAGCGACCCCTGCCCTTGCTTGGTGCACAACAACTCCACGGAGCCCTCCGGATCGGTGTACCTTTTTCCCAGCTTCGTCCCGGCCGCCTGCGCCGGGTCCAGCGCGCCCCGCGAGGCGCTGTCGTAAAAGGCCTTCTCCACCATCGGCGCGCCACCGCAGGTCACCGGCGCGGCACCGGCGGACCAGCGCACGACCACCACGGTCGTTTCGTCCACGGTGCTCCGCAGCGTCGTCCCGGTCTTCGGCTCCATGCTCCGAGTCCTTTCCGTCGGCGTCACCAGGCGGGGTGCTCACCGATCACCCCTTCCTCGGCCAGCGAGGCGATCTCCTCCTCGGTCAGCCCGAGCCCGGTGAGCACCTCGGTGTTGTGCTCGCCGAGCAGCGGCGCGTGCCTGCGGTGCGCGGGCTCCGCCGAGTCCGAGAACCGCATGGGCAGCGTGCTGTACCGCCCCTTCCCGGCGACCGGATGCGTCACGGTCTCCCAGAACCCCCGCGCGTCCAGCTGCGGGATTTCCGGTTGGCGATGCGGGTTCAGTACCTTCGCGACCGGAACACCCGCGGGCCACAACCGGTCGACCACCTCGTCGCCCGTCCGCTGCAGGCACCACTGCGCGAGGTGCTCGTCGATCTCGCCCTGCCGCGCCCGGCGGCCCGCGGCATCCGACAGTGTCGGATCCGCCGCCCAGTCCGGTTTCCCGACCACGGCGGCGAGCGCCCGCCACTGTTCATCGGTGCTGACGGCGATCGCGACCCACGAATCCCGGCCGCCGTACTCGTCTTGCTCGGCCGTCCGGTACACGTTCTGTGGCGCCGAAACGGGGCCGTGGTTGCCGTCCCGGCTCAGCAGCGCGCCGTACGCGGAATGCTCGATCACCTGCTCCGCCGCGATGTTGACCGCCGCATCGACCATCGCCGACTCCACCAGCATCCCCTCGCCGGTCTTCCGCCGGTGTTCGAGCGCGAGCAGGAGCCCGTTGAGCGCGTGCAGGCCCGCGTTCGGGTCGCCGAGCGTGTAGGGCTCGACGGGGTTCTGGTCGGGATGCCCGGTCAGCCAGGTCAGGCCCGACGCATCCTCGATGACGTAAGCGAAAGCGGCCGCGTCGCGCCACGGGCCGTCGAGCCCGAACCCGGGCATCCGCACCATGATCGCGTCCGGCCGGATGGCCTTGATCGCCTCGTAGTCCAGCCCGATCTGGTCGAGCACGCGCGGCGTGTAGTTCTCCACTACCACGTCGCAGCCGGCGATGAGGTCGCACACCAGTGCGAGCCCGCGTTCGGTCTGGAAGTTCAGCGTGACGCTCTTCTTGTTGGTGTTGAGCGCGGCGAAGATCGGCGACTGTTCCCACCACTGGGGCTCGGTGAACGGGATCCCGGCGATCATCCGCGTACCGTCCGGGCGCGTCGAGGACTCCAGGTGGATGACCTCGGCGCCGAGCATCGCCAGGAGGTGCGTGCCCGAGGGCCCGGCCCAGAACGCCGTCATGTCCAGTACCCGCAGCCCGGCGAACGGCAAGCCCGAGTCCGCGCTACTTTCCTTGTCCTGCCGGGGTTTCGGCTCGACGACGTGCTCGCCGAGTCGCGGCGCCGGTTCCGGCTCGCGCAACACCGCCGGGCTCAGCCGGTACGGGAAATCCGGCTGCAGGAACCCGTCGCGCGGGTTGGGCCGGAACATCTTCCGCTCCGCGAAATGGTCCAT
This sequence comes from Amycolatopsis acidicola, assembly GCF_007713735.2. Lineage (GTDB taxonomy): Bacteria > Actinomycetota > Actinomycetes > Mycobacteriales > Pseudonocardiaceae > Amycolatopsis_E > Amycolatopsis_E acidicola. The sequence goes on along the minus strand of NZ_VMNW02000028.1, from coordinate 11,458 downwards.
CCCGGCGATGTTCGCCCCATGGCTGACCGGCGCGTTGGGGATGCGGAACGACGACGCCAGCTCACGCACCTCGGCGACGGTGCGCTCGCGGACCCAGGCGTACAGCTCCGGCGCGACCTTCGCCGCGGTCTCCATGATCGAGATCGGCTTGTCCGGGTCGATCCACTCCGGATGCCCGACCATCGCGCACAGGTCCGACCACTGCTGCCCGGTCGCGCACCCGATCGCCACCAGCCCGTCCTTCGCCGTCGCCACCCCCGGAACGAACAGCGAGCGCACCGAGCGGAACGGCCTGCCGAGCAGCTCGTGGAACGTGACCGGGTAGTACGTCAGCGTCAGGATGTGCACTTCCAGCATCGAGAGGTCGATCAGCCTGCCCCGTCCCGTGCGCAGGGACTGCATCCGCGACGTCAGCGTGGCTGCCGCCGCGTAGGCGCCGGAAAGCCAGTCGCCGACCTGCCCGCCGACGTGCACCGGCGCGCGGCCGGGGTCGCCGCGGCCGATGCCGACCATCCCGCCCGACCACGCCTGCAGGGTGAACTCCGTGGCGGGCTTGTCGTGCCACGGCCCATCGAGGCCGAACGGGGTGATCGCCGTGACGGTCAGCCGCGGATGCGCCTGCCGGATCGCCTGCGGCGCCAGGCGAGGGTGCTCCGCGAGCCGCGAACCCCGCGACCACACGACGGCGTCGGCCCCCGCCAGCAAGGCGTGCACGCGCTCCACGGCGTCGTCGTCCTCGGGGTCGGCGACCACGCTTTGCTTGGAGCAGGCCAGAAAGCTGAACAGCGCGCCGTCCGAACCGGCCGCGATCTCCGCGCCGGAGGCGGACCACCGGCGCAGGTCGTCGCCCTCCGGTGGCTCGGCCTTGACCACGCTCGCACCGCCGTCGGCGAGGATCTTCGTGCAGTACGCGCCCGCGATCCCGGACGAGAGATCGACGACCGTGTAGCCGGAAAGCGGGTGCTCGTGCGCCGCGCCCATCCCTACTCCGGCTTCCGGCGGCCCGACCGGCTCAACCGGAAGTCGGGCGGGAACTGGGAGTCGTTGTCCTTCACGGCATTGTTCAGCCCGCGCCCGAAAGTTTCCTCGCCCAGCGCCAGATCCCCGTTGTCCGGCCGGACGTAGTTGCCGAGGCTCTCCATCAGTCCACTGAGGATACTGCCGAAGTACTCGCCCTGCTGCTGTTTCATCATCGTGAAGAACAGCTTCTGCTGGTACACCGTGTCCGTCGGCCGGGTGCGCGAGCAGGCTTGGGCGTACTTGGCGACCTCGGCCTCCAGTTCGCCGCGCGGGACCACCCGGTTCAGGAACCCGCAGTCGTACATCTCGTCGGCGGTGAACGGGCGCCCGGTGAACACCATCTCCTGGAACCGGCGCAGCCCCATCGTCTGCGCCCAGGTCCACATCCGCGGGCCCCAGCCGGCGTAGCGGAACGCGGCGTGCCCGAAAAGCGCGTCGTCGGAGGAGATCACCAGGTCGGCGTCCGCGGCCTGGTAGAAATGCCAGCCGTAGCAGTACCCCTTGACCTCCAGGATGCTGATCTTGCGGAAGTCCTGCAGTGTCCGGCAGCCCGAGCGCGGGTTCGCGAACCACTGGGAAACCTGGGCCCCGTAACGGAAGGAGTCCTGCGGCGGCAGCGCGACATCGTCCTCTTCGGACAGTTCGTATTCCGCCAGCCGCGGCCCGTCTTCGGCGGAGCCGAAGGTCTCCATGAACTCGGGCAGGTCCACCCCGCTGCCGAGGTCGTTGCCCGCGCCGCGGATGACGAGCACCTTCACCGCGTCGTCGATGTTGGCGCGGTGCAACAGCTCGGCGTAGCGCAGCCGGGCGCCGACGGTCGGGGCGTTGAGGTGGTCCGGGCGGTCGAGCGTGATGGTGGCGATCCTGGTCTTCGGATCCTTCTCGTAGCGGATGATCTCTTCGGGCGTGGGACGATCGGGCACGGGAACTCCTTGCGGTAGAACGGGTTCAGGCGCCGGGGACGGGGGCGCCCGAGGAAAGCACCCGCGGGCCGTCTTCGGTGAGGGCAACGGTGTCCCGCCGGAAGACCGCGCCGACGCCGGGCTCCCAGACGTAGGCGGTCAGTGCGAGGACGCTGTGCGCTTCGAGCCGCTCCGCGGCCGCGGTGGCGGGCAGGCCCGCGGTGACGACCGGCGGGTCGAACCCGAGCCCCAGCCCGCGCGCGACAGCCATCGGGGGTAGTGGTTCGCCCGCTTCCTCGTAGGCGTCCAGCAGCTTCGCGGGCGAGACACCGGGCTTGCAGACCGCCAGAAGTCGTTGCCACAGCGCGTCATTCCGGGCGTAGAGCGCCGCCGCGGCTTCGCTGATCCGGCCGCCCACCGGATGCGTGCGGCCGACCTCGCCGATGTAGCCGTGCCCGACCACCCCGGCGGTGAAGGCCACCAGATCACCGGCCTCGACCGTGCGATCGCTGTCCACCCGCCGCCACTGGTGCTCGCGGCTGGTGATCCACACGGCGTCCTGCACCGCCGGCGTGGTGATGCCCCCGGCCGCGGCCGCTTCGAGCAGGATCCCGTCGAGCTGCTTCTCGCCGACGCCCGGCCGCAGCTCGGCGACCGCCTTGGCGAGGCTGGTTTCCGCGACCGCCACGGATTCCGCGATCGCGTCCAGTTCCTCGCCGGTCTTGATCCGGCGGGCCTCGCGCATCGCGATCTCGCCGTCGGCCAGTTCGGCGGCGGGGAACGCCATCGGGAGCAGCTGCGCGAAGGTGGGGGAGAGCGCGTCGGTGCCGACCCGTTTCGCCCCGGCGGCCCCTTCGATGCCCCGCAGAACCGTGATGGTGTTCATCGGGTTCCAGGTCAGGCCGAACAGGTTCTCGCGCGGGATGTCCTCGGGCACGCCGTCGTCCCAGGTGCTGAGCAGGTGGATCGCGCGGGTGGACCGGACCAGGACGCAGGCCGGTCCGAACGGCTGGGTCCCGGCCAGCCACAGCAGTTTCGCCCCGGTCACGTACCGCACGTTCGCGGTCCGCCCGAGCACGAGCACGTCGAGGTCGTGGGCTTCCATCTGTGCCAGCGCGCGGTCCCGCCGCCCGGAGCGGAGAGCGCGGTCGTCCGGCAGGTTTTCAGTCGCCATAGGGAGCGTAGGTGTAGTCGGTGAGCCGGGTGTAGCCGTCGTCGGTGATCACGAGAATCTCCTCGCCGCGGTAGCCGCCGGTGCCGTCCGCCCAGACGATGGGTTCCAGGACCAGCACGCTTCCGTGCTGCAACACCAGGTTTTCGTCGAACTCCTGGCCGAGGTCGGTGCCGACGAACGGCATCTCGGCCGCGTCGACGCCCAGCCCGTGGCCGAGGTAGAAGTGCTGGACCCAGGGCCGGGTCCCGTCGCCGTGCGCCTCGACCGCGGCCGCGGTGAGGTCGGCCGCGGTCGCCCCGGCCTTCGTGACCGCCAGGACCGCGTCCACGATCTCCTGCCACCGCCGGAACTGCGCGACCTGGCGCGGCGACGGGTCCTGCCCGACGCACCAGGTGCGGCCGAAGTCCGAGCAGTAGCCGTCGTAGTTGATGCTGACGTCGGTCCACAGCACGTCCCCGCGGACGAGTTCCCGCTCGGTGGGCAGCAGCGGCAGTGCCAGGTCGCCGTGCGTGGTCCACACGCCTTCCGCCCGGCTGTTCGGCATGATCTGCCAGATCGGTTCGAGCAGGTTCGCCGTCGCGCCGAGCTCGAACGCGCGCCGCAGGAACCGCGCGGACAGGTCGATCTGGCGCACTCCGGGCGCGACGGCCGCGTCGATGTCGACCATCGCCTGCTCGGTGATCCGCAAAGCCCGGCGCATACAGGAAAGCTCGTCCTGAGTCTTCACCACCTTCGAGGAGGCGAGCACGATCGCGGCGTCGGCGAGCGGGTTCGCCCCGAACAGGCGCTGCTGCTCCCGCCGCATCGCGCCGGTCAGCTCGTCGACCGCGAACACCGCGCCGGCGGGCACGAGACCGGCCAGCGTCTTGGCGAACTCGTCGACGCCCTCTTCGAACTCGAGGTACACCGGGCCGTGCACATGGTCGGCCGGCAACCCCGAATCCGGCGAAACGCCTTCGCGGAACGGCATGAACAGATGGGGCCACTCGTCGTCGGCCAGTACGACGGCGACCGGGCGGTCCACGTGGGCCAGCCCCGAATCGCCGAGCGGCCAGCTGGCGCCGGTGGCGTAGCTGACGTTGCTGTTCCCGATCAGCACGAGCACGTTCACGCCGTGCTGCGCCATCGTCTCGCGCAGCCGGGCGCCGACCTCCCGCCGCATCCGGTGCAGATCGGGGGTTTCCGGGATGGCGATCGCGCTCATGCCAGGCCCAGGAACCGCTGCACGTTGCCGCTGACGACCTTCGCGGCGGCCTCGGGGCCGACGGCGTCGACGACGGCGGCGATCGACTTTTCCGAGTAGCCGTAGGTGCTTTCGTTGTGCGGGTAGTCCGAGGACCACATCACCCGGTCCACCCCGATGCCGTCGATCAGCCGCAGCCCCAGCGGGTCGACCATGAACGAGGCGTACATGCTGGTGTCCCAGTAGTACCGCGGCTCGTGCCGGATCTCGTGGTTGAACATGTGCCGGTAGGAGGCGACCATGTGCTCGGCGTCCTGCAGCGCGGAAAGCACCCAGTTGATCCCGCCTTCGAACCAGCCGACCTTCAGCCCGGGGTGGCGGTCGAGGATCCCGCCGAGGACGTAGCGGCCGAACATCTCGCGGAACGGCGCGACGTTGTGCACCATCCCGACCGCGATCCCGTTGCGCTCGCAAGGCGCGGACAGCGGCGACTCGCCGATGTGGTGTGAGACCGGCACACCGGACTCCTCGATGGCCTCCCACACCGGGTCCATCTTCTCCGAGGCGTAGTCGACCGGGCCCTCGTCGGTGTGCCCGGCGTTGAGCGGCATCAGGAAAGTCCGCAGGCCGAGCGATTTCAGCTCGTCCAGGGTCCGGCGCGCGCCGGCGCCGTCCCACCAGTTGATCAGCCCGACGCCGTGGAACCGTCCGGGCGAAGCCTCCTGGATGCCCGCGATGTACTCGTTGTAGATCCGGAAGCAGCGCTCCTTGAGGTCGCGGTCCGGCATGAACAGCAGCGCCAGCAACGCGTTCGGGAACGCCAGCTCCTTCCGCACGCCGTCTTCGGCGAGCTGCTCGCGGCGCGCCCGCGGGTTGCCCGAGCCCGCGCCCAGCAGCGGGTCGTACTGCATCAGCACCTGGGTGAATTCCGGCGGCAGGAAGGACATCCCGTCGATGCCCAGCTCGTAGGCGCCGTCCTCGTACCAGATGCGGGGCGCCTTGTCGCGGAACTCCGCGGGCAGCCGCTCGTAGAAGATGTCGTCGGCGAGCGAGATGTGGTTGTCCGCGGAGAAGACCTCGGTCCCGGCGGGCAGGCCGACGTCGATGCCGGCGGCGTGGCCCTGGCGGTCCTTGGGCGCGCCGAGCCCGCCCGGCGGGTAGAACGGCTGCGCTGGGGTGGCCTGGACGGTCATCGTCGATCCTCCTGGGGTCGTGAAATCCGTTGTCCCACAAGGGTTACGGGCCTCGGCGGGGTACGGGGGCAGGCACGGGCCGGCGCGGGCCGGCCCGGGGCCGCGAACGGGTGGCGGGCCGGTGCGAGCTCGTCGTGGGCGACCCTTCCCGGTCGGTGTGGTGCCCGCCACAGACCCGAGTGAACACCCCCGCAGAGTTTTGAGTCAACCGGTTGACTCAAATTTCCCGGGCGGCCTACCATCCCCTCAAACGGTGCACTCATTTCGTGATGATCGAACGAGGTTGCCCATGAAGATCAGCGTCGAGCAGGACCTGTGCGTGGCCGCCGGGCAGTGCGCCGCCGCCGCGCCGGACGTCTTCGACCAGCGCGACGAGGACGGCATCGTGGTGCTGCTGGCGCCCGAAGCACCGGCCGGGGCCGAGGAAGGCGTGCGCACGGCCGCCGCCGTCTGCCCCGCGCAGGCGATCCGTCTCCAGTCCTGATCCAGTCCTGACCGAAAGGAACCCGGAACACATGTCCGAGACACTGGCGTCGGGACCGGAAGCGGACACCGCGCCGTACTTCCCGATGGACCGGGAACAGGGGTGCCCGTTCGACCCGCCGGCCGAACTGCGGGCGAGCGTCACCGAACGGCCCGTGCGGCGGGTGCGGATCTGGGACGGCAGCACGCCGTGGATCGTCACCGGGCACGCCGAACAGCGCGCGCTCCTGTCGGACCCGCTGGTCAGCGTGGACGACCGGCTGCCGGGGTTCCCGCACTGGAACGAGGGCATCTCGAAAATGGCGCCGCACCGGCCCGATTCGGTGTTCAACACCGACCCGCCGGTGCACACGAAGTACCGGCGGATGATGACGGCGCCCTTCACGTTCAAGCGCGTACAGGCGATGCGGCCGGTCATCCAGCGGATCACCGACGAGCTGCTGGACACGATGACGGCGGGCCCTTCGCCCGCCGATTTCGTCGAAGCGCTCGCCCTGCCGCTGCCCACCCGGATGATCTGCGAGATCCTCGGCGTGCCTTATGAGGATCATGAATTCGTGCAGGAGCAGGCGACCATCGCCGTGGACCGGTACGCCTCCGAAGAGCAGGCGATGCAGTCCTTCGCGGCGCAGCTGCAGTACCTGGTCGGCCTGGTCGAACAGCGCGCGGCCGAGCCGCAGGACGACGTGATCTCCGATCTGGCCCAGCGAGTGGTCTCGGACGAGATCACGGTGTTCGAGGCAGCGTCGATGGGGCTCGGGCTGCTCGTGGCCGGGCACGAGACGAGCTCGAACATGATCGGCCTCGGCACGCTGGCGTTGCTCCGGAACCCGGATCAGCTGGCCGTGCTGCGCGACACCGACGACCCGGCGGTGGTCGCGAACGCGGTGGAGGAACTGCTGCGCTACCTCGGCATCATCCACAATGGACAGCGGCGGATCGCCAAGGGGGACATCGGCATCGCCGGGGTGGAGATCAAGTCCGGCGAAGGCATCATCATCGAGCTGGCCACGGCCAACCGCGATCCGCGGACCTTCGACGAGCCCGCCCGGCTCGACCTGCGCCGCTCCGCCCGCGACCACCACGCCTTCGGCTACGGCATCCACCAGTGCGTCGGCCAGCAGCTGGCGAGGGTCGAGCTGCAGGTCGTGTTCGGCACGATCTTCAAGCGCCTGCCCGGATTGCGGCTGGCCACGACGCTGGACGAGGTCGAGTTCAAACACGACCGGCTCGCCTACGGCGTCTACTCCCTTCCGGTGTCCTGGTGACGGGGGCTTGTGATGAGTGAGTTCGCGGGCAAGGTCGCTGTCGTCACCGGTGCGGCTTCGGGCCTCGGCCAGGGCATCGCGCGGCGCTTCGCCGAGGAAGGCGCCCGTGTGGTGCTGGCCGACGTGAACGCCGAAGCGGGCAAGGCCACGGCCGCCGCCATCGGGGACGCCGCGGTCTTCCGGCAGACCGACGTCGCCGATCCCGAAGACGTGCGCGGGCTGATCCGGTTCGCCGTGGAGACGCTCGGCGGGCTGGACGTGATGGTCAACAACGCCGGGGTGTCCGGGAACATGCACCCGCGGTTCTTCGACGAGGACTTCTCCGACTTCGGCCACGTGATGGCGGTCAACCTGCTGGGGACGATGGTCGGCACCCAGGAGGCGGCCCGGCACATGGCGGGCAACGGCGGCGGTGCCGTCGTCAACGTGACCTCGGTCGGGGGCATCAACGCCGGCCGGAGCGTGATCAGTTACCGCGCGTCCAAGGCCGGTGTGATCCAGATGAGCAAATCGGTGGCGATCGACCTCGCCGAGCACGGGGTGCGGGTCAACTGCATCGCGCCCGGCAACATCCCCACCGGGCTGCTGGCGAGTTCGATGTCCGAAGAGGACGGTGGCAGGGTGGCCGCCATCCGCGCGATCATGGCTGTTTCCCGGCCGTTGCGCCGTGACGGGGCCGCGTCCGATGTGGCCGAGGCCGCGCTGTACCTGGCGAGCGAGCGCTCCGCGTACATCACCGGCATCGTGCTGCCCGTCGACGGCGGCACGACCGCGGGCACCCCGTTCAAGTCCGAGGACCTGGCGAAGATCGCCGGGGCCGGTGAGGCGGCGCGATGACCACCACCTCGCTGTCCACTGTGGAGCGTCGCAGGGCCGGCCGGGTGCTCGTGCTCGACACCGCCGAGCGGATGTTCGCCGAACAAGGCGTTTTCGCCTCGACCAGCCGCCAGATCGGCGAGGCCGCCGGGCAGGGAAACCCGGCCGTGGCGGGGTACCACTTCGGCACGAAGGCGGACCTGGTGCGGGCCATCACGCGCCGGTTCACCGTCGACGTCGAACGCTCGCGCGCGGCGATGCTCACGCGGCTGGACGATTCGGCCGGGATCCGGGAGTGGCTCGGCTGCCTGATCCATCCGTGGACGGACCATTTCGCCACGCAGGGCACCACCTACTTCGCCCGGCTGTGCGCGCAGGCGATGACCGACGCGAAGCTCAAAGCGGTGATCACCGAGGAGGCCTGCCTCTCGCCGAGCCTCCGCCGCACGCGGGAAGCGCTGACGCGCTGCCTGCCCGCGATGCCCGCCGACGTCGCCGCCGCGCGGGACGAGGTCGTGCAGCAGGTGATCGTGCAGATGTGCGCGGAACGGGAACGGGCCGTGGCGGCCGGAGAACGGACCGAGCGTTCGAGCTGGCGGGCGCTGGCCGGCGGGCTCATCGACGCGCTGGCCGGCATCTGGACGGCGCCGTGCACGACGGCGCCGCCGGTGAAGCTGCACTTGGTGGGGCACGGGAGGCCAGTATGATTCGCGGGGAAGCGAAACGGGAAGGCGCACGGACCGGTGGATGAGTTCAAGCTGGCGGCCGGCGGTGCACTGCCGCCCCGCGGCGAGTCGGCCACTTCGGACAGTCGCGGCGTGGCGACGCGCAACGCGATCCTCGAAGCGGCCGTGCGGTTGTTCGCCGAACAGGGGGTGCTGGCGGTGTCGAACCGCCAGATCGGTGCTGCCGCGGGAAAGGGAAACACCTCCGTGGTCGGGTACTACTTCGATTCCAAGGCCGATCTGGTGCGCGCGCTGGTCCGCCGGTTCAACGCGCGAGTCAACGAAGCCCGCGAGGACCGGATAGCCCGCCTCGGCGCGAAACCCGGGCTCCGCGACTGGGCCACCTGCCTCGTCCACCCGTACCTCGAACTGCTCGAAGCGGGCGGGCCGCCCACCTGGTACGCGCGGTTCATGGCGCAGGTGGCGACCGACCCGGGGCTGCGCCGGATCGTCGTCGAGGAGGCGACGTCCGAGTCGATGCTGCGGGTGCTGGACGGGCTCGCCGGGTGCCTGCCCGAGCTGCCCGAACCCGTGCTGCGCGAACGATACCGGATAGCCAGCCACGTGATCCTGCAGATGTGCGCCGAACGCGAGCGCGCGCTCGCGGACGGGCAGCAGGTGCACCCTGCCGGCTGGGACGAAGCGGCGACCGGACTGGTGGACGTGCTCGTCGGCATGTGGACTGCGGCCGTGACGCCGGTGGACGAAAGCTCCGTCACTTCCTGACCGACCCGGAGGCAACGATGCCTGAGTGGGATTCAGTATACGATTTCGTCAGCGTGGGCAGTGGTGGCGGCGGGCTGGTGGGCGCGCTGCGCGCCGCGGACGCCGGATTTTCCGCGCTGGTCCTGGAAAAACAGGCGCTCGTCGGCGGTTCGACGGCCATGTCCGGCGGGATGGTCTGGCTGCCGGTCAACCCGCTGCTGCGGGCCGGCGAAGACTCCTACGAGGACGGGATGGCGTACTTCGAGGAGGTGGTCGGCGACTCCGGCCCCGGCTCCTCGCGGGAACGCCGCCACGCGTACCTCACCGACGGGCCGCGGATGATCACCTTCCTGCAGGGCGCGGGGATGCGGTTCAAGCGGTGCGATGGGTATCCCGATTACTACGACAACCGCAAGGGCGGCAAGGCTGCCGGCCGGTCCATCGAGGGCCTTCCGTACGACGGGCGGCGCCTTGGGGAGTGGCGGCACAAGCTCCAGCCGGGGCTCGCGGCGTCGATCGGGTTCCCCGCGATGACCGAAGAGATCCCGGCCATGATGCATTTCAACCGCTCGCTGGGCAGCCTGCGCGTCGCGGGCCGGATCGCGTTGCGGGGCCTGGTCTCGAAGATCCGCCGGAAACCCTTGCTCACCAACGGGTCCTCGCTGGTCGGGCAGCTGGTGGAGCGGGCGGTGGAGCGGCGTGTCCCGATCTGGCTGGAGACCACAGTGGACGATCTCGTGGTCGAGGACGGCAAGGTGACGGGCGTGCGGATCACCCGCGACGGCGTCGCGAAGAACATCCAGGCGCGGAAAGGCGTGCTGCTCGCGGCGGGAGGCTTCGCGCACAACGAAAAGATGCGCCGGGAGCACGGCGGTGAGCAGCGGACGACGGGCGAGTGGTCGATGTCGAACCCGGGCGACACGGGTGAGGTGCTCGCGACGGCGATGGCGCTCGGCGCGCGGACGGATCTGCTGGACGAGGCGTGGTGGCTGCCCAACCCGTCCTCGTACTTCGGCATGTCGGCGCTGAACAGCGCGCGGCAGCGGGCACACACGATCTACGTGGACGAGGCCGGTAAGCGCTTCTGCAACGAGGCGAACTCGTATGTGGAGGTGGGGAAGGCGATGTTCGCGCGGGACAAGACGGCCAGGGCCGTCCCGTGCTGGCTGGTGTTCGACGACAACTACCGGCGGAAGTACACGCATTCGCAGACCAGCGTCGGCAGGCTGCCGAAGGAATGGCTGGCGAGCGGGAAGATCAAGAAGGGCGCGACGCCGGCGGAGCTGGCCGCGGCCTGCGGGATCGACCCGGCCGGGCTCGTGTCCACTGTGGAGTCTTTCAACGTGCACGCGGCCAAGGGAGAGGACCCGGAGTTCGGGCGCGGGGAGTCGGCGTACAACCGGCATCTCGGCGACCCGGGGAACAAACCGAACCCGGCGCTGGGGCCGCTGGACCGCGCGCCCTTCTACGCGCTCCGGATCTACCCGAGCGATGTCGGCACGTGCGGCGGCCTGGTGACCGACGAGCACGCGCGCGTCCTCGGTGAGGCCGGCGAGCCCGTGCCGGGGTTGTACGCCACCGGCAACATCACCTCGACGGTCATGGGCCGCACGTACCTCGGCGCGGGCGGCAGTATCGGGAACACGATGGTCTTCGGCTTCGTAGCCGCCGAACACGCCTGCGGAGTGAGTTCCTGAGCCTGCGCGGCCCAGGTCCCGGGCTCGGCGCCGGGCCGCTCGCCCGCGCGCCCGCGCGTCTTGGCCGCTCGCGTGCGTGTGTTGGCCGCTCGCGTGTATGTGTTGGCCGCTCGCGTGCGTGCGTTGGCCGCCGCCGGGGCGAACGCGCCGGCGCCACGGGCCAGCACGCCGCCGTACGCGGCAAACATGCCCGCGGGAGGGGCAAACATGCCCGCGGGAGGGGCAAACATGCCCGCGGGAGGGGCAAACATGCCCGCGGGAGGGGCAAACACGCCCGCGGGAGGGGTAAACA
>NZ_VMNW02000027.1 GCF_007713735.2 Amycolatopsis acidicola | reverse complement strand
CCCCAAAACCCTGCCACCCCAACAAAAAATCATCGCGCATCGTAGGCGCGCCTGGCCTCCTCGACCTTCGCCAGGTTCGGCGACCAGGCCGTGAGTGCGGCGAAAAGCGGGGAAAGGCTGCGCCCCAGCGGGCTGATTTCGTATTCCACCCTGGGCGGCACTTCGGCGTGGTAGGTGCGCACGACCAGACCGTCCCGTTCGAGGCGGCGCAGGCGTTCGGTCAGGACTTTCGGGGTGATAGTGCTGATGCGCCGCTCCAGTTCCACGAAGCGCTGCCGGCCGAACTCGTTGAGTGTCCACAGGATCGGCGTCGTCCACCGGCTGAACACCACATCCACCACCGGCGCGATCGGGCACGCCAGCTCCGGCGCCACCCCCGCTGTGGCCTCAGTCACGGAACCCCCCACTTTCCTCTAGGTACCTACTAGCCCCACGACAGTAGCGTCGCCGTCACGACCACCGAAACCCCTGGAAGGAACCGGAATGATCGTCGTGACAGGTGCGACCGGCAACGTCGGGCAGCCCCTCGTGAAAGCCCTTGCGGACAGTGGCGCCGCGGTCACCGCCGTGTCCCGCAAGGCCGCCCAAGTACCGGCCGGAGTACGCCACCACCAAGCTGACCTTGCCGAGCCGGACAGCCTCCCGCTCGACGGCGCCGAAGCCCTGTTCCTGCTGACCTCCGCCGAGTTCCTCGCCAGCGGGGACTTGACCGGTGTTCTGCGGGCGGCGGGCGCGGCCGGGGTGCGGCGCACAGTTTTGCTGTCCTCACAAGGGGTCGGGACGTTCCGGCACCCCGCGGTGCACGAGGAGGCCGTCCGGCAGGGGAGTCCGGAATGGACGATCCTGCGGGCGTCGGGCTTCCAGTCCAACGCGTTCCAGTGGGCGGAATCCGTCCGTGCGCGGCGTGAGGTCGCGGCACCGTTCGGTGACGTGGCGTTGCCGAACATCGACCCCGCGGATATCGCCGCCGTCGCCGCGGCCGTGCTCCGCGAGCCCGGCCACGATGGCCGCACCTACACGCTCACCGGGCCCGCCCCGATTTCTCCCCGGCAGCAAGCAGAAGCCATCGGCGCGGCGATCGGCGAACCCGTCCGCTTCATCGAGCAAAGCCGCGAAGAAGCGCGCGCGGCGATGCTGCACTTCATGCCCGAGCCGGTCGCCGAAGCCACTCTCGACATCCTCGGCCGCCCCACCCCCGCCGAACGACAGGTGAGCCCAGACGTCGAGCGAGTGCTCGGCCGCGGTCCCCGCCCGTTCTCCGGCTGGGCGGCCAGGTTCGCCCCCGCTTTCCGTTGAACAGCAAGGAAAACGAAAGTTCTCGGCTCCTGGATCCATTACCGCGAGAGCGGAACCGGCACGCCCGTCGTGTTCCCGCACGGCAATCCATGGGGGACTCCGGGAGCCCGGAAATCGATTGCTCTTTCGCCGACCATGCCCGGCCGGGTCCGCGGCATCGCCTTCACCGAGGCGATCGTGAAACCGGTGCTGGTCGCCGGGCACGACACGCCGGGGAACCGGCCGGCGGCGATCGCGGCGACCCTGGCCGCCTGGCTCGCCGAGCACGGATAGGGTGCCGGTATGAGTGACGCGGAAACGCTGTTCGAGCGCATCATCGCCGGGGAGATCCCCTCCGACAAGGTCTACGAGGACGAGACCACGTACGCGTTCCGGGACATCCATCCGCAGGCGAGGGTGCACGTACTCGTGGTGCCCAAGAAGCGGTACCGGAACGTGGCGGAACTCGCCGCCGCCGACCCGGGGCTGCTCGCCGACGTGATCGCCGCGGCGCGCGAAGTGGCTGTTCTGGAGGGAATTTCGGAGTCCGGTTACCGCGTTGTGTTCAATACGGACAGTGATGCCGGGCAGACCGTTTTCCACGTGCACGCGCACGTGCTGGGCGGCGAACAGCTCGGCCTGTTCGGGCGGCACGAGTAACCACCTGCGACGAGTGGGCCCGTGCCGCTAGCATCATGGTGTCAGCACAGCCGACGAGCGCATGCGCAGAAAGCAGGCCCGAACGCACGTGGCCCGAACCGCACAGGGTGGAGCCGCCCGATCCGACGTCCCGGCGGACGTCCCGGAGAGCGACCCCACGGACGTCACCGAGATGGCCACGCAGAGTGCCCAGTCCCGGTTCCCCATCCCGGATTCGGCGGCGCTGACGCTGCTCGGCTCGCGCGACGAGAACCTCCGCGTCGCCGAGGAGCTCCTCGAAGCCGACGTGCACGTCCGGGGCAACGAGGTCACCCTCACCGGTGCCCCGGCGGACGTCGCGTTCGGTGAACGCGTCTTCGCCGAACTGGTCACGCTCGCCGGGCGCGGCCAGCAGGTCGGCCCGGACACGGTGCGCCGCACGGTGGGCATGCTTTCGGCAGGCTCGAAGGAGTCCCCGGCCGAAGTGCTGAGCATGGACATCCTGTCCCGGCGCGGCCGCACCATCCGCCCCAAGACGCTGAACCAGAAGCGCTACGTCGACGCGATCGACAAGCACACCATCGTCTTCGGCGTCGGCCCGGCAGGCACCGGCAAGACGTACCTCGCGATGGCGAAGGCCGTGCAGGCGCTGCAGGCCAAGCAGGTCACCCGGATCATCCTCACCCGGCCCGCGGTCGAGGCGGGGGAGCGGCTGGGCTTCCTGCCCGGCACGCTGTCCGAGAAGATCGACCCCTACCTGCGCCCGCTCTACGACGCGCTGCACGACATGGTCGACCCGGAGTCGATCCCGCGGCTGATCCAGGCAGGCACGATCGAGATCGCGCCGCTGGCCTACATGCGCGGCAGGACCCTCAACGACGCGTTCATCATCCTCGACGAGGCGCAGAACACCACGCCGGAGCAGATGAAGATGTTCCTGACCCGGCTCGGGTTCGGCTCGAAGATCGTCGTCACCGGCGACGTCACCCAGGTCGACCTGCCGTCGGGGCAGCGCAGCGGACTGCGCGTCGTCCGCGACATCCTCGAGGGCGTGGACGATCTGCACTTCGCCAACCTCACCAGCCACGACGTGGTCCGCCACCGGCTCGTCGGCGACATCGTCGACGCGTACGAAAAGTGGCAGGCCACCCAGGACGCCAGCAATGGCAACGGTCACGGAAAGGGCCGTCGCTGACCCATCATGAGTATCGAGATCGCCAACGAATCCGGAATCGCCGTCGACGAAACGTCGATCGTTTCCGCTGCCCGGTTCGCGCTGGACCGGATGGAGGTCAGCCCGCTGGCCGAGCTGTCGATGGTGCTCGTCACCCTCGACGTCATGTCCGACCTGCACGAACGCTGGATGGACCTGCCCGGCCCGACCGACGTGATGGCCTTCCCGATGGACGAGCTGGAATCCTCCCGCCGTCCCGACGCCGGTGACGCTTCCCCGGCGCTGCTGGGGGACATCGTGCTGTGCCCGGCGTTCGCCAGGGACCAGGCGCGCACGGCGGGCCACTCGCTCGTCGACGAGCTGCACCTGCTCACCGTGCACGGGGTGCTGCACCTGCTCGGCTACGACCACGCCGAGCCCGCCGAAGAGCGTGAGATGTTCGGGCTGCAGAAGCGCATCCTGGCCGACTTCAAGTCCGCGATGGCGGCCGCGCGACGGCGCGACCAGCAGCGCAGCGCCGACGACCGGCTGCTCGGCGCAGCCGGTCTCGACGCCATAGACGACAGCTAGCGCGATGGCGAGTTCCGCATCCCTGCTGGTCCTCGCCGTGGTGCTGGTCCTGCTCGCCGGGGTGTTCGCGGCCGCCGACGCGGCGGTCAGCACCGCGTCACCGGCGCGCGTGGACGGGCTCATCCGGCTCGGCAAACCGGGGTCGCGCCAGCTCTCGATCGTGCTCGCCGAGCGGCGCCGGCACCTGAACCTCATCCTGCTGCTGCGGATGATCTGCGAGCTGACCGCGACGGTCCTGGTCACCGTGGTGTTCCTGCGCTGGATCCACCCGGAGTGGCTCAGCGTGCTCGTCACCGCCGTGGTCATGGTCGTGACCGCCTACGTCGCGGTCGGCGTCGGCCCGCGCACCATCGGCCGCCAGCACCCGTACCGCGTCGGCGCGCTCGTGGCCGGGCCGGTCCGCGTCCTCGGCACGGTGCTCGGCCCCCTGTCGCGGCTGCTGATCATCATCGGTAACGCGATCACGCCCGGCCAGGGTTTCCGCGAGGGCCCGTTCAGCACGGAGGTCGAGCTGCGCGAGCTGGTGGACCTGGCGCAGGAGCGCGGCGTCGTGGAACCGGGCGAGCGCGAGATGATCCACTCGGTGTTCGAGCTCGGGGACACGGTCGCGCGCGAGGTCATGGTGCCGCGCACCGAGATCGTGTGGATCGAGCAGGACAAGACGGTGCGCCAGGCGCTGGCGTTGTCCTTGCGCACCGGGTTCACCCGCATCCCGGCGATCGGTGAGTCGGTGGACGACATCGTCGGCGTGCTGAACCTGAAGGACCTCATGCGCGCCGCGCTCGACGACGGCTCCGCCACGCCGGTCTCCGAGCTGATGTACCCGGCGTCGTTCGTGCCGGACTCGAAACGCCTCGGCGACCTGCTGCGCGAGATGCAGGTTTCGCACAACCACATGGCGATCGCGGTCGACGAGTACGGCGGCACCGCGGGCCTGCTGACCATCGAGGACATCCTCGAGGAGATCGTCGGCGAGATCACCGACGAGTCCGACCTGGAGGAACGCCCGCCGGTCGAGCACCTCGACGACAAGTCGGTGCGTGTTTCGGCGCGGCTCGGCGTCGACGACCTCGGCGAGCTGTTCGGCCTGGAGCTGGAAGACCACGACGTGGAGACCGTCGGCGGCCTGCTCGCGCAACGGCTCGGCCGGGTCCCGCTGCCCGGCGCGGAGGCCGAGGTGGGCGGGCTGCGGCTGCACGCCGAGGGCGGCAAGGACCGCCGGGGCCGGATGCGGATCACCACCGTGGTGGTACGGGCGGAGGACGACGCCATCGCCGGACGTAGGGTGCGTACCGGCAACAACGGTGAAGCACGAGATGGGAGCCTGGACGATGTCTGACCTGGACCCGGAGGACGAGAAGATCGTCATCCTCGCCCGTTCGGCCAGGGCCAGGACCCAGGCCGCCGAGGGAGCCGCGGTGCGCGACACCGACGGCCGCACGTACGCGGCGGTCACCATCGACCTGCCCTCGTTCCAGATCACCGCGATGCAGGCGGCCATCGCCGCCGCCGTGTCCAGCGGAGCGGAGGGCCTGGAAGCCGCCGCGCTCGTCACGTCCGAGCCGTTCGTCGTGGGCGCGTCGGTGCAGGCGGTCCGGGATCTGTCCGGCACGGCGCCGATCATCCGCGCCGACGCCAAGGGCGAAGTGCAGGAAGTGGTGCGGTGACCCACCGTTCGGGGTTCGCCTGTTTCGTCGGCAGGCCCAACGCGGGCAAGTCGACGCTGACCAACGCGCTGGTCGGCACCAAGGTCGCGATCACGTCCAGCAAACCGCAGACCACCCGGCACGCGATCCGCGGCATCGTGCACCGCGAGGACGCGCAGCTGGTCATCGTGGACACGCCGGGGCTGCACCGGCCGCGCACCCTGCTCGGCGAGCGGCTCAACGACCTCGTGTACTCGACGTGGTCCGAAGTGGACGTCGTCGGATTCTGCGTGCCGGCCAACGAAAAGATCGGGCCCGGCGACAAGTTCATCGCGGGCGAGCTGCGCAAGATCGCGAAGCGCACCCCGGTGATCGGCGTCGTCACCAAGACCGATCTGGCGAGCCAGCAGCAGGTCGCCGAGCAGCTCCTCGCGTTGCAGGAGGTGCTGGACTTCGCCGAGCTGGTCCCGGTTTCCGCCGTGGACGGGTTCCAGGTGAAGACGCTGGAGGACCTGCTCGTCGCGCGGCTGCCGGAGGGCCCGCAGCTGTACCCGGACGGCGAGCTGACCGACGAGCCCGAGCAGACCCTGGTGGCCGAGCTGATCCGCGAGGCCGCGCTCGAGGGCGTGCGCGACGAGCTGCCGCACTCGATCGCCGTCACGGTCGAGGAGATGCTGCCGCACGAGGGCCGCGACGACATGATCGACGTGCACGCCTTCCTGTACGTGGAACGGCCCAGCCAGAAGGGCATCATCCTGGGGCACAAGGGTGAGCGGCTGCGCAAGGTCGGTTCGGAGGCGCGGCGGCACATCGAGGCCCTGCTGGGCAGCAAGGTGTACCTCGACCTGCACATCAAGGTCGCCAAGGAATGGCAGCGCGATCCGAAACAGCTGCGGCGCCTGGGTTTCTGACACCGGACGGCTTGGGGGAGTCATGGGTTATCCGTACGGGCCGCCGCCGGGCCACTACGGCGGTTACGGCTATCAGCAGCAGGTGCCGGAGATCCCGAGCTACAAGGGCTGGGCGATCTTCACGCTGTTCTGCGGGTTCGTGTTCGGCGTGGCCGCGCTGGCGAAGGCCAACGAGGTGGAGATGGCCAGGCAGCGCGGCGACTTCCCGCGTGCCTGGCAGGCGTCCAAGAGCGTCAAGGCGCTGTGCGTCATCGGCAATGTCTTCGGCCTCCTGGCGTACACCGCGTTCCTCGCGTGGATCATCATCCTGGTGTCCTGACGGCTTTTGTCGGTGCGGGATGAGACCATGAGCACGTGAGCCTCTATCGCGATACCGGTGTGGTGCTGCGCGTGCACAAGCTGGGGGAGGCCGACCGCATCATCACCCTGCTCACCCGGCGGCACGGCAAGGTGCGCGCGGTGGCCAAGGGCGTGCGCCGCACCAGCTCCCGTTTCGGTGCCCGGCTGGAGCCCTTCGGCCATGTCGACGTGCAGTTCTACACCGGCCGCACGCTGGACGTGATCACCCAGGTGCAGACGGTGGACGCGTTCGCGCTGCCCCTGGTCGGGGACTACCAGCGCTACACCGCGGCCAGCGCGATAGCCGAGACGGCGGACAGGCTCACCGCGGAGGAGGGCGAGCCGGCGCTGCGGCTGTACCTGCTGGTCACCGGCGCGCTGCGGGCGCTGGCCGACGGGCAGCGGGATTCCTCACTGGTGCTCGACGCGTTCCTGCTGCGGGCGATGGCCTTCGCGGGCTGGGCGCCGGCGATCACCGAATGCGCCCGCTGCGGGCAGCCGGGCCCGCACCCGGCGTTCAACGTGCAGGCCGGCGGGTCGATGTGCGGGGACTGCCGGGCGCCCGGTTCGGTGCACCCGGCGCCGGAGGTGCTGGTGCTGCTGGAGTCCTTGCTGCACGGCGATTGGGACGTCGCGGAAGCGTCGGTGGGCACCACCCGCCGGGACGCGAGTGGCCTGGTGGCGGCGCATCTGCAGTGGCACCTGGAGCGCCAGCTGCGGTCGCTGCCGCTGGTGGAGCGACGGGCCCGAGAGGTCGCCGCCGGGGGCAAGTAGGGTCGTTGCGGACCCTTACCCACGGGAGGCGAATCAGGTGCTGCGCAGGGGACGCCAGGCGACGACGGCGGAATTGAGGGCACCGGATCCACATCCGTCCGGGGCGCGGCCGCCGGAGATCCCCGCCGAACTGGTGCCGAAGCACGTCGCGCTGGTGATGGACGGCAACGGCCGCTGGGCGAACCAGCGTGGCCTGCCGCGGATCGAGGGACACAAACGCGGCGAGGCCGTGATGATCGACGTCGCCAGCGGCGCGGTCGAGCTCGGCGTGAAATGGCTTTCCGTGTACGCGTTCTCCACGGAGAACTGGAAGCGCAGCCCCGAAGAGGTGCGCTTCCTGATGGGCTTCAACCGCGACACCATCCGCCGCCAGGTCGACTACCTCGGCTCGATCGGCGTGCGCATCCGCTGGGCCGGGCGCACGCCGAAGCTGTGGCGCAGCGTCATCAAGGAGCTGCAGGCCGCCGAGGAGAAGACCAAGCACAACACGCTGCTGAACATGACGATGTGCGTGAACTACGGCGGGCGGGCCGAGATCGCCGACGCCACGCGCACGATCGCGAAGCTCGCCGCCGAGGGCAAGATCAACCCGGACAAGATCGACGAGAAGACCCTCGCGAAGTACATGTACCAGCCCGAGATGCCGGACGTGGACCTGTTCCTGCGGCCATCGGGCGAGCTGCGCACCTCGAACTTCATGCTGTGGCAGTCGGCCTACGCGGAGTTCGTCTTCCAGGACACGCTGTTCCCGGACTTCGACCGCCGTCAGCTGTGGGCGGCCTGCCTGGAGTTCGCCCGACGCGACCGCCGGTTCGGCGGAGCGATCGACGCCGCTTCGAAAGGGGCTTCATGAGCACGGAGGCGGCGGACACCGCGGAATTGCTGGCGCGGGCACGCGAGGCGCTCGAGCGCTATCTCGAGGTGCACGTCGACGACGACGGAGCGCTGACGTTCTCCCACAAGGGCGTGCCGTGTGTGATCCAGGCGACGCAGCTGGCCGAGGGGCTCACGGTGCTGAGCCTGACCTGCGTGATCGCGTGGGATCTTGCGGACAGCCCGGATCTCGCGGCGTCGGCGGCCGAGCGCGCGGGGCAGGGGTTGTTCGGGACGCTGGGCGTCACGCACGGCGAGCGCGGGATGGATCTGACCCTGCGATACGCGTTTCCCGCGCAGGGGCTGGATTCCGCGGCGCTGGGCACGTTGCTGATGCTCGTCATTTCGACGGCTTCGCAGCTGCGCGCTGAGCTGCTCCCGGCGGACGGCTGAGCCCGCGCGTCTTCGTCACCTTTCGGGTGACTTGTGAATTCCCTGGTCAGCTCTGGTCGGCCTTGGCGCCCACCGGGTCCGGAACTGTCGGTGCCCGCTGGCATCATCGGGCGCGTGGAAGTCACGACCGAACCGCCGCGCGAGGAGCAGGCCCCGCCGCGCCGCCGCCGCATCACCTCCATCGAGGTGCTGTGCGCGCTGCTCGTCGTCGCGATACTGGCGCAGTCGTGGCTGCAGGACGTGCTCGATGTGCCCGCGTTGCGCACCGGGTCCACGGTGTTCGTCGCGGTCTGCGTGCAGGCGCTGCCGTTCCTGGTGCTGGGGGTGCTGATCTCGGGGGCGATCGCGGCTTTCGTGCCGGCGCGTGTGCTGCGGAAAGTGTTGCCCCGCAACACATCCGCTGCGGTCGGGGTGGCCGGGCTCGCCGGGGTCGCGTTGCCGGGCTGTGAATGCGCTTCGGTTCCGGTGGCGCGGCGGCTGATCGGGCAGGGGGTCGCGCCGGCCGCGGCGCTGACGTTCCTGCTCGCCGCGCCCGCGGTGAACCCGGTGGTGCTGGTGGCCACCGCGGTCGCTTTCCCGGGCAAGCCCGAGATGGTGCTGGCGCGGTTTCTCGGTTCGCTCGCCACGGCGGTCGTGATGGGCTTGTTGTGGGCGCGCTGGGGCAAACTCGACTGGATCGTGCGGCGCGCGCTGGAGCGTATGCCGGACGCGGAAGGCGGGCGGTGGCGCGTTTTCGCGGAGACGGCGCGCACGGATCTGGTGGAGTCCGGCGGTTTTCTCGTGCTGGGGGCGCTGATCTCGGCGGCGCTCGGGGTGCTGGTGCCGCAGTCGTGGTTCGACGTGCTGGGCGGGCAGTTGGTGCTCGGCGTGCTCGTGATGGCGGTGCTCGCGGTGGTGCTGGCTTTGTGCAGCGAGGCCGACGCGTTCGTGGCCGCTTCGCTGACTGCGTTGCCGTTGCTGCCGAAGCTGGTTTTTCTCGTGGTGGGGCCCGCGGTGGACGTGAAGCTGTTCGCCTTGCACGCGGGCACTTTCGGCCGTCGTTTCGCGGTGCGCTTCGCCCCGGTCACGTTCGTCGTCGCGGTGTGCTGCGCGGTGGCCGTCGGCGCGGTGCTGATCGGGGGCGCGCGATGAGGCCGCGGATGGCTTTCACGGCGGTCGTGCTGGGGATGGCCGGTGTGGTTTTCTCGGTTTCCGCGTGGGTGCTGTGGGCGTTGATCCGGCCCGGTTCGGCCGGGGCGCAGCCGAACTCGCTGACGGTGATCTTGGCGCTGCTGCTGGGCGCGGTGTGGTTGCTGGTCGTGATGGTGGCGGGGCTGGCGGTCGTTTTCGGTGGGCTGGCGTGGCGGTCCGGTCCGCCCGCGCTGTGGGGGCTGGGGCTGGGCGTGCTCAGCGGGCTGCTGTCCCTTGGCGGGGCGATCGTCTTCGCCGTGACCGTCGCGAACTGGTCGTTCGCGGGCAAGGCCGGGTGAGGCGAGAGTGCGTCGGGAGACTCAGAACGTGCTGCTCGTGCTGCTCGGCGGGGCGCTGCTCAAGATCGGCATCACGGGGGACTACCTGCGGTACGTGAAGCCCGCGCAGCTGCCGTGGCTGCTGGCCGGGGGAGCGGTGGTGTTGCTCCTCGGCGCCGTCGCCATCGTGCGCGACGTGCTCGCCGCCCGCGCGCTCCCTCAGGGCGAGGATGAGGCCGTGCTTGGGGATGGGGCTGGTGATGGCGAGCGGCTCGGCGATGCGCAGGAGCTCGATGATCGAAGCGGGCCAGCCCATGGCGATGGGCTAGCTCCTGTGCACGGTCACGGGGATGGCCACGGCCACCACCATGCTGCGCGGGCCGCGTGGCTGCTGGTGCTGCCGGTGCTCGCGGTCTTCCTGATCGCGCCCCCGGCTTTGGGCGCGGACTCGGTCACCCGCACCGAAGCGCGGGCCCCGGCACAGGACAAGGCGGCCTTCCCACCCCTGCCCGCGGGCGAAGTCGTACCGCTGACGATGACGCAGTTCGTGGCGCGCGCGGGCTGGGACGCGTACGGCTCGCTGAACGGGCGCAAGGTCCTGCTCACCGGTTTCGTCACGCACAGCAAGGGTTCCACGCTGCTCGCGCGCATGGTGATCACCTGCTGCGCGGCCGACGCGTACCCGCTGACGGTCAGACTCACCAGCCCGGAAGCGGCGCGCTTCGCCGACGACACCTGGCTCCAGGTCACCGGCGAAGTCGTCCCCGGCACCGCCAAGGAGGCGAACCGCTACACCCCGGACGTCACGGTCTCGACGCTGCACCGGATCCCGCAACCCCAGGACCCTTACGAGGACTGACTTTCCGAGGGCTTGAACACGCTCGCGTGCCCGACGCACGCACCCGCGCGAGCCGCCAGCACGCGAGCCCACTTGGCCGATGCGCCGGCGGGAGCTGCCAACACGCGAGCCCACTTGGCCGATGCGCCGGCGGGAGCTGCCAACACGCGAGCCCACTTGGCCGGTGCGCCGGCGGGAGCTGCCAACACGCGAGCCCACTTGGCCGGTGCGCCGGCGGGAGCTGCCAACACGCGAGCCCACTTGGCCGGTGCGCCGGCGGGAGCTGCCAACACGCGAGCCCACCTGGCCAACGCACCGACGGGAGCCGCCAACACGCCCGCGCGCCCGGCCAACACGCCCGCGCGCCCGGCCAACACGCCCGCGCGCCCAGCAAACTCACCAACGGGGGCGGTCAACTCACCAGCCCGCCCGGCAAACACGCCCGCCCGAGCCGACCGCCCCGGCGTTACGAAGAGCGGCGCAGGGCGGCGCAGTCGGCGCAGGTGCCGACGATCTCGACGGTGTGTGTGATGTCGGAAAACCCGTTCCCCGACGCCACCTTCTCCGCCCACCGCTCCACGGCGGGCCCTTCCACCTCGACCGTCCGCCCGCAGTGCCGGCACACCAGGTGGTGATGGTGGTGCGCCGAGCAGCGCCGGTAGATCGCCTCGCCGCTGGAGGTGCGCAGCACGTCGATCTCCCCGGCCTCGGACAGCGACTGCAGCGTCCGGTACACCGTGGTCAGCCCGATCCCGTCGCCGCGTTTGCGCAGCTCGTCGTGCAGTTCCTGGGCCGAGCGGAACTCGTCGATCTCGGCCAGCAGCTCCACCACGGCCGCCCGCTGCTTGGTGGCGCGGCGGCCGGGGACCGGTGCGAGGCTCACTTACCCTCCTGTGCGTGTGCGACGGCGTCGACGACGATGTGTGCCAGGTGATCGTCCACCAGCCGGTACACGACCTCGCGCCCGCGTCGTTCACCGTGCACCACGCCCGCCGCCTTGAGCACCCGCAGATGCTGGCTGATCAGCGGCTGCGCGACGGAAAGCGCGTCCACCAGCTCGTGCACGCAGCGGCCACCGTCGTGCAGCTGCAGCACGATCGCGATCCGCACCGGCGCGGCCAGCGCCCGCAGCAGCTCCCCGGCTTCGGCCAGGGTCGCGGCCGGTGGCGCGGGGACGGCGGGCGCCCCCGCCCGGCCCGAATGCACCTCGTCGGTCACCCCGCCCAGGTCCGCGTCCGCGTCCGGGTTCGCCGTCGGCATGTCGATCTCCAGCCTGTCGTCGGGGTCTGCCCCCATCCTAGTGGTCGCTAAGCGGTACCCGGCCGATCTGTCAAGCCCCCCGCCGTCCTGGGCGGACGGGCCGGATACGCTGGACCAAATCAACACCCTCGGCCCTGGAGAGCGTGGAGTGCCCGCGAACACCATCGAAACCGTCGTCAGCTTGTGCAAGCGCCGTGGCTTCGTCTTCCCCAGCGGGGAGATCTACGGCGGTACCCGCTCGGCGTGGGACTACGGGCCGCTCGGG
The DNA here is from genome assembly GCF_007713735.2 of Amycolatopsis acidicola. Classification (GTDB taxonomy): domain Bacteria; phylum Actinomycetota; class Actinomycetes; order Mycobacteriales; family Pseudonocardiaceae; genus Amycolatopsis_E; species Amycolatopsis_E acidicola. The sequence continues at coordinate 79,735 of NZ_VMNW02000027.1, read as the reverse complement.
GTCGAGCTCAAGGAGAACATCAAGCGCCAGTGGTGGAAGACCATGGTGCAGAGCCGTGAGGACGTCGTCGGCCTCGACTCGGCCGTGATCCTGCCCCGCAAGGTGTGGGAGGCATCCGGCCACGTCGAAGCGTTCGTCGACCCGCTGGTGGAGTGCCTTTCCTGCCACCGCCGCTTCCGCGCGGACCACCTGCAGGAGGAGTTCGAGGAGCGCACCGGCAAGCAGTTCGCCGAGGGCGACCTGTCCGAGGTGCCCTGCCCCAACTGCGGCACCCGCGGCCAGTACACGGCCCCGCGCAGCTTCAACGGGCTGCTCAAGACCTACCTCGGCCCGGTGGAGTCCGAGGAGGGCCTGCACTACCTGCGCCCGGAGACGGCGCAGGGCATCTTCGTGAACTTCCTCAACGTGCAGACCGCGTCGCGCAAGAAGCCGCCGTTCGGCATCGGCCAGATCGGCAAGTCCTTCCGCAACGAGATCACGCCGGGCAACTTCATCTTCCGCACCCGCGAGTTCGAGCAGATGGAGATGGAGTTCTTCGTCGAGCCGGGCGAGGACGAGACCTGGCACCAGTACTGGATCGACCTGCGCACCGACTGGTACACGGGTCTCGGCATCAAGCGGGACAACCTGCGCCACTACGAGCACCCGAAGGAAAAGCTGTCCCACTACTCGAAGCGCACGGTGGACATCGAGTACCGCTTCGAGTTCTCCGCCGGCCAGGAGTGGGGTGAGCTCGAGGGCATCGCGAACCGCACGGACTTCGACCTCACCACGCATTCGAACCACTCGGGCGTGGACCTGTCCTTCTTCGACCAGTCCACCGGGCAGCGCTACCGGCCGTTCGTCATCGAGCCGGCAGCCGGCGTGGGCCGCCCGATGATGGCGTTCCTGCTCGACGCCTACGCCGAGGACGAGGCGCCCAACGCCAAGGGCGGCGTGGACAAGCGCGTCGTGCTCCGGCTCGACCGCCGCCTCGCGCCGTTCAAGGCCGCCGTGCTTCCCTTGTCCCGCAACGCCGATCTCACCCCGAAGGCCAGGGACGTCGCGGCCACGCTGCGCCAGCACTGGAACGTCGACTTCGACGACGCGGGCGCGATCGGCCGCCGCTACCGCCGCCAGGACGAGATCGGCACGCCGTTCTGCGTGACGGTGGACTTCGACTCGCTGGAGGACCAGGCCGTCACGGTCCGCGAGCGCGACTCCATGACACAGGAGCGCGTCGCGATGGACAAGCTCGAGGGATACCTGGCGAGCCGCCTGATCGGCTGCTGAGACCACGAAAACCGGCGCCGCCGTCCCGTTTCGCGGGGCGGCGGCGTTTTCGTGTCCGCGCCACCCCTGACACTTGTCACCCCCACGTCGTGACGCTCGGCCTGCGTCCCGGGGCCCGCCGCGCGCGAATCTGGGGTCATGAACGGAACTGGGACACGGATCCGCGGCGACGCCGCGGTGGCGGCCGGGGCCGCGGTGCGGCTGAGCGGCCTGCGCAAGCACTACGGCGAGGTGCGTGCCGTCGACGGCATCGACCTCACGATCGCCCCGGGTGAGGTGGTGGCGCTGCTCGGCCCGAACGGTGCAGGCAAGTCGACCACCGTAGACATGATTCTCGGCCTCACGAAGCCGGATTCCGGCGACGTGACCGTCTTCGGCTCGACGCCGCCGGACGCGATCAAGCGCGGCACGATCGGCGCGATGCTGCAGGGCGGGGCGCTGCTGGACGACGCGACGGTCGGCGAGATGGTCGGCATGGTCGCGTCGCTGCACCGCAGGCCGATGCCGGTGGCGGAAGCCTTGCGCCGCGCGGGAATCGAGGAACTGGCGAACCGCCGCGGCAACAAGCTTTCCGGCGGCCAGAAGCAGCGTGTCCGGTTCGCGGTGGCGCTCGTCAGCGATCCCGACCTGCTGCTGCTGGACGAGCCGACGGCCGCGATGGACGTCGGCAGCCGCCGCGAGTTCTGGCGGTCCATGCAGGCGTTCACGAACACCGGCCGCACCGTGCTGTTCGCCACGCACTACCTGGAGGAGGCGGAGGAGTTCGCCGACCGGGTCGTGTTGATGCGGCGCGGGAACGTCGTGGCCGACGGTTCGGTCGCGCAGGTCCGTGCGCTGGCTGGGGGACGCACGGTCCGGGCGGTCGTGCCCGGCGCGACGGACGAAATGATCGCGGGCCTGCCCGGGGTCACCGAGTTCCAGGTCCGCGGCGAGCAGGTCGCCGTCTCCAGCTTCGATTCCGACAAGACCCTCCGCGCCCTGCTGGCCGGGTTCCCCGGCGTGCACGACATCGAGATCGCCGCCGTCGGCCTCGAAGGCGCCTTCCTTTCCCTGACTTCCGACGAGGAGGAGACCCGATGAGTCTCAAGTTCCTGGCGCTGGAGATCCGCCGGGTGTTCCGCTCGCCCCGGTTCCTGATCTTCACCGTGGGCTTCCCGGTCCTGCTTTTCCTGTTGTACGTGGGCATTTTCGCCAAACAGCCGGACGAGAAGGCCGTGCTGATGGTGAGCATGACGTCGTTCGGGGCGATGGCCGCCGCGTTGTTCACCGGAACCAGGGTCGCGGTGGAACGAGCGGCGGGCTGGCAGCGTCAATTGAGACTGACCCCCTTGTCCGGCAGTGGTTACCTGACCGCGAAGGGCACGGTGGGGATGACCCTCGCGCTCGCGCCGGCGATCCTGGTCCCGCTCGTCGGCGTGGTCGCGGAGGGCGTTTCGCTGGACGCGGGCGGGTGGCTCCGGGCCACTCTCGGGGTGTGGCTCGGCGCCATCCCGTTCGCGTTGATCGGCCTGCTGATCGGGCAGATCGGCACCTCGGACTCGACCCAGCCGATCACCCAGCTGGTGATGCTGCCGATGGCGCTGCTGGGCGGGATCTTCATCCCGATCGACACGATGCCGGACTGGCTGCTGAAGATCGCGCACGTGCTGCCCAGCTACTGGATGGGCCAGATCGGCCGCGGCGCGGTGACCGCCGACCTGACCACCGGGCTCGGCCAGGACGTGCTCGTGCTGGGGATCTGGACCGTGGTGCTCGGAGCGCTGGTCGTCCGGCGCTACCGTAAGGATTCCGCGCGGGTGTGACGAGGAGAGACGTGTCGGATCGAGGTTCGGAGCGGCAGCGCTGGTGGGGCACCGCCGGCGCCGACCCGCGCCCGGGGTTGTTCGTCCGCTGGCCCATCGTCGGGACGCTGTTCCTGTTGCCGATCCTCATCCCGGCGGTGCAGGAGGTGACGCGGGGCGGCGCGGTCGGGGAGAGCGCGCTGGAACTGGTGCTCATCCTGCTGTACGGGCTTTGTTATCTGGCCTTCCCGTGGTTCGTGTTCCGCGGCCACGGCGTCCGGTTCAGGTTCGTGTTCTGCGCGGTCATGCTCGCGCTGGGCTGGCTGATCGTGGTGCTGCTGCAGGGCGATTCGATCTACGTGCTGATCTACGTGATGGCGGTGCTCGCGTTCGGGCTGCCGGCGCCGTTGGCGATGCTGCTCGGCGGTGGGTCGCTGCTCGCGGCCGCGCTGCTGATCGCGTCGGGGGCCGACACCTACGGCTCGTGGAGCGACCTCGGCACCGTGCTGGGCGTGAGCGCCGCGCTGTTCTTCATGGGCCGGCTGCTGTCGACGGTCCGCTCACTGCGGGAGGCGCAGGACGAGATCGCGACGATGGCGGTCAGCGCCGAACGTGCGCGGCTGGCGCGGGACCTGCACGACATCCTCGGGCACAGCCTCACCACGATCACGGTGAAGGCCGGCCTCGCCCGGCGCGTGCTGGAGACGGGCCACGACAACGAGCGCGCCATCGACGAAATCCGCGAAGTCGAAGGGCTCGCGCGCAGCGCGCTGACCGACGTGCGCGCGACGGTGTCGGAGTACCGCGAGGTGTCGCTGTCCGCGGAGCTGGTGGGGGCGCGGGCGGCGTTGCGGGCGGCGGAGATCGACGCGGACCTGCCGCACGCGGTGGACAACGTGCGGACGGACCTGCAGCAGGTTTTCGGTTACGTGCTGCGGGAAGCGGTGACCAACGTGCTGCGGCATTCCGGGGCAAGGCACGTGAAGGTGCGGTTGGGCCGGGCCTGGCTGGAGATCGAGGATGACGGGGTCGGCGCGCCGGAGGGCGCGAGGGGGAACGGGTTGCGCGGATTGTCGGAGCGGCTCGCCGAAGTCGGGGGCACGCTGCGCGTCGAGAACGCCGCGGGCGGTGGCCTGATGTTGCGCGCGGAGGTCCGGCCGGCGCTGGAGGTCGCGTCGTGATCCGGGTGCTGCTGGCCGACGACCAGGCGATGGTGCGGGGCGCGCTGGCGACGGTGCTGGGCCTGGAGCCCGACATCGAGGTGGTGGCGCAGGTGGGCTCCGGGGACGAGGTGCTGCCCGCCGCCAAGGGATCCACGCCGGACGTGGCGTTGCTCGACGTGCAGATGCCGGGCAAGGACGGGCTGACCGCGGCCGCCGAACTGCACGCGGCGCTGCCTGCCTGCCGGATCATCGTGTGCACCACGTTCGGCAGGCCGGGCTACCTCGCGAGGGCGATGGCCGCGGGCGCGTCGGGGTTCGTGGTGAAGGATTCGCCGCCGGAGCAACTGGTGGACGCGGTGCGGCGGGTCAGCAACGGGCTGCGCGTGGTGGATCCCGCGCTGGCGGCGGAATCGCTCGCGACGGGTCCGAGCCCGCTGACCGGGCGTGAGCACGAGGTGCTGCGCGCGGCGAGCGACGGCGGCACGGTCGCGGACATCGCGCGGCGGCTGCACCTGTCGGACGGCACGGTGCGCAACCATTTGTCCGCCGCCATCGGCAAAACCGGTGCCCGGACACGGGCCGAAGCCGTGCGTCTCGCCGAGGAGAACGGCTGGCTCTGAAGCGGGCCTTGGCCGCCTTCAGCGAGCGCCCCCGCGCAGCCGTGGCGGCCGTGCGAAAATAGCGCGTGATGGGGAAAGTCACCTGGGTCCGCCGATTCCTGTTCGGTGCCGTGCTGGTTCTCGCGCTCGTCATCGGGGGCACGGCGTTCCGCGTCTGGCAGGTCGCGCGGGGCGACGACCGCGACCAGGCCGACGTGATCGTGGTGCTCGGTGCCGCGCAGTACAACGGGAAACCGTCGCCGATCTTCCAGGCACGCCTGAAGCACGCGAAGCAGCTGTACGAGGACGGGGTGGCGAAGGTCATCGTCACCGCGGGCGGGAACAGGGCCGGCGACAACTACACCGAAGCCTCGGCGGGCGCGAGCTGGCTCGTCGAGCAGGGCGTGCCGCAGTCGGCGACGCTGGCCGTCGGCGAAGGCAATGACACCCTGGGCAGCCTGCGTGCGGTGGCCGACGAAGTGGCCGCGCACGGCTGGCACACCGCCGTGCTGGTCAGCGATCCCTGGCATTCGCTGCGGGCGCGCACGATGGCCGACGACTCCGGGCTCGACGCCTGGACCTCGCCCACGCACAGCGGCCCGATCGTGCAGACCCGCCAGACCCAGGCGATGTACATCTTCCGCGAGACCGGCGCATTGCTCTTCTACCGGATCACCCGTACCCCGGCCGACGACATCGGGAGCACCAGCGTCGGCTGAGCCGGTTTTGTCGGTCCCGCTGGTTAAAGTGGCCAGGTGAGCGGGTACGACGAGCACGACAGACAGCGGCGGCTGGCCGAGCAGCCCAAGAGCGCCGCGCTGCCGGGCTCCCGGGCGGACGGCCGCGGCGAGTTCGCCAGGGACAGGGCGCGCGTGCTGCATTCCGCCGCGCTGCGTCGTCTCGCGGGCAAGACGCAGGTGGTCGGTCCCGGCGAGGGCGCCGAGGTCACCGGTGTGCCGCGCACGAGGCTCACGCATTCGCTGGAGGTCGCGCAGATCGGCCGGGGCATCGCGGAGGAACTGGGCGCGGACCCGGATCTCGTGGACACCGCGGGCCTCGCGCACGACATCGGGCACCCGCCGTTCGGGCACAACGGTGAGCGCGCGCTGAACGACGTCGCGCGGGACTGCGGCGGGTTCGAGGGCAACGCGCAGACCCTGCGCATCCTCACCCGGCTCGAGCCCAAGATCCTTCCCGTGGGCCTGAACCTCACCCGCGCCTGTCTCGACGCCTCGACGAAGTACCCGTGGCCGCGGCAGCCCGGCGAGGTGAAGTTCGGCGTCTACGCGGACGACATGGCGATCTTCGAGTGGATGCGCGAAGGCGCGCCGCCGCGCCGCAGGTGCCTCGAAGCGCAGATCATGGATTGGGCGGACGACGTGGCCTATTCGGTGCACGACGTGGAGGACGGGGTGCTGGCCGGGCGCATCTCGCTGGCGGTGCTGGCGGCCCCGGCCGAGCGCGCCACGGTCGCCGAGCTGGCGGCGAAGCATTTCTCGTCGCAGTCCGTGTCGGCGTTGGAGAACGCGGCGGAGGAGTTGCTCAAGCTGCCCGCGGTGGCGGACGTGGCGAAGCCGGGGTTCGACGCGTCGTTCTCCGCGCAGGTCGCGCTGAAGCGGCTCACGAGCGAGCTGGTCGGGCGGTTCGCGTCGGCGGCCGTCACCGGCACGCGGCGCGCGCACGGCGAAGGACCGCTCACCCGGTACGCGGCGGAGCTGGAAGTGCCGCAGCAGGTCGGGGCGGAGGTCGCGCTGCTGAAGGCGCTGGCGCTGCGCTACGTGATGAGCGACCCGCGCCGCCGGGCCATGCAGGAGGGCCAGCGGCAGCTGCTGGCCGAGCTCGCCGAGCTGCTGGTGAAGCGGTCGCCGGACGCGCTCGACCTGATGTTCCACCCGGCGTGGGACGACGCGGCGGATGACGAGGCCCGGCTGCGCGTGGTGGTCGACCAGATCGCTTCGCTCACCGACGCGCAGGCTCACGCCTGGCACGCCTGGCACACCGGGCGGCACTGAAAACCGGTAGCGTCGCGGTGTGACCAAGCCCAAGCCGCGTGGTCCCGAGCGCGACCACCTCAGGTTCTGCTTCGCCCTGCACCGCGCCGTCAGCGGCAAGGGCGATTCCTGCTTTTCGCCGTACTCGGTGGCCAGCGCGCTCGGCCTGACCAGCCAGGCCGCCGCCGGCGAGACGGCACGGGAGCTGGTCGGCCTGCTGGCCGGCACGGACGCCGACGTGACCAAGCAGGCCGAGCTGCTGCGCGCCGCGGCCACGCTGGAGCAGCCCGCCCACCGCGAGCCGCCGGTGCTGGAGGTCTCGAACACGTTGTGGGCGGCGGAAGATCTCCCGCTGAACGAGGATTTCCTGGGGCAGCTCGCGGCGTGGCCGAACGGCGGGGTCAAGCCGGCGCCGTTCGGGACGGACCCCGACGGCGCCCGCCGCGCGATCAACGCCGACGTGGCGGAGACCACCCGCGATCTGATCCCGGAGCTGCTGCAGCCGGGCTCGGTGGGCGCGGACACGGTCGCGAGCCTGGTCAACGCGTTGTACCTGAAGGTCGCGTGGCTGCACCCGTTCTCCGAGCACAGCACGAAACCCGCGGATTTCCACAGCCCATCAGGCACCCGGCGGGTGCCGATGATGCACCTGTCGGAGCGGCTGTCCTACGCCGCGCACGACGGCTGGCAGCTGGTCGAGCTGCCCGGCGTGGGGGAGGCGAACGCGCTGGTCCTGTTGCCGGACAAGGATCTCGCCGACGCCGAGTCCACTTTGGACGAGGACGGGCTGGCGAAGCTGTTGTCCGTCAAGGCGCAGCGGCAGGTCCGGCTGTCGATGCCGAAGGTGGACCTGGAGATGCGCGCGGAGCTCAAGCCCGCGCTGGCCGGTCTCGGCGTGCGCTCGATGTTCCGGCCTGACGCGGATTTCACGCCGCTGACGCCGGACGAAAGGCTGTGCGTCGACGACGTCGTGCACCAGTCCGTGCTGCGCGTCGGCGAGCAGGGTTTCGAGGGCGCGGCGGCGACGGCGGTCACCATGCGGCTGGCGGCGATGATCGGCGGCGACCCCGTTGACCTGGTGCTGGACCGGCCTTTCCTGCTCCTCGTGCGGCACGCTCCGACCGGTGTGGTCTACTTTTTCGCCCGGGTTGTCGAACCGTGAGGTAGAGAGTTGACCGCGTTGCTGGAGGCCCCCGATACCGAGAAGGTGGTCGAGAAGCCTCGGCGCAGGTGGGACCGCGTCGACACGCTCGTCGTGCTGTGCTTCCTGCTCGCCGCCTTCGTGATCTACGCCGGGCAGTGGGTGAACCTGGGCAGCGGCTACCTGTACAACAGCGCCCAGGACCAGAACATGTGGGAGTGGTTCTTCCAGGTCACCGCGCACGCGGTGTTCACATGGCAGAACCCGCTCGGCTCGACGCTGCAGAACTACCCCGACGGCGTCAACCTGATGGCCAACACGGCCATGCTCGGCCTCGGTATCCCGCTCTCGCCGATCACGATGCTGTTCGGCCCGACCGTGACCTGGGCGATCGCGCTCACCGGCGGGCTCGCCTCCACCGCCGCCGGCTGGTACTGGGTGTTCTCGCGGCATCTCGTGAGCTCGCGGCTCGGCGCGGCGATCGGCGGGCTCTTCTGCGGGTTCGCGCCCGCGATGATCTCGCACGGCAACGCGCACCCGAACTTCGCCGTGCTGGTGCTGCTGCCGTTCATCGTGCTGCGGCTGGTGAAGCTGGCGCAGGGCGCGCGGCCGGTGCGGGACGGGATCTTCCTCGGGCTGCTGCTGGCCTACCAGATCTTCCTCGGCGAGGAACCGCTGCTGATCACGATGCTCGGCTTCGTGGTGTTCGCGATCGCCTACGCCGTGTCGCGCCCGCGTGAGGCGCTGAAGATGGCGCGGCCGATGGTGATCGGGCTGGCCGTGGGCGGCGTGCTCGCGCTCGCGATCACGATCTACCCGCTGTGGTACCAGTTCTTCGGCCCGCAGAGCTATCGCAGCCTGGAGCACGGTTCGGTCGGCAACGACACGGCCGCGTTCACCCGGTTCGCCACCGAGTCCGTCGCCGGGCAGGCCGACGCCGCCGCGGACGTGTCGATGAACCGCACCGAGGAGAACGCGTTCTTCGGCTGGCCGCTGGTCGTGTTCATGGTGGTGCTCACGATCTGGCTGTGGCGCAACGTCGTCGCCCGCTCGATCGCGATCTCGATGTTCGTGCTCGCCTGGCTTTCGCTCGGGCTGACGATCGTGGTCTCGCACTACGACACCGGGATCCCGGGGCCGTGGGCGCTGTTGATGAAGCTGCCGTTGTTCGAGTCGCTGCTGGAGTCGCGGCTGGCGATGGCGTGCATCCCGGCCGTGGGCGCGCTGCTCGCGATCGCGACGGACCGGATCTTCAAGGCCGCGCCTTCGTTCAAGGACAAGCAGCTGCCGTTGCGGTGGCTGTGGCTGGGCGTGCTCGTGGCCGTGCTGCTGCCGATCGCGCCCACCCCGCTGGAGACGATCACGCGCCCGGCCACGCCCGCGTTCTTTTCCGACGGCACGTGGCAGCGGTACGTCACGGCGGGTTCGGTGGTGACCGTGCCGCTGCCCAACACCGGCGACGCGCGGGCGCTGAACTGGCAGAACCGCGCCGGGTCCGGTTTCCCGCTCGCGGACGGGTACTTCGTGGGCCCGAACGGCCCCAACGACAAACGCGGCCGGTACGGCGCCGTGGAGCGGCCGACGGCGACGCTGCTGAACAACGTGCGCGAAGACGGCCAAGTCCCGCAGATCACGGACAAGCAGCGGCAGCAGCTGCTGACGGATCTGCGCTACTGGCACGCGGACGTGATGGTGCTGGCGCCGGTGACGAACCAGCAGGCGCTGCAGTCCACTGTGGAGCAACTGCTGCGCACCCCGGCGCGGTATGTCGACGGCGTGTGGGTGTGGGATGTCCGCGCGCTCGTCGCGTCGCAGGCGCCGGGCGTTTCTTCCTAGGGCTCGCCCTGCGCGATGCTCGTCGCGTGGGGCAGGTCACCCGGCTCCGCCGGCGGGCCTGTCACGAAACGGGAGCCCGTCCCGTCCCTGGAGTGATCGTGCACTCCGAGGAGGAAACCGATGCCCCGTATCCCAGTGGTGTCCACAAAGGACGCCGGCCCGCTGGCCCGGCTCGTCTACCGGATCGCCCGCCGCCGCTACGGCGCGGTGCCCGAACCGTTCGCCGTCTTCGCGAACCATCGCGGCCTGCTCTACAGCAGCGTGGTGCAGGAGCTCGCGGCGGAGAAGGCATCGCGGACGCTGCCCGCCGTCATCCGGGAGCTCGCGGTGTACCGCGTCTCGGTGCGGCTGGGCTGCACGTGGTGCATCGACTTCGGCACCATGCTGCAGAAGCACGAGGGCCTGGACGTCGAGCGCCTGCGCCACATCGACGACTACGCCACCTCGCCGCTGTTCGACCGGCGGGAACGGCTCGCCCTCGCCTACGCCGACGCCATGACCGCGACGCCGGTGACCGTCACCGACGAGCAGGTCGCCGGGCTGGAGCGCGAGTTCGGCCGCAAGGGGCTCGTCGAGCTGACCTTCCAGATCGCGCTGGAGAACCAGCGCGCCAGGGCCAACAGCGCGCTCGGCATCACCGACCAGGGCTTCACGTCCGGGGAGGCGTGCCGGGTTCCGCTCCCGGGACTCGGGTGAGCTTGTCCGGGTTCGCCAGGTCGTAGATCGCGGTGATCCGGCCGTCGCGGACGGTGAAGGTCTGCAGGTGCGCGTCGATCGCGCGCTTGCCGTCCTCGCCGCCGCCCGGCGGGATGAACATCCCGAGGTCGCCGTTGACCAGCATCGGGCGGCCCGCGCCGAGCGCGCCCGGCGAGTACATCTTGGTGAGCCCGATGAGGAAGCGGGCGACCTTGTCCGCGCCGAGGACGACCTGCGCCGCCGTCTTGGCCTTGCCGTTCGAGTCGCCGGTGAGCACCGCGTCGGGGTGCAGGATCGCGGTGACGCCCTGCAGGTCCCCGGCGAGCAGGGCCTTGAGGAACTTGTCGAGGATTTCCTGCTGCTCGGCGAGGCTCGCCCGCGGCGGCGGCTCGGCGTTCTTGAGCGCGCGGCGGCCGCGGGAGGCGTGCTGCCGCGCGGCCTCGACGGATTCGCCGAGGATTCCGGAGATTTCCGCGAAGGGCACGGAAAACGCGTCGTGCAGGACGAAGGCCACGCGCTGTTCGGGGTTGAGCTTGTCCAGCACCACCATCGCCGCCATGCGCAGGCCCTCGTCGCGGACCGCGACCTCCAGCGGGTCCTCGCTGGGTTTGCCGGACAGGGGCGTGACGATCGGCTCGGGTAGCCACTGGCCGACGTAGCGCTCCCGCTGGGCGGTGGCCGAGCGCAGCTTGTCCAGCCCGATGCGGCCGACGACCGTGGTCAGCCAGCCCTTGAGGTCGCGGATCTCGGCGCGTTTGGCCTCGCTGAGCCCGGACAGGCGCAGCCAGGCCTCCTGGACCGCGTCCTCCGCGTCGGACACCGAGCCGGTCAGCCGGTACCCGACGGAGACGAGGTGCGGGCGCAGCGCGGTGAAGTCTTCGGCCAGGGGCATGGCCAAGAAAATACCGCGACGCGAAGCGTTTCCGTTGAGGGCGGCGGCGGGAGAGGGGCCGGCAATGACATATCCTCGGGTGCGTGGCAGGTCGTATCCGGGAAAGTGACATCGCGGAGGTGCGAGAGCGCAACCGGATCGACGAGGTCGTGGGTGATTACGTCGCCTTGCGCAACGCCGGCGGTGGCGCGCTGAAGGGGCTGTGCCCGTTCCACGACGAGAAGACCCCGTCGTTCAACGTCCGGCCGACGCACGGCACCTTCCACTGCTTCGGCTGTGGCGAGGGCGGCGACGTCATCAAGTTCGTGATGAAGATCGATCACCTGCCGTTCGTCGAGGCCGTGGAGCGGCTGGCGGACCGCGTCGGGTTCCGGCTCACCTACGAGGGTGGCGGCGGCAGCGTTCAGCGTGATCGCGGCACGCGCACGCGGATGGTGGAGGCGCACAAGGCGGCCGCCGAGTTCTACACCGCGCAGCTGCAGTCGCCCGAGGCGCAGGCCGCCCGCGAGTACCTCAAGGAGCGCGGGTTCGACGAGGCGTCGTGGCGCACGTTCGGCTGCGGGTTCGCCCCTTCTGGCTGGGACAAGCTCACCAAGCACCTGCTCAACCGCGGGTTCGAGCTGACCGAACTGCTCAAGGCGCAGATCGTCCGGGAGGGTCAGCGTGGCCCGATGGACCGCTTCCACCGGCGGCTGGTGTGGCCGATCAAGGACCTCGGCGGGGACGTCGTGGGCTTCGGCGCGCGGCGGCTGTTCGACGACGACCGGATCCAGGCCAAGTACCTGAACACCAGCGAAAGCCCGATCTACAAGAAGTCGCAGGTGCTGTTCGGGCTGGATCTGGCGAAGCGCGAGATCGCCAAACGGCACCAGGTGGTCGTGGTCGAGGGCTACACCGACGTGATGGCCATGCACGCCGCCGGGGTGCCCACGGCCGTGGCCTCGTCGGGCACCGCGTTCGGCGAGGACCACATGAAGGTGCTGCGGCGCCTGCTGATGGACGACGACGCCTTCCGCGGCGAGGTGATCTTCACCTTCGACGGTGACGAGGCGGGGCAGAAGGCGGCCCTCAAGGCGTTCGAGGGGGACCAGACCTTCGCCGGGCAGACCTACATCGCGATCGCGCCGGACGGGATGGACCCGTGCGAGCTGCGGCTGGCGAAGGGCGACGCGGCGGTGCGGGACCTGGTGGCCCGGCGGATCCCACTGTTCGAGTTCGCCATCCGCAGCATGTTGCGCTCGTACGACCTCGACTCGGTCGACGGCCAGGTCGCCGCGTTGCAGCGCACCGTGCCGCTGGTGGCGCAGATCAAGGACAGGGCGAAGCGGGACGGGTACGCGACGAAGCTGGCCTGGTGGGTCGGCTGGCAGGACGCCGACATGGTGGTCCGCCGCGTGCGTGGGGCGTCGAACAGCAGCGCGCCGGTGAAGAACGGGCGTCGTCCGGCGGCCCCGCAGACCAACGGCTCGGGCCCCGACGTGCAGCGCCCGGCGCCCGGCGACCCGCGGCTGATGGCGCAGCGTGAGGTGCTCAAGGCCGCGCTGCAGGAGCCCGCGGTGGCCGGGCCGGAGTACGACGCGCTCCCGGAGGAGGCGTTCACGCATCCCGCGTATGTCGCGGTGCACCGCGCGGTGCAGAAGGCCGGTGGCGCGAGCTGCGGGCTGGCCGGGCCCGCGCTGATCGACGCGGCGAGCGAGCACACTCCACAAGGGACGGTGCGCACGCTGCTGTCCGAGTTGTCGGTGGAACCCTTGCGCGCCAAGGGAGAGGCCGACACCCGGTACATCGGCAGCATGATCGCGGCGGTGCAGGAGAACCTCGTCGGGCGGCAGATCGGCGAGATCAAGTCGCGGCTTCAGCGGTTGTCGCCGGTCGAGGCGCCGGAGGACTACCGGGCGCTGTTCGGGGATCTCGTGGCGCTGGAGGAGTACCGGAAGGCCTTGCGGGGCCAGGCGATCGGCGGATGGGACTGAGGCTCGATGGGGTTGCTGGCCCGGTTGTTCGGTGATCGGCTCCCGGAGGGGTTCCCGGGTTCGCTGGCGCCCGCGGAGAACGCGCTCGCGGTGGCCGAAGTGGCTTACGGCGGGCATCTCGTGGTGACGGAGCTGGGGCTGTGGCTGCCGGAGGGGCGGCGGGTCGGCTGGCATTTGGTGAGCAAAGCCGTGTGGGGGCAAGGAATCCTGACGCTCGTCGAGGCGGAGGAGACCGGTGCGGCCGGGGAGGCGGTGCTGCTGGCGGACCGCGAGGCGGTGCGCTTCGCCCTGCCGCGGCCCGGCAAGGTGCCGGTGATGGTGCGGCAGCGGGTGGACAGCTCCATCCGCGGGCGGCATCGGCACGAGGTGGCCGGTGGGGGCGGAATCTGGTTCGTGCAACGGAAACTCCCCGGGCGGGACGGCAGCGTGCTGCAGGCGCGGCCCGATCCGGGCGTGGATCCGGACGTGGTCTCCGCCATCGCCCGCGAGGCGGCGGAGGAACTCAGGTGAGCCGGGGGTGTGCCCGTTCCCGGGCGGCGGTTGGCAGCTTGGCGGGGGGTTTTGCGGGGCCTGTTCCGCGTGAGCGCCGCTGACATCCCGGCCACCACCGGCAGATCCGGCGTTCCCGGCGCGAGGCTGGCGCGGGTGAGCCGTGGATCGGCGTGAGTCGCGGCCGTTGCCCTGTCTCCACCCCTAGCAGTACGCTCGTACTGTGTGGGACCCGGCGAAGTATCTCGACTACGCGGACCTGCGGGGACGCCCCTTCTACGACCTGATCGGCCGCATCGGCGCGGAGGCGCCGCGGCGGGTGGTGGACCTGGGCTGCGGACCCGGAAACCTCACCGCCGCGCTCGGTGAACGCTGGCCCGGCGCCCGGATCGAGGCCGCGGACAGTTCGCCGGAGATGGTGGCCGCCGCGAGGGCGGCCGGGGTCGACGCACGCCTGCTCGACGTGCACGACTGGACGCCCGAGCCGGACACCGACGTCGTGGTGACCAACGCCGTGCTGCAGTGGGTGCCCGACCACCGCGAACTGTTGCGCCGGTGGGTGCGCCGGCTTCCGCCGGGCGCGTGGCTCGCGATGCAGGTGCCGGGCAACTTCGACGCGCCGTCGCACGTCCTCACGCGCCGGCTGGCCGCCGAGCTCGCTCCCGAAGTGGAGCTGCGCGGCGAGGACGCCGTGGGCGAACCCCTGGAGTACGCCGAGCTGCTGGCGAACGAGGGCTGCGTGGTGGACGCGTGGGAGACCACGTACGCCCAGCGCCTTTCCGGAGAGAACGCCGTGCTGGAATGGATTTCCGGCACCGCCCTGCGTCCGGTCCGGGCGGCGCTGCCCGAGCCGGACTGGCAGAGCTTCCGTGCCGCGTTGGCGAAACGGCTGGACGAGGCCTATCCGCCCCGCCCCGACGGCACCACCTGGTTCCCGTTCCGCCGGATCTTCGTGGTGGCCCGGTCAGGCGTTTGACCCCGCGGGCTCGCTGAGCCGCTGGCCGTTGCGCCCGAACGGAATCTTGCCGCCCACCTTCTCACCGACCTTCGCGCGCACCACCCCGGCGGCACCTTGCACCATCGGATGGTCGGCGACGGTCCGGTAGGTGCGCACGATCTGTTCGTACCGCGCCCGGCCCGCCCGCGCGCCGAGCACATACCCGACAGCCGCCCCGAGCAGGAAAACCTTCATGCCTTTCGCCTCCACTCCTCGTTCGGCCCGTCCCGCCATTGTCCATCAGGACGCGCCGGGGCGTCGGGCCGTCAGGAACGGCCGGGCCCGTCGGCCTCCCACTGGCGGGTGTATTCGGCGAGCAGGCCTTCGAGTTCGCGCACCATGAAGCGGTAGTAGGCCCGCATCTGCCGCAAACGCTTGCGCTGCGTGCCGGGCAGCCTGTCCGCGCGCGCGTAGCCGTTCTCGGCGAGCGTGAGCAGCTGCGTGGTCGCGTCGAGCTGGTGGCGAAGACAGCCGATCCACGCGTCGTCCCGCCAGCGGAACACGAACTGCCTGCTGCCTGCCGGTTTGTACCGCTCGACGGTGCCGTTGACCATGAGCAGCCGGGTGGTTTCCGACACCGAGCCCTTGCTCGCGCCGAGCGCTTCCTGCAGTTCGGCGAGCGTCATCGGCGCTTCGCTGAGCATCAGCACCGCGCCGGCGCGGCCCGCCATCGGCGGCCAGCCCATCGCGCGGCCGATGTGCACGCCGAAATCCTCGATCAGGCTGTCCTCGACCGCGGAACCCGCTTCGTCGGCCGGTCGGGCCATCATCACCTCACGTTCGATCAGAAAAAAATGAAAATTCACTCTTGACTGAACATTGACTCGTGCAGCATCGTACCGGCAATGCGGTGGCGCGGGCCACAGGGCGGGCGCACTCGGTCGGAGAGGTGAACATGGTCAACGGAGGCTGGGACCTCATCGTGGTCGGCGCGGGATCTTCGGGAGCCGCGCTCGCGACCCGGTCCGCGCGGCTCGGGAAGCGCGTCCTGCTGCTCGAAGCCGGGACGGACTACCGCTCGGCGCAGATGCACGAAGCGTGGCGCTCACCGAACCCGATCGTCGCGCTGCTCGACCCGACGGCGGTCACCGGCGTGGTCTGGGAAGGCGTCGACTCCGCGCGGACGGAAAAACAGCGGCAGGCGCCGTACTGGCGGGGCAAGGGCCCGGGCGGCAGCTCCTCGATCAACGGCCAGATCGCGATCCGCCCGCCGATGGCCGACTACGAGGACTGGGCGATCCCCGGCTGGGCGCCGGAGGACGTGCTGCCGTACTTCGCGAAGCTCGAGGACGACGAGGAGTTCGGCGACGAGCCGTACCACGGCCGGGGCGGGCCGACGCCGATCTTCCGGATGCCGCGGGAGAACTGGGGCGGTGTCGACAAGGCGCTCGCCAGTGCCGCGCTGGCCGCCGGCTATGAGTGGGCGCCCGACGTCAACGCGCCGGACGCCACCGGGGTTTCGCCGTATCCGATCAACTCCCGTGCCGGGCGGCGGGTTTCGGTCAACGACGCCTACCTGGAGCCGAACCGCGAACTGTCCACTTTGGTCATCCGCGGCGACGCGCTGGTGGACAAGGTGCTCTTCGAAGGTGACCGCGCCACCGGGGTGAGCATCGTCTCCGGTGGCGCGGTCACCACCGAGTACGCCGATACGGTGGTGCTCTCCGCCGGCGTGATCCACTCGCCCGCGATCCTGCTGCGGTCCGGGATCGGGCCCGCCGCCGAGCTGCGCGTGCTCGGCATCGACGTCCGCGCCGACCTGCCGGTGGGCCGCGGGATGCAGGACCACGGGATGGCGTTGCTGTCGCTGCCGTTGACCGTGGCCGCCGCCATCAAGTCCCCGCACGACCGGCACACCAACGTCTGCGTCCGGTTCTCCTCCGGCGAGGTTCCGGGCGACCTGATGTTCGTGTCCAACAACCAGAACGTGCTGGCCATGGCGAACGCGGACACCGGCGCGGGCGCGGGTGCGTACGGGGTTTGGCTCAACCACAGCCATTCCCGTGGCGAACTCACGCTCACTTCCGCGGACCCGACGGCGCAACCCCTGGTGCGCGAACGGATGCTGTCCGACGAGCGTGATCTGGCGCGGCTGCGGATCGGTGTGCGCGCGATGGTCGAGCTCGGCCGGAGCGCCGAGACCGCCGAGTTCGTCGACGGGTCGATCGAGCGCGAGAACGAGGCGTTGTTCGCCGTGCTGGACGACGACGCGAAGCTCGACGACTACCTGCTCCAGACCATTGTGGACGCTCAGCACGGCACCAGCACCTGCCGCATGGGCGAGGTCGTCGACCCGTCCTGCCAGGTGCTCGGGACGGAGGGGCTGCGCGTGGTCGACGCGTCGATCTTCCCCTCCGTGCCCAGGGCCAACACCAATCTCGCAGCGATCATGACCGGCGAGCTCATGGCCGACCGGATCTGAAGGAGCACGGATGAAGACCCTGCGGAACTTCGTCGGCGGCGCCTGGGCCGACCCTCGTGGCGACGAACTGCTCGAACTGGTGAACCCGGCCACGGAGGAGGTGATCGCCCGGTTCCCGGCGGGCTCGGTGGCGGACGCCGACTCGGCCGTCAAAGCCGCGGTGGCCGCGCAACCGGACTGGGCCGCGCTGCCGGTTGCCGAGCGCGTGCGGCAGATCCAGGCGTGGGCCGGCGTCGTTGCCGGACACGCGGACGAGCTGGCGGAGCTCGAACGCCAGGAGATGGGCAAGCCGGCCGGCATCGGCCGCACCTTCATCGACGGCGCGGTGGCCGGGCTGAAGGCGGCCGCGGAACAAGCTTTGTCTTACGCCTTCGAGGAAACCGTCCCGCAGCCCGGCGGCGGTTCGACGCGGATCGTGCGGCATCCGCTGGGCGCGACCGCGGTGATCACGCCGTGGAACTTCCCGGTGACGATGGTGCTCGGCGCGCTGGGTCCCTTGCTGGCCGCGGGAAACACCGTCGTCGTCAAGCCTTCGGAGCGTTCGCCGTACTCCACGGCGCGGCTGTTCGAACTGCTCTCGCTCCCGGCCGGGGTGGTGAACCTGGTGCTCGGTGACGCGCGGGCGGGAGCGCCGCTCGCCGCGCACGAGGACGTTCAGCTCGTGCATTTCACCGGGTCGGTCGCGTCGGGGCGGAAGATCGCGGCCGCGGCGGGGGAGCGGCTGCACCGGTCGGTGCTCGAACTCGGCGGCAAGGACCCGGTGCTCGTCGACGCGGACGTGGATCCTGTCGCCACCGCGAAGGCCGTGGCCTTCGGGGCTTTCGTCAACACCGGGCAGATCTGCACGTCGATGGAGCGGATCTACGTGCACGCGGATGTGGCCGAGCCGTTCGTCGAAGCGCTGGTCGCCGAGGCCGCGGGCTACCAAGCCGGGGATGTGCTGGGGCCGCTGGTCGACGGGCGTCAGCGCGACCTCGTGCACCGGCATGTGACGGACGCGGTGGCGAAGGGCGCGACGGTGCGCGCAGGCGGAGAGGCGCCGGACGGTCCGGGGTTTTTCTACCCGGCGACGGTGCTGACCGGAGTGGAGGATTCGATGCTGATCATGCGGGAGGAGACGTTCGGCCCGGTCGCGCCGGTGGCCGTGGTGAACTCCTTCGAGGAGGGCGTGGAGCGGGCGTCGCGGTCGCGTTATGGCTTGGCCGCAACGGTTTACTCGAACGACGAGGCCCACGTGGCGGCGGCGGGGCGTATCCCGGCCGGGGTGCTGTGGGTGAACCAGTGGCAGGGCGGCGGCCCGGAACGGTTGTACGAGCCCGCGGGCGAGAGTGGCATGGGCGCCACGGGAGCGCGCGCGGCGTATGACGCGGCCACCCGGCCCGCCTCGGTGCATTTCGCGGCGGGCTGGCAGGTGTCGTGAAAGACGTTGTGCGGCAAGAGATCCAGGGGCGGACTGAGCGGCTCCTTGAGTTGTCCCACCGGATCCACGCGCATCCGGAGCCGGCGTTCGAAGAGGTCCGCGCGAGCGGCTGGGTGGCGGACGAGCTGGCCGCGGCGGGGTTCGAGGTGCGGCACGGTTGCTACGACCTGCCCACCGCCGTCCACGCGACCATCGGTTCCGGGCCGGTGCACGTCGGGATCTGCGCGGAATACGACGCGCTGCCGGACCTCGGGCACGCGTGCGGTCACAACATCATCGCGGCGGCCGCTGTCGGTGCGGGCGCCGGTCTCGCCAGGGTCGCCGACGATCTGGGGTTGACGGTCACCGTGCTCGGCACCCCGGCCGAGGAGGGCGGCGGCGGGAAGATCCTGATGCTCGAGCGCGGCGCTTTCGACGGCCTGGACGCGGCGATGATGGTGCATCCGGCGCCGGTCGAGGTGGCCGCGATGCCCGGGACGGCGGTGTCGCAGTTCGACATCGCCTATCGCGGCAAACCCGCGCATGCCGGCGCGTACCCGGAGAGCGGGGTGAACGCCGCCGATGCCGCGATCGTCGCGCAGACGGCGATCGGCCTGCTGCGGCAGCAAACCCGGCCCGTGGAGCGGATTTCGGGCGTCATCACCGAAGCGGGCACCGCGCCGAACGTGATCCCGGACAGCAGCCGGGGACGGTGGATCGTGCGCTCGGACACGGCGGAAGCGTTGGCGTCGTTGAAAACCCGCGTGCTGCGGTGCTTCGAGGCCGGTGCGGTGGCGACCGGGTGCGAGCTGACCACGAGCCAGCCCGCGCCGGACTACCTCGACCTGCGCTCGGACGCGGACCTGCTGGCCCTCTACCGCGCGAACGCCATCGCGGCGGGGCGGGTCTTCCCGGAGCAGGCGGATTTCGCCGGAGCGGCCACGGACATGGGCAACGTCTCGCACCACGTGCCGACGATCCACCCGATGCTCGGCCTGGACTGCCTGCCCGCGGCGAACCACCAGCCGGAGTTCGCGGCCGCCGCGATTTCGGAGGCGGCGGATCGTGCGGTGGTGGAGGGTGCGGTGGCGATGGCGTGGACGGCGGTGGATTTGGCCGTGCGGGGGTGAAGTCCGGGGTTGATCGGTCCCCGGGCCGGTGGGCGATTTCCCGGCCTGCTCAGGTTTTCGTCGCTCTCCGGGGCGTTTCTCCGGCCTCGCTCAGGCCCAGTCGTTCGCCGGCATCGTGTCGGCGTGCCGGTGGGCGACTTTCCACTCTCCACCTTCGCGGCGGTAGATCTGCGTCGCGCGCAGGACGTACTTGCGCGGCTCACCGTTGAAGGAAGCCTCGGTGTGCTCGTAACCGACCGTGTAGGCCGTGTCGCCGACCACGTCCGCCGCGAGCACCTCGAACTCGTACGACTTGCAGTCCGAGAAGCCCTGCTCCAGCAGCGTGAACAGCTTCCCCACCGCCTCCTGGCCGACGACGTTCTTCCATGCGCCCAGTACCGTCACGGGCTCCCGCGCGGACCAGATCGCCCGCCGGGGCCCCGCGTCCCCGTTGTGGATGGCGATCTCCGCCTCCCTCAGCCGGGAGTGGACCCAGGTGAGGAAATCCTCTCGTTCGCTCATGTCGCCACCTCCCGGCGCCGGGGTCGTTCCCTCCATTGAACGCCTCGCCGGGCCCGCCGCCAAGATGCTGTCCGCGATTGAATTCATTGCCCCGCGACGCCGCGCACTGATATCCTTTCCTGAAACCGGAATTCACCGAATTTGGGGAGTCGCTGGCGATGGCCCGGATAACACCCTTGCCGCAATCGGACTGGTCGGCGGAAATGGCGGAGTTCATCGTCGGTTTCCGCTCGGCGGCGCGCGGCGGGGTGCTGGACGAAAGCCGTCCCGCGGGGGCGAACCTGCTCGGCACGATGGCGCGCTATCCCGGTCTCAGCAAGGCTTTTCTCGCCTTCAACGGTCACGTGCTCAACGGCTCCACGCTCTCGCGGCGGGACAGGGAGCTGCTCGTGTTGCGGGTCGCTGCGGTCCGTCAATGCGATTACGAATGGGCGCAGCACACGCTTCTCGCGAGGGAAGCCGGATTCACCGACGAGGAAATAGCGCGAATAGCGGAAGGCTCGGAGTCGTCGGGCTGGCCGGAGCGGGACACGGCGCTGCTGAAATCGGTCGACGAATTGCTCGGCGGCGGGAAAATCACCGCCCCGACGTGGCGGGTGCTCGCCGGGGAGTTCGACGAGCGGCAGCTGATGGACCTGGTCTTCACCGTCGGCACCTACGCGATGCTGGCGATGGCGCTGCGCTCCTTCGAGATCGAGCCGGAGGACGAGCTGGTGCCCCACCTGCCCGTCCGGTGACGGCTCAGGTGTTCCGCCCGCCGTTCACGCCGAGCACCTGCCCGGTGACGTACCCCGCCTCCTCGCTCACCAGGAACGCGCAGGCGGCGGCGATGTCCTCGGGCGTGCCGATGCGGCCGACAGGTGTCTTCGCCGTCTGTAACGCCACGTCGAGCGAGCCGCGCTCCTCGGTCCCGCGCAGCATGGGGGTGTCGATGAACCCGGGCGGAATGGTGTTCACCGTGATCCCGTGCCTGCCGAACTCCAACGCCAGCACCTTCGTGAGCCCGACGACGCCGGATTTCGACGCCACGTAGGCCGCCATCCGCGCCGCTCCACTGTGGACACTCGAAGACGAGATCGTGACGATCCGGCCCCAGCCTTCGGCGATCATGTCCGGCAACACCGCCTGGCAGCAATGGAAAGTCCCGGTGAGGTTCACGGTCAGCACGCGCTCCCAGGTCTCCGCGGACAGGTCCAGGAAAGGGCCGTCGACGGTCACCCCGGCGCTGGTCACGAGGATCGCCGGCCGTCCGAGCCGCGCCCGCACCTCGGCCACCGCTTCGGTCACAGCGGGCTGATCGGAGACATCGACAGCGAGGCCCGTCGCCTTGCCGCCGGCCTCCTCGATCGCCGCCGCGGCCGTGTCGGCCCCGGTCAGGTCGAAGATCGCGACGGTGGCCCCGTCCGCGGCGAGCCGCCGGGCGATCGCGCCGCCGATCCCCGAAGCGCCCCCGGTGACGATTGCCGTGCGGGTCATGGAGTCCTCCGGTTCATTCGGATCGGTTCGCGGCCGGCGAGGGTCGTGCGGTGCATCCGGCGCGGGCGGCCGCGGTCGAAGGCGCAGGCTCGGTGCACCAGGCCGGTGTTGTCCCACATCACCGTGTCCCCGGCAGACCAGCGGTAGCGCAGCACGCGATCCGGTGCGGTGGCACGGTTTTCCAGTTCGTCCAGCAAGGACCGGCCCATGCCGTCGATGTGGGAAGCGGTCGCGCCGAACACCAGCGAGCGCCGCCCCGACTCGTGCCGCCACACCAGCGGATGCTCCCGCACCGGCCGCGAGGCCCATTCGGCCTCCTGCGCGGGCGTGGGGTTCGGGTACGTGCGGCGCTGGATCGCCTCGAAGGTGTGCACCACCCGCAACCCGGCGATGCGCTCTTTTCCGCTGGGGAAAGGCTTTCGTAGGCGGCGTAGGTACTGGCGAACTCGGTTTCCCCCCGCTCCGCGACGGTTTGCGCCGTCATCACCGAGGCACGCGCCGGGGTTTCGTCGAGCGCGCCGTCGAGGTGCAGGCCGCGGAACACCAGCACGCCATGTTCTTCGAGCGCGGCCAGGTACGCCGCCGGCAGCTCTTCGTCGTCCCACAGCCGCTCGCGATCGACGCCGAACACCTCCGCGCCGACGGTCTCGGTCAGTTTCTCCGTGGTGGGTAAGGCGCCCCTGTCCGGCACGGCCTTACGCGGCTGCATCGTCGTAGCCCAGGATTCCCTTGGTCTCCAGGTAGTCGTCGAACCCGAACTCGCCCCACTCGCGGCCGTTGCCGCTCTTGCGGTAGCCGCCGAAGGGGCAGCCGAAGTCGAAGGCGTCGTTGATCGAGACCCAGCCCGCCCGGATCCGGCGCGCCACGGCGCGAGCCTGCTCCAAGTCCGCGCCCGCCACGTTGCCCGCCAGCCCGTACTCGGTGTCGTTCGCGATCTCCACGGCGTCGTCGATGCTGTCGTACCCGAGGATCGTGAGCACCGGCCCGAAGATCTCCTCGCGCGCGATGGTCATGTCGTTCGTGACGTCGGCGAAGACCGTGGGCCGGACGTAGCAGCCCTTCGTCAGCCCCTCCGGCCGACCGGTGCCACCCGCCACGAGGGTCGCGCCCTCGTCGATGCCCTTCTGGATCAACGCCTGGATCTTGTCGTACTGCACCGCCGAAACCACCGGCCCCACCGCGGCATCGCCCAGCGGATCCCCGACGGTCACCTGGCCGGCGGCCTCCCGCGCGACGCGCACGGCCTCGGCCATCCGCGCTCGGGGCACGAGCATGCGCGACAGCGCGCTGCAGGTCTGCCCGGAGTTGACCATCATCGACGTGACGCCCGTCGCCACGTTCGCCGCGAAAGTTTCGTCGTCGAGCACGATGTTCGGGCTCTTGCCCCCGAGTTCCTGCGTCACGCGCTTCACGGTCGGCGCCGCGTTCTTCGCCACCTCGACACCCGCCCGCACGGAACCGGTGAAGGACACCAGATCGACGCCCGGATGCCGCGAGAGCGGCACCCCGACGCCGGGCCCGTCGCCGTGCACGAGGTTGAACACCCCGGCCGGAACCCCGGCGGCAGCAAGGATTTCCGCGAAGATCTGCCCGGTGAAGGGTGCGTTCTCGGACGGTTTCAGCACCATCGTGCAGCCGGTCGCCAGCGCCGGGAACACCTTCACCGCGATCTGGTTCATCGGCCAGTTCCACGGCGTGATCAGCCCGCAGACCCCGATCGGCTCGCGCACCACGAGCGTCGCGCCGCGCTGCTCGGAGAACGGGAACTTTTCGAGCACCTCGACGGCCTTCGCCAGGTGCCCGGCCGCGAGGTTCACCTGGAACCCGTTGGCCAGCGCGGTCGGCGCGCCCATCTCCTCGGTCAGCGCGGCGCCCAGGTCCCCGGCCCGTTTGCCGTACTCCGCCTGGATGTTCCGCAGCAGGTCGAGCCGCTCCGGCACCGTGCTCGCCGACCAGCCGGGGAACGCCGCGCGCGCCGCGGCGACCGCGCTGTCCACATCCGCCGCCGAGCCCATCGCCACCCGGCCGCACACCTGCTCGGTCGCGGGGTTGACGACCTCGGCGACTCGCTGCTCCGCGGGCTCGAGCCACTCGCCATCGATGTAGAACCTGAGGTATTTGCGCATGGTCACTGCATCCCTTCCGCGTACCAGGTCCGGAACTCGGCGTAGCTCGGCATCTCCTCCGAGTTCGCCTTCGGGTCCACTACCACGTGCACGACCCCGGGCTTGCCGCTGGCGTAAGCGCGTTTGATGGCCGGGGCGATGTCCTCGTCGCGCTCGACGTACTCACCGTGACAGCCGAAGCCCTCGGCCACCTTGTCCAGACGCGTTTCCGTGCTCCAATGCACGCCCGTCTCCCGCGAGCCGGCGCCGAAAGTCCGTTTGTAGACACCGACTTCGAGCCCCCAGGCGTAGTCGACGCCCACCACGCACACGAGGGGCAGCCGCAGCCGCGCGGCCGTCTCCAACTCGGCAACGTGGAACAGGAACGACGAGTCGCCCGTGACGAGCATGACGGGCCGTTCGCCGCCGTCGGCCACCGAAGCGCCGACAGCGTAGGGGAGCCCGGTGCCGAGGTGGCCGAAGTTCTGGTTCCACACCACGTCGTGCGGTTTGGCCTGCGAGTACGTCCAGCCGAAGATCGTGGTGGCCCCGCCGTCGCGCACCATGATGCCGTCCGCCGGGAACACCTTCGTCGCCTCGACGGCCAGCCGCGCTGGATGCACGGGAGACCTCCCGGACGGCGCCGACTCCGCCAGCTCCGCGAGCCGATCCGCGTCCTGCTTGATCCAGTTTTCCAGCCGCGGCACCGGTTTGCGTGGCGCGAGCGCTTCGGTCAGCTGCGGGACGACCGCGCGCAGATCGCCGACGAGCGGGACGTCGACGGGCCGGTTCACCCCGATCGCGGCGGGATCCTGTTCGACGAGCACCCATTTCCGGTTCGCCTCGTTCTCCACCCAGTGCCGCCCCCGTCCATAGTGGACAGGTTCGCCCAGTTCGGTGCCGAGCGCGACGCAGAGATCGGAGCCCACCACGGCTTCGACCGCCGAGGGGGAGAAACCGTACGGAAAGGTGCGGTCCTCCAGTCCCGCGATGTACGACGTCCCGCCCGAGGTCTGGATCACGGGGCAGGCCATCAGATCGGCCAGCGCCTTCACCGATTCGCCGGCGCGAGCGGTGTGAACTCCGTGCCCCACCAGGAGAATCGGCTGTTTCGCGGCCCCGATCAACGCGGCGGCTTCGGCGATCTTGTCCGGCCCCGCGGTCTGCCCGACCAGCCGGTACGCCGAGGGCGGCAGCGCCGGCGGCACGTCCAGCTCCTCCTGGATCACGTGCGCCGGGTACTCGATGTACACCGGGCCCGGCGTACCGGAAAGCGCCTTGCGAAGCCCTTCCCGGATGATCTCGTCGGTCTGGTCGGCGTATTCGATGCTCGCGGAGTACTTGACCGAAGGCTCGACCAGCCCGGCCTGCTGGACGAACTGGATCCGCCCGCGCCGTACCCGCTGCTCGGTGATCCGCGCCCGCTGCCCGCCGAGGAAGATCACCGGCGAGTTCTCCACCTTGGCGCACATGATGGCCCCGGCCAGGTTCGCGATGCCAGGGCCGAGCGTGCCGATGCACACCGCGGGCTTGCCGGTCATGCGGGAGACCGCCTCCGCCATGAAACCCGCCGACTCCTCGTGATGCGGCGACACCACGCGCCAGCCGCGTTCCTCGGCGAGGTGGAACAGGTGCACGAAGTTCGGGTCCGGGATGCCGAAGAGCGTGCTGATGCCCTCCGCCTCGAAGAGCTGCAGGATCCGTTCGTAGACCTTAACCGACATGCTGTTCTTCCTCCGTGGCGATCGCGAAACTCCGGCGGATGTGGTCCACGTGGGCGGACGGGACGACGGGCAGGATCCAGGGCGCGCCGGTGTCACGGATGGCGCCGAGGTCCTCGGCCACCTGCTCGACGGACCACGAAGGCCGGTACACGCCAGGGGTTTCGGCGAGGAACATCCGCGCCACCCGGCCGGCGATCGACACCAGCATCTCCCCGGTGATCGTGCAGGACTCGTGCGCAAGCCAGCCCACGACGGGCGCCGCCAGCTCGGGTTCCATCGGCGGGTAGGCCGAAGTGTCGATCCCCGCGGCCATCCGCGTCAGCGCGGCGGGCACGATGACGTTGCACCGCACGCCGCAAGCCGCGCCTTCGAGAGCGACCACATTGGACAGTCCGACGATGCCGGCCTTCGCCGCCGCATAGTTGGCCACGCCCTGGTTGCCGTAGAGGCCGCCGATCGAGGACGTCAGCACGACCCGGCCGTAACCCGCGTCGCGCAACACCGGGAACGCCGGGCGGACAACGTGGAAGGCGCCGCGCAGGTGCACGTCCAGCACGGCGTCGAAGTCCTCGTACGTCATTTCCGTCAACGGCGCGGAGCGCACGATTCCGGCGTTGTGCACGAGGATGTCGAGGCGCCCGTAGTGGTCCAGCGCGGACGAGACGATCCCGCGGCCTCCTTCGGCGGTGGCCACGGATTCCGTGCAGGCAACGGCTTCGCCGCCGTCCGCCGTGATTTCCCGGACCACGTCGGACGCGGGCCCGGCGTCCGCGCCGTTGCCGTCCATGCTGACGCCAGGGTCGTTGACCACCACCTTCGCGCCGCGCGAGGCGAGCAGCCGGGCGTACGCGCGGCCGAGGCCACGGCCCGCGCCGGTGACCACCGCGACCCGGCCGTCGTAGCGGAGTCCGGCGGTCATCCCTTGTCCAGCCCGGCCAGCTCACCGGTTTCGCGCCACGCGCTGAGCAGGTTCTCCAGCTCGTAGAAGCCGCCCCAGAACGGGTCTCCCAGGAACGAGCGGCCGTTCGGCTCGCCCTCGCTGTTGTAGTAGCCGGGCGTGCATTCGGTGACGAAAGTACTGTTGTCGACCGCGTTCGCCCGGATGGCGCGCACCCACTCCTCCTCGGCTTCCTCGGTCGGCGCCACCACGGTGAGCCCGCGGGACTGGGCCTCCTTGAGGATGTAGGCGATGTGGTCGGCCTGCTGCTCGAACATCAGCGTGGTGGCGGCGGTGACGCCGCCCTGGATGAACCCGGTGAACAGCAGGTTCGGGAACCCGTGCGCCATGATCCCGTGCAGGGTGCGGAAACCGCGGCCCCAGTGGTCGTAGAGCGAGCGGCCGTCGCGCCCGGCGAACGGCTGGATGTCGAGCTGGCGGTCGAGTGACGTGGTGATCTCGAACCCGCTCGCGAAGATGATGCAGTCGACCTCGTGCTCGACCCCGTCCGCGACGACGCCGCGCGCGGTGATGCGCTCGACGCCTTTCGTCGCCGAAACGTCGATGAGGCTGACGTTCGGCCGGTTGTACGCCTGCAGGTAGTTGTCGCTGAAACACGGCCGTTTGCACATGTTGCGGTAGTACGGCTTGAGTTTCTCCGCCGTTTCCGGGTCTTCGACGATCCGGTCCACCCGGCGGCGGACGCGTTCCATCGCCCGGTAGTCCTCGAGTTCCTTCCACTCCAGGAGCTTTTCCACGGTCAGCTCGGCCCACCCGTTGGTGGCGTTGAGCTTCGCGGCCAGGTTGCGGGCGACCTCCGTCCAGCCGTCGCAGATCAGGTCGGGTTCACCGGGGGAGTAGAACGCGAAGGCGGCGTTGTGGAAGTTGCGTTGCCGCTCCGCCCGCCAGCCCGGCTCCAGCGACGAGGCCCAGGCGGGATCCGTCGCGCGGTCGCCGCGTTCGAAGATGTACGACGGCGTCCGCTGGAACACGTAGAGATGCTCGGCGGCCTGCGCGAGGTGCGGGATCACGCCGACGCCGCTCGCGCCGGTGCCGATGATCGCGACGCGCTTGTCGCCGAGCTTGTCCAGGCCGCCGTGCATGTCGCCGCCGGTGTAGGCGTAGTCCCAGCGCGCCGTGTGGAAGGTGTGGCCATCGAACCCGGTGATACCCGGGATTCCGGGCAGCTTCGGCCGGTTGTACGGGCCCTGGCACATCACGACGAACCGGGCGCGGATGTCGTCGCCGCGGTTCGTGCCGATGCGCCAGCGCCGGATCTCCTCGTCCCATTCCAGCGAACGCGCCAGGGTGTGGAAGATCGCCTTGTCGTAGAAGCCGAACTGCTTCGCGATGCGCTGGGCGTGCTCGAAGCATTCGTCGCCGAAGGAGAACTTCTCCTTGGGGATGTAGCCGGTCTCCTCCAGCAGCGGGAGATAGCAGTAGCTGTCGGAGTCGACCTGGATGCCGGGGTAGCGGTTCCAGTACCAGACGCCGCCGAAGTCGCCGCCCAGTTCGAGGATCCGGAACCCGGTCACGCCCGCCTGCTTCAGCCGGTGCGCGGCGATCAGGCCGGCGAACCCGCCGCCGAGGATGACCACCTCGATGTCCTCGGTGATCGGCTCCCTCGGCTGCACCGGGGTGTGCGGGTCCTCCTCGTAGAACGCGGCGAACTCGTCCTCGGCTTCCAGATACTGTTGCTGGCCCTCGGGCCGTAGCCGTTTGTCCCGCTCTGCCAGGTACTTCGCCCGCAGGGCGTCGCGATCGACGTCGGGAGTCTCGGTGGGTGCGCAGTGCTCCATGTTTCAGGCCAGCTCTCGCGGTTCGCCGGTACCCAGGTACCTGGCCAGGTTGTGGTGCAGGTTGACGATGCTGCGTTCGCGGTACGGATTCGGTTTGGGGCCGGGGAAGCCGCGGGACTTGAGTCCTTTTTGGACGGCAGCCATGTTGGAGAAGTCCTGGGGCAGCACGGTGCGCCAGCCTGGGTCGTCCTGCGGTGTGTACTCCCAGCGCGTCTTCGGTTCCTCGCCGGGCGGGAACAGCTCGTACACCGCGGCTTCGAAGATGCACTTGTCCGGGTCGTGGCCGTAGGGGCGGAACCGGTAGCAGAGCATGTTGTTCAGCGCGTGCCCGATCTGGAAGTTGGGGAAGATCTGCCACGCCGTGCCGCTCTTGGCCACGGTTTCGGCGTCCACGGTCGGCCAGATCACGCCGCGTGCGGCGTCGTCGCGGCGGGCCGAGTCCAGCCAGTGCCGCAGGACCTCGCCGGGCGGGGTGCCCTCGGGCAGCTCGTCGATCAGCCGCCGCGCCGCGTCCACCAGCGTCCTGGTGGTGTTCGTGTTCGCGTTCTCCCAGGTGAAGTTCTGCAGTTCGATGGTGGACAGGCGGGCGTCGGGGCCGGTGCCGAGACGCAGCTTCGCCTGGTTCTCCTCCATGCCCTTCGGCGCGTCGTAGCCGATGTTGCTGTGCTTGCCCTGCGCCCTCGCCCAGCCGAGGAACCCGCCGAACTTCATGAACTCGGGGTGGGTGTAGGGCACATGGTAGGTCTCCATGAACGCCTCGAAGGCGACCTTCCAGTTGCAGTCGAACACCAGCCAGCGCCGCCACCGGTAGCGCATGTTCTCCAGGTGGAACGGTTCGAGCAGGCTCGCGGCCGGTTCGAGGTAGTCCCGCAGCGGTTCGCAGTCCGGGTCGAGGTTGATCCAGATCCAGCCGCCCCAGGTGTCGACGTTCACCGGTTTGAGGCCGTCGTTGTGTTCGGTCAGCGAACCGGCCCAGTCTTCGCGCTCGGGCACGTGGGTGTTGCGGCCGTCGAGGTCGTAGCGCCAGCCATGGAAACCGCAGACGAACTGACGGCAGAAACCGCGGCCCTGGTTCTCCTGCGGGCCGGTGTCGACAAGTCGTCGGCCACGGTGCGCGCAGACGTTGTGATACGCGCGGATCCTGTCCGGCGCGGTGCGCACGATGAGCACGGAGTCGTCCATGATCTCGTAGGTGAGGAAGTCGCCCACCTTGGGCAGTTCCTCGACGCGGCCGGCCTGCTGCCACACCTTCGCCCAGAGCTTGTCCCGCTCCGCGCGGGCGTAGTCCTCCGAGATGTAGGCCTCGACGCCGATCGTGAGTGGTTCCGTGAAGGCTTCGGCAGGGACTGTCCCGGTCATGGCAACTCCTGGTCAGCGGGTGATGGCGGCGCGAAACGCCTCGTCTTTGAGAAAGAGTGAGGTGTTGTCGGCGCCGAGGTGTGTCCACTTGAGATCGAGGCCGCCGTCCACCAGGATCGTCTGCCCCGTGATGTAGCTCGACAGTTCGGAAAGCAGGAAGAGGATGGCCCCGGCCTGTTCCTCCGGACGGCCGCGGCGTCCCATCGCGATGGCACGGCGGTCGCGTTCCGCGTCCTGGTCGACGTACGTGCCGGAAGCGGGTGTCTCGGTGACGCCCGGCGCGACGGCGTTCACGCGGATGCCGTCGAGGGCAAGTTCCACGGCCATCGTGCGGGTCGCCGCGACCAGCGCCGCTTTCGCCGTGCCGTACCCGACGTGGAAGGGCGCGGTGTTCATCCCGCTGATCGAGGAGATCGAGACGATCGACCCCGGGCGGCCCCGGGTTTTCAGCTCGGCCGCCACCGCCTGGCTGAGGAAGAACATCGTTTCCAGGTTCTGCGTTAACAGCGCGCGCCAGTCTTCGCGGGTGACGCGGGTGGCGGGCATCCAGGTGGCGGGCGCCGCGCCACCGGCGACGTTGACGAGCCCGTACAGCTCGCCCTTCCGGGCTTCCTCCAGTATCGCGGCGATGCCTTCGTCGGTGCTCGCGTCCGCGACGACCGGGACGACCGAAAGCCCTTCGGCCACCAGGGGAGGGACGTATTTTTCGAGGTTCTCCGGGGAACGGCCCACCGCGACGACGGTCGCCCCGGCGCGCGCGGCCATCGTCATCACCGCCGTGCCGATGCCGCCGCCCGCCGCCCCGGAGACGATGATCGAACGTCCTTGCAGGCCAAGAAAATCCGGCACCGGGTTCACCTCGCCTTCCGCAGCGCGAGCACGCTGCCATCGGCGTCGGCGGAGACGTAGAGCGTGCCGTCCGGCCCGGCGGCGATCCCCGCGAACGGGCCCTGCGGACCGGAGAACGGCGGCAGCCCCTTCAGGGGTTTCGGCCTGACCCCGGGCGGCGCGCCGACCGGCAGGCCGTCGGCGATCTTGTGCCGAGCCTTGCTTTCGAGGTCGACGCCGACGAGCGCTTTCGCGCCGGCGTCGACGACGTAGAGGACGCCCTCACGGACCAGAATCCCTTGCGGTGTCTCGAATCCGTCGACCACGGTGTCGGCGCCGGCCCCGGTGACCGCGACGATGCGCCCGGCCCCGGCCTCCGCGACGAGGCAGGTGCCGTCCGCCGCGAACGCCACCCCGATGGGTTCGTCGAGACCGGACGCGAGCTCGTCGGTCTCCCCGGGCCGCACGCCGAGTACCCGCCCGGTGCCGGTTTCCGTGACCACGACGCTCCCCGCAGGCGAGACCGCGATGCCGTAGAGCTGGTCGAATCCCCGGGCCAGGACCTCGCTCTCGTTGCTGCCCGGGCGCCAGCGGGTGACCTCGCCGTTCGAGGTGGTGACCAGGAATTCGCCAGGGGAGTGCGCGACCACGCCGCGGATGAACCCGGGATAGCCTTCGGAGAACAGCATTCCGAGGGTGGCCAGGCCGTCTTCGCCCACGACGTAGAAGTACGTTCCGTCCGCGATGCAGAGGGTGCCGTCCTCGTCGACGGTCAGGTCCAGCGGCCAGTTCAGCCCGCCGGGCAATGTGGCGCTCGTGCTGCCGTCGCCGAGGATTTCCGTGATCTGGCCGGTGAAGTTCGAGACGAACAGGCGGTCTCCGGCGAAGGTCAGGTTGTCGAGGCCGGGGCTCACGGTGGCGAGCACGGTGCTTTCGCCGCTGCGCGGGTCGATGCTCAGCACCTCGCCGGTCTGCACCTGGGTGGAGACGATGCGGCCCGCGGCGTCGAACTTCACGGCGTCGGGCACGCCGAGCCCGGCCGCGACGCGTTCCGGCTCGCCGCCGTCGGGGTGGATGCGCCAGATCTCGTTGGTGCCCATGACCGGGTAGTAGAGGAGCCCGTCGGGGCCGGCCTCCATCGCGTTGGGCATGGCCAGGTTCTCGGCGAGGATCCGCGGCTCGCCGCCGTCCGGGAACAGCTCCAGCAGCCTGCCGCCGACGCGGCATTCGTTGACGAACAGCCGATCCCGGTGGACCGTGATGCCGTTCGCGCTGGGCAGGTCGTCGCGCAGCACGCGGGTGCGGCCGTCCGCCCCGCGCACGCTGACGCGCCCGTCCATCACCTCGGTGGCGTAGAGGTTGCCGCGCGAGTCGAAGGCCACGTCGTCGGGCGCGATGATGTCGCCACCCTTGGCGCTGACCGTTTCCAGCTCGCCGGTGGCGAGGTCGAGTGCGCTGATCTGGCTGCCGGTGACCTGGGCGACGTAGACGCGGCCGTCCGGTCCGGCGCGCAGGCCGTTGGCGCCGAACAGCCTGCTGGGCGGGGTGAGCCGGTGGAGGCTCCATCCGTCGGCGAGGCCGGGTGATGTGCTGGTGTAGCGCGCCCCTTGGTTCAAGGTGCGGCCTCCTGGGGTGTGGGTACCTCGATGTCCGTATGCACTGGCGGAGAATCCGCCTCTCATCGAGGAGACTGTAGGCTCCCACACCCCGAAAACTCAAGTATTACCATCCTTGTAAGGATAGCCGCGCAGACGGGAACCCCCGTACCCCGCGTGTTGGCCGTTCCCGCGCGCGATTTGGCTCCCGGCGTTGGTGTGTTGGCCGTGGGGGGTTGGTGTATTGGCCGCCGGCGGTGGCAAACACGCACGCGGGAACGAGGCGGCCGATGCGGGCCTGGCGGGGCGGCCAACACGCGAACGTGAGCGGCCAACTCACGAACCGGAGGGGCAAACACGCGAACCGGAGCGGCAAACACGCCTGCGGGAGCCGCCAACACGCCTGCGGGAGCGGCCAACACGCCAGCGGGAGCCGCCAACACGCCAGCGGGAACGGCCAACACGCCAGCGGGAACGGCCAGCTCGCGCACGGGAGGGGCGAACACGCCCGCGGGAGGGGCGAACACGCCGGCTGGCGGCGAGAGGGTGTGAGCTACTGGATCAGAGCTGCGAGCGTTGGCCGCGGAGGGCTTGCATGGCGCTGGAGGCGTTGACGATCCCGTCGTCGAAGCGGTCCAGCACGATGGCCTGGGTGGCGACGAGATGCTTGCGGTACAAGCGTTCCGCCTCCGTGGCGCGACCGGCCGCGATCTTCTGCGCGATCCGCCGGTGGGTGCGGACGGCCTCCTGCGCCTCGGCCTCCGACGGGTATCCGCCGCGCCTCGTGATCCGCTCCGCCCAGGCCTCCTCCTGCGCCGACCACAGGGTGACGAGGCTCCGGATCACGTAGCGCACCGTGGCCGTCGGAGTGTGCTCGACGACGAGTTCGTGGAACTCCCGAGCCGTCTGGGTGAACGCCACCCCGTCCCCGACCACGGCGAGGGAGGCCTCGATGTTCGCGGTGAGCGCGGGCACCACCGTCTCGGCGCGATCCTCGCGGCGCGCGCATTCGGCCGCGCACAGCGGTTCCAGCATCCGCAGGCTCGCGGCGAGATCGCCGAGCGTGACCCGGGCGCCTTGCAACGCCAGCCCGAGGTGGTACGCCGCCGACCATTCGTCGGGCCGGTGCACCTCGGCGCCGCCGACGTTGCCGCGGCGCACCGTGACCAGCCCTTCGGTCTCCAGGATCCGCAGCGCCTCACGCACCGAGGGGTAGCTGACGCCGAAATCCTTGACCAGCTGGTCCTGGGTGGGGAGCCGGTAGTCCTCGGTGCCGGCGAGGATCCGGGTGCGCAGTTCCGCCGCGACCGTCTCCGCGATGCGGCGCTGGGTGACCCGGCCGCGGGGGGCATTCGTCACGGGCGAAACCCTTCGTCCATGCGCGCAGCCTAGTCAGCACGCCTCGATCATTCAAGTATTGCTATCCTTGCCAGGATTTAAAGTACCGTGGGGTCATGGACTTCGCGATGGGTGGGGCCGCCTCGTCGCTGCGGGGTGAACTTCGCCGGCTGGTGAAGGAGCACGTTCCCCCGGACTTCCTCGGCTCTTTCACCGGCGATCCGGCCGATTTCGAGGCGGCGCAACGGTTCTGCCGCCTGCTCGCGGAACGCGGCCTGCTGTGCCTCGCCTGGCCCGAGGAGTTCGGCGGCCGCGGCGCTTCGGTGTGGGAGCAGACGGTGGTGCGCGAGGAGATGTGGGCGCATCACGAGCCCCGCGGCGCGCAGTACATGGGGGTCAACTGGGTGGGCCCGGCCATTATGCGGCACGGCACGCCCGCTCAGCAGCGCAAGCATCTCCCGCCCATCGCGGGCGGCGAAGTGATCTGGTGCCAAGGGTTTTCCGAGCCGGACTCCGGTTCGGACCTGGCCTCGCTGCGCACCGCCGCCCGCCGCGACGGTGACGGCTGGCGCATCACGGGCCAGAAGATCTGGACTTCGTACGCCGCGCTGGCGCAGTGGTGTTTCCTGCTGGCGCGCACCTCGAAGGGCGAGCGGAAGCAGCAGGGCCTCACGATCTTCCTCGTGCCGATGTCCGATCCGGCCATCGAGGTCCGCCCCATCCGCAGCATGATGGGCCCGCACCACCTCAACGAGGTCTTCATCGACGACCTGGCCGTCACGGAGGCGGACGTCCTCGGCCCGGTGGACGACGGGTGGCGCGTGGTGCAGGAGGTGCTGGCGTTCGAACGGGTCGGCATCGCCCGGTACGCCCGCTGTGAGCGTCTGTTGCGGGCCGCGCCGTCGGCGCTCGGTGCGCGCTGGGAGCAGGTCCCGCAGGAGCTGCGCGCGAGGCGCGCGCGGATGCTCACCCACTGCCGCCGCGCCCGGCTGCTCGCGTACCGCGTGGTCTCCTTGCAGAGCGAGGGAAAGGTGCAACCCGGTGACGCCGCCGCGTACCGGATAGCGGTCACGAGGCTCGATCAGGACAGTGCCGAGGTGCTCGTCGAAATCGCCGCGTACGCGAGGGAGTCCGCCGAGCGTTTCCGTCGCGAGGTGGACGAGCACTGGCGCTACTCGCAGTCCGCCACCGTCGCCTCGGGAAGCCTGGAGATACAACGGATCCTGCTGGCCCGGGCACTGCTGAGCGGCTCATGAACATCGAGCTGAGCGGGGAAGCGCTCGAGTACGGGCGCCAGGCGCGCCGGGCGATCGACGCCGCGGGCGGGGACACGCTGGTCCAGTTGACGGAGGCGGAACCCGAGAAGCGCGAAAGCATTGTGGCGCCGGTGCTCGACGAGCTCGGCGCGTGGCAGCTCGAACCCCGCGGAAAAGCCGACGAACTGGAGGCAGCCGCCGCGTTGTGCCGTGCCGCCGGGTACTGGGCGCTGCCCTATCCGGTGGCGGAACGCCTTGCGCGGCCTGCGGATCTGGAGGTGGACGGGCTGGTCGTGGTCGCGGTTTCCGCCCCCGCCGGTCCGATCGCCGGGCTCGATCTCCGGTGGGCGGCGGTGACCTTGGGCGGCAGCCGGTCCCGTGCCGAAGCCCTGCCGGGCGAGCCGCCGCGCACGTCGGCTTTCGTCACGCGGCTGGCGTGCGAGCCGCTCGACGAAAACGGGGCGAAGGACGTGGCGCTCGGCCTGGTCCTGCCATGCTGGACGCTGCTCGGGATGCTCGACAGGGCGCTCGAGCTGACTCGCGCGCACGTGCTGATGCGTGAGCAGTTCGGGCAGCCGCTGGCGAAGTTCCAGGGCGTGCAGTTCCATCTCACCGACGCGGAGGTGGAGCGCGGCGGGGTGGAAATACTGGCCAAGCACGCGTTGTGGAATGTCCAAACCGGACAGGAGTCGGCGTTCGAGGACGCGCTGGGGCTCCGGCTGGCGGCCGTCGAGGCGGCGGAGGCGGTGTTCCGGGTGGCGCACCAGCTGCACGGGGCGATCGGGTTCTGTGACGAGGCAACGCTTTCCTGGCTTTCCCGGTACAGCCTGCCGTTGCGGCGGCTCCCGCTCGGGCTCTCGGCGACGCTGCGTGAGTTGACGCTGGTGACCGATGCGGGCTGAGTTTCGCGCGGAGGTCCGCGAGTGGTGCCGCACACACATCCCGGACGACTGGCGGCAGGTGCCGGACGAGGAGTTCGTCCGGTTCCAGCAGGAATGGTTCCAGGAGCTGCGGGCCGCCGGTTTCGCCGTGCCGCACTGGCCGGCGGAATGGGGCGGCGGGATGTCCGTCCCCGAGCAGATCGTGCTGTACTCCGAGCTCGCCGCGCACGACGCGCCCCGGCTGGTGCTGGCTTTCGTCGCGATCCACCACGCCGCGGCCACGCTGCTCGCGGCCGGGACGGACGAGCAGCGCAAGCGGCACCTCCCGGCGATCCTCGACGGCGAGATCTGGTGCCAGGGCTTCTCCGAGCCTGGCGCAGGCTCCGACCTCGCCGCGCTTCGCACGACCGCGCGGAAGCAGGGGGACGCGTACGTCGTCAACGGGCAGAAGCTGTGGGCGAGCGGCGCAGCGCACGCCGACTGGTGCTTGCTCCTCGCCCGCACCGATCCGGAAGCGCCGAAGCGCCACGGGATTTCCTACTTCCTGCTGGACATGACCACGCCCGGCCTCGACGTGCGCCCGATCCGCCAGGCGACGGGGGAATCGCATTTCTGCGAGATCTTCCTCAACGACGTCGAGATCCCGGCCGCGAATCTCGTCGGCCCGGAGAACGCGGGCTGGCAGGTGGCGCAGCGGACGCTGGGCGCCGAGCGCGGGATGACCATGCTGGAGCTGGCCGAGCGCCTGGGAAACCAGGGATTCCGGCGGATCGTGCAGCTGTGCGCGCCGCTGGACGATCCGGTGGTGGCCGACCGGCTCGCGATGTTGGAGACGGAGCTGGCCGGGTTGCGCGCGTTGTGCGCGGAGCTGGTGGCGACGGACGATCCGGGCCCGGCGGACGCGTCGGTGGTCAAGCTGTACTACAGCGAACTGCTGCAGCGGATGACGGACTTCGGGGCGGAGGTGGCGGGGCTGCCCGGGCAGGCCGAGCTGCACAGATCGGCGTCGAGCGGGTGGGAGTCCGGTGCGTGGGTGCTGGACTTCGTCGGCTCGTGGGAGTGGACGATTCCCGGTGGTACCAGCGAAATCCAGCGCACCATCATCGGCGAGCGCGGCCTCGGCCTGCCCCGGGAGCCGGCGTCGTGACGGACTTCGCGGAGTTCCACGACGAGTTGCGTGCGACGGCGCGTGACGTGCTCGCGGGCGAGGTCGGCTGGGCGCAGGTGACGCGAGCGGGCTGGCCGGGCCTCGAGGTCCCGGAGAAGTTCGACGGCGCGGGCGCGGGCTTCGCCGAGGTCGCGGTCGTGCTGCGGGAGCTGGGCCGTGCGGCGGCGCGCGGCCCGTATCCGGCGGTCGCGTTGTCCGTGGCGGCGCTCAATCTCGTGGAGCCCGAGCCGGTCCGAGACGAGCTGTTGCGGGAAACGGGTGCGGGCCGGGTGATCCCGATTCTCGTGCTGGACGGTGATTTCCGTGTGGAGGGCGCGCGGCTGTCCGGCTCGGCGGAGTTCGTGCTCGACGCGCCCAGCGCGGGATGCTTCCTGCTCCCGGCGCCGGAAGGTCTCGTGGTGGCCGACGCGCTGAGTGTGACCGAACAGCCGGTGGTGGACGGCACGCGCTCCTTCGGGCGGGTTGTAGCGGACGAAGCCGCCGTGTCGTCAGTGCTGCGCTTCGCCGTCCCTGAGCCCCTGCAGCTGCTGCGTGACCGGGCCGCCGTTGCCGTCGCGTGCGACAGCCTCGGGCTCAGCGAAGCGATGCTGGAGGCGACCGTCGCCTACGCCGGGATACGCGAGCAGTTCGGGCGCAAGATCGGGTCCTTCCAAGCGGTGAAGCACGCCTGCGCCGATATGTACGTGCAGCTGCGCGTGGCCGGGAAACTCGTCGAGGCGGCCGTGGGCGGTGGGTCCGTCGAGGCGGCGATGGCGAAGTCCTATGTCTGTGCGGCGGCGGTGGACATCGTGGGCAAGGCGATGCAGTTACACGGCGGGATCGGCTACACGTGGGAGAGCGGGGTGCACGCGTTTCTCAAGCGCGCCACGCTGAATCGTTCGTTGTTCGGCTCGCCCGCGATGCACCGGAGGCGGCTCAGTGAGCGGTATCGAGGCGTTTGGCCGCCAGCTCCCGCAGGTCGCTTGTCTTGATCTTCGCGCTGCCCGTAAGCGCTATCTCCGACTCCTCGAAGAACAGAACCTGACGCGGCACCTTGTAGCTGGCGAGCCGCTCCTTCAGGAACGCGCGGACGTTCTCGCCCGTCAGGCCGGCGCCGTCGTGGGCTACGATGCACGCGACGACGACCTCCCCGAGCGTCTCGTGCGGCAGGCCGACCGTGCGGGCGAACTTCACCCCGTGATGGCTCACGAGCGCCTCGTCCACCTCCAGCGGCGAGACGTTCGCGCCGCCGGTCTTGATGATGTCGGTGAGCCTGCCCTCCCAGTACAACCGGCCGTCGCCGTCGAGATACCCGCCATCGCCGGTGCGGAAGAACCCTTCGGCGTCAAGGGTTTCGTCCAACGGCGTGCCCACGTAGCCGAGCATGAGCGTAGGGCCCTTGACGCAGATCTCGCCGCGCCCGCCCCGGGGTACGACGGAGCCGCCGAGCGGGTCGACGATCTTCACCGTCACCCCGGGCAGCGGCACGCCGCTGCTGCCGGCGTGCACTTCCGCCGGGGTGTTCGCCGGGTAGCCCGTCGTGATCGTGAACGTCTCGGTGTTGCCGTAGGCGTGGCCCGGCTCGGACCAGTTCGACGACACCGTGGGATGCCGCGCGAGCGCGGTGTCGGAGTCCACGAACCGCAGGCTGCTCAGGTCCACGCTGTCCCAGTTCGGCGCGGCCTGCAGCTGCGCCCACTGATGCGGCCAGGCCACGGGGAAGGTCACGCGCTCGGACTGCATGAGCGCCAGCGCCTCGGCGGCGTCGAAGGTCCGTTGCAGGACAAGGGATCC
Organism: Amycolatopsis acidicola; assembly: GCF_007713735.2. Classification (GTDB taxonomy): domain Bacteria; phylum Actinomycetota; class Actinomycetes; order Mycobacteriales; family Pseudonocardiaceae; genus Amycolatopsis_E; species Amycolatopsis_E acidicola. The sequence goes on along the minus strand of NZ_VMNW02000027.1, from coordinate 41,214 downwards.
CCCGCCGGCCAGCGTCGAGCCGATCGCCATGCCGAAGTTACCGGACCAGAAGAAGCCGTTGGCCGTCCAGCACCGGACCGTGTCCTCCGGGCCGAACCCGTACATCCGCCGGAACCGCCACAGCTGGATGCATACGCCGCGATGCGCGCTCAGGATCCCCTTCGGCTTGCTCGTGGAGCCGGACGAGAAGAAGAGCACGCCCGCGTCGCTGGGATGCACGGGTAGCTCCAGCTCACGCGGCTCGTTCCGGCCTCGCGCGAGGAAAGCGGCCCAGGACTCGTCGCCGAACGCCGCGACATCGCGGAGGAACGGGTACCTCGCCGAACGCAGTGAGCCGGGCGCCGCAGTGGCGATCCGCGGCTCCAACTCGTCGAGCATGGCGGAGAAGTCCTTCTTCAGTACCGTTTTCTCGAACAACAGCACCGAAACGCACGAAGTCCGGAGCAGCTGGTCGAGTTCTGCCGGGGTGGAGAAGGTGCTGAGCGTGACGGCGACGCCGCCCGCGAGCGAAGCTCCGAACACCGCGGCCAGCCATTCCGGCCGGTTGGTCATCAGCACGCCGACCCGGCCGTCCTTGCCGAGCCCGCACGCCCGCAGCGCCCGCGCGACTTCGAGCGCGCGTTCCCACAACTCCCCGTACGTCCAGCGCGTTTCGCCGAGCACCAGTGCTTCGCGTTCGCTGTACCGCGCGGTCACTTCGCGCAGGAAACCCGGCAGCGTGAGTGCGCCAAGGCCCGGCTCGTCGGCGAGCGCGGGACCGGAAACGACCGAGGACATCGCGGACTCCCGTCTCTAGCGGGGTAACTCGACTTCTGCCGTGCAGTCGACGATCACGTCACCGTCCTGGTTGGTGAGCCGCAGTTTCACCCCGACCAGCGGCACGCCCCACGGGCTTTCCGCCTCCTTGCCGGTGATCTCGGCGTCGAACCAGGTGATGTCACCCTCGAACGCCGGGCTGCGGAAACTCGCCTTGGAATGGCGGACCATCCCATCGTTGCCCGCCCAGTAGGCGAGGAAGTCGGTGCACCACGCGCCCATCGTCGCGCCGTAGCCGTAGGAGCGGGCCATGCCGACTTCGCTCGCCCGCTCGCTGTCGATGTGGCCGCGCGAGGGGCCGACGTAGAGCCCGTCCCGTTTGCGCGGGTCGATCCGCGCGCCTTCCTCGTCGAACTCGAAGCCTTCGACCCAGCCCGGATCCTGGTTGACCCACGGATCCTCGACCCCGGGCGGCGCGACCCAGCCGAACGTGCCCCAGATGTTGAACAGGAAGGCCCGGTACTCGGTGGTGAAACTGGCGATGCTGTGCGGGCCGAGCACGCGGCGTGGCAGCTTGTCGCCGACCTCGACCTCGTCGAACCGCGGCGAGACCCCGAGCCGGTTGGACAGGATCCACTCGTGCCGGAGCTTCTCGAACTCACGCAGCTCGGCCGCCGTCCAGGTCTTCACCTCACCGACCTGGTTCTCGTACATGCCACGCTGTTCGGCCTCGGCGGCCAGATAGCGGATCGCGGTGGACCGTTCGCGCGCCACCAGCGCGCCGTGCTGGTTGGTGTGCTTGGTGTCCCCGCGCGAGAACATGGTCGGCCCGGCGAACTTCGTCTCCACCACCTTGTAGTCGTGGAATCGCCGCTCCTGGAACAGTTTGTCGCCAGGGCGCACCGGGCAGCCGTAGAACCACCACTCCTCGCCGCCGAAGATCAGGTGGCTGCCCGGGATGTGCCCGACGCAGGCCGGCGCGGCGCCGTGCCCGTAGTCCAGCGCCACCGCGATCGACTGCGGGGCGATGATGCCGCCGTAACGGGATTCGCGGGCGAACTCCTCGTCCCAGTGCAGCGGGTTGGGGTAGTCCATCGCCATCGCCCAGCGGCGGATGTCGGAGGCGCTGCACGGCTCCCACAGCTGCCCGCCGCCGACGAGCCCGCCGACCCTGTGGTCCACATCGGACAGATCGAGTTCGGCCCCGCTCACGTGTTCCTCCCGGTCATCGGTTGACGTCGACGACGATGCGGCCCCGGACCTTGCCGTCCAGCAGCCGTTCCGCGGCTCCGGCCGCCTCGTCGAGCTTGATCTCCTGGGTGATCTCGTCGAGCACGTCCGCGGCCAGGTCGCGGGACAGCCTGCTCCACGCGGCCGTCCGGTGCGGCTTGGGCGCGTACACGCTGTCGATGCCCAGCAGGGAAACGCCGCGCAGGATGAACGGCGCCACGGAGGCTGGGAAGTCCATTCCCTGCGCCAAACCGCACGCCACGACTGTGCCGCCGTAGCGAGTCTGGGCGCACGCGTTGGCCAGGATCCAGCTACCGGCTGAATCGATGACGCCCGCCCAGCGTTCCTTCTGCAGGGGCTTTCCCGCCGCCGCGAATTCGGCGCGGTCGAGCACTGTCGTGGCGCCGAGTTTGTGCAGGTACGCGGCCTCGGCGGACTTCCCGGTCACCGCCGCGACCGAATAGCCGGCCTTGTTCAGCAGCGCGACCGCGACGCTGCCGACTCCGCCTGTTGCGCCCGTGACGAGGACTTCGCCGTCGCTAGGGTCCATGCCGGCCAGAGCGTCCACGCAGAGGGCGGCCGTATAGCCCGCCGTGCCGATTGCCATCGCCTGCCGGGCCGTGAACGCGGACGGCAGGGGCACCAGCCAGTCGCCGTCGACCCGGGCGCGCTCGGCGAGCCCGCCCCAATGGCTTTCGCCCACGCCCCAGCCGTTGAGCACCACGTTGTCGCCCGCGGCCCAGTCCGGGTGGCTGCTTTCGGTGACGGCGCCCGCGAAATCGATTCCGGGCACCATCGGGAAGGCGCGCACGACGGGGGAGCGGGCCGTGATGGCCAGCGCGTCCTTGTAGTTCAGCGTGGAGTACCCGACTTCGACGGTGACGTTTCCCTGCGGAAGCTCGTCGACGTCGGTGAGCCGGGCCGTGCCGCCCTTCTCGATGAGCAGTGCTCGCATCGAGGACCCTCCTGCGGTGGTGGGGACCCCCGGGACTCTACGCACTCTCGAAGTTATAAAACAAGTCTTGCAAACCTTATAAGGATGGTTACGCTGAAGGGTGGCCCAGGCGTCGGCGGGGACGGTGGTACCAGCGCGAATGTCCACATCAGACGGTCCGTTGTCCGGGGTCCGCGTCGTCGACCTGACGGCGATGGTGATGGGCCCGTACTGCACCCAGATCATGGCGGACATGGGGGCCGACGTGGTCAAGGTCGAGCCCCCGGCGGGGGACAACACGCGGTACATCTCGGTGGGGCCGGAGCCCGGGATGGCGGGCGTGTTCGTGAACGTGAACCGCGGGAAACGCAGCGTAGTGCTGGATTTGCGCGGGGAAGAGGAAAAGGCCGCGTTGCGCCGGCTCGTCGGGCGGGCCGACGTGTTCATCCACTCCATGCGCGCCTCGGCGATCGCGAAGCTCGGCTTCGGCTATCCGGACGTGGCCGCGCTCAACCCGTCCATCGTCTATACGAACTGTTACGGCTACGGCCGCGGCGGCCCGGACGCGAACCTGACCGCGTACGACGACACCATCCAGGCCGAATGCGGCCTGCCGTTCGCGCAGGAACAACTGACCGGTGAGGCCAGCTACGTCGGCACGATCCTGGCGGACAAGGTGGCCGGGATGACGGCGTTGTACGCCACGATGATGGCGCTGTTCCACCGGGAGCGGACGGGGGAGGGGCAGGAGGTCGAGGTGAGCATGTTCGAGACGATGGCCGCGTTCATGCTCGTGGAGCACGCCAACGGGGCGATGTTCAGTCCGCCGCTGGGATCGGCGGCGTACCCCCGCGCGTTGACGCCGAACCGCAAGCCGTACCGGACGCGCGATGGTTACCTGTCCGCCCTGGTGTACAACGACAAACAGTGGTCGGCATTCGTCGGCGCCGTGCGGCCCCCGTGGGCCGGCGAGCAGTTCGCCACGTTGGAGCAGCGGGCGCGGCGGATCGACAAGGTCTACGCCCTGCTGGCCGAGACCTTCCTGGAGCGTACGACGGGGGAGTGGCTGGAGTTGTTGCGCTCGCTCGACATTCCGGCGGCGCCTGTGCGCACGCTCGACGAGCTGTTCGACAATCCGCAGCTGAACCAGGGCGGGTTCTTCGAAACCGTCGAAACGCCTTACGGCCCAGTGCGTTTCCCCGGTCCGCCCGCGCGGTTCTCCCGTACGCCAGGGCATGTCGCGGGCCCGGCGCCCAGGCTCGGTGACCACACGGCGGAAGTCATGGCCGCCGATGGGTGACGCCGTCCTGTTCGAGGCGAGCGAGGGCATCGCGGTGATCACCCTGAACCGCCCCGCGACGCGCAACTGCCTTTCGCGCGAGGTCCGCGAGGGCTTGCGCGCTGCCTGGTCCCGGTTCGAGGCAGAGTCGGCGTTGAAGATCGCGATCCTCACCGGCGCGGGCTCGAAGGCCTTCTGCGCGGGCGGTGATCTGGCGGAGATGGTGGAAACGGGGATGGCCGTGCCGCCGCGCGAGATGTTCGCGCTGCCGTACGACACCGTGGAGCTGACGAAGCCGACGATCGCCGCCGTGAACGGCGCGGCGTACGCGGGTGGCTGGATGATCGCGCAGGCGTGCGACCTCTGCGTGGCGTCGGTCGAGGCGACGTTCGCCATCACGGAGGCGAAGGTCGGGCGGAGCTCGCCGTGGGCCGCGCCGCTGATTCACATGATCCCGCAGCGGATCATGATGGAGATTCTGCTGACCGGACGTCCGGTCAGCGCGCGGCGGGCGTACGAGATCGGCCTGGTGAACCGCCTCGCTTCGCCGGACGACGTGCTTTCGGTGGCGATGGAGTTGGCGCGGGAAGTGCTGGCGTGCGCCCCGCTGTCCGTCCGCGCCGCCCGCGAGACGGTGATGTTGTCGACGGAAATGGGCCGCTCGGCCGCGCTGCAAGCCGCCCGCCACGCGTCGGAGACGTGCTACCGAAGCGCCGACGCGCAGGAAGGGCCACGAGCGTTCCTGGAGAAGCGGGCTCCGCGGTGGTCGGGGTGACTATTCCAGCGCTAGAATAGCGGGTGTGACGCTGACCGATGCGGAGCTGACCGTGCTCGGGCTCGTCGTGGAGCAGCCGCGGCACGGGTACGAGCTGGATCGGGTCATCGAGGAGCGCGGGGTGCGTAACTGGACCGCGCTCGGGTTCTCGTCGATTTATTACGTGCTCGACAAACTGGCCAAACGGGGGCTGATCGAGTCGGCCGGCGCGCCCGCGTCGAGGAAGTCCCGCGCCACCTTCCGCGCGACGGCCGCCGGCCGCGAACTGTGCGCCACCGCCACCCGCGACGCGCTCACCACGCTGACGCCGTTGCATGCCCGCGTGTTGATCGGGATGGCCAACAGCCCCGGTTTGCCGGAGGCCGAGGTGTCGGCCGGCCTGACCGAACGCCTGTCCGCCCTGCGCGCCCAGCTCGCGACGGTCCGTGCCACCCGGCGTGCGCAGGAACCGTTGCCCGCGGCCGCGTCCGCGATCTTCGACTACAGCGAGGCCATGCTCGCCGCTGACGTGGCGTGGACCGAGAACGCGTTGAGGGAGACGATGGTGGAGAAGTACGACGTCAAGAAGGTTCATCGGGAGCTCTATTCGCCGTCGTCCAAGGGTTTCAGCGTCGTCGACGTGCCGGAGCTGCAGTACCTCGCCATCGACGGCCGCGGTGACCCGAACACCTCCACCACGTACGCGAACGCGGTCGAAGCGCTCTATGGGGTGGCGTACACGGTGAAGTTCGCGAGCAAGAACTCCCTCGGCCGGGACTTCGTCGTCGGCCCGCTCGAGGGTTTGTGGCGTGCCGATGACCCGGCGGTGTTCCTCGCGCGGCGCAAGGAAAGCTGGGCATGGACCATGATGATCAGCCAGCCGCCCTGGATCACCGAGGATCTGGTCCAGTCCGCCGTCGCCGACGTGGTGCGGAAGAAGGAAAACCCCGCGGTTGCCCAGATCCGGCTACGTCGTGTGGCCGAAGGAACCTGTGTCCAGATCCTGCACATCGGCCCCTATGACGACGAAACCCCCACCCTGCAACGCCTCCACGACGACTACCTCCCGGCCCACGGCCTCACCTACAACGGCGACCACCACGAGATCTACCTCAGCGACCCGAGACGAACGATGCCGTCGAAGTTGAGAACCGTCCTGCGGCAACCGGTGAAGGCGGGGTAGGTCGGGGCCTGTCGAGCGTCTGCCTCGCTGAATGGGGCGCAGCGGCGGATGGCCCAGCGCATGAACCGGCCGGCCGACGACTGCTGAGGTAAATCGTGATTCGTTCAAGGGCTTGATCGACGGCATGAAACACCAGAAGTAGCAACGCTCGCTGTTGCCCTAGATGCTTGTGGCTTTCACGCACATCTCGATCAGGAACCACGCCGCTGCCACGATCCACACACCCTCGTTCAGGATGATCCCCCACAGGGCCGGGGTGGATTTGGTGTGCCCGCGAGCGTGGTAGGCGCAGGGGAACCCGATCACAGTGATGACCAACAGAGCCCCCGCTCCGGCCCCGGTGGCGGCAGCGCGAGCATCGGTGGTGAGGCTTGTGACGATCGTTGCGGCGAGGGTGAGGGTCGCGAGGATGCCGCAGATGAAGTCAGCGGTACCGAGTGCGTCGGGGCGTCGGATGGCGGTGGCCATAGCGGGGGCTCCGTGGGGGCTGTGGATGTCGCCCGATAGTCGCGGACTGGCAAGGAGTCGTTACCGCCGCCCGGATCCACGTGGTCTCAAGTATGCGAGTTTTGTGCGAAAGCGGGTTTCGTGAGGGGATACAAACAAAAACCCCAGGTCTCTGACCTGGGGTGATGCTCCCCCGGCTGGACTCGAACCAGCAACCCTTCGGTTAACAGCCGAATGCTCTGCCAATTGAGCTACAGGGGAATGCTTGGGTGCCGACCCGGATCTCTCCGGGCCAACGGGTACAAACTTTAGCGCACCGGCGATCGCGCTCTGCGACCACCCCCTGTCAGAACCGGCGGGTGAACGGGAGCGGCTTGCGCATGCGGGCGAGCAGCACCAGCGGCACCAGCACGTACGGCAGGTTGAACGCCAGGAACTTAGCCGGGTTCTGGGTCCGCCACTCCGGCTCGCCGAAGAACTCGACACCGAAGACGACCACGCCGGTCAGGGTGACGATCATCGTGGCGTAGATGACCGCAGGCAGCTGGATCCAGTTCCGGCCCGTGACCAGGGCATACACCAGCACCACGTAGAACGGCATGTACACGAAGGCGGACAGGCCGGTCACTATCCGCATCCACGAGGGAGGGTGCATGAACAGCGGATCTGCATCGTGGGCGTACCAGTAGTTCGAGTTGACGAAGAAGTTCGCCGACGGGTGCGTGAAGTCGACACCCACCGTCGGCAGCAGATCGCTGATCACCGAGGTCACGGTGAACGCCGCGAACACCACGGCGAAGAACACGTCGACGCCGCGGCGGCGCAGGGGGAGGTTCGCCGGCGTGGTCATCTCCGGCGAACCGCTGTCATCGCCGCTTCCGGCGGGACGAGCGGGACGAGCGGGACCGGCGGGACGAACGCACCGAGCGGCCCACACGCCGGCTCGCGGCGAGCGTCGGCCACGCGGCGACGGCCCCGAACGCGACGGGGAGGCCCTGCTGCCAGTCCGGCGCGCCCAGTGCTTCGGCGCCGGTCGACGCCTGCGGGTCGGTGTCGCTCACGCCACCCCACCGGCTCGGCGGCAGCACGATGAACCTGGCCTTGCCGATGATGTTGCCGACCGGCACGGCCCCGTTCACGCCCCCGCCGCCCTGGTACCGCGAGTCCATCGAGTTGTTGCGGTTGTCGCCCATCACCCAGACCTCGCCGTCCGGGACTTTCACCGGATCGAATGAATCCTGGACCGGGTGGCCGGGGTCTTCCCAGTGGATGTACGGCTCGTTCAGCGGCTTGCCGTCCACCAGGACCCGGTTCTGCGCGTCGCAGCACTGCACCGTCTGACCGCCGGTGGCGATGATCCGCTTCACGAAGTCACGTTCGTCGGGCGGGGCGAGGCCGAACACCGAACCCACATCCTGGAAGAACCGGATGAACGAGTTGCTCGACCGCTGCGTCGGAGCTTCGTTCTCCACCCACGGCTGCGGGCCCTTGAACACCACGACATCGCCGGGTGTGGCGTCGGTGAAGTCGTAGGTGAGCTTGTCGACCAGCACCTTGTCGCCGTAGCAGCCGTCACAGCCGTGCAGCGTGGTCTCCATCGAACCCGACGGGATCGTGTACACGCGGGCGAAGAACTGCTGGAACACGAAAGCCAGCACGAGCGCGATCACGATCAGGATCGGCAACTCGATCCAGAAGGGACGCTGCTTCTTCGGGGCTTTTTTCTTCCGCCTGCTGCCTTTTTCGCCAGATTCCGGGGATACGTCCGGATTCGGGCGGTCCGGCTCGTCCGCGGCGGCACTCGAGTACACGGGTTCGACCACGGCGCCAGGCTACCGACTACTCCCTGGCGGTGCTGACCGGCGTAAGCACGGTACGCAGGGCATCGAGCACGGCCGGGTCTTCGATTGTGGAAGGGACCGGTTCGTCCCGGCCTTCGGCGAGCGCCCGCATGCTCTTGCGCAGGATCTTGCCGGACCGGGTTTTCGGCAGCGCGTCGACGACCGACACGCTCCGGAACGCGGCCACCGCGCCGATGTCCCGCCGCACCGCCGCGACCAGTTCCTCGCCGAGCACGGTTTCGTCCACGGTCACCCCGGATTTCAGCACCACGAACCCGCGCGGCAGCTGCCCCTTCAATGCGTCGTGGACACCGATCACCGCGCATTCCGCGACCGCGGGGTGCGTCGCCAGCGCGGCTTCCATCGCGCCGGCCGACAGCCGGTGCCCGGCCACGTTGATCACGTCGTCGGTGCGGCCCATGACGAACAGGTACCCGTCCTCGTCGCGGAAACCGCCGTCGCCGGTCAGGTAGTAGCCCGGATACCGCGAGAGATACGAAGCCACGAAACGCTCGTCGTCCTCCCACAGCGTCGGCAGAGTCCCCGGCGGCAACGGCAACCGCAGGCAGATCGCGCCCTCACCGCCGCGCGGCAGTTCCGCGCCCTGCTCGTCCAGTACCCGCACGTCGTAGCCCGGCATGGGCACCGTCGGCGAGCCCGGTTTGACCGGCATCGGTTCCAGGCCATGGGGATTCGCCGCGATCGCCCATCCCGTCTCGGTCTGCCACCAGTGGTCGATCACCGGGACCCCGAGCTTTTCCCGTGCCCAGTGGAAAGTCTGCGGATCGAGCCGTTCCCCGGCGAGGAAAAGCGTTTCCAGCCCTGGCAGATCGCCCGCGTCCGCCGCCTCCGGATCGACCTTCTTGATCGCGCGGATCGCCGTCGGCGCGGTGAACAACGCCTTGACCCCGTGCTCCGCGATCACCCGCCAGAACGCCGACGCGTCCGGGGTGCCGACCGGTTTTCCTTCGTACACAACGGTTGTCGCGCCCACGAGCAGCGGCGCGTACACGATGTAGGAGTGGCCGACCACCCAGCCGACGTCGGACGCGGTCCACCACACGTCGCCCGGCCCGATGTCGTAGATGTTGGTCATGCTCCACGCGAGCGCCACCGCGTGCCCGCCGTTGTCGCGCACGACGCCCTTGGGTTTCCCGGTGGTGCCGGACGTGTACAGCACGTACAACGGATCCGTCGCCGCGACCTCGACGCACTCCGCTGGGGAGGCGCCGGCGACCAGCGAATCGCCGTCGTGGTCACCCGGAAGCAGCTCCGCGCGCGACACTTCGCGTTGGAAGACCACGACTTCCGGCCGTTCCCCGCCCGCGAGTGAAAGCGCTTCCTCGACGATGGGCCGGTACGGGATCACGCGCGTCGGCTCGACGCCGCACGAACCGCACACGATGGCTTTCGGCCGCACGTCGGCGATCCGGACAGCCAGCTCCTTGGGCGCGAAACCGCCGAACACCACCGAATGCACCGCGCCGAGGCGGGCGCACGCGAGCATCGCGACCACCGCCTCCGGCACCATCGGCAGGTAGATCACCACCCGGTCGCCCTTGCCGACACCCAGCTCCCGCAGCGCGCCGGCGAACCGCGCGACCTTCTCGAGCAGTTCCGCATACGTGTAGCGCGCTTGCGTTCCGGTGACCGGGGAGTCGTATACGAGGGCGAGCCGGTCGCCGTGCCCGGCTTCGACGTGCCGGTCGAGCGCGTTGTAACAGGTGTTGAGCCGTCCGTCCGGGAACCAGCGGTACCAGGGCGGCCGCGCGTCGTCCAGCGCCTGGCGCGGTTCCCGCGCCCAGCTGATCGCCTTCGCCGCGGAGAGCCAGAAGCCCTCCGGATCACGCAGGCTTTCGGTGTAGACGTCCGCGTAGCCGCCCATTCCCGTCCTTTCAGTCCATTGTGGCCAGTTCTTGATCGGTGAGCAGGCGCGAGCGGATCAGGAACCGCACGCCTTCGGGGGCTTCGAGCGAGAACCCGCTGCCCCGGCCCTTGACCACGTCGATCGTGAGATGGGTGTGTTTCCAGTATTCGAACTGCGAGGCCGACATCCACACCGCGATCGGGGCGGGCACCCCGGCGACGCTGAGGTCGCCGAGGTGCACGTCCGACTGGCCGGTGCGGAACTCGCCCGCCGGGTAGCACATGGGCGCGCTGCCGTCGCAGCAGCCGCCCGACTGGTGGAACATCAGCGGTCCGTGCTGCCCGGCCAGCTGCCGCAGCAGATCCGCCGCGGCTTCGGTGAGATCCACCCGGGACATGATCAGAAGAACCCTTGCGCGTCGGGGGAGTACGACACGAGCAGGTTCTTGGTCTGCTGGTAGTGGTCCAGCATGTCCTTGTGGTTCTCGCGGCCGATACCGGACTGCTTGTACCCGCCGAACGCCGCGTGCGCGGGGTAGACGTGGTAGCAGTTCGTCCACACGCGACCGGCCTGGATGTCGCGCCCCGCACGGAAAGCGATGTTGCCTTCGCGGGACCAGACGCCGGCACCGAGGCCGTACAGCGTGTCGTTGGCGGTCTTGATCGCGTCGTCGTAGTCGTCGAACCGGGCGACCGACACGACCGGGCCGAAGATCTCCTCCTGGAAGATCCGCATCTTGTTGTCGCCCTCGAACACCGTCGGCTGGATGTAGTAGCCGCCGGACAGTTCGCCGCCGAGGTCCGACTTCTCGCCACCGGTGAGGATCTTCGCGCCCTCCTGCTTGCCGATGTCGATGTAGGACAGGATCTTCTCGAACTGGTCGTTGGACGCCTGCGCGCCGATCATCGTGTCGGTGTCGAGCGGGTGGCCCTGCTTGATCTTCTGCACGCGAGCCACGCCGTCGCTCATGAACCTGTCGTAGATCGAGGACTGCACGAGCGCGCGGGACGGGCAGGTGCAGACCTCGCCCTGGTTGAGGGCGAACATCGTGAAGCCCTCTTGAGCCTTGTTGTAGAACGCGTCGTTCTCCGCGGCCACGTCGGCGAAGAAGATGTTCGGGCTCTTGCCGCCCAGTTCGAGGGTGACCGGGATGATGTTCTCGCTGGCGTACTGCATGATCAGCCGCCCGGTGGTGGTCTCCCCGGTGAAGGCGACCTTCCGGATCCCGGGGTGCTGCGCCAGCGGCTTGCCCGCTTCGACGCCGAACCCGTTGACCACGTTCAGCACGCCGGCCGGCAGCAGGTCGGAGATCACCGAGAGCAGCACGTGGATGGACGCCGGGGTCTGCTCGGCGGGCTTGAGCACCACGCAGTTACCCGCGGCCAGGGCGGGGGCGAGCTTCCAGGTGGCCATCAGGATCGGGAAGTTCCACGGGATGATCTGCCCGACGACGCCGAGCGGCTCGTGGAAGTGGTACGCCACGGTGTCGTTGTCGAGCTGCGAGATCCCGCCCTCCTGGGCGCGGATCGCGCCCGCGAAGTAGCGGAAGTGGTCGATCGCGAGCGGGATGTCGGCGGCGAGGGTTTCGCGCACCGCCTTGCCGTTGTCCCAGGACTCGGCGACCGCGAGCTTCTCGAGGTTCGCCTCCATCCGGTCGGCGATCTTGTTCAGCACCGCGGCCCGCTCGGCCGGTGCCGTCCGGCCCCAGGCCGCGGCCGCGCCGTTCGCGGCGGCGACCGCGCGGTCGACGTCCTCGGCGGTGCCGCGGGCGATCTCGGTGAAGCTCTTGCCGGTGACCGGGGTCGGGTTCTCGAAGTAACCGCCCTTGGCAGGCGGCACGTACTCGCCGCCGATGAAGTGGTCGTAGCGCGGTTCGAACGCCACGACGCTGCCGGATTCCCCCGGAGCCGCGTACTTCGTCATGGAGCTGGTCCCTCCTGGTCGTCGTTGGCCGGTGTAGTGGGGCAACGGTAGGAACGGCGACGTTGCAGACGCGTTGCAACGACCGGGTCGTGCACTTGCAGAAGGCGCGGGCCGCGCGGCATGCTGCCTGGTGGGCCCGGGGTGCGCACCGGCCCGGCCGCCCGTCAACGCCGCCGCGGAGAGCCAATGAACGTCGAGACCGCCCGCCCGAAGTCCGCTTCGACGCTGTCCCTGTCCTCCGATCCGGAAGCGCAGTTCGAGCTGCTGCAACGGGTCCGCGAGGCCACGCTCAGCGGCAGCCGCCCGCCGGCGGCGCCCCGGTCGGTGATCTCGGAGTCCTGGCAGCGCTCGCTGCTCGCGCACATCGACCCCGACGACTACCGGCCGCCGGTGGTGTACCAGCCGGACGAGGTGGAGGACGTCCGGGCCGCGCACCCGCTGCAGGCGGTGCTGGCCCCGATGCGGGAACTGCTGGTCACGATCGCCGACGAGTCGCGGCACGTCATGATCATCACCGACGCCGAGGGCACGATCCTGTGGCGCGAAGGCCCGGCGGGGCTGTGCAAAATGGCCGATCCGGTCGGGCTGTGCGAGGGCACCGGCTGGTCGGAGGCCAGTATCGGGACCAACGCGATGGGCACCGCCCTCGCGGTCGACGCGCCGGTGCAGATCTACTCCGCCGAGCACCTCGTGCGCACCTATCACACCTGGACCTGCGCGGCCGCCCCGATCCACGACCCCGACACCGGTTCGGTGCTCGGCGCGGTCGACATCAGCGGGCTGCTCGACGCGCTGCACCCGGCCACGGTGTCCCTGGTCAACGCCACCGCCCAGCTCGCCGAGAGTCATCTGCGGCGGCGGATGGCCTGGTACGACGAGCGTTTGCTGGCCAGGAACATGACGCATCTGGCGAGCCTGCGCGGGGAGCCGGGAGCGTTGCTGACCTCCTCCGGCCGGGTGATCGCCGCCGAGCCCTGGGGCGATCTCCCGCAGCGCGTGCGGATCGCGTCCGGTGTGGACAGGGTGTTGCTCGACGACGGGCGCGAGGCGCGGCTGGAGGCGTTGCCCGAGGGCTACCTGCTCCGGCTGCCGCGGACGTCGCGTGTGGCGAGCCGCCCGACGTTGTCGTTGTCGTTCCTGGGCGAGCATCCGAGCGTCGCGCTCGATGGCCGTGAGCTGCCGTTGACGTTGCGGCGTGCGGAAATCCTCGCGTTGCTGGCGATGCACCCCGCGGGCCTGACGGCCGAGCAGCTGGCGCTGCAGTTGTACGGCGACGAGGGAAATCCGACCACGGTTCGCGCGGAGATCCACAGGTTGCGTACGCAGCTGGGCGCGCGGGTGATGAAGGCGAAGCCGTATCGCCTCGACGCGGATCTCGACGCCGACTTCCTCGCTGTACGCGATGCGCTCAGCGCGCGCGACGTGAAGACGGCCGCGGCCGCGTGCACCGCTCCGTTGCTGTCGCGTTCGGACGCTCCGGCGATTCGCGCGGAACGGGATCAGCTGGTCGCCGCCGTCCGTTCGACGGTGCTCGAGCGCGGGGACGCCGAAACGCTGTGGTCGTTCGGCCGGACCGAGACCGGGCGGGACGATCTGGAGGTGTACGAGGAGCTCACCCGGAGGCTTCCGGCGGGAGACCCGCGCCAGGGAATGGCGCGGGCCCACCTGGACTGGCTGCTCACCGAACCGGCGTGAGCTCCTCGCGGGCCTGCAGGACCCGGCCGATGAAGAAGTCGTAGGCCAGCGCGCCGACGACACCGCCGACCAGCGGCCCGACGATCGGGATCCACAGGTAGGGTCCCACTCCGGGTGCCGTACCGGGAATCGCCGTGTCGCCCCAGCCCGCGAAGAACGCGAACAGTCGGGGCCCGAAGTCGCGGGCCGGGTTGATCGCGTAACCGGCGTTGGCGCCGAACGAAAGCCCGATCGCGGCGACGGTGAACCCGATCAGCAGCGGCCCGAGGCGGAGCGAGGTGGCTTTGCTCCGGTTGTCGACCACGGCCAGCACGAGCGCGAGCAGTACGGCGGTGCCGACCACCTGGTCGAGCAGCGGGCCGACCCAGCTGTCGAAGTACTTCGCCGGTGCGGTGGCGAAGATCGTGAACGTGGTGGCGTGCCCGTCGGGGCCGGCCGCCGCTTCGTACGCCTTGATCGCGGGCCGGTACACGGCGTAGATCAGGGCCGCCCCGGCGAACGCGCCGGCGATCTGCGCGGCCCAGTAGCCGGGCACCTTCTTCCACGGGAACCCGCGTCGTACGGCCATCGCGAGCGTCACCGCGGGGTTGAGGTGCCCGCCGCTGATCCCGCCGGACAGGTACACGGCGAACGCGACCGCGAACGCCCAGCCCCACACGATGAGCAGCCAGTCGCCCGCGCCCTGGAAGATCACGGTGTCACCGGCCGTGCGGCCGGAGCCGGGCAGCCCGGCCACGGCCATCGCCACGCATCCGTCACCGAGCGCGATGAGCACGAAGGTGCCGAAGAACTCGGCGAGCAGATCACCAAAACTGCCGCGCAATGGCGGGTTGTCGGTCACGGGGTCCTCCTTGACCTCGGAATGCCTGAGCAACCCACGGTGCGGACGCCGGGGTTGCACGGACGTTGCTGCAACGTCGGTGCAACGTGGGCCGATCTACCGTCGGCCGCGTTCGGTGACCTCGTTCGACGGCGAAGGCAGGTGGCCCCCCGTGGCGCAAACCCGTTCCCCGGAACTCGATCCCGGTCGTGACTACCCGCTCGCGACCCGGCGTCCGGAACTGCTGCGCACCCCGACGGGCAAGCGGCTCGACGAGCTGACGATGGACGCGGTGCTGGCCGGGGAAGTCGCCCCCGAGGACCTGCGGATCGCGCCGGAGACGCTGCGGCTGCAGGCGCAGATCGCCGAGCGTGTCGGCCGCCCGCAGCTCGCGCAGAACTTCCGCCGAGCCGCGGAACTGACCGCGCTGCCGGACGAGCTGGTGCTGTCGATCTACAACTCGTTGCGGCCGCGGGCGTCCACGAAGGAGCAGCTGACGGAGATCGCGGACCGGCTGGACAACGAGTTCTCCGCGACGCTGTGCGCGAACCTCGTCCGCGAGGCGGCGGACGTGTACGAGCGACGCGACATCCTGGCGAGCTGAGGAGCACGAGATGACCCAGACTTCCCAGCGGCATTCGAAGCGCACCGAGGTCCTCGAGCAGCGGCCGGTCAACCTGGACGGGTTCGTCGAGGAATGGCCCGAGGTGGGCATGGTCGCGATGGACAGCCCCTTCGACCCGGAGCCGGGCGTCCGGGTCGAGGGCGGCGTCATCGTCGAGATGGATGGGAAAACGCGGGCCGAGTTCGACTTCCTGGACCAGTTCATCGCCGACCACGCGATCGACGCCGGCGCGACCGAGGCCGCGATGGCCTTGTCCGCCACGGAGATCGCGCATCTGCTGATCGACCCGCGGGCCTCCCGCGCGGACGTGCTGGCGGTTTCGCGCGGGCTCACCCCGGCGAAGCTCCTGGAAGTCGTCAAGACCATGAACGTGGTCGAGATGATGATGGCGCTGCAGAAGATGCGCGCCCGCCGGACCCCGGCGAACCAGGCGCACGCGACCAGCGCGAGGGACAACCCCGTGCAGGTCGCGGCGGACGCCGCCGAGGCTTCGCTGCGCGGCTTCCGCGAGCTGGAGACCACGCTCGGCGTCGTGCGGTACGCCCCGCTGGTCGCGATCGCGCTGCAGGTCGGCTCGCAGGCGGGGACTCCGGGCGTGCTGACGCAGTGCGCGCTGGAGGAAGCCACCGAGCTGGAGCTCGGGATGCGCGGGATCACGGCTTACGCCGAGACGATTTCCGTCTACGGCACCGAGCCGGTGTTCTGCGACGGCGACGACACCCCGTGGTCCAAGGCTTTCCTCGCTTCCGCGTACGCCTCGCGCGGCATCAAGATGCGCTTCACCTCGGGCACCGGCTCCGAGGTGCAGATGGGCAACGCGGACGGGAAGTCCATGCTGTACCTGGAAATCCGGTGCATCCTGGTGACCAAGGGCGCCGGGGTGCAGGGCCTGCAGAACGGCTCGATCAGCTGCATCGGGGTGCCCGGCGCGGTCCCGGCCGGGATCCGCGCGGTGCTGGCGGAGAACCTGATCGCGAGCACGGTGGACCTCGAATGCGCCTCGGGCAACGACCAGTCGTTCTCGCATTCGGACATGCGCCGGGTGGCGCGGCTGCTGCCGCAGCTGTTGCCGGGCACGGACTTCGTGTGCTCGGGGTATTCCTCGACGCCCAACTACGACAACATGTTCGCCGGGTCCAATGTGGACGCCGAGGACTACGACGACTGGAACGTCCTGCAGCGTGACCTCCAGGTAGACGGTGGTCTCCGGCACGTGCCGGAAACCGAGATCCTCGCGGTGCGCGCCAGGGCCGCGCGAGCCCTGCAGGGGGTGTTCGCGCAGCTGGGCCTGCCGCAGATCACGGACAAGGAGGTCGAGGCGGTCACGTATGCGCACGGCAGCCAGGATCTTCCGCCGCGGGACGTGCTGGAGGACCTCAAGGCCGCGCAGTCCGTGATGGACCGCGGGATCACCGGGCTGGACATCGTGAAGGCGCTGGACGCGTCCGGCTTCGGCGACATGGCCCACACGCTGCTCGCCGTGCTGCGGCACCGGGTTTCCGGCGATCTGCTGCACACGTCGGCGATCCTCACCCCGGACCTGGAAACGCTTTCCGCGGTGAACGACACGAACGACTACGCCGGCCCCGGCAGCGGCTACCGGCCGTCCGGTGCGCGGTGGGAAGAAATGAAGCGGCTGCGGCATGTCGTGAGCGCGCAGAATCCCGAGCAGGAAGTCGGCTGAGGAGTACGTCATGGCGGACACCAAAACGCGCACGCTCGACCTCACCGAACAGGGCCCGGCGGAACGGGGCACGACGTCGGACGAGGTCGTGATCGGGATTTCCCCGGCGTTCGGCGATTTCTTCTCCAAGACCATCGTGGACATCCCGCACGCCGAAGTGCTGCGGGAACTGCTCGCGGGCATCGAGGAGCAGGGCGCCCGCTCGCGGGTGATCCGGTTCCGCGGCGGCTCGGACCTCGCGGTGATCGCGCACGCCGCGGCGAAGCTGTCCGGCTCCGGGATCGGGGTCGGCGTGCTTTCCCGTGGCACCACGATGATCCACCAGAAGGACCTGGTCCGGCTGTCCAATTTGGAGCTGTTCCCGCAGGCGCCGCTGATGGACCTGGAGACCTTCCGCAAGGTGGGCCGTAACGCCGCCCGCTACGCGAAGGGCGAGTCCCCGGAGCCGGTGCCCGCGCGCAACGACTTCATGGCGCGGCCGCGGTGGCAGGCGAAGGCGGCGTTGCTGCACATCAAGGAGACCGAGTTCGTCGTGCCCGGCGCGGCGCCGGTCGAGCTGGGCGTGCGCATCCGCCTGGCGGACGCCGGGTAGCGCGGCCGTGGCGCTGGTCGTCGGCGTCGACATCGGCAACTCGACCACCGAAGCCTGCGTCGCCGAGGTGGGCACTCGCAAGGAGGTGGCCTACCTCGGGGGCGCGCTCGCGCCGACGTCGGGAATCAAGGGCACCACGGCCAACGTGCCCGGCGTGACCCGCGTGGTGCGCGAAGCGTTGCAGGCCGCGAAGCGTGATCCGGCCGAGTTGACGGCCGTGCTGGTCAACGAAGCGACTCCGGTGATCAGCGGGCTGGCGATGGAGACCATCACCGAAACGATCATCACCGAGTCCACGATGATCGGGCACAACCCGGACACCCCCGGTGGCGCCGGGCTCGGCGTCGGGACGACGGTGGACTTCCCGGCGCTCGGCGAGTGCCCGGCGGGGGAGCGGGTCATCTGCGTCGTCGGCGTGGGCGTGGATTTCGAGGACGCCGCCGAGGGGATCAACGCGGCGGCCGCGCGCGGGGTACGGGTCACCGGCGCGGTCGTGCATGCCGACGACGCGACGTTGATCGCGAACCGGCTGGACACGCCGATCCCGGTGGTCGACGAAGTGACCTTGGTGGACCGGGTTCCGGTGGGCATGCTCGCCGCCGTCGAGGTCGCCGAACCCGGCCGCACCATTCGTACCCTGTCCAATTCCTATGGCATAGCAACGGTTTTCGGGCTCGACGCGGACCAGACCCGGATGATCGCGCCGGTGGCCCGGGCGCTCGTCGGGAACCGGTCCGCCGTCGTCGTGCGCACTCCGGCGGGCGACGTGACGGACCGCCGCATCCCGGCCGGCGCGCTCACCCTGATCGGCGAGCAGTCGAAGCGGTCGATCGGGATGGACGCCGGCGCGGGAGAGATCATGGCGGCCCTGCGCCGCGTCACCCCGCTCACCGACGCCGAGGGCGAGCCGGGCACACACGTCGGCGGGATGCTCGCGCGGGTGCGCGACACGATGTCGGGGCTGACGGGAACGAAGGCGAGCGCGGTGCGGATCCAGGACGTGCTGGCGGTCGACACGTTCGTCCCGCAATCGGTGACCGGCGCGCTGGCGGGGGAGTTCGCGCTGGAGACAGCGGTCGCGCTCGCCGCGATGGTCCGCACGAGCCGCGGCCCGATGCAGGCGCTCGCCGCGGAACTGCGGGAGGCGCTCGGCGTCGAGGTGCTGATCGGCGGGGTCGAGGCGGACATGGCCGTGCTCGGCGCGCTCACCACGCCCGGGACCGACCGGCCGCTGGCGATCCTGGACCTGGGCGGCGGGTCCACCGACGCCGCGATCGCGACCGAAAACGGGGTCGTGCGGTCGGTGCACCTCGCGGGCGCGGGCGATCTGGTGACGAAGCTGATCGACGCGGAACTGGGCCTGGAGAACCGGGAACTGGCCGAGGACATCAAGAAGAACCCGCTCGCCAAGGCGGAGAGCTTCTTCCACGTGCGGATGGAGGACGGCACCGCGCGCTTCTACGAGCAACCGCTGCCCGCCGACACCTTCGCGCGCGTCGTCGTCCTCGGCGAGGAGGGGCTGCGTCCGGTGCCGACGCGGCACAGCATGGAGAAGATCCGGCAGGTTCGCCGTGGTGCCAAGGAAAAGGTGTTCGTGGTCAACGCACTGCGCGCGCTGGAGCAGGTCGCGCCGGGCGGGAACCTGCGGCAGATCGGGTTCGTCGTGGTGCTCGGCGGGTCCGCGCTGGACTTCGAGATCCCGGAGCTGATCGCCGAAGCCGTCGCCGGGCTCGGAATCGTGTGCGGCACAGGGAATGTGCGCGGCACCGAAGGCCCGCGCAACGCCGTGGCGACAGGGCTGGTGGCGCGGTACGCGCTCACGGAAGCGCTCGGCGAAGCGGTGGGGAGCTGACGATGCCCGTGCCACCCACTGTCGTCGTGTACAGCGCCTTTTCCCCTTGCCTGCGGGAAATCCTTGCCGGGCTGGAGGAGGAAGGTGTCCCGGCGGAGGTCTCCTCCTATCCTGGCGGGGATGCCGTCGTGCTGGCTTTCGCCGCCGCGCTGGCCTCACCGCTCGACGTGGGTATCGGCGTCGGTGACACGGGGACCGTCTGCGTGCACCACGCGAAGCTGCCCCAGGACGAGCCGGCGTTGACCGGCCCGGCGGGCGAAGCGCGCCGTCTTGGGCACAACGCCGCCCGGCTCGTCACCAGGATTCCGCTCAAGACAAGGTGAAGGAGAAACAACGTGGCCCCTCGACTCGCGCTCGCCGACGCCCAGAAGGTCCTCGACGCCGCGCTGGCCAAGGCCGGTGAGATCGGCCAGCCGATGAACGTGGCCGTCGTGGACGACGGCGCGCATCTGCTGGCCTTCGCCCGGCAGGACGGCGCGATACTGGCCAGCGTGGAGATCGCGATCGGCAAGGCGCGCACGGCGGCGCTGCTGAAGATGACCACGGCCGTGCTGGGCGAAGCCGCGGCGCCGGGCGCGCCGCTGTACGGGATCGAGGTGACCAACGGCGGCCTGGTCATCTTCGGCGGCGGGATTCCGCTGGTGCGCCGAGGTGAGGTGGTCGGGGCGATCGGCGTGAGCGCGGGCAGCGTCGAGCAGGACACGCAGGTGGCCGAGGCCGGCGTAGCGGCTTTCCCGAAGCGCTAGGCCCCGCGCCGTAACGAACCGGGTTCGTCCGGCGACTGACGAGAGTCCAAACACGACAGTCGGCGGAACGGAAGGTCATGAATCCGAGACGAAGAACCCTGTGCACGGTGCTGGCGGCCGCCACCTGCGCGATCCTGCCCGTGGCCCCCGCGCTCGCGGCGGACGAGCCGACCAGTTCGGCCCAGCTCGCGCCCGCCACCGTCGCCCAGGGTGGCACCTTCACCGTGACGGAGCAGATCCACAACTCGCAGAGTTTCACCGTCACCGGAGCCAAGGCCGCGCTGTACGGGGCGGAGCGGTCGCTGGTCGACGTCGCGGATCTGGTGTCCTGCACCGGAACGATCGCGCCCTGTGGCGCGCTCGGCAGCAGCTACCGCGGCGGCGTCGGCGACCTGCCCGCCGGAGAGAGCCGCACCGTCGTCTTCACCTTCCGGGTCAAGGACACCGCCGATCCCGGCGCGCTGACCCTGCAGACCCAGCTCGTGGGCGACAACTACGCCTTCGACACTCTGGACGGCCCGGCGCTCACCGTGACCGGCGCTCCCCAGGCCGCCGACATCAAGGTGTCGCTCGACGCTTCCGCGGTCAACGGGTTGCTGGGCACGAAGATCACGTACGCCGCGACAGTGAGCAACACGGGCCCGGCCGCCGCGACCGAGATCCGGCTCTCCGGCACGTACGCCAATGGCTTGGTGTACGCGGGTTCGACGGACTGCACGCATCCGGCGAACACGCGCACTGTCACGTGCGGTCTGCCTTCGCTCGCCTCGGGGGCGAGCGCCACGGTGAAGTTCGCCGTCGTGCCAGGACTGCTGGCTGTGGGACCGTTCACCACAACGGTTCAACGCACGCAGAGCACCCCGGCTGATCCCGTCGCCACGAACGACACCGCCTCGCGCGCCTGCTCGGCCCTGACCGGCCTGCTGGTGCGCTGCTGAAAGACCCGGGCCCCGCGGCTTCGCACCGTGGGGCCCGGTCCTGTTCAGTTCACGCAACCCGCGTCGTCCGCCGGGGGCGGCGAGGCGGTGAAGTCCTGCACGAACTCCCGCACCTTCGCGGGCTCGGCGGTGAACATGTTCTCGTTGTCCGGCGAGTCCACGGGGATGGTCGCCGTGCTGACGTTGCCGCGCAGCATCCCTGCGGCGGTCAGGGGATTCCAGCCCGCGTCGGTGTGCACGCTGTCCCGGACGGCGGCGATCACGGCGCCGTCGGTGAGTTTGCCGAGCGCCTGCTTCGCCAGCGACCGCATGAACAGCTGCAGCCGGGCGATGCGGTCGAGGTCTCCGTTCGGCAGGCCGAACCGCTGCCGCAGGAAGGACAGCGCCTGCGCGCCCGAGAGCGTCTGGTTGCCGGCAGGCAGGGACGCGCCGGAATACGGGTCGTGAGAAGGGTTCCGCAGGCACACCGGCACTCCGCCGACCGCGGTACTGAGCTTCGCGACCCCGGCCATGTCGACCATCGCGTAGTGGTCGATCTTGACGCCGGTCAGGTTCTGCACCGTCGTTTTCAGCGCCTCGGCGCCGCCCGCGCGGTACGCGGAATTGAGCCGGCCCGGGCCCTGCCCCGGGATGTCGACTTCGGTGTCACGCGGCAACGCGACCGCCGAGCCCGAACCGTCCTTGCCGAGATGCGCGAGCACGATCGAATCGGTGAAGCCGTTGTCGTCCAGCCCGGCGATGAGGATGTTCTGCTCGACCGGAGCGGTCCCGACCGGCAGCGCCGGGTTGCGCAGCAACTGCGGCACCACCACGGCCGCCGCGACGGCGACCACGACGGCGGCCGCGGTCAGGACGATCAGCGCGCCCCTGCGGCGGGGCTTGCGGCGTTCCAGTTCCGCGAGCACGAGGCGTGCGTCCACGGCGCGGTCGGCCTCGGCCTCGAAGGCCTGGCGGATGAGGCTTTCGGTGTCGCGGGTCATGACAGGGCCTCCGTGACGGACATGCGGGCTTCGTCGGCGCGCAACGCGCTCAGCGCCCGGGAGATGTGACTGCGGACGGTGCCGGTGGCGCAGCCCAGCACCTCGCCGATCTGTTCGTCCGTGCAGTCCTCGTAATAGCGCAACAGGATCGCGGCCCGTTGTTTACGCGGCAGCCGCGCTATCCGGTGGCGCATCGCGTCACGCTCGGCATAGCGGTGAGCGTGGTCGGCCGTCGGCGCGCCGAGCTCGTCCAGCTTTCCGTGCGTCGAGGCGATGACCTTGGAGGCCCGTCGGCGCCGCCAGGACAGGTACTCGTTGGTGACCATGCGGCGCAGATAGCTCTCCGGCGCGTCCATCGAGGAGATCCGCGGCCACCGGACCTGCGCCCGCAGCAGCACCTCCTGCACGACGTCCTGGGCCAGATGCGGGTCGCAGGTCAGCGCGGTCGCGTAGCGCAGCAGCCGGTCCAGCCGGCCGGCGACGAACTGCTCGAAGCGCTCAGGCACGCCTCCCCCTTCTCACGGTGTGACTGTGCGTGGGGAATAACGCGCCGGATGCACCGATTTGTTGAAAGCCCCGTCCGGAATTTTCCGGGCGACGCTACAGGCTACGGCCGGCGGCCAGCGCGCAGCCGAGCGCGATGAGCGCGAAGAAGACCGCGACCGCCCAGGCCCACCAGGCCGCGGTGCTGACCGCGAGGAACACTTGCAGGCCCGCCGTGACGGCGAAGACGAGTGCGCAGAGCAGCCACCACCAACGGCGGTTCCGCATGCTCGCGGCTGGAGGGTGAACGGACACGGGGCATCACCTCGACCTGGTGCCTATGCACCGTTATCGGGCGTGGCCCTTGGTCGTTACCTCATACCGCGGTCAGCGCCGCTTCCCGCGTCGGGTACAGGGCGAGCACCTCGTCCAGCCCGGTCACCGTGAACGCGCGGTGCACCTCACGGGCCGGGGCGACTATCCGCAGCCGCACGTCACCGGCCTGCTCGTGCGCGCGCATCAGGGCGGCCAGCCCGGCCGAACCGAGGAACTCGACGGAAGTGAGATCGACCACTATCGCCTTCGGTGACCGCGCCAGTAATTCGTCCAGCACACCCCGCAGCCGCGGGGCGGTCAGCATGTCCAGGTCACCGCCCACGACGACCACCGCGAGGCCGTCCTGAGGCCAGGTGGTCTCCAGTTTCAGGGAGCCCGGTGGCTGCGACATGACGGTGCTGACCTCCCTGTTCCGGCGGCCGAAGCAGACCAGGACGAGCCTCGCCCGGCGGTGGCGCACCAGCCGGGCGAGCGGGCCCAGCGGCTGCGGACCCGACCGCGTGCTTGCAGCGTAGTCGTGACCTTCCGGCGGGCAAACGCGCGTGGGTTGCGATCCGGACGCTGTTCACCCGACGTTTCCGATCGGCATGCGCGGGGTAGACGGTCGGTCACTCGCGTTGAGCTGCCAGCGGAGGTGATCGTCAGCATGGGTGCGCCGGCACACGGTGAACGGATCGAACGGCTCACGTTGAGTGGCCTGCAGGATCTGGGAAAAGTGCGTGACGTGGCACGGGTACTGCTGCCCGGCTGCGCCGAGGACGATGTGATCGACTCCGTGCTGGTCGCCGACGAGCTGTGCACGCTGGCCTGCGAATACGGCAACCTGCCGGCCGGGGTGTGCCTGATCCGCTCCTTCGACAGACCGTCCCTGCGGGTGGCCGTCTCGGCTCCGCACCTGTCCCTGCCCTGCTCGCCGAGCGCGTCGCGGACCAGCAGGTCCGTGCTCGAATCCTGTGCCACGGACTGGGGTATCGGCAACGAGGGCGAGCGGATGACGCTGTGGGCGCATGTGCGGGTCCGGCTGGCCGAGACCGAGGACGCGTTCCCGGTCCCGCGCGCGCCGGTGGGCTGACAGACTGGGGCCCGAGGAGGCCCCGATGCAGCTGCCCGAACTCACGCTGAGCCGTATCGCGCGTGTGCGCGTCGAACTCGATCCGATGCTCGTGCTCGGGCAGACGCCGCAGGGGCTGCGGCGGATCGTCCCGATCGTCGGCGGCACTATCGACGGCAGGCGGCTGCGCGGGCGGATCCTGTCCGGCGGGGCGGACTGGCAGCTCGTGCACGACGACGGGACGGCGCTCATCGACACGCGCTACACCGCCGAAACCGACGACGGCGCGCTGGTTTACCTGGCCACCAACGGAGTCCGGCACGGCCCGCCCGAGGTGCTGGAGCGCGTGATCGCCGGCGCCGAGGTCGGCCCCGAGGAGTACTACTTCCGCGTGAGCGTGCGTCTCGAAACCGGCGACCCGCGCTATTCGTGGCTCAACCGCACCGTTTTCGTGGCCTACGCCGCCCGTTCGGCGGACGCGGTCGAGTACGACCTGTACGCCTTGGACTGACGCCGGTCACGAATTCGGGTAGCGGTCGCCGATCGAGTTGACCTCGGGCAGCCCGATGAACTCGGACTGACGCCGGTCACGAATTCGGGTAGCGATCGCCGATCGAGTTGACCTCGGGCAGTCCGATGAACTCGGTGAACTCGCCGAACCCCGGCAGCGAGCCGAGGACGTTGAGCGGGGTGCCGTCCTTTTTGATCCGGCCGAGGGTCTCCCGCAGTGCCCCGGTGGCCGCGAGCAGTGTCGAGATAGGGCAGATCACGAGCCGGAAACCCAGCTCCCGCAAGCGATCCAGGCCGACCGGCGGGGTCTTGCCGCCCTCGACCCAGTTGAACAGCAACGGGAAACCGGCGAACTCGGCCGCGACCCGCTCGATCTCCTCCTCGCTCTGCAGCGCCTCGACGAACAACGCGTCCGCACCCGCCTCGCGATAGCGGTGCGCGCGCTCGATCGCCGCGTCGATGCCCTCGACGGCGCGGGCGTCTGTGCGCGCGATGAGCACGAAGTCGTTGTTGCGGCGGGCGCGCACGGCCGCCTTCACCTTGTCGACCATCGCGTCGGCGGTGACGACCTGCTTGCCTTCCATGTGACCGCACCGTTTCGGGGAAACCTGGTCCTCCAGGTGGATTCCCGCGACCCCGGCGGTTTCGTACTCGCGCACGGTGCGGATCACGTTGAGCGCGTTGCCGTAGCCGGTGTCGGCGTCGGCGACCACCGGCAGGTCCACCGCGGCCGCGATCCGGCGCGCCGCGTCGACCATCTCGGTCATGGTGAGCAGGCCGACGTCGGGGCGGCCGAGCAGCGAAGCGGTGACGCCGAAACCGGTCATGTAGACCGCGGGAAAGCCCGCGTCCTCGATCAGCCGGGCGCTGAGCGCGTCGTAGGCGCCGGGGGCCACCACGGGGTCTCCGCCTGCCAGGAGCTCCCGCAGCCGTGCCGGTCCGTCGAAGTCGCCACCGAGTAGCCGTGCCATGTTCACCCTCCGTATTCGTGCTTCCACCCACCCTAACCCGGGGTGGGGAAGCGTTTGCCGACAAAGGTTTGACCGCTTGGCCCGCCGGGCAATTCTGTGGTCGGTACGAGCGGTGTGCAGGAGGGGAGAGCCATGACGGAGGTGGCGTTCGAGACACCGGAACTCGCGATGGAGGCGGCGGATCAGCTTGCGGCGGCGGTGGCCGCGGCGCTGCGGCCGGATTCGCTGCCGCTGGAGTACGACCCGTGCCGGCGCGGGGTCGGGGCCGCGGTGGAACGGCTGGGGGACGCGCTCGTGCGGCTGATCGAGCAACTGGAGACGGGCGCCGGTTCGGTCGCCGGCGACAGCGCGATCACCAGGGCAGGCGAGCTGGCGGCGGCCGTCCGGTTCGCCAGGGCGCCGGCCGCGCTGGAGCTGCCGGCCTGAGATGGTCCAAAGTCCCTCGCGGTCGGGGACGAACGCCAGCGTCGCGGCGGCGGTTCGTTTCGTAGTTTCGGGGGATGAGCGAAGTCGCGGTCGGCCCGGTCGTGGTGGGCGTGGACGGATCCGAAGCGTCGCTGCGCGCGGTGCGGTGGGCGGCGCGGGAGGCGCGGTGGCGGCACACGCGGCTGCGCATCGTGCACGCGGTCGAGCCGCCGGCGTTCCATTTCACCAAGGGATACGTGGATACGGCCGGTGTCCTGGTGAAGCTGCGGGCCGAGGGTCGGCGCATCGTGGCCGAAGCCGCTGTCGAGGTGGCTGCTGCTGGGGCGGCCGGTGCCGGGGTGTCCGGTGCCCAGGTCCCCGGTGCCCAGGTGGCCCGTGCCGAGGTGTTCGGCGCCGAGGTCGCCGGGGCCGGGGCGCCGGGCGGCGAGGTGCCCGGTGCCGTGGTGTCCGGTGCCGACGTGGCCGGTGCGGAGGTGGCCGGTGCCGGGGTCGCCGGTGTCGGGGTGTCCGGTGTCGGGGTGTCCGGTGCCGACGTGGCCGGTGCGGAGGTGGCCGTTGCCGGGGCGCCCGCTGCCGGGGTGCCCGGCGCCGAGGTGTTCGCTGCCAACGTGGCGGGTGGCGGGGTGCCCGGTGCCGAGGTGGAAACCGAGGTCTCGATCGCCGCCCCGGCGAA
Organism: Amycolatopsis acidicola; assembly: GCF_007713735.2. GTDB lineage: Bacteria > Actinomycetota > Actinomycetes > Mycobacteriales > Pseudonocardiaceae > Amycolatopsis_E > Amycolatopsis_E acidicola. Next base: position 14,618 of record NZ_VMNW02000027.1, on the reverse strand, counting down.
GGCGCTGTTGGCGGAGTCACGCGGGGCGCAGCTGCTCGTGCTGGGCATGACAGGGCAGAGCGCGTTCCCGGGGTTGATGGTCGGCTCACTGCCCGCGATGCTCGCCGCGCACGCGTACTGCCCGGTCACGGTGGTGCGCGGGGAAAGCCGCCCGGGCCCGGTGGTGGCCGGCATCGACGGCGGGCCCCTGTCGGACGCGGTAGTCGGGATGGCCATCGAGGAGGCCGCGCACCGGGGCGTGCCCCTGATAGCGGCCCACGCCTGGAGCGACGCGGATTTCGACGGCGGGGCCGTGCAGCCGTACTTCGGCTGGGAACCGGTTGCGGAGGCCGAAAAGCAGGTGCTGGCCGAAAGCCTGGCCGGGTGGCAGGACAAGTACCCGGACGTGACCGTCGACCGCGTCGCGGTCCGCGACCGGCCGCGGCACCTGTTGCTGGAGTGGAGCCGGACCGCGCAGCTGGTCGTCGTCGGCAGCCGCGGCCGCGGCGGCTTCGCGGGGCTCCTGCTTGGTTCGACGGGCCAGGCGCTGGTGCACCACGCGCAGGGACCGGTCTTGGTCGTCCGCAGCTGAGCACCGCCGAGGTGATCCCGGTCGGTTCGGCGAGCCGGACGTTGGCGCGTCGCGCCGAGGAGCCGACGCGGGTTAGCGCGCGCTTGGCTGTGCGCCGGTTATCGCTGAGCGGCTCGATGGGATGGGCGTTGGCGTGCGATGTCGAGGGCCCGGCGCTAATCGGCAAGCAGCCCGCTGTCGGCGTCGTGGCGCCAATCGTTTCGTCGGGGCGGGTGCGGGCGCGCCACGCGGCGGAGCCGGTGCTGCGCCGGCCGATGGAGTCGCCGCTGGTGCATCACGCCGAAGGCCCGGTGCGGCTGGTCCCGGAACGGATTGCCGATGGGGCGGCGCTGGTCGGTCCGCCCAGGCAGGCGCTGGCGCACCCAGCCGAGAGGCCAGTGCCGGCGCGAATGCCAATGCCGATGCCAGGGCCGATGCCGACGCGAATGCCAATGCCGATGCCAGGGCCAGTGCCAGCGCCAGCGCCAGTGCCGATGCCGGCGCCAATGCCGGTGTCGCTCGCGGTCGGTGTCGGGAGCGGCGCTGGCCGTGCGTGGCCGTTCCTCGGTAACTTCGGAGTATGGGGGCACTTCGTGGTATCGACCGGCGGTCACCGGTGACCAGGGACCGGATCGGCGTCGTCGCGGCCTATGCGGCCGGGGTGCTCGGTTCGGCGTACGCGCTGCTCAGTATTTACTGGACCGCCGGCGGGCAACTGTTGCTGGACACGGTCGGCGGCCAGATCGAAGACCTCGCCCGCCGCGGCGGCGCGGCCGCGTTCGCGATCGGCGCCGGTGCCACCGTGCTGAAGCTGATCGGCGCGGCGATGGGCTTCTGGCTCGCGGTGACCCACGGACGGCCCCGGTGGCTGCTGGTCCTGGCCACCCTGGCCGGTTCACTCCTGATCGTCTACGGGGGAGTGCTGGTGGTGACCGGCGCCCTCGTGCTCACGGGCGTGACCGACCCGCCCGGCGAAGTCGACTACAACGCCCTGACCTGGCACGTCGCGTTGTGGGACCTGTGGTTCCTGGTGTGGGGCGTCGCGTACGCGGTAGCCGCGGTGGCTTTCCGGTGGAAGTGGCGCTGATGCGGTTCGGTGCCGGGTTGTGCGAACGTCGCGTCACTGAGGTCCATTGTGGACGGTGTAGCCGGTGCCACTGCGAGATCGGGCGCGCGGCCCTTACGCTGCGGGCGTGACGAAACTGGACATCGAGCCCACCGGCCTTGCCGTGCTGACCATCGACGCGGGCCCGCTCAACCTGTACACCCCTGAACTGCACCAGGAACTCGACAGTGCCCTCGATGGCCTGCACGAGGACATCCGTGCCCTGCTCATCCGCGCCGAGGGCAAGGTGGTCAGTGGTGGCGTCGATGTGCACCAGTTCGCCGCGCAGGAGAATCCCGAACAGGCCAAGCAGTTGTTCGACCGGATGCTGGCGCTGCCCGACCGCATCGCCGCCCTGGAGGTGCCGACGGTCTTCGCCGCGCACAGTTTGTGCCTGACCTGGGCCTTCGAGGTCGCGGTCGCCTGCGACCTGATCCTCGCCGCCGAGCGGGCGAGCTTCGGGCTGGTGGAGAAGGTCGTCGGCCTGACCCCGACGATGGGCGGCACCCAGCGCCTGGCCGCGCGCGCCGGTGTCGGACGGGCGAAGGAGTTCGTGATGACCGGCGACCGTTATCCTGCAGCGACCCTGGAGCGGTGGAATGTCGTGAACCGCGTGCTCCCTGATGAAGGCTTCGACGAAGCCGCCCGCGCCTTCGCGACGACACTGGCCACCGGCCCGACCCGCGCCCACGCCGCGACGAAACGGGTACTGGCCCACTTCGAACACGGCGGCGTCCCAGAAGCGAACGCGCACATCACCACCATCGCCGCGGACCTCTACCGCACCGAGGACCTCCGCTCTGCCGTCCGATCCTTCTTGGAAGACGGCCCAGGCAAAGCCACCTTCACCGGCCGCTGACGCATCGGCCCGCCGAGCGGCAACGGCCCTGGTCGTTCAGGGAGCTCCCGCGGGTGCCACGATCATCCGCGACGAGCTACCCGCCGCCGGCTCTCACGCGATCGTCCTCGGCTGTTGCCAAAGCTCGTTGCCGCAAGTTCGTTGCCGCAAGTTCGTTGCCGGAGTCGGCCACCAGCGTGGACCGTCGCACGCTCCGTGCCCTCGCTTGTCGCCATCCCGCACGTGCGGAGTGCCGTTCGGTCAGCGTCTGCCATACGCGGCAAGGAAAACGCGAACCCCTGCCTCGGCGAACCGAGTCACTTCCGCGGGCTCGGGAGGTCGCTCCCGGCCATGGAAGAGCGCACGGTCCAACGGCCTTCCGAGGATCAGGAACGCGAAGTGCTCGGCCGCCAGCGCCGGATCCTCGATCTCCAGCAGTCCCCGCTCCGCCAGTTCGCGGAAGCATTCGGCCAGTCGTGCCAACGTTCGTTCCGGTGCGCGCTCGTAATAGGTGCGGGCAAGCCCGGGCAGCCGTCCGGATTCGCCGATGATCAATCGCCGTAGCCGGATTACCTGCGGTTGCAGTACGACCGTGAGGTACCGGCGTGCCAGCTCGCGCAGTGCCGGTTCGAGGTCGGTGGCCTCCAGCAGCGACCGGATCTCGGTCCCGAACGGCTCCGCGGCGGCATCGAGAGTGCCGAGGATGATCTCGTGGAACAGCCGCTCTTTGTCCGCGAAGTTCTTGTACACGGTCTGTTTGGACACCGCGGCGGCCGCCGCGATCTCGTCCATGCTGGTTCCCTGGTACCCCTTCTCGAGGAAGATCCCGGTCGCAGCGTCGACGATCGCCTGCCGTTTGCGGGCAGACCGGTTCGATTCGTCAACCATCGCGACCTCCTCGGGTACTAGACGGTCCAGTACCCGCAGAGTACTGTCCCGTCCGCTACCGGAAGGAGAGGCCGATGGCCACCGTGACTTCCTGTGACGGCACCACCCTCACCTACGACCGGACTGGTTCGGGCCCGGCGTTGATTCAGGTCGACGGCGCGCTGTGCCACCGGGCGTTCGGCCCGAGTGGCCCGCTCGCCGAGCAGCTCAAGACGGAGTTCACCGTCTTCAGGTACGACCGTCGAGGTCGCGGCGGAAGCGAAAACACGTTGCCCTATTCCCCGGATCGCGAGATCGAGGACCTGCAAGCCGTGCTGGCCGAAGCCGGTGGTTCCGCTTTCGTCTACGGCGTGTCCTCGGGCGCGGGCTTGGCTCTCGAAGCCGCCAAGAACCTTTCCGGGATAACGAAACTCGTCGTGTACGAACCCCCTTTCATCGTCGATGACAGCCGGGCCCCGGTGCCCGAGGACTATCCGGAGCGGGTGGCCACCGCTGTCGAGTCCGGCCGCCGTGGCGAGGCCGTCAAACTGTTCATGAAATCAACCGGAGCTCCGGGCTTTTTCGTCGCGATCATGCCGCTGGTCGCTCCCTGGTCCAAGCTCAAAGCCGTCGCGCACACCATTCCGTACGATCTCGAAATCATGGCCTCCCACCAGCACGGCCACCCCCTGCCCGCCGAGGAATTCGGCAAGGTCTCCATACCGACCCTCGCGGTGGTCGGCGGCAAAAGTCCGCACTGGATGCAGCAGAGCGTGCGAGCGGTGGCTTCCGTCGTTCCGGAAGCCAGGTTCGAGGTGCTGCCAGGCCAGAACCACATGGTCAAACCAGGACCGCTCGCGCCCGTGCTGACCGGCTTCTTCAAGGAGTGACCCATGAGGTTCCGCGCCGAGCTCAGACTGAACGGGAAGACCGCCACCGGAATCCCGGTGCCCGACGAGGTCGTGGCCTCGCTGGGATCTCGCCGGCCCGCTGTGCGGGTGACGATCAACGGACACAGCTACCGGAGCACAGTGTCTTCAATGCGTGGTGAGTTCCTCCTTCCGGTCAGTGCCGAGAATCGTCAGGCCGCCGGTATCTCGGCCGGCGATGAGGTGGACGTCGAGCTCCGGCCGGACACCGAGCCGCGTGAGGTCGAGGTCCCCGCGGATCTTGCCTCGGCCCTGGCCGGAGACACCGAGGCCCGGGGCTTCTTCGAGAGCCTTTCCTACAGCCACAAGCGTGCGTACACGCTCTGGATCGACGACGCGAAGAAGCCGGAAACCCGGCAGCGCCGCGTTACCCAAGCCCTCCAGATGCTGCGCGAGAAGCGCCGCCGCTGAAACCCGGCCACGTCTGAGCTCTCCGGGGCGGAGCCGAAGACCGTACGCGGCGGGAATCGTCGTCGACGATGTCCGTACTCGCGGTCTTCACGCCCAGCCGGATTCGATGGCGAATACTCGACGGCGGATGTCGAGATCGTGTCCGCCGCTCCGACCTGTCTGCGAGAGGACACACCGGGGCCTCCGCCTACCGAGGAGCAAGCCATGAAATACCTGTTGATCATGCACATGAACCCGAAGATCTGGGACGCGTTGACCGAGGAGGAGCGCAACGCCGTGATGCAGGGCCACGAGCCCTTCATCGCCGAGATCCGTGAGTCCGGGGAAATGATCAGTACCGAAGCGCTCGGTGATCCCTCCACCAGTGCCGTGGTGAGGGTGATCGATGGCGCGCCGGTGGTCACCGACGGCCCGTTCCTCGAGACGAAGGAGTACCTGGCCGGGTACTACCTCGTCGATTGCGAAACCAGGGAACGCGCCCTCGAACTGGCCGCGATGATTCCCGACGCCGCGGTGCCCGGCATGGGCATCGAGGTCCGGCCCGTGATGTTCTCCGCCGGAATGGAGATGTGAACACCCCCGCCGGGATCGGGGACCTGCTGCGCGAGTCTGCGCCGCAGGTCCTCGGCGCGCTCATCCGCCGCTACGGCTGGTTCGACGCCTGTGAGGACGCCGTGCAAGAGGCCATGCTCGCTGCTGCCGTCCAATGGCCGGACGCGGGTTGCCCGGCCAACCCGCGCGGTTGGCTGATCACGGTCGCATCCCGCCGGCTCGTCGACCTGACCCGCAGTGAGGACGCTCGCCGCCGCCGGGAAGAAACAGTCGCGGCGCGAGAACCCGTCGAGGAGCCCGCGCCACACGAACAGCCTTCCGGCGAGGACGACACTCTCACATTGCTGTTTCTGTGCTGTCATCCCGAGTTGTCGGCAGCCTCGCAGATCGCACTTACCCTGCGCGCGGTCGGCGGGCTGACGACAGCCGAGATCGCCAGAGCCTTCCTGGTGCCGGAAGCGACGATGGCCCAGCGGATCAGCCGCGCGAAACAACGGATCAAGAAGTCCGGGATCCCCTTCCGGATGCCCGCCGTCGCAGACCGGCCCCCGAGGTTGCGGACAGTCCTCCATGTCCTCTACTTGATCTTCAACGAGGGCTATGCCGCCACGTCCGGCGCTGACCTGTATCGCATCGAGCTGACCCGTGAAGCGATCAGGCTGACGCGGCTCGTGCATGCGTTGTTGCCTGGACCTGGTGAGGTCGCGGGACTGCTCGCCCTCATGCTGTTGACCGATGCGCGCAGCCCGGCGCGCACGGATGCTCATGGCCTCCTCGTCCCGCTCGCCGAACAGGACCGAAACCTGTGGGAGCGCGCGAAAATCGAGGAAGGCGTCGGCCTGGTCTCCGCATCGCTGGCGAACGGTGAACTCGGGGAGTACCAGCTGCAGGCGGCGATCGCCGCCGTGCACGCCGAGGCGTCCGGCATGGCGGACACGGACTGGCCGCAGATCCTTGTGCTGTACCGGATTCTCGACAGGATCGCGGGCAACCCGATGATCACTCTCAATCGTGCGGTGGCCGTGGCGATGGTCGAAGGCCCGCGTGCGGGACTCGAGCTGCTCGACTCGGTCGCCGCCGACAGTAGGATGGCAGGGCACCACCGGCTCGAGGCCGTCCGCGGCCATCTGCTCGAGATGGCCGGCGACCTCGATGCGGCCTGTGCGTGCTTTCGCGGCGCGGCACGTCGAACCCCTTCGGTCCCGGAGCGGCGCTATCTCGAAGCCCAGTACCGGCGCCTTGCCGGCGGGTAGCCTGGCTGACACTTTCCCCGCATATGCCTGGAGAAATGATCGCCGGGCGCCCTTTTCGCCACGTCGCCCCGAATGGGGAACAGCTGGTCCGGCACGGAACGCCGCCCGGATCAGCCTGCCAGCCAGGGATAGCGCGCGGTGTCCTTGCCGGCGTAGTCCGGATCCAGGTAGATGAACACGCGCTGGATCTTCCAGTCGCGGACCTCGAACACATCGCACCAACGGCCCGCTCCCCATTCCGGGACACCGGCCCGCCAGCCGCCGTCCCGGTGCTCGCCGTGGCTCGTGCCCTCCGCGACGAAGGTGTCGCCGCCGGAGAAGATCCAGTTGAATCCCGCGTAGTCGTGCCGGATCGACCGGATCGTTCCCCCGACATCGCCGAAGAGCTTGCCGATCTCGGCCTTCCCGTTGGCCAGGCCCCATTTCGGGAAGTACACCTGCGCGTCTTCGGCGAACAGCTCCAGTATTCCGCCACCGGAACTGGTCACTCCGCCGTTGTCGAAGGCTTTGAGATACTCCAGCGCCACCGATTTGCGTTGCTCGTCGGTCATCGTCCGGGTGGACAGCGACATGGCCGTCTCCTTCCGCTCGTTCGCAGTGTCCCAGGAACGGCCGTGCGTCGTCGATGGTCGAAGACATGGATGTGAACCCCCTCGGTCGGTCGTGACGACCCACGCTAGCGGCCGGGCCGGCGCCACACCATCTGCCGAAAGACAGATTTTATTTTCGCCCTGGACCCGCTACTGTGGGAAACACCGCCCGATCCGTGGCGGTGGACTCAGGGGGATGATCGTATGGATGATGTCGTGTTCAGCGTGGTTTCGTGGAGCGAGGCCCGTACCAGGAGCCGCAACGCGTCGAGGGATTTCTCTTGGCACGCCGAGGATCTGCGGCCTGATGAGCCTGAACTGGCGCGCGCCGGGCCGTGACCCGTGGCTCGATTGTCCACAATGGATTATTGAATGTGGGGCTGTTGCACCCGCTTCAGCGATCCTTGTGCGACTTCGTCGCCTTGGCGGAAGAAGGCCGTGAGTTCCACCCTGGACCGGATTCCCAGTTTGGCGAAGATGTTCCGGAGATGGTGCTCGACGGTCCGGGGGCTGAGAAACAGCTGCGCGGCGACCTCCCGGTTCGTGGCTCCTGCCGCCACGAGGCGGGAGATCTGAGCCTGCTGCGGGGTCAGGTCCACCGATGCCGGAGCCGTGTGGTCAACGGCTTCGCCTGCCGCGCGCAGCTCCGCGCGGGCGCGGTCCGCCCAATAGCTGGCCTCGTAACGCTGGAACGTCTTCCACGCGTGGCGCAGGTGGGTTCGCGCGGCGCGCGGTTTACGGCTCCGGCGGAGGCGTTCACCGTAGAACAGTTCCGTTTTGGCGAGCTCGAACGGGCGGCCACCGGCGCGGTGCAGGCGCAAGGCTTCCCGGAAGCGTTCGCCTGCCTCGTCGTCGTCGGCCACGAGAGCCTGGCACCGTTGGGAAAGGGCGAGATAGGCCGTGTTCATCGTGCCGCAGGCCCAGCGGTCGAAGGTTTCCAGCGCGACGGTCGCGGCGGCGTTCTCGTCGCAGCGCACCGCCGCTTCGATGAACGCGGGGATGGCCATCACGCGAACGAACGGGTTGGAGTTGTCGGCACCGGATACGACCGGGCGCAGCCGGGTCAACGCGTCCGCGGGCCGGTCGTCGGCGAGGTCGAGGCAGGCCAGCGTCCAGGCTGTCGAGGCGGTCGGCCGGCTTAGGCCGCGTTTTGCGGCTTCCTCGGCGGCGCTTTCCAAACGTGCCAAGGATTTTTCCCGGTCGCCCAGCAGGGCGGCGGCCAGAGCGAGCATGGTGAGGTGATTGATCGCGCAGTTGTGCTGTCCGGCGACCTGGGACAGGCGCAGGCCCTCTACCGAGGCAGTCGCCGCGGCACTGTACTGGTCCAGTCGTAATGCTGAGTAGGCGAGGAATTCGAGAGCCCACGGAGCCAGTGCTGAGTTTCCGTCGCCGAGTGCGGCGTCCACGGCCTGGGTTGCCAGCTCCTGGGCTTGGACGTCATCGCCGACCACCAGAGCGGCGACGGAGGCCCAGGTTTTGGGCGCGCAGCCGGGCAGGAGTTCGGCGAGTTTGATGACGCGGCGCAAAGGTTCGCGGGCTTCGTCGTGGCGGCCGCTCAGCGCGGCCGAGAGCCCGTCGAAATGGTCGTAGACGAGTTGCAGCAAGGGAGGTTCTTCAGGAGAAGACAGTGCGCTCGCCCGCTGGGCGGTGAGGAAGAAGCCGTCGACGTTGCCGGCAAGGCAACTGGCTTCCGCGGCATACATCAACGCGGTGGCGGCCAAGGGCAGATGGGACTCGGTGAGCCCGTGCGCGGCGTCGAGGAGGAGACGGTGACCGATGGCGGGAGTGCCGTCACGGAGTTCGATCTCGCCCTGGAGCAGATCGGCGAGCCCGCGGACGCTGGTGTCACAGGTGAGCGGCCGGAGGCGGTGCAGGAGCGCGCGACTGCGCTGCGTGCGACCGGCGAGCCAGCAGTCACGTGCCGCGGAAAGGAGGCGAATCGCCTTGACAGTCGGATCGGAGGTGAGGTCGGCGGCCTGCCGGCAGGCACGAGCGGAGGATTTGTAGTCTCTCGATCTTCGTGCGGTCGCGGCGGATTGCTCGAGCTCGTCGGCCAGTTGGCCGTTGGGAATAGGCGAAATGGCCGCACGGTGGGCGAGTGCGCGCAGGTGCCGCTCTTCGGTGTCGAGGATGCGCGCGAGTAGTTCGTGGGCTTGCTGGCGGTCGGCCAGCGGCATGTCGGCGTAGACCGAGGAGCGGACGAGACGATTGGGGGTTTCCACGAGTCCGCCCTGGTCCAGGAGGAGTCCGGATTCGGTGGCTTCCTCGATGGCGGTCAGTGCGATGCCGGTTTCGGTGGCGAGCCGGACCACTGTGTCGACGTCGAGCCATTCGTCGGCGGCAGCGATGCGCACCAGTTTGCGGGCGTCGGGCGACAGACGGTCGAACCTGCCGCGGAACTCCGCCCGGAGTGGGCTGTCCGGCGGGAGTGCCACCGGAGGCGGTGTGGTTCCTGCGAGCTGGCCGTGGGTCAACGACGTCGCGAGTTCGGTCAGGGCGCGGGGATTCCCCGAGGCCAGCGAGATCAGTTCCTCGGCGAGGTCCGTGGGCAGGCCGTCGGACACCTGCTGGTCGAGCACCCGTCGGCTGGCGTCGTCGTCGAGCGGGTCCAGTGCAAGGCGCGGGAATTCGGCGGGTCCGGGGAAACTGTCCGCGAGCAGGAACACGATCGGCTCCGCGGCGAGCCGGCGTGCGGCGAACAGCAAGGCGCGCCGGGATTCTTCGTCGATCAGGTGCAGGTCGTCGGCGCGGCACAACACGGGTGTTTCGCGGGCCAATTCGGTTAGCAAGGAGGTGAGTGCCGAACAGAGAGAGAACTCGTCCGGGGGTGCGGAATGGGGCTCGCTGTCACCAAGGTCACAGCCGGCTACGATGGCCAGCGCGACGGCGTGTCGCTGCGGGAGCAGCGCGACGTGGTGCGCGACGGGCCTGAGCAGCTGGTTCAGCCCCGCCAGGGAAAGCGCTTTCTCTGTTGCCACGCCTCGAACACGCAGTACCACGAACTCCTCGGCGGCGGCTTCGGCCGCGGTGAGCAACGCCGTCTTGCCCAGGCCGGTCGAGCCGTGGATCTCGACAGTGCCACCACGGCCTTCGCGAGCACGACGAACCAGGTCGGCGAGGGTGGCGAGCTCGTGATCGCGGCCGTGCAGGCTCACCGCGAAACCTGTGGAGACAACGGAAATCCCGTTTTCAACGGACATACCGACAGTGTTGCTCTTTGGTAACGGTAAGGGAAGGGACTGGTGATTTCACCGATGCAGACAGTCGCTGAAGGGCCACAAGATGCGACGCCTGGTCCGCTGAGTTCAGGAGATGGTGATGCACGCAGGAAATGTGGTCGTGGAGGGTGGGCGCCTGGCCGTGATGGAGGAGCGAAGACGGCGGCTGGCGATGCTGCTGCGGCCGGAGCTGCCCAGCCTCGTCGAGGAGATCGTGCGCGAGATCCGCCGCAGCGTGCCCGAATACGGCCGCCCGCTCGACGAGGCCCACAGCACGGTGCTGCGTGATCGGGTCGAATACGGGGTCAAGCTGTTCGTCGATCTGCTCGAGTACCCGCACCTGGCCAGAACGGACGCCGACCGCACGTTCCGTAGCATCGGCCGTGCCGAAGGGCATTCAGGCCGCACGCTCGACCAGTTGCACGCCGCGTTGCGGATCGGAGGCCGGGTCGCCTGGCGGCGGGTCGCGAGGGTGGAACGGCAGCGCGCGCTGTCGGCGGTGGACGTTTCCTGGCTGGCGGACCGGCTGTTCGTGTTCCTCGATGAACTGGCGGCCTTGTCGGTGAAGGGCTACCGCGAGGCGCAGACGCGCGCCAAGGATGCCGGGCGGGGGATGCGGCGGCGTTTGCTGCAGCTGATCCTCAAACGGCCCGCGGTCGCCAAGTCGGCCATCACCGAGTTGGCCCGCACGGTCGGCTGGACCGTGCCGGAACAGTGCGCGCTGGTCGCCGTCGACGCCGAGCCGAGTGGGCACGTGCGCGCGGATCCGATGCTGGGCGCGGACATCCTGGCGGATCTCCGTGAACCGGAGCCGTGCCTGTTGCTTCCGGGGCCCGTCACCACGGAACGGTTGCAGCGCCTGTCCGCCGCGTTCCACGGCGCGCACGTCGCGGTGGGGCCGACGGTGGCGATCGCCGATGCCGCCGCGTCGTTGCGGTGGGCACGTCAAGCCTTGCGGCTGGTCGGTGACGGGGTACTGCCGGATGTGCCCGTCACGGTCTGCGGTGATCACTGGTCGACCCTGTGGCTGCTGGGGGATCCCGGACTGCTGAAGCAAGTCACGAAGCGCCGACTGTCGCCGCTCAACGCGTTTCCCACGAAGCAGCGGGCGCGGCTGGCGGGCACGCTGTTCGCCTGGCTCCAGTCTCAGGGCAACGTGCAGGAGACGGCGTCGAAGCTGCAAGTGCATCCGCGGACGGTGCGTTACCGGATGCGGCAGGTCGAGGAGATCTTCGGCGAGGATCTGCGCGACCCCAACGCGCGCTTCGAGATCGAGGCCGCGTTGCGCGCGTTGAAACTGCTCGGTGTGGCGTACTGAGTCCGTCGTGATCTCCGGTTCGACGGCCGCCCTCATCCGCGACGACGTGCTCGCCGCGGTCGGCAGGTCGGTGCCGGGGCCCGTGGCCGAGCGGGTACTGGCGGACTACCTCGCCGCGGTCGCGACAGGCTTCGAATGGACCGAGGAGCGACGCGGCTACTACGCCCAGCACGCGGACGTCGCCCGGGCGGTGCTGCGGGCTCTGTGGCGGCACCTGGAAGTGCTCGCGCGCGAAGGGCACCTTCAGTGGGATGCGGTGTGGCGGCTCGGCGACATCGCGCTCGCCGCGCAAGACGAGATCGACGCCAGCGCGGCCGGGCATCGCCGGTTGCTCGAGCAGTTGCTGTCCGAGAAGGAGAGCGAACGTCGCGCCGCCCAGCGGACGGCACGGCAGGTCGGCTGGCCGATGCCCGAGACGCTCTGCATGGTCGTGCTCACCGGGCAGCCGACGGAACTGCCGGCAGGCGCATTGGCCGATCTGCGGCGAGAAGTGCCGCGAGTGCTGGTGCCCGATCCCGACGGGCAGGCGTGGGCGAGGTGCTTCCAGGGGCCGCGCGCGGTCGTCGGTCCGGTGGTGCCGTCGACCGAAGCGGTGCGTTCGCTCGAGCAGGCGCTGGAGGTCGGGCAGCTCGTGCAGGCCGGATTCGTCGCCGCGGACGACGTCGTGTGGTGCGACGAGCATCTGCGGGCGCTGCTGTTGATGCGCAATCGGGGGCTGATCCGGCAGTTGGGAGACCGGACGCTCGCGCCTCTGAAGACGATGGAGCCCAAGAAGCGGGCCCGCTCGTGGGAAACGTTGCTGGCGTGGCTGCGGGCGCGCGGGAATCTCGCCGAGGTGGCCGAGATCCTGCGGCTGCATCCGCAGACCGTGCGGTACCGGATGAAAGAGCTGCACCGGCTGTACGGCGAAAGCCTGGACGATCCGGGGTTCCGCCTGGACCTTGAACTGGCGTTGCGTGGCCTTGCCGCGCTCTACGCCGGACAAGTCGCCCGGGACGGCGTGCCACCGTTGGTGAACGTGTTGCGTGCGCGAGGTCTGCCCGATCTGGCTGACGAGTACTCCGGTGACCGGGTCTGAACCGGCGGCAGGCCGGATCACTGGGACTTTTCGCCTTGGCACGCTGCGCAAATCAGAAAACGCGCCGGTCACGTCGCCGCACGGGAACCCGATCTGGTTCGGGGTGCTGACGTAGACGGGGCTCCGAGCCGGAAGGGCAGGTCCGGCTCGGAGCCCCGTCCTTTCACGGCGGGTTCGCGCGAGTCAGGACGACGCGTTCACCTTGTCGGCCGCGAACCGGGCAGCGTTCGTGGCGCTGCCGTCGAAGCCGTAGGTCAGGTGGGCGAGCACGTTCACGCCGTTCGCGCAGACGGGGTCACCGACGTTGCACAGATCGATCGCCCGGCCGCCATACGTCGGGCTGTTCGCCGGAATGTTCTGGCCGAACAGTCGAAGCGGATTTCCGAAAACGGCAACAGCGGCTATTCTCGGCGCCAGCGCGGACGGAATCGTCTCGCCGGTTCCCAGCAGGGTCGGGATACCGATGGAGATGTCCGTGACGCTCGCGCCCTGCGAATAACCGCCGAGCACGAATTTCGTGCCGGGACAGGATGACGCGACCGAAGTGACGTGGCGGGTCATGTCGGTGGCTCCCGGGCCGGCGCTCGTCTGTGCCAGGTCGGCGGCGTAGTCCACGGCATAGGAAGTCACCGTTTTCCCGGGCAGATCCGCCTTCACGGCATCGGCGAACGGGCCTCCGGTGATCCCGAGGCCGGGCAGTTCGCCCGAGCCCCTGGCGAACACGATCTCCACGTCGGAGCAGGTGGCGGCCGACGAGGTCGCGGTGCCGAGCGCGACGGCACTCATCGCCGCGGCGGCAGCGCAACCACCGGCGACCAAGCGGCGCGCGAACTGAGCAGCAGGCATGGACAACACCATTCCCTTCACGGAAAAATCAATGAATGAGCGGCCTCGTGGCGAGAAATACGACCGGGCCGCCGAAAAAGGTACCGTGACCGTGAATGGCCGACAAGAATAGTGCCGTGACAAATTGTGGAGGGTAATTCATAAACGGGCTATGAAGGGTCAGGCGCGGCCGGATGCCTTCGCGGCGGCTACCGTACTGAGTCATGCACGATGAATCGGGCCGGCGTCCGCACTGGTATGAGGAAGGGGAGGAACCCGACTACCGGTTCACCCTGGCCAATGAGCGCACCTTCCTGGCATGGCTGCGCACAGGTCTCGCGCTGCTCGCCGGCGCGGTCGCGCTGGCCCAGTTCGTGCCCGCGTTCGCCATCCCCGGCCTGCGCACCGGGCTGGCAGCGCTGCTCGCGGTCACCGGAACGTTGTTGTCCGCCTTCGCCTACCGCCGCTGGGCGCACGTCCAGCGCGCGATGCGGCACGGGCGGCCACTGCCGATGACGTGGCTGCCTTTCGTGATCGGCTGGTCCGCGGCGCTTGCGGGTGCCGTCGTGCTGGTTCTCGTGTTGGCGCACCCAAAGTGAAGGCTGCCCCTGGGTTGCAGCCCGAGCGCACTGCTTTGGCGTGGCAGCGGACGTCCCTGTCGGCGGCGGTGCTGGCCGTGCTGTTGCTGCGCAGCGGGATCGTCGACAGGGCGCCGCTGACGATCGCGGCCGGGGTGTTCGCTGCCGCGCTCGTGCCGTTGTCGGGGTTCGCCGCGCGGTCGGTGCCCACGACAGGTGCGTCGCGGCGGCGCCTGATGCTCGCGACGGCGGCTGCGGCGGCTTCGGGCCTGCTCGCGGTGATAGGTCTGCTGGTTGGTTGACGCTCGGCTGGGCGAAGGTGGTGGGATCGGTCGCGCCGGATCCTGCGGAATGCGGGCCGAGTGGGTCGGGCTGGGCGGAAGTGGGCCGCGTGGGCCGGGGCCGGCGGAGTAGGGCGGATCGGGCGGGCTGAGCCTGGGCCGGATCCGGAGGAGCGCGGGCCGAGTGGGTCGGGCTGGGCAAGAGTGGGCCGCGTGGGCCGGGGC
>NZ_VMNW02000026.1 GCF_007713735.2 Amycolatopsis acidicola | reverse complement strand
GCTGCTGCGGGGGTGGTGGCGGGGGCTGCCGGGACGACAGGACGTTGTTGCCCGAGAAGTAGTCGTCCTCGCTCTGCTGCGCCGGCGGCGGGGCCGCCTGCGCGCGGGTGGGGCCGCCCCCGTTGAAAACGCTTCCGGTGACGCCGCGCGCTTCGAGGATTTCCTCGAGCGTGGCGCCTTCTTCGGCTTCCTGGTAGATCTCGCGCATCTCGCCGAGGCGGGCGCGCATGGCCTCCTGGACCGCCGGGTCCTTGAGCGCCTTGCCTTCGAGCACGTCCTTCCAGGACAGCTCGCCCGCGTCCACCTTCTTCTTCAGCTCGCGCATCGCGGCGGGGGCGTCCGGCCGCTCGGCCGCCGCCTTGATCCGGGCGATGTCCTCCGGCTTCGCGGTGTTGTCGACGTCCGGGATCTGCTTGAGCTTCTCCTCGGTCTTCTTGATCAGGTCGCGCGCCTTCGACATCGTCTCGTCGAGCTGCGCCTCGGCTTCGCGCAGTGCGGGCGGCTTCCAGGAGTCCAGGTCTGGCTGGGTCATGAGTGGCTACTCCACGTACTTCCGGGCGATCAGGTGCTGGCGGGGGCGGAGGTCTGCGACCGGCTGCGGCTCGGCGAGGACTCCGCCTCGCCGCCTTCCTCGCCGGAACCGGACGCGGTCTTGCCGATGTCCTTGGCCGTCGAGCCGATGTCGCGCGCGTCGCCCGCCACGTCCTTGGCGTCGGAGGAGATGTCGCTGACGTCGCCCTTGATGTTCTTGCCGATGTCGACCACGTCGCCGATGCTCTGGATGTCCTTGATCTTCGCCAGCTGTGAGCCGATGTCCTGGATGGACTGCCACATCGACTGCACCTTCTCCACGATGTCCTTGATCATCTCGATGATCGAGAAGATCTGGTTCGCGATGTCGAGCGCGTCGATGATCGTGGTGGCCTCGGCGGCCCAGCCCGCCACCGGGATGCACGCCTTGGCGGCGATCTCGATGAGCTTGTCGATCAGTTTCTTCAGTAGTTTCAACGCTTCCGCGGCGAGCTTCTCGGAACCGTCGGCCACCGCGAAGAAACCCTTGGCGATGAGCTTCGCGACCTGGCCCTCGACGGCCAGCCCTGCCTTCCAGCCGATGTCCACGTAGGCCTTGTGCGCCAGCGCGGACGGGCCGTGCCAGTCGTCCTGGGTGATGATGTCCGCGTTGCCGGACATGGTCGCGGAGAACTGCTTCATCGCGTCGCCGATGGTCTCCCAGGCGTCGCCGTTCTGCCGCATCTTGCTGAAGTCACCGGTGATCGGCTTGATCACCATGTCGACGAGGCTCTGGCCCGCGATGTGCTGGAACACCCAGTCCACCGCCATGACCTCGATGCCGGCGTCCTCCACCAGCTGCTTGACGTCGTCCCCGTTACTGGGCTCCGGCGGCTCCAGCACGTCGGAGATTTCGGAGCCGTCGGAGAGCTGGCCGCTCGGGGTGGTCGGCTCGAACTCGCCGCCCTCGTCCCCGCCTTCGCCGCCGCCCTCTTCTTCGCCGCCTTCGTCTTCGCCGGCGTCTCCGCCTTCGCCCTCGCTGCTCTCGCCGGAGCCGCTTTCGCCTTCGCCACCTTCGCCCGAGCTGCGTTCGCCGGAGCCGCCTTCTTCCGAGCCGGACTCGTCACTGTCCGAAGAGGACCGACGTGGCTCCTCGCCGCCTTCGCCCTCTTCCGAAGACGGGCGCGTGGTGCCCTCGTCGTCGGTGCGGTTGGGGCGGTTGCCGGTGTCGTCACCGGTGTCGCCGCGCTGGTTCCCGGTCTGGCCCGGCTGCGTGTGACCCGGCTGCGTCTGGCTCGGCTGGGTCTGCTGGCCCGGGTATGTCGGGTTGTGGGTGGTGGGGGTCTGCGTCGTCGGCGTTTGGTGCGTCGGCGTTTGGTGCGTGGGAGTGGTGTGGCTCGGGGTGTTGTGACTGGGCGTGCTGTGACTCGGCGTGCTGTGGCTGGGGGTGTGGTGCGTGCGTGCCATCGCGTGGGTTCCGTTTCGGCTTCGGTCAGTTGATGACGGGGACGTTCTCGTCCTGCAGCTCGCGGAGGAGGTCCTGCAGTGCCTTCGCCGCCTGCTCGTCGATGTTCTGGTACGCCTCGGCGGTCTCCTTCACGCCGTCCACCAGCGACGCGAGCCGCTGCCTGCCGAAACTCAGCGTCTCCCCGAAGAGCGAACCCACGAGGTCCACCACCGGCTGGAGAACGATGAACAACCCGGTGAACCCGGACTTGTCCAACCCGTACGTGTGCATGTACTCGTTGATCGCGTCGATCGCGGAGTTGAGCCCGTCCAGCGTTTCGGCGTAGCCCGCCACCGCGTCCGGGTCGACGTGGAAGTCCACGAGTCCCCCCAACAGAAGTTTCCGTTTGTCGTTGTGCCGAGGAGAATAATTCACCGCGTCCCCTGGCGTACGCGGTTTCCCGCAAAACCCGGAAAGTCCGGAACGTCTATTTCGGTCGCACGGGCGCGATGACCAGCTCGCCGTGCTCGGTGACGATCACGTTTGCATTCGCACCGTAATGGTGGGACAAGGCGGGAACCGTCAGCACTTCACCCGGCGTGCCCGCCGCGACCACTTCTCCGCCCGACAGCAGGAGAACATGATCGGCGTACTGCGCGGCGAAAGTCAGATCGTGCAAAGTGGACACCACCGTCGTGCCGTCTTCGCGTCGCAGCCTGTCGATCAGTTCGAGCAGTGCCTGCGCGTGCCCGAGGTCCAGGCCCGTGGTGGGTTCGTCGAGCAGCAGCAACCCGGCGCGTTGCGCGAGCACCCTGGCCAGCACCGCGCGCTGGCGTTCACCGCCGGAAAGCGTGCTCAGCCGCCGCCCGGCGAGCGCGCCGAGATCCAGCCTGCCGAGTACATCCTCCACAATGGACAGATCGGCGGCGCCTTCGCGGGACAGCAGGCCGAGATGTGGAGTGCGGCCGAGCAACGCATAGTCGGTCACCGTGAGCCCCGGCGGCAGGGCCGGATCCTGCGGCGCGTAACCGATCAGGCGCGCCTTTTCCTTGCGGGACAACGAACTCACCGGATGCGTGTCGACGAGCAGCTCGCCTTCGCCGGGCAGCAACCCGGCCATGGTCTTGAGCAGCGTGGACTTTCCCGCGCCGTTCGGGCCGACGATCGCCAGCCAGCTTCCGGCAGGCACGTCCACGCTCACGTCGCGCATCACCGGACGGCCGCCGTAGCCTGCCTGCACGTTCCGCAACCGCAACGATGTCATGACAGCTTCCCCCGCGAAGAACGCAGCACCACCACGAAGAAAGGCGCCCCGGCGAACGCGGTGACCACGCCCAGCGGGAGTTCGCCGGGCATGATCGTGCGCGCGATCTGGTCCGCCACGATCAGGAAAGCGGCTCCTGTCACCAAAGACAGCGGCAGCACCACGCGGTAGCTCGCGCCGGCGAGCATCCGGACGAGATGCGGCACGACGATGCCGACGAACCCGATCAGCCCGCTGACCGACACCGCCGCGGCCGTGGCGAGAGAGGCAGCCGCGAGAAGCACCAGCCGCACCCGTCCCGGCCGGATGCCGAGCGACGCGGCTTCGGCGTCACCGAGGGAAAGCACGTCGAGCAGCCGCCCGGAGACGCACAAGATCACCGCGGCGACGGCGATGTAGGGCAACGCGATCAGCACTTCGCGCCAGCCGCTCACGTTCAGCCCGCCGAGCATCCACGTGTAGACCTGTTTGATCGTCTCGGTGTTCAGCTGCTGCGCGAACGTTTGCACCGCGGACAGGAACGAGCCGACGGCCACCCCGGCGAGCAACAGCGTGGCCGTCCCGGTGCCGCCCGAGGAACGGCCGAGGAGCCAGCTGAGCCCGACGCCGCCCAGCGCCCCGAAGAACGCGGCCACCGGCACCCACCCGCCCGCGTGCGGGGTGAACACGACGACGATCGTCGCCGCCATCCCCGCGCCCGCGGCGGCGCCGAGGAGATACGGGTCCGCGAGCGGATTCCGGAACACGCCTTGGAAAGTGGCGCCGGACATGGCGAGTGCCGCGCCGACGAGACCGGCCAGCAGCACCCGCGGCACGCGCAGCTGCCAGACGATCGCGGCCTCCCGTTCGGACAGCGGGGACCGGCCGCCGGTGACCTCCGCCCAGATCTCGCCGAGCACGCGCTGCCACCCGAGGTCGCCCGCGCCGACGAGCACGGCGACCACCAGCACCACGAGGAGCACGAGCAGTGCGAGCGCGACGGTCCTCGGCCGCAGCCGGGTGGTGTTCACGATTTCAGTGCTCGGCGCGCGTGACGGCGTCCGACACCGCGCGCACGAGGTCCACGATGCGCGGGCTCCAGCGCGACGCGATGTCGTCGTCCAGCGTGAAGATGTGGCCTTCCTTGACGGCGGTCAGCGTGTTCCATCCCGGACGGGCGGCGAGCGTCTGCGCGTTTTGCCCGCAGCACCGGGAATCCGCCAGGAACACCAGCGATGGATCAGCCTGCAAAATGCGTTCTGCAGACAGCTGCGGGTATCCGCCGGAGTTCGACGGATCGCCGTCGTCGGCGATGTTCGTCAGCCCGAACCGGCCGAGCACGCCGCCGATGAACGTGGCGGAGGTGACGCTGTAGTACGTCTGGTCCAGCTCGTAGTAGTAGGACAGCGGCTTCGCGGGCTTCGGGGTGCCGGCGACGATTTTGTCGATGTCCGAACGGGTCTGCTCGGCGAGACTCTCGCCTTCGGCCTGATGCCCGGTCGCGCGGCCGAGCTGGACGAACTGGTCGTACGCCTGGTCGAGGTTCGCGGCCGCGGGCATCACCAGGGTCTTGGTGCCGGTTTTCGCCAGCGCGGCGGCGAGTCCGGTGCTGTCGGCGCTGACGATCACGAGGTCCGGGTGGTAGCCCGCGATGGCCTCCGGATCCGGGCTCAGCGAGGACAACGACGTATGCGGCGCCTCGTTCGGATAGTCCGAAAGCGAGTCCACCGCGACGACCTGCGGCCCGGCGCCCACGGCGAAGAGCGTCTCGGTCGCGGACGGTGACAGGGAGACGATCCGCGTGGGCTGCCGGTCGATCGTGACCGAACCGATGGTCACCGGGAACGTGGCCTCGGTGTCCGGTTTCGCCAAGGAGTCCTCGTCCTTCGGGTGCGAGGCGCAACCCGTGAGTACGAGCAGCAGCGACAGCAGCAGGAGTGGGAACCTGCGCGACATGGCGACCTCTGAGGGTTCGGCCGGTGGCGCGTCGTGCCGTTCCGCGGTCACGCCGCACCTCTGTACCGGAGGTGGATGGCGTCGGGCGGGCACGGCAGGCGACCTGGCTCGGGCCGACCGAGCGTGACCGGCCCATCACAGTTGCGGCACAGCACCGGGTTCGCACCGGTTTCGCTGCCGTACACATCCCTGGTCAGCAGGCCGCTGACCAGCGTGAGGAACGCTACCACCGGCGGATCTGGCCCTTCGGGGCGCCGTTCGCGTAATCTTGGAAAGATTCGCGCGCGGGCTACACTGGAGCTCAGCGAGGCTCTTCAGCCCATCAAGAACGATGTCGTTCGCCGCAGCCAGATCGTTACCTCCTCGATGAGAAAATCCACACTGCGAGAGGGTGCCGTTGTGTTTCCTGGGTGTTAAGGTCGCGCTAATCAGCGGGCCATCGTCGTCCCGAGCACAGCAAACCGGGGGAACTTTCCGAACTGAGCACGACGACGACGAAGGAGGTCCCCGCATGATCTTCTCCGCCAATCCAGGCAAGCAGGGTCTGTACGACCCCGCCACCGAACAGGATTCCTGTGGTGTCGCCATGGTGGCCGACATCAGCGGGCGACGTTCACACCGGATCATCACCGATGGACTGACGGCGCTGACCAACCTCGACCACCGCGGCGCGGCGGGTGCCGAGCCGACCTCCGGCGACGGTGCCGGCATCCTCCTGCAGCTGCCGGATACGTTGCTGCGGGCCGAAACCCACTTCGCACTGCCCACACCGGACTCTTCCGGCGCGCAGCGCTACGCGGCGGGAATCGCCTTCCTGCCGGTCGACGACGAGCAGCGGCTGAAGGCCGTGGCGCTCATCGAACGGCTCGCCGAGGAGGAAAGCCTCGACGTGCTGGGCTGGCGCGAGGTGCCCACCGACGCCGACCGGGCCGACATCGGGCCGACGGCGCGTTCGGTGATGCCGCATTTCGCGATGCTGTTCGTGGCGGGCAAACCGGACGCCGACGGCGTGCGCCCGTCCGGCATCGCGCTGGACAGGCTCGCCTTCTGCCTGCGCAAGCGCGCGGAGCACGACACCGAGGCGGCCGAGTGCGGCACGTACTTCCCTTCGCTGTCCTCGCGCACGTTCGTCTACAAGGGAATGGTCACGCCCGAGCAGCTGCCGGCGTTCTTCCCCGACCTGCGTGACGAGCGGCTGACGAGCGCGATCGCGCTGGTGCACTCCCGCTTCTCCACCAACACCTTCCCGTCGTGGCCGCTGGCGCACCCGTTCCGGTTCGTCGCGCACAACGGCGAGATCAACACCGTCCGCGGCAACCGCAACCGCATGCGGGCGCGCGAGGCGCTGCTGGAGTCGGACGAGATCCCGGGCGACCTGTCGCGGCTGTACCCGATCTGCTCGCCCGACGCGTCGGACTCCGCTTCCTTCGACGAGGTGCTGGAGCTGCTGCACCTCGGCGGGCGCAGCCTGCCGCACGCGGTGCTGATGATGATCCCGGAGGCGTGGGAGAACGCCGTCGTCGGAGACGACGATCGGACCGGGGGCGCGATGTCCGCTGAACTTCGCGCCTTCTACCAGTTCCACACGAACCTGATGGAGCCGTGGGACGGCCCGGCCTGCGTGACGTTCACCGACGGCACGCTCGTCGGCGCGGTGCTCGACCGCAACGGCCTGCGCCCCGCGCGCTGGTGGCAGACCGCGGACGGCCGCGTCGTGCTGGCCAGCGAGGCCGGCGTGCTGGACGTGCCGCCGGAGGAGGTCGTCGCGAAGGGGCGGCTCAAGCCGGGCCGCATGTTCCTCGTGGACACCGAAGCCGGGCGGCTCGTCGACGACAACGAGGTCAAGACGGCGCTCGCCCGCAAACGCCCGTACGGCGAATGGGTGCACGCCGGCCTGCTGCAGCTGGCCGACCTGCGCGACCGTGATCACGTTACGCAGAGCCATGATTCGGTGCTCCGCCGTCAGCTTTCCTTCGGCTACAGCGAAGAGGAGCTGAAGATCCTGCTCGCGCCGATGGCGGCCAAGGGCGCGGAGCCGATCGGCTCGATGGGCACGGACACCCCGCCCGCCGTGCTGTCGCAGCGTTCCCGCCAGCTCTACGACTACTTCAAGCAGGGCTTCGCGCAGGTCACCAACCCGCCGCTGGACGCGATCCGCGAAGAGCTGGTCACGTCGATGAGCCGGATCATGGGCCCCGAGCGCAACCTGCTCGACCCCGGCCCGGCCTCCTGCCGGCACATCCAGCTGCCGTACCCGGTGATCGACAACGACGAGCTGGCCAAGCTCATCCACATCAACGACGACGGCGACCTGCCCGGTTTCGCCTGCACCGTCCTGTCCGGACTGTTCGAAGTGGACGGTGGCGGGCAGGCGCTGCACGAGGCGATCGAGCGGGTGCGCCGCGAGGCGTCCGAGGCGATCGCGGCGGGCGCGCGCACGCTGGTGCTCTCCGACCGCGACTCCGACCACCGGATGGCGCCGATCCCGTCGCTGCTGCTGGTGTCCGCGGTGCACCACCATCTGGTGCGCACCAAGGAAAGGCTGCGGGTCGCGCTGGTCGTGGAGACCGGGGACGCGCGCGAGGTGCACCACATCGCGCTGCTGCTCGGCTACGGCGCCGCGGCGGTGAACCCGTACCTGGCCTTCGAAACCATCGAAGACATGATCAACCAGGGCACGCTCACCGGGATCGAGCCGCGCCAGGCCGTGCGCAACTACGTCAAGGCGCTGGTCAAGGGCGTGCAGAAGATCATGTCCAAGATGGGCATCTCCACGGTGAGCGCGTACACCGCGGCACAGGTCTTCGAATCCTTTGGCCTGTCACAGGAACTGCTCGACGAGTACTTCACCGGCACCACCTCCAAGCTCGGCGGCGTCGGGCTCGACGTGCTCGCCGAAGAGGTCGCGGTCCGGCATCGCCGCGCGTACCCGGACAACCCGACCGACCGCGTGCACCGCAGGCTCGACACGGGCGGCGAGTACGCGTACCGCCGTGAGGGCGAGCTGCACCTGTTCACCCCGGAGACGGTGTTCCTGCTGCAGCACGCGTCGAAGACCCGTCGTGACGAGGCGTACCGGGCCTACACCGACGAAGTGCACCGCCTCGCCCGCGAGGGTGGCGCGCTGCGCGGCATGTTCAAGTTCAAGGAAGGCGAGCGCGAGCCGGTGCCGATCGACGAGGTCGAGTCGATCGAGTCGATCTGCAAGCGGTTCAACACCGGTGCGATGTCGTACGGCTCCATTTCGATGGAGGCGCACCAGACGCTGGCGATCGCGATGAACCGCATCGGCGGCCGCTCCAACACCGGTGAGGGCGGCGAAGACGCCGAGCGCCTGTACGACCCGGAGCGCCGCAGCGCCATCAAGCAGGTGGCGAGTGGCCGGTTCGGGGTGACGAGCGAGTACCTGGTCAACGCCGACGACATCCAGATCAAGATGGCGCAGGGCGCGAAGCCCGGCGAGGGCGGCCAGCTCCCGCCGAACAAGGTGTACCCGTGGATCGCGCGCACCCGGCACTCCACGCCGGGCGTCGGGCTGATCTCGCCGCCGCCGCACCACGACATCTACTCGATCGAGGATCTGGCCCAGCTGATCCACGACCTGAAGAACGCCAACGAAAAGGCCCGGGTCCACGTGAAGCTGGTCAGCTCGCTGGGCGTCGGCACGGTCGCGGCTGGCGTGTCCAAGGCGCACGCCGACGTGGTGCTGATTTCGGGGCACGACGGTGGCACCGGTGCTTCGCCGCTGAACTCGCTGAAGCACGCGGGCACGCCGTGGGAGATCGGCCTCGCCGAGACGCAGCAGACGCTGATGCTCAACGGGTTGCGCGACCGGATCACCGTGCAGGTGGACGGCGCGATGAAGACCGGGCGGGACGTGGTGGTCGCCGCGCTGCTCGGCGCCGAGGAGTACGGCTTCGCCACCGCGCCGCTGATCGTGGCCGGTTGCGTGATGATGCGCGTCTGTCACCTGGACACCTGTCCGGTCGGCGTCGCCACCCAGAGCCCGGAGCTGCGCAAGCGCTACACCGGGCAGGCCGACCACGTCGTGAACTACTTCCGGTTCGTGGCGCAGGAAGTGCGGGAAACCCTTGCCGCGCTGGGCTTCCGCACGCTGGACGAGGCGATCGGCCGGGCCGACGCGCTCGACGTGGACGAAGCGGTCGACCACTGGAAGGCCAAGGGCCTCGACCTGGCGCCGATCTTCGAGATGCCGACGGACACTCCCTACGGCGGCTCGCGGCGCAAGATCCGCGAGCAGGACCACGGGCTCGAGCACGCGCTGGACCGCACGCTCATCCAGCTCGCCGAGGCGGCGCTGGAGGACGCGCACCACGTCAACATCGAGCTGCCGGTGCGCAACGTGAACCGCACCGTCGGCACGCTGCTGGGTTCGGAGATCACCCGCCGCTACGGCGGCGAAGGGCTGCCGGACGGCACGATCCACGTGAAGCTGACCGGTTCGGCCGGGCAGTCGCTGGGCGCCTTCCTGCCGCGCGGCATCACGCTGGAGATGGTCGGCGACGCGAACGACTACGTCGGCAAGGGCCTTTCCGGCGGCCGCGTGATCGTCCGCCCGGACGAGAAGGCGACGTTCGCCGCGGAGCGCCAGGTGATCGCGGGCAACACGCTCGCCTACGGCGCCACCTCGGGCGAGATGTTCCTGCGCGGGCAGGTCGGCGAGCGGTTCGCCGTGCGCAACTCCGGCGCGGTCCTAGTCTGCGAAGGGGCGGGCGACCACGCCTTCGAGTACATGACCGGTGGCCGTGCCGTGGTGCTCGGCCCGACCGGCCGCAACGTGGCCGCCGGGATGTCCGGCGGCATCGGCTACGTCCTCGACCTCGACCGCGCGCGGGTCAACGACGAGATGGTCGATCTGCTGGCACCCGAGCCGGAGGACCTGTCCTGGCTCAAGGAAATCGTTACGCGCCACCGGGAGCTGACCGGCTCGGCCGTGGCCGCGTCGCTGCTGGGCGACTGGCCCCGCCGCTCCGCCTCGTTCACCAAGGTGATGCCGCGCGACTACGCGCGGGTGCTGGCGGCGGCCAAGGCGGCCAAGGCCTCCGGGCGCGACGTGGACGAGGCGATCATGGAGGTGGCCCGTGGCTGACCCGACGGGCTTCATGAAGTTCGAGCGCGAGGAGCCGAAGAAGCGCGCGCGCGAGGAGCGGGTGCACGACTGGCGCGAGGTGTATGCCGACCTCGGTGCCGAGGAGCGCAACAAGGAAGTGCGCACCCAGGCGAGCCGGTGCATGGACTGCGGTATCCCGTTCTGCCACTCCGGTGCTTCGGGCTGCCCGCTGGGCAACCTGATCCCGGAGTGGAACGACCTGGTGCGCCAGGGTCATTGGGCCGCGGCGAGCGACAGGCTGCACGCCACCAACAACTTCCCGGAGTTCACCGGGAAGTTGTGCCCCGCGCCGTGCGAGGCGGGCTGCGTGCTGTCGATCTCGCCGGAGTCCGGCGGGCCGGTCGCGATCAAGCGGGTCGAGGCCACGATCGCCGACCAGTCCTGGGAAATGGGGCTCGTCGAGGCGCAGGCTTCGGAGGTCGCTTCCGGGCAGCGGGTGGCGGTCGTCGGTTCCGGTCCGGCCGGGCTGGCGGCGGCGCAGCAGCTGACGCGCGCCGGCCACGAGGTCACCGTCTTCGAGCGGGACGACAGGCTGGGCGGGCTGCTCCGCTACGGCATCCCGTCGTTCAAGATGGAGAAGCGCCACCTGGACCGGCGGCTGGCCCAGCTGCGCAAGGAAGGCACCCAGTTCGTCACCGGCTGCGAGGTCGGCGTGGACCTGACGGTGGAAGAGCTGCGCGCGACGTACGACGCCGTGGTGCTCGCGGTCGGCGCGCTGCGCGGCCGGGACGACAAGGTCACCCCGGGCCGTGAGCTGCGGGGCGTGCACCTCGCGATGGAGCACCTCGTGCAGGCGAACCGGAAGGTCGAGGGCGACGGCCCGCCGGAGATCACCGCGGAGGGCAAGCACGTCCTCGTGATCGGCGGCGGGGACACAGGCGCCGACTGCTACGGCACGGCCACCCGCCAGGGCGCGCTTTCGGTCACGCAGCTCGACCAGTACCCGATGCCACCGTCCACAAGGGACGATGACCGGTCTCCGTGGCCGACGTGGCCGTACATCCTGCGCACGTACCCGGCCCACGACGAGGGCGGCGAGCGTGTCTTCGGCGTCGCGGTGAAGCGGTTCGTCGGGGACGACGAGGGCCACGTGCGCTCGGTGGAGCTGCAGAAGGTGCGTGTCTCGCGCAACCCGGAGACGGGCGTGCGTGAAGTGGTGCCGCTGTCGGAAGAGGTCGAGGAGATCCCGGCGGATCTGGTGCTGCTGGCGATCGGTTTCGAGGGCGTGGAGCACATGCGGCTCCTCGACGATCTGGACATCGAGCTGACCAGGCAGGGCCGGATCGGCTGCGGCGCGGACTGGCAGACGGCGGCGCCGGGCGTCTTCGTCTGTGGCGACGCGCATCGCGGTGCTTCCCTTGTGGTGTGGGCGATCGCGGAGGGCCGCTCGGTGGCCAACGCGGTCGACGCCTACCTCACCGGTGCCTCGGACCTGCCGGCGCCGGTGCACCCCACGGCCCTGCCGCTGGCGGTCGTGTAACCCACCCGGGCCTGCGGCCCGGTCCGGCAATGGCGCCGGGCCGGGCCGCTTTTTTCGTGCGCCCCATGGGCTCTCAGCGAATCCTCAGGAGTGACGGCAAACTCGTGGCACGGGTGGCCCCTTCTCGGTTTACTGGCGCCAGCATCGGGTAAAGCCGGTGCTTTACCGGGGCTGACAGGGGTGGACATGGTTTCCGTGGCGGGGAAAACAGGGGGAACGCGAGAACACGGCGTCTTCGCCAGGCTGGGCCGATTCGTCGTGCACCGGCCGTGGTGGGTGATCGCGGCCTGGGCACTGCTCGCGGTGGTCGTCATCTCGACCGCGCCCGCGCTGCCGACGAGTACGGACGAAAGTGACGCCCTGCCCAGGGATTACGAGTCCATCCAGGCGTCGACGCTGGGGCAGCAGGCTTTCCCGTCCGCGTTCACCCCGTCGATGATCGTGGTGTTCCAGCGCGCGGACGGCGCCGCGCTGAACAAGGCCGATTCCGACAAGGTGGCCCAGGTCGTCACCGAGCTGAGTGGCAAGCACCTCAAGGACATCGAGGCGATCGTGCCGCCGCAGGCCGCCACGGGCGCGCCCGTGGCGATCTCCGCGGTGAAGATGCCGCAGCTGTCCGGGGCGAACTCCCAGGAGCTGACGTCTTCGGCGAAGGCGTTCCGCACCGAGCTGCAGGCGGCCGTCTCGGGTACGGACCTCAAGGCCGGCACGACGGGAACCGTTGCGCAGCAACTGGATTCACAGGAGGCGTCGAGCAACTCCACGGGCATCGTCGGGATCGCGACGGTGCTGCTGATCCTCGTGCTGCTGCTGGTGATCTTCCGAAGTCCGATCATCGCGCTGCTGCCGATCGTGCTCATCGGCATCGTCTCGCAGATCGCCAGCGGGCTGATCTCCTGGGTGGTCAAACTTTTCGGGATGCAGGCGGACTCGTCGATCTCCTCGATCCTGATCGTGGTCCTGTTCGGCGTCGGCACCGACTACATCCTGTTCCTGATGTTCCGGTACCGGGAACGACTCCGCGCCGGGGACGCACCGAAACAGGCGATGGTGACCGCGGTGAGCCGGGTCGGGGAGGCGATCACGTCCGCGGCGGCGGTGGTGATCATCGCGTTCCTGACGATGGCGTTGTCGTTGTTCGGGTTCTTCCGCTCGATGGGGCCCTCGCTGGCGATCGCCGTCGCGGTCACCCTGCTGGCCGGGCTCACGCTGGTGCCCGCGGTGGTTTCTCTCTTGGGTACCAAGGTGTTCTGGCCGTCGAAGGCGTGGCAGCGCGAGCCTCGGGCCGCCCGGTTCGGCGCGGTGGGGCGTGCGGTCGGGCGCCGTCCGGCGATCTTCGCCGGGGTGTCCGGCGTGGTGATGGTGGCGCTGGCGCTGGGGGTCTTCAGCTTCAACCCGACCTTCGACCTGTCCTCGGGTTCGATGCCGGACACGGCCGAGTCGCAGGTGACCATGAAGGCGCTGGAGAAGAGCCTGCCCGCGGGCGCGACCTCGCCCACGAACGTGTACCTGCAGAGTGAAAACGGCACGGCGTTCACACAGGCCCAGCTCGACGAGTTCCGGGCGAAGATCGCCGGCGTGCACGGCGTCGGCCAGGTCGGCGAGCCGCAGCTGAACGGGCCGCGTTCCGTCGCCAACTACTCCGTGGTGCTGGCCGATGATCCGGCCTCCGATGCGGCCATCGACACCGTGGGCGGCCCGTTGCGGGACACCGCGCACGCTGCCGCGCCGCCCGGCGCCAAGGCGCTTGTCGGCGGTGTGACGGCGGTGTATGTGGACATCCAGGACACCATGAACCGCGACTACCGCGTGGTGTTCCCGGTGGCCGCCGTGCTGATCATGCTGGTGCTCGGGCTGCTGCTGCGCAGCGTGGTCTCGCCGTGGTACGTGATGGCCTCGGTGGGCCTCGGGTTCGCGGCCACGCTCGGCGCGACCACCTGGCTGTTCCAGGGCATCGTCGGCGAGTCGGGGCTGATCTTCATGATCCCGCTGATCATCTACATGTTCGTGGTGGCGCTGGGCACCGACTACAACATCCTGATGATGGCGCGGCTGCGAGAAGAGGCGAAGGAGGGCAAGCCGCCCCGTGAGGCGGCCGCGCTCGCCGTCCGGCACACCGGGCCGACGATCGCCGCGGCCGGGGTGATCCTCGCCGGTTCGCTGGGCGCGCTGATGCTGGCCGGGAACTCGCTGCTCGCCGAAATGGGCTTCGCGCTCGCCTTCGGCATCCTGGTGGCGGCGTTCGTGATGGCGATGTTCTTCGTGCCGAGCCTCACCGCGCTCATCGGCCGCGCCGCGTGGTGGCCAGGGCACGGCGACCGCGCGAAGGCCCCGGCCGAACCGCGTGACCCGGTGAGCTCCGGGCAGCGCTGACTGGGGACGGGCGCGGCTCGTCGCCGTGCCCGTCCACAAGCGGCTCAGGCGGCGCCCGATACGCTGGGGTCCGTGAACTGGACTGTGGACGTTCCCATCGACACCCTCCCGGAACTCCCCCCGCTGCCTCCTGAGCTGCGGGAACGGCTGGACGAGGCGCTGGCCCGCCCGGCCGCGCAGCAGCCGGAGTGGCCGGACCCGGACGCCACCCGCCGGGTACGCGGGGTGCTGGAGAGCGTCCCGCCGATCACCGTGCCGCTGGAGATCGACAGGCTGCGCGAGCGCCTGGCGATGGTCGCGCGCGGGGAGGCGTTCCTGCTCCAGGGCGGTGACTGCGCGGAGACGTTCGAGTCCAACACCGAGCCCCACATTCGCGCCAACCTGCGCACGCTGCTGCAGATGGCCGTCGTGCTCACGTACGGGGCGAGCCTGCCGGTCGTGAAGGTCGGCCGCATCGCCGGGCAGTACGCCAAGCCGCGCTCGAACGCCACCGACGCGCTCGGCCTGCCGGTGTACCGGGGCGACATCGTGAACTCGCTCGTCGCGAAGCCCGAGCTGCGGGTGCCGGACCCGGGCCGGATGATCCGCGCGTACGCGAACGCCGGCGCGGCGATGAACCTGGTGCGCGCGCTCACCGGCGCCGGGATGGCGTCGCTGGCGCAGGTGCACGACTGGAACAAGGACTTCGTGCGCACCTCGGCCGCGGGCGAGCGGTACGAGGCGCTGGCGGGCGAAATCGACCGTGGTCTGCGGTTCATGTCGGCTTGTGGCGTCACCGACGCCTCGCTGCAGTCCACCGAGATCTTCGCCAGCCACGAGGCGTTGCTGCTCGACTACGAGCGGGCTTTGCTGCGGCTGGACAACGCGGATGCGGCGAATCCCAAGCTGTACAACCTTTCCTCGCACTTCCTGTGGATCGGGGAGCGCACCCGCCAGCTGGACGGCGCACACATCGCGCTGGCCGAGCTGCTGGCGAACCCGATCGGCGTGAAGATCGGCCCGACCACCACGCCCGAACAGGCCGCCGAGTACGTGCGCCGGCTCGACCCGAAGAACGAGCCCGGCCGTCTGACGCTGATCTCGCGGATGGGCAACGGCAAGGTGCGCGACGTGCTCCCGGCGATCGTCGAGGCGGTCGAAGCCACCGGGCACAAGGTGATCTGGCAGTGCGATCCGATGCACGGCAACACACACGAGTCGTCCACCGGGTACAAGACGCGGCACTTCGACCGGATCATCGACGAGGTGCAGGGTTTCTTCGAGGTGCACCACAAGGTGGGGAGCTACCCCGGCGGCATCCACGTGGAGCTGACGGGTGAAGACGTGACCGAATGCCTCGGCGGCGCGCAAGAAATTTCGGACGGCGACCTGTCCGGCCGCTACGAGACGGCTTGCGACCCCAGGCTGAACACACAGCAGAGCCTGGAGTTGGCCTTCCTGGTAGCGGAAATGCTGCGCGGCTGAGCTTTCGGCGCCCTCCACGCGGCTTCGCCGCGCCCCCCGGCCGTGTTGGCCGCTCCCGTTGGTGCGTTGGCTGCTCGCGTCGGTGTGTTGGCTGCTCGCGTCGGTGTGTTGGCTGCTCGCGGTGGTGTGTTGGCTGCTCGCGGTGGTGTGTTGGCTGCTCGCGTTGGTGTGTTTGCGTCCCCGCGGGCGGCCAACTCGCCACGGGAATGGGCACCAGACCTACGGGCGTGGCCGATCCGCCCGCGGGCGGCCAACTCGTGAACGGGGGGCCAACATGCGTGCGGGGGCGGCCAACTCGCGTGCGGGGGTGGCCAACATGCGTGCGGGAGTGGCCAACTCGCGTGCGGGGGCGGCCAACGTGTGTGCGGGGGCGGCTCAACCGCCCAGTGAGAACTCCGCCACTGGGTGCCAGGGGCCATGCTCGTCCTGGCCTGCTACCAGGCGGACGGTGTCGATCCGGGCGTGGATCGGCAGCGCGCCCGCGATGTCTTCGGCCACGCGGCGTTTGCTCTCCGCGTTCCCGGTGCGACTGTCCGCGACGGTCAGATGTGGCACCGTGTCCGGATGCTCCCCGGCATACGGCCGCAGCGCGGGAAAGCGCTTGCACACCTCGCGGGTCAGCGACCGGAAGTGCTCATCCGGCTTGGGTTCCAGCCACAGTACCTCTTCACCGAACCACTTGACCTGCGAGAACACGCAGTCGAACGCGCCGATGCCCGCCAGCGCCGCTTCGAGCGCGCTGAGGGTGCCGGCGCGGATCTGCCGCGGATGCACGAAGGGGTACAGCACGGTCACGTGCGCGGGCACCAGTGACGTGCCCGGCGTGTTCAGCCCGCGCCGGTGCCAGGCAACGGTTTGTTCCGCGTCCGGCACGGGCACGATGATCGCGCTTCTCGTCGCATGGGGCAGCCACGCAGCTGTGGGGACCGGCATGGATCAATCATGACGTATGCACACCACGATGAGTTAGACAGACCGCTCGTATAGAGCAGCGGCCGACTTCAGCACGGCATCACGCAGGGAACCCGTGTCCGGCACCGCGGCGCCGTTCGCCTGGAGTCCGATGTGGACACCGTCGTGGAAGACGGCGGCCGCGATGCCCAGCGCGTTCCGCGGGGCCAGCGGCACCAGGGGGTACACCTCACGCAAGGGCGCGCCGTCGAGGGTGAGGTCGAGTTTGGGCAGTGGCACGTTGGTGATCACCGTGTCGAACAACAGTCCGGACGCCTGCCCGGCGGCACGCGTGGCCAGCTTGTGCAGCGGCGGCGGCATCCTGTCCGCGAGCACCGGCACCGCGCCCGCGCCGGCCTGCGTGCCCACGGCCTTGTGGCGGTTCATCTCCCGCCGCACCGCGCGCAGCCGCTCCACGGGATCGTCGATGTGCACCGGGAGTTCGCACAGATACCCGGAAAGCCGGTTCGCGCCACCGCTTTCCCTGGCGCGGGTGCTCACCGGGATGAGCGCGCGCAGCCGCTTGCCGTCGACACGCTGCCCGCGGTTGACCATCCACTGCCGCAACGCGCCGGCCAGCACGGCGAGGATCACGTCGTTCGTCGTACCGCCGTGCGCCGCGCGGACCTGACGCAGCTCCGTTTCCTCCAGGCGGACGAACCCGAGCCGCCTGCTGGTGGAACTCGGTGCGGACAACGGGGAAAACGGGTACGGCCGCGCCGCGCGCAGAATCGAGGTGGCGATACCCGCCGTCTGTTTCCCGTCGCTGAGGGTTTCCTTCAGCAACGTCAGCGGAGAACGGGGCCGCGGCGGCGTTTCCGTCTTGTTCAGCAGCGCCTTGGTGATGGGCAGCTCGTCGATGAGCCCGGCGGCGACGGCGAACGCGCCGGCCCCGTCGGTGAACGCGTGGTGCAGTTTGAGCAGCAGGGCGAACCTGTTGCCCGGCAAGCCGTTGACCACGCGCACCTGCCACAACGGGCGGGCGAGGTCCAGCGGCTGCTCGATCCACTCGGCCGCGTGCGCGGCGAGCGGGTCCTCCTCGTAGAACTCGTGCAGTTCGCAGGTGTCGATGTGCTCGTGCGGGTCGAACAACGGATCGTCGGTCCAGTTCGCCGCGCCCGGCAGCAGACCCGGGCTGACCCGTTGCCGCAACCGGGGAATCCTTGTCGCCCGTTCCGCGAGCAGTTTCGCGATCTTCTCCGGGTCCACCGGTTCACCCGGGTCGAAGATCACCACCGCTCCCATGTGCATGGGGGTGGATTCCCCCTCGAGACACAGGAAAGCGACATCGAGCCCGCTGAGTTGGCGGCCAGCCATAGTCGACCCTTCTGTGGGGGATTCAGGAATGGAGTTGGCTACTACTGGAGCGCACAGACATGACGAGAGCGTAGTCGCTGTGTTTCGCAGGCGCTAACAGGATCCTCCTTCACTCGAAAGGAGGTACCACTGTCCATAGTAGACAATTCTGTTCCGGTGAAAGGTTCGGCTCGGCGACCATTTCCCCGCGATTACGGAAATGTTTTCAGGTTTACCTTGCTGCCCTTCTTCACGAGCTTGCCCGGTTCCGGGTCCTGCTGGATGACCAGACCGAACCCGTTGTTGCCGTTGCCGTTGCCGCGCGCCTTGCCCTCCACCTGGAGTCCGGCCGCCTGCAACGTCTGGACCGCGTCCTGGATCGTGTGGCCGATGACCGACGGGACCTCGACCGAGTTGGAAACGAACACACCGACCTGCGTGCCGGAGCTCGGGTTCGCGCCGGCCTTCGGATCCGTGCGCGTCACGTTGCCCGCCGAAACCTTCTCGGAGAACTCGGCGCCGGCGTCGAACGGCTGGAAGCCGGCCGCCTGCAGGGTCTGGAACGCCTGGTCGTGTGACATCCCGGTGACGTCGGGGATCGGCTGCGGCGGCGGGCCCTTGGACACGATGATCGTCACCGTGGCGTTCACGTCGAGCTGGGTGCCCGGTTGGGGATTCACGGAGACGACGTTCCCGCTCGGTACGCTGGTGCTGTACTGGTCGGCATTGGCGTCGTGCGCGGGCACCAGCTGGGCCGCGATGATCGCGGTTTCCGCCTGCTGCAAGGAAGTGTCCGAGGAAATATCGGGCACCGTCGGCTTGCCGGAGGAGATCACCAGCGTCACCTCGGAGCCCTTCAGCGCCGTCGAACCACCCGCCGGATCGGTGCGCACGGCGAGCCCGGCGGCCACCGTGTTGTTCCGCTGCTGGGTGACCTTCGCGGTGAACCCGTTGGTGCGCAACGTTTCCGTCGCCGTCGCCTGATCCATTCCGGAAACCTGCGGGACCGCTGCCGTGCGGGACGCCGGTTCGCCCGTGGTGAACCACCAGAGCCCGCCGCCGATGATCGCGACGAGCACCACCGCGGCGATGGACCACAGGGCGATTTTCCGGTTGCGGTCGCGCTCCGGCGGGGGCTCCGCGGGTGCTGCGGATGGCGGAACCGGCGGCGGCACCTGGCCCATCCCGGTGACGCGCGTGGCATCGGGGCGCAGCATCGCGCGCGTGCCGCGCGGACCGGAAACCGGAGAAGTAGGGCCGACCGCGGAGAAAGCCGGGATCGTTTTTTCCGCATCCGGAACCTGATCGTCCTTGCCCGGCGGGACCGGGATGGCGACCGGGCCGAGCCCCAGCGAGGCGCGGATCTGGCGCAGCTCGCGCAGGAACGCGGCCGCGTCGGCGGGGCGGGCCTCCGGGTCACGCCGGGTGGCGCGCAGCACGAGATCGTCCAATGCCGCGGGCACCTGCGGGTTGACCGCGCTCGGCGCGGGCACGTCGTCGTTCACGTGCCGGTACGCCACGGAAATCGCGGTGTCGCCGGTGTAGGGCACGCGGCCGGTGAGCATCTCGTACAGCACGATCCCGGCGGAGTAGACATCGCCGCGTTCTTCGGCGAGACCCGTGGTGACCTGCTCCGGAGAGAGGTACGCGACGGTGCCGAGGATGATGCTGGAGCTGGTCGTGCCGGAGCTGGCGACCGCGCGGACGAGGCCGAAGTCGGCGACCTTGACCACCCCGGTCGGCGGGGTGCCGGTGCGCCCGATCAGCACGTTCTCCGGTTTGACGTCGCGATGCACGAGGCCGGCGGCGTGCGCGGCGGCGAGCGCGGCCAGCATCTGCTCGGTCACCGACAGCGCCAGCGCGACGTCGAGCGCGCCGCGGTCGTCGAGCAGGTCGCGCAGCGTGCCGCCGTCGACGAGCTCCATCACGAGGAAGACGTGCGGGCCGTCGACGCCCTGGTCGTGCACGGTGACCACGTTCGGGTGGTGCAGTTTGGCCGCCGACCGGGCCTCCCGCTCGAACCGCTCGACGAAGGAACGGTCGTCGGCGAAGCGCGGGTCCATGATCTTGATCGCGACGGGACGGTCCAGCCGTGTGTCGGCGCCCCGGTACACCGAGGACATGCCGCCTCGCGCGATGGGCGTGTCGACCCGGTAACGCCGCTCCAGGAGCGTTCCGGCCAGACCGGTGTCGGTGGTTGTCACGGAGGCGATCGTACGGACTTGCGCCACCCCCGTGACCGATACCCATGATCGACTTGTTCGCGCTGTTGAGGTTTCGTTACGCCGTTGGAGCGATATTGCCCTCGGTGATGCCCCGTGTGGCACAGTGTCAACTGTGAGTGCGATTCCTGTCGCTGATGACGTGCTGGGCCCCGAGGTCGAACTGCTGCGCCTGGCGGAGGTGAGCAACGCTCTCGGGCTGTCGGAGAACAAGGTGCGTCAGCTGCTGCGTGACGGACAGCTGATCGCGGTCCGCCGCGACGGCGATCTGTTGGTGCCCGCGGACTTCCTCGCGGACGGCGCCCCGGTGAAAGGCCTCGCGGGCCTGCTGACAGTGCTGTCCGACGCGGGCTTCGGCCGCACCGAGATGTTGCGGTGGCTCTACACCGAGGACGAGTCGCTGCCCGGCACCACGCCGGTCAACGCGCTGCGGACCAACCATGGCACGGAGGTCAAGCGGCGCGCGCAGGCGATGGCGTTCTGAGCGCCAGGCCCGAAGCTCCCGCCACCAGTCCGATCGCCGCCGCGACCCAGAGGCACATCGTCACCGAGTGCCCGGCCAGTGGACCGGCGAGCGCCGAACCGAGCGCGAACCCGGTCACCTTCAGGCTGGCACCGGTCGTGAACACGCGACCACGCAGTGCCGTGGGCGCTTCGCGGTGGCGGATCCCCATCAGCGCGACGAGTTGCGGGCCTTCGCCGATTCCGCTCAGCGCGGCGGCGAACACGATGGCGGGCCCGGGCAGCGCGGCCAGCGCGTAGCTCGCGGCGAGCACGAAAGTGCTGCAGAGCAGCAAGGTGTCCGGCCGCCACGGCCACGGTTTCCGCGCCAGAAAGCCGTTCGCCAGCAGCGAAGCGACCGCGACGACGGTGAGCAGGAGCGTACCGAGGGTGGCGGCGCCGAACCGTTGTTCGCCGATCAACGGCAGGCACACGACGAACATGCCGACGCCGACGTAGGAAACCGTCGACGCGACGGTGGCGCGCAGCAGCGGGCGATGCGCGAAAATCGCCGTGAATCCGGCTGTCCACGAGGTTTTCCCGGTATGCGGGGTTCCGGCCGGGAGCGACCACGCGGACGGCAGAGCGAGGACGACAAGGCCCACGGCGGTGGCCAGCGCGGTGCCCGCGCCGAGCCAGCCCGCGATCAGCGCGGCGAACGCCGGACCGGTGAGGCTGGCGAAACTGTAGGTGAGCGCGTCCAGCGCCGTGGTGCGAGAAAGGTCGCGGCCGTGCGGAAGCTGCGCCGTCCAGCCCCCGGCGATGGCGGGGTTGAACAGGCCGGTGAGTACGGCCAGCGCCACCACCGCGGCTGTCGGCACGTGCCCGAGCGTGGCCACGATCGCGCTCAACCCCAAGGCGTACGCGGCGAGCGTGACCGCGAGCAGCCTGCCGGGACGGCGGCTGCGATCCAGCACAGTGCCGAACACCGGGCCGCCGATGGCCGAGGACGCGGTGAGCCCGGCCAGCAGCGCGGACGCCGTGACGGGTGAGCCCGTGGCGGCCAGCCCGAGCAGCAGGAGTGCGGGCCCGGACATCTCATCCCCAGTACGCGCCGCCGTGGCCCCCGCCAGGTAACGGCTTAGCATGAGAAAGACGTTACACTGCCGGGGTGACCGATCCGGTGCGGCGAGCGGCGGACCTGGTGAACGTGCTGGTTCCCGGGCCGGCGACGGCAGGCCAGGTGCGGGAAGTGCTGCGCGCGCACGGCGAACCGGAGCCGATCGAGCTGGCGGTGGACGATCTGGCCGACCTCCGTGCGGCCGCGGAGGTGCTACGCGCGATCTTCGCGGCGGGAACGGTGGACGAGGCCGCGGCGGCGCTCAACGCGGCGCTGGCCGAGCACGCCCGGCCGCCGCGGCTCACCACGCACGACGGCACTTTCGCCTGGCACCTGCATGTGGACAGCAGCGACGACGCGCCGTGGGGGGAGTGGCTGGTGACGTCGTCGTGCCTGGCGCTCGCGTTCCGCCTCGCCGAGAAACAGCGGCCGCCGGGCGGAATCTGCGCCTGCGGGAAGTCCTTTGTGGACACCGGGCGCGGTGAGCGGAAGCAGTACTGCTCGGCCCGCTGCGCGACCCGCGCGCGAGTCGCGGCCCACCGCGCCCGGCGTGCCTGATCCGGCCCGAGGTGGGTGGAGGTGGGCGCGGCCGAGTTGCTCGGCGTGCTGTGTGAGCCGCGCGCGGGTCGCGGCCTGCCGTGCCCGGCGTGCCTGATCCGGCTGGAAGTGGGTGGGTGTGCAGCCGTGGCCGAGTTGCTCGGCGTGCTGTGTGAGCCGCGCGCGGGTCGCGGTCTGCCGTGCCCGGCGTGCCTGATCCGGCTGGAAGTGGGTGGGTGTGCAGCCGTGGCCGAGTTGCTCGGCGTGCTGTGTGAGCCGCGCGCGGGTCGCGGCCTGCCGTGCCTGACCGGCTGGAGGTGGGTGGAGGTGCAGCCGCCGCCGACTTGCTCGGCGCGCTCCGCGACCCGCGTGCGGAGTGGCGGCCCACCGCGCCCGCCGTTATGACCCGACCGGAAGCGGGCGGATCCGCAGCCGACTTGCTCGGCGCGAGAAGTTCCGCCACGGCTGTGGTCGGATCAGTAACGGCCCGGCGCCGAAACTCAGTTGTTCTGGGTCTTGGCCCAGTCGATCCACTTCTTGAGCAGGGTCAGGTCGTAGTCCGGCCCGCCCGCGCCCACGGTGAACTGCGTGACGCCCAGCGCCAGCAGCTTCGGCCCGAGCTCGTCCGGCTCGCCCCGCACGCCGGTCGACAGCTCGATCTGGCCGAAGTCCCGGCCCACGTCGGCGCAGTGCTGCTTGAGGATGCCGACCTTGCGCTCGACCACCTCGGGGTCACCGAAGCCGTGCCAGATGTCGGCGTGCTGGGCCACCATCCGTAGCGTCTTCTTCTCGCCGCCGCCCCCGATCAGCACCGGGATCTTGCGGGTGGGCGCCGGGTTCAGCTTCGCCAGCCGGGATTCGATGCGCGGCAGCGACTCGGCGAGCGCGTCGAGCCTGCCGCCCGCGGTGCCGAACTCGTAGCCGTACTCGGTGTAGTCCTTTTCGAACCAGCCCGAGCCGATGCCGAGGATCAGCCTGCCGCCGCTGATGTGGTCCACCGTGCGGGCCATGTCGGCGAGCAGCTCGGGGTTGCGGTAGCTGTTGCAGGTGACCAGCGCGCCGATCTCGACGCGCGACGTGGACTCGGCCCAGGCGCCGAGCATCGTCCAGCACTCGAAATGCATCCCGTCGGGGTCACCGTACAACGGGTAGAAGTGATCCCAGTTGTAGACGATGTCCACGCCGAGGTCCTCGGCGCGGGACGCGGTCTCGCGGATGGTCTTGTAGTCGGCGTGCTGCGGCTGCAGCTGCAGCCCCACGCGGACGAAGCGCTCGACGGAAGTCATGATCTCCAGCCTAGTGTGGCTCCCGCGGCCACGCGCATTCTCCGCACCAGCGAGACCGAAACCCGCCGGTTCAGCACGTCGAACTCGTGCCGGGCGAGCTCGTCGAGGATGCCGCGGTAGAGCACCAGCGCGGTGTGGATGCACGAGCGGGATTCCTTGCGCAGCAACGGGATCCCGGCTTCGGCGCGACGGTAGACCGCCCGGTTACGCGCGGCCAGCGAGCCGAGCGCGCGGCGGACTCGCGGGTCGGTGCGTTCGTGTGCGCGGCACCACACCAGCAGTTCGCGGTCCACACCGAACGCGGCCAGCTCGCCGGTGGGCAGGTAGAGCCGACCGCGGTCGAGGTCTTCGCCGATGTCGCGCAGGAAATTGGTCAGCTGGAAGGCTTCCCCGAGCGCGGCGGCGCTCGGCGCGGCCTCCTGCCTCGGCACCACGGTGCCCAGCACCGGCAGCATCTGCAGGCCGATCACGCTCGCCGAACCGTAGGTGTATTCGCCCAGTGCGGCGAAATCCGGGTATTCGGTGACCGTCAGGTCCATCCGCATCGAATGCAGGAAGGCGTCGAACAGCTCGCGTTCCAGCGCGTAGCGCCGGACGGTGTCGGCGAGCGCCTGGAACACCGGGTCGGTCTGCGGGTCCCCGCCGAACAGCTTGTCCAGCTGGCGTTCGAGCTCGCCCAGCGCGGTTTCGGGGTCGCGTTCCGGGTTGTCGACGAGTTCGTCCGCGGTGCGGGCGAAGGCGTACAACGCGTGCGTCGCCGGGCGGGCGTGCGCGGGCAGCAGCCGGGTGGCGAGGAAGAACGTCTTGCCGTGGTGGGCGTTGATCCGCCGGCAGGCCCGGTAGGCGTCCTCGAGTCTCATCTGCCGATGATCCTCGCGGCGGCGAGCTTGCCGGAGATCAGCACCGGCGGGATGCCGACCCCTGGCGTGGTCCCGCAGCCGGCGAGCACCACGTTTTCCACGCCGCGCACCACGTTCCGCGGCCGGAACGGGCCGGTCTGCGCGAAGGTGTGCGCGAGCGAAAACGGCGTGCCCGCGGCCATTCCGCGCTCCGCCCAGTCGCGCGGGGTCACCAGTTCGTCCACTTCGTACTGTTCGGCGAACCCGTCGAGCCCGCGGGCGGCGAGCGTGCGGAGCAGCTCGTCCCGGTACGCCGGGCCCACGCGCGGCCAGTCGATCCGGCCGGTGCGGAGATTCGGCGCGGGCGCGAGGACGGACACCACGTGCCCGTCGGAGGCCAGCGTCGGGTCGGTCGCCGTCGGGCGGGTCACGAGCAGGGAGGGATCGCTCATCAGCGAACCGTCCCGGATGATCTCGGCGAACGTGCGTTCCCACGCGTCGCCGAAGAAGATCGTGTGGTGGTCCAACTCCGGCCAGCGGCGCGAAGTGCGGCCGTGCAGCACCACCGCGGAAGGCGAAAACCGAAGCGGCACAAGGCGTTTCGGCCGGACACCGAGCAGCCTGTACGCGGTGGTCAGCTCGGTGGCCAGTACGACGGCGTCGCACTCGATCCGCTCGCCGGCGCGCGTGCGCACCGCGCGGACGCGGGAGGAAACCCTTTCCAGCCAAGCGGCTTCGGTGCCGAACTCGAGCCGCGCGCCGGCGCGCTCGGCGGCGTCGGCGAGCACCTGCCCGACCCGGCCCATGCCGCCGAGCGGGTAGTACACCCCGGCGACAGTGTCCATGTACGGGATAACGCCGTACGCGCCGAGCGCGTGCCGCGGGTCGAGCCCGGCGTAGAGCGACTGGAAGGAGAACAGCCGTCGCAGGCGGGGATCGTGCAGGAACCGGGCGATTCGCGGGCCGAGCCGCCCGAAACCGCCCAGCACCACCAGTTTCGCGAGTTCCGGGCGGACGAGGTCGAGCGGGGAGTCGAAGTTCGCGCCGATGAACCTGTCCTTCTCCACCGCGTACAACTCGGTCAGCCACCGGCGAAGACCGCGATAGCCCACCGCGTCGCGCGGCCCGGCGAAGGCGCGGATCTCCTCTTCCATCGCCTCCGGCTCGGTGCGCACGGGGATCGAGCTGCCGTCGGCGAACCTCGCGCGATAGGCGGGATCGAGCCGGATCAGCCGCAGCCGGTTCCGTTCGCCCACCGCGGCCAGCGCCTCGTCCAGCAGCTCGGGCATGGTCAGCACGGTGGCGCCGGTGTCGACCGAGAACCCGTCGCGCTCCCGCTGGCTCACCCGGCCGCCCGGCCGGTCGTCCTGTTCGAGCAGCGTCACCTGACGGCCCGCGCCGAGCAGGTGCAGGGTGGCCGACAACCCGGCGAGGCCGGCGCCGATCACGACGACATGCACTAGTGCGTCCTTCTCGTGGCTTTGGCCGCCAGCTCGGTCAGCTCGGCGCCGGCGGGCTCGAGCAACTCCGCCCGATCGAGTGCTTTCAGCGCCGTTTCGGTCAGCGCGTCGATGCGCTCCTCGACCGCGGCCACGGCGCCCACCTCGGTCAGGGTTTCCCGCACCCGCGCGACATCCGACTGCGACAGCGCGGGATTGCCGATGGCGTGCGTGATCACCTTCGCCTGCTCCGCACCGGCGCGTTGCAGGCCCAGCGCGACGAGCAGGGTGCGCTTGCCTTCGCGGAGGTCATCGCCCGCCGGTTTGCCGGTGACCGAAGGATCGCCGAAGACGCCGAGCAGATCGTCCCGCAGCTGGAAGGCCACCCCGATGTCGCGGCCGAACTCGCGCAGCGTCTCGATCTGTGACGGCTCCGCGCCCGCGAGCAGCGCGCCGAGGTGCAGCGGCCGCTCGACCGTGTAGGCCGCCGTCTTGAGCCTGCTCACGCGTAGCGCGGCCTCGGGGGAGGCGTCCCCGGTCGCCTGGGTCCGGACGTCGAGGAACTGCCCGGCGAGCACTTCGGTGCGCATCGCGCGCCAGGCCGGGCGCGCCGCGTCGAGCGTCGCGGGCGGGAGCGCGGCGGAGCCGAACATGTCGTCGGCCCAGGCCAGCGCGAGGTCGCCGATCAGCACCGAGGCCGCGAGGCCGAACGCGGGGGCCGGGCCGAGCCAGCGCTCCGCGGTGTGCAGGTCGGCGAACGCGACGTGCACCGTCGGGCGCCCGCGCCGCGAGTCCGAGGAGTCGATCAGGTCGTCGTGGATCAGCGCGCAGGCCTGCACCAGTTCGAGGCTCGACACGACCCGCAGCACGCCGTCCGCGTCCGCCTCCGCGCCGCCCGTGCCGCGCCACGCCCACCAGGCGAACGTGGGGCGCAACCGTTTGCCTCCGCGCAGCACGAACTCCCCGAGAGCGTCGACGCCGGCGGCGAAGCTGGGCTCCACGGCACGGATGTCCGCACCGGCCTCGTCGAGGAAGCGGGCGAGCTCGGCTTCCACGTGCCCTGGCAGGTCGGCGTCGTAGTCCATGTGCCTATCGTCGGGGGTCGGCGCGGGTTTCGCGATCGCGGGGTGGCCGAGGTGTGACGGCGCCCCGTAGCCTCGACTGGTGTCGACCATGGTGACCTTCCACGCGCATCCCGACGACGAGTGCATCACGTGCGGTGGCGTGATGCGAAAAGCGTACGAAGAAGGGCACCGCGTGGTGCTCGTGGTGGCCACGCGCGGCGAGCACGGCGAGGTGCCCGACGGGTTCCTGGCCGAGGGCGAGCTGCTCGCCACCCGCCGCGTGGCCGAAACCGAGGCGGCGGCGGAGATCCTCGGTGTCTCACGCGTCGAGTTCCTCGGCTATGTGGACTCGGGGATGATGGGTGAGCCGACCAACGACGAGCCCGGTTCGTTCTGGACCGCGCCGGTCGAGGAGGCGGCGGCCAAGCTCGCGGAAATCCTGCGCGAGGAGAACGCCGAGGTCCTCACCTGTTACGACGACAACGGCAACTATGGCCACCCGGACCACATCCAGGTGCACCGGGTCGGCATGCGGGCCGCCGAATTGGCCGGTACCCCGCGCGTCTACCAGGCCACGACGAGCCGCGAGCACATGCTGCACGGGATGAAGGCGATGGCCGAGCAGGCCGGCGTCGAAGCACAGGAGCCGCCGGAGAACCTGGGCAAACCGGAGGCCGAGATCACCGCGGTCGTGGACGTGACGGCGTTCCTCGAGTTCAAGCGGCGCGCGATGCGGGCGCACGCGAGCCAGATCAGCGAGGAGTCCTTCTTCCTGGCCATGCCGGACGAAGGGTTCGCGTACGCCTTCGGCACCGAATGGTTCATCCGTGCCGGCCAAGGCCCGGGCGTCACCGAGAAGGATCTGTTCGAAACCGTTGCGGAGTAAGGGAAAACCGGCTCAGACGATGGTGCCGGTCTGCGCGTCGAAGATCGCCTTCGTGACATCGCGCGAACGCAGGTAGGCGCCCGGGGTCTGGTACTCCCACATCCCGGCGACGATCGAGACGTTCTCCGCGCCGGGGAAATCGACTTTCGCCACGGCGACGATGTCCGTGACGTCGGCCATGTTGATCCAGCGCCGCACCGAGGGCGGGCGCCCGCGCTCGGCCGTTTCCGGCAGCACGCCGGGCATGGCCAGCGGGCTGCCGACCGTGAGCAGCAGCGGCACGGGCGTTTCCTGGTGCTCCCAAAGGGCTTCGTACGCCACGGCGGAGCCCAGCGAATGCGCCAGGATGACGTCCGGCCGGTGGCCCGAGATCGCCGCCGCCACCGCCTCCCGGCAGGCGGCGCGCCGGGCCGGATCGATGAGGTACGCGTACAGCTCGCGGCAGAAGGCGAGCGCGAACAGGCGCGTGGCCGAGCCGAAGTTGTTCGCCA
The DNA here is from genome assembly GCF_007713735.2 of Amycolatopsis acidicola. GTDB lineage: Bacteria > Actinomycetota > Actinomycetes > Mycobacteriales > Pseudonocardiaceae > Amycolatopsis_E > Amycolatopsis_E acidicola. Next base: position 65,906 of record NZ_VMNW02000026.1, on the reverse strand, counting down.
TCAGCTCGGCCGCGTCGCGCGCGTCGGTGATCGGCGCGGAGCCGGGGCGCAGCAGCTCGGCCCACTGGATGAGCAGGGCCTGCTCGCCCGGCTCCATGAGCGCCGGGTCCTCTTCCAGTTCGTACCCCAGCTGGTGGCCGTAGTAGGCGAGTCTGAGGTCGACCGAGGAGTTGGCGGGCATGGCCGTGCCGAGGTGCTGGAACCAGTCGGTACCGAGCGCGACCGCCGCGCCCTCGGCCGAACCGGTACGGCGGTGGTAACGGTAGGTGCCGGTGCCGTGCACACCGAGTACCCGCAGCATCCGTGCCCCTTCGTCGCTGCCGTGGACCCCTCGCTTGTCGTTCTGGGCCGCCTGGGCGTTACCCGATTACGCCGATTGCCACCCGACCGGACGCATCGACCGTCCAGCCCGGATTGTGCGCCACCTCCCACACGACACCGTTGGGGTCGGCGAAATGTCCGTGGTAGCCCCCGAAAGCGGCCTTCTGGGGTGTTTTCACGACGGTCGCGCCGGCCCGCTCGGCGGCCGCGACGCACGCGTCCACTTCCCCGGGGCTGTTCAGATTGTGGGCGAGTGTCACACCGGAAACGGCTGGCGCGCCGGCGGACTCGAGGTCCTCGGCGAACTTCACGGCGTCGAACATGCCCAGCACCGTGCCGGGCGCGATCTGGAAGAAGAGGACCTCGCCGGGCACGTCGAGCAGCGCCGTCCAGCCGAGGCCGGTCACGTAGAACTCGCGGGCCGCGTCGAGGTCCGCGGTGGCAAAGGTTACGAAGCTGACTTTCTGTTCCATACTCGGAGCATGTCACCGGCCGCGGCCCCAGCCTTGAACGAAACGGACCCCGTTTCGGTCTATCGCGAGCTGCCCGGCGCCGGTGTGCTGCGGTGCTGGTGGGAACAGCGCGTGCACGAGATGCCCAAAATGCAGCGGGTGCTGCCCGACGCGTGCGCGGACGTGCTCGTCAGCGCGGACGGCGAAGCGAGCCTGATCGGCCCGACGATGTCGGTGGCGCTACACGATCTTCGGCCCGGCACGAGTTTTCGCGCCGTGCGCTTCCAGCCCGGCGCGTTGCGGTCTGCGCTGGGGTTGTCCGCCGCCGAGGTCCGTGATCAGGTACTGCCGTTGACGTCCGTGCTGCCCGACCGCGCCGCGCGGCTGCTGGCGGAACAGGTGTGGGCCTGCCGGTTCCCGGAAGCGTTGCGCCCCATCGGGTTCGACCCCCGTGTGCGCGAAGCGGTGCGGCTGCTTTGGTCCTGGCGTGACGTCGACCGTGTGGCGGCGGAACTCGGGTTGACGGCGCGGCATCTCCGCCGGTTGCTGGTCGAAAACGCCGGTGTGGGGCCGAAAGCGGTGCAGCGGGTCGGCCGGCTGCAGCGTTTCCTGACGTTCGCCGAGCAGTGTTACCCCGTTGCCACGCTGGCCGATCTCGCCGCTGAGGCCGGTTACGCCGACCAAGCCCACCTTGCCCGCGAAGTGCGGGATCTGGCTGGGCTTCCGCCTTCGGCCCTGCTGCGCGAGCGTTCAGCGAGTGGCGTGGAGACGGCCGGCGCCGGCGCGGATCGCCTCGGATAGCGCGGCCGTCGGCCCTCGCATCGCGGCGCGCCGCGCGGTCAGGATGAACTCCACCTCGCCCGGATCCGGCAGGTCGTGTCCCGTGGGCAGTTCCACGAGCCCGGCCGGGACGAGGCTGCGGGCGAACACCACCACGCCCAGCCCGGCCAGCGCCGCCGCGCGCAACCCGTTGAGGCTGCCGCTGGTGCACACGATCCGCCAGCTCTTCCCGTTGGCGTGCAAGGATTCCATCGCGCGGGCGCGGGTGATGCTCGGCGGCGGGTACGCGATCAGCGGCACCGGGGCGGCCTCGTCGAGCTCGAACCCCTCGCGGCCGACCCACACCAGCTCGTCCGTCCACAGTGCACCGGTGCCGTCCTCGCCCGGATGCCGTTTGGCGAGCACGAGGTCCAGCTCGCCCGCGCGCAGTTGTTCGTGCAGCACACCGGAAAGCGCCACGGTCAGCTCCAGGTCCACCTGCGGATGCGTCCGGCGGAACTCGCCGAGGATCTCGGGCAGCGGGCCGACGACGAAGTCCTCCGAGGCACCGAACCGCACCCGGCCGCGCAGTTCGGTGCCTGTGAAATAGCTCATGGCGCGGTCGAGGGTTTCGATGACGGTGCCGGCGAATCCGAGCATCGCCTCGCCGTCCGCGGTCAGCTCGACCGAATGCGTGTCGCGCAGGAGCAGCTGCTGGGTCGTGGCCTGTTCGAGCTTGCGAATGTGCTGGCTGACGGTGGATTGGCGGAGTCCGAGGTGGCGCGCGGCGCGCGTGAAGCTCCGCGTTTCCGCGACCTCGAGGAACGTCTTCAGCCAGACCGGATCGAGCACGAGAAGGAGCGTATATCACGTGGCGCGATAGCAGTTATGGCGCTAATCATGCTTCACAATCGAAGGCGGCCGCCGGAGGATGGAGTGACCGGCCCGGAAGAGAGGACAGGTTCATGCGTGGCTCCGCGCTGCTCGCCAAGTCCAGGATCGACCCGTTCATCCTCGGGATCCTGGCCACGGTAGGCGTGGCCGCGCTGCTGCCCGCCCGCGGCCACGGCGCCGATATCGCTTCCGCGGTGAGCGCGATCGGCGTCGGCGCGCTGTTCTTCCTCTACGGCGCGCGACTGTCCACAGCGGAGGCTGTGGAAGGACTGAAGCACTGGCGGCTGCACCTCACGATCCTCATCGCGACGTTCGTGCTGTTCCCGTTGCTCGGCCTGCTGACCCGGCTCCTGCCCGGCGGGGTGCTGAGCCCGACGCTGGTGGCCGGCGTGATCTTCCTGTGCGCATTGCCGTCGACGGTGAACTCATCCATCGCGTTCACCTCCATCGCCCGCGGCAACGTGGCGGCGGCGATCTGCAGCGCGACGTTCTCCAGCCTGATCGGGATCGTGCTCACGCCGTTGCTGGTGGGTTTGCTCCTCAACACCTCGGGCAGTGGATTCTCGGCGCACTCGGTCACGTCGATCGTGCTGCAGCTGCTGGTGCCGTTCGTGGCCGGACAGGTCGCGCGGCGCTGGATCGGCGGCTGGATCGCGCGGCACAAGAAGGTGCTCGGCCGCGCGGACCGCTCGGTGATCCTGATCGTCGTGTACACGGCGTTCAGCGAAGGCGTGGTCGCCGGGATCTGGCACCAGCTGAGCTGGGTCTCCCTCGTCGCGCTGCTCGCGGTGAACCTGCTGCTGTTCTATGCGGTGTTCTGGATCCTGAAGCTCGTCGTGCCGCGGCTGGGGTTCTCCCGCGCGGACGAGATCGCGATCGTGTTCTGCGGGTCGAAGAAGAGCCTGGCCAGCGGGCTGCCGATGGCCACCGTGCTGTTCCCGGCGCATACGGTCGGGCTGATCGTGCTGCCCCTCATGCTGTTCCACCAGGCGCAACTGATGATCTGCGCCGTGCTGGCGCGGCGATGGGGAGCCAGGTCTCAGGCCGGGGACTTGGAGGTCGTGCACTAGATACGATGTCCGGTATGACGTCGGTGCTGGAGCGGTTACAGGGCGATGCCCCCGTGTTCTCGGTGGAGTTCTTCCCGCCGCGGGACGCCGCGGACGAGGCTGTCCTGTGGAAGTCGATCCGGCAGCTGGAGCCGCTCGACCCGGCGTACATGTCGATCACCTATGGCGCCGGCGGTTCCAGCCGCGACGGCACGATCCGCAACATCGCCCGCGCCGCGACCGAGACCACGCTGGTCCCGATGGCGCACCTCACGGCCGTGAACCACTCCGTGGCCGAGCTGCGCAACGTCATCGGCTGGTACGCGGCCGTCGGCGTGCGCAACATCCTCGCGCTGCGGGGCGACCCGCCGGGCGACCCGTACGGCGACTGGGTGGCGCACCCCGAAGGCCTGAAGTACGCCGAGGAACTGGTCTCCCTCGTGCGCTCGCTCGGCGACTTCTGCGTCGGCGTTTCGGCGTTCCCGTACGGGCATCCGCGCTCGCCGGATCTGGAGACCGACACGAAGTACCTGGTGCGCAAGTTCAAGGCGGGCGCGGATTTCGGCATCGCCCAGCTGTTCTTCGAAGCCGAGGACTTCCTTCGCCTCCGCGACCGGGTGGCCGCCGCGGGCTGTGACGCGCCGTTGATCCCCGGCGTGATGCCGCTGACCACCCCGCGCACGCTGCACACCACGATCAAACTGTCCGGCGCGCAGTGCCCGCAGCAGCTGCTCGACCGGCTCGAGCCGTTGTCGGAGCAGCCCAAGGCCTTCCGTGAGGAGGGTATGAACGTGGTCACCGAGCTGTGCGAACGGCTGCTCGCCGAGGGCGTTCCGGATCTGCACTTCTACACGTTCAACCGCGCGAAGGCGACGCGCGAGGTCGTCCACCGGCTCGGGCTGGTGCCCGCGCGCGCCTGAAATCTCGTTGCCCGGCACGGTAGGTTCTCCCTATGGCTTCGGTGCACGAAATCTGCGATCAGTTCGTCGACGACTTCGCGGCGGCGCACCCGGTGGCGGCGACCGAGATCGGCATCCCGGGGCACGAGGACCAGCTGACCGACTACTCGCCGGAGGGCCACGCCGCGCGCGCGTCGCTGGCCAAGCGGGCGCTGGCCGCGGTCGGTGCCGCCGAGCCGGTGGACGCGTCGGAGCGCGCCGCCAAGGCCGTGTTCACCGAGCGGGTCGGGCTCGAGGTCGAGATCCACGACGCGGGGCTGGACGAGGCCTCGCTGAACGTGATCGCCAGCCCGGTGCAGGACCTGCGCCAGACGTTCGACCTGATGCCCACCGACACCCCGGAGCACTGGGCCACCATCGCGGCCCGGCTGGCCAAGGTCCCCGACGCGCTCGACGGCGTGCGGGCTTCGCTGCTGGTCGCGGCGGACGCGGGCAACGCGCCGGCGCTGCGCCAGGTCACCAAGGTCGCCGCGCAGGCGGAAACCTGGGCCGGGCTGAGCGGGGAGGCGGGCTTCTTCGACAGCCTCGTCGCCGGAGCCGGCAACGTGCCGGATTCGCTGCGTGAGGAGCTTCGCCACGGGGCGCATCTGGCGCAGGAGGCGTACGCGGAGCTTGCCGGTTTCCTCCGCGCGGAGCTCGCGCCGAAGGCCAGGGCCAAGGACGCCGTCGGGCCCGACGCGTACCGGTTGTGGTCGCGGTACTTCATCGGCGCGGCGCTCGACCCGCAGGAGTCCTACGAATGGGGCTGGGCGGAGTTCACCCGGCTGGAAGCCGAAATGCGCGAGGTCGCGGGCCGCCTGAAGCCGGGCGCCACCCTCGCCGAGACGGCCGCCGCGCTCGACGAGGATCCGCGCTATCGCGTGCAGGGCAGGAAGAACTTCGAGAACTGGATGCAGGAGCTTTCCGACAACGCGCTGAAAGCGTTGCGGGGCAAGCATTTCGACATCCCCGACGAGCTGATGGCGCTGGAGTGCAAGATCGCCCCGCCCGGGGGCGGCGCCGGCGCGTACTACACCGGGCCGAGCGAGGACTTTTCGCGGCCGGGCCGGATGTGGTGGTCGCTGCCGCCGGGCCGCGACGAGTTCTCCACCTGGCGCGAGGTCAGCACCGTCTACCACGAGGGCGTGCCGGGCCACCATCTGCAGATCGCGACGGCGGTGGCCGAGCGCTCGCTCAACCGGTTCCAGCGGCTGCTCGCGTTCACCTCCGGGCACGGCGAAGGCTGGGCGCTCTACGCCGAACGCCTGATGCAGGACCTCGGTTACCTCTCCGACGACGGCAACCTGTTCGGGATGCTCTCCGAGCAGCTGTTCCGCGCCGGCCGCGTGATCGTGGACTTCGGCATGCACCTGGAGCTGGAGATCCCGAAGGGCACCGGGTTCCACGAGGGCGAGCGGTGGACCCCGGAGCTGGGCCTGGAGTTCATGCTCACCCGCACCATCACCGACCCGCCGCTCGTGCGCGACGAGATCGACCGCTACCTCGGCTGGCCGGGGCAAGCGCCGTCGTACAAACTCGGCGAACGACTGTGGCTGCAGGCGCGCGAAGAGGCGCGCGCTCGCGGCGTCGACATCAAGGACTTCCACACCCGCGCGCTCCGGCTCGGCGGGATGGGACTGGACACCCTCCGCGAACAACTGGCCGAACTGTACTCTGCTGATCATTACCAATCCGATCGGCAGTCACGGCGATCCGCCTCGCGCAGGTCGGCTTCCAGTTGATCGCGTTGGCCTACTTCAGATCGGATTGGTAACCGTGCCCTGGCTCCACCGCGTCACCCCACCGCCGCGCTCCTAGCGGGGCGGATACGTAAACGTCTTCGCCCCGCGTCGTCGTCCCCCGACTTCTTCGACGCAGGAGCGATTTTCCATGTCCACAACTGTTGCCGCGCCCGCGCGCGGCCGGTCGGCGGTCACGCTGATCATCGCCGGGCTCCTCTGGGGCACCGGCGGCCTGTCCGGCACTCTCCTTGCCACGAAAGGACATCTGCACTCCCTGCCGGTGGCGGCGTACCGGCTGCTGCTCGGCGGCTGCTGCACCGTGCTGTTCCTCTGGGCCCGCGGGTCCTTGCGGAACATGGTCTGGACCAAGCCGGTCCTCGTCCGGCTGCTGGCGGCCGGCGTGCTGCTGGCGCAGTTCCAGAGCTGCTATTTCGGCGCGATCTCGTTCACCTCGGTGAGCATCTCCACGATGGTCACCATCGGCAGCGTGCCGGTGTTCGTCGCGCTGGCGACGGCGGTGCGCACCCGGCGGCTGCCCAGCCCGGTGAACCTGGTCGCGATCGCCGTCGCGGTGCTCGGGCTCGTCCTGCTCACGTGGTCGCCCGAGGGCATCCCGGGTGGCTGGCGGCTGCTCGCCGGGGTGGCGCTGGCGCTCGCCGCGGGCGCCGGGTTCGCGGCGCTGACGTTGCTCACCCGCAGGCACGTCGAGGGGCTGGATGCCTTCAGCACCACGGCTTTCGGCTGTCTGCTCGGTGGTCTGCTGCTCACGCCCGCCGGGCTGTGGTTCGGCATGGCGCTGCCGCTTCGGCCCGACGTGCTGGCCGTCGCGCTCTACTTCGGGATCGTGCCGACGGGCCTCGGGTACGCGATGTACTTCCTGGCGCTGCGGCGCGCGCCCGCCGTGGTGGCGGCGTTGTCCACGTTGATGGAGCCACTCACCGCCGCGGTGCTGTCGGCCTTCGTGCTGCACGACCAACTCGGGCCGGTCGGCTGGACCGGCGCGGCGTTGCTCGTCGGCGCGCTGGCCCTGACCTACACGAAGTCCTAACGCCCGTGCCCGTGCCTTTGCCGCCCCCGTGCCTTTGCCGCCCCCGTCGCCATGTTGGCCGCCCCCGTGGGTGTGTTGGCCGTCGCCGTGGGTGTGTTGGCTGGTGGCGCCGGTGTGTTGGCTGGTGGCGGGCCTGTCCCGGGTCTCGTTCGTATGTTGGCTCCGTCGGCGGCCAACTTGTGAGCGGGCGGGGCGAACTCGTGCGCGGGCGGGGCCAACACGCGAACGGGGGCGGCCAACTCGTGCGCGGGAGGGGCCAACTCGGGCCTAGGCAGGAGGTTCGAGCGGGAGCCTGCGGCCGAGTATCGCGAACGGCCGCGGGTCTCCCGCGAAGTGGTACTCCCGCAGCACATCCAGGAAACCCACGCGCCGGTACAGCTTCCACGCGCGGCTCGGGCCTTCGGGCGTGGACAGCAGGACGTGGTCGTTGGTGACGCCGGTGAGCAGGCGCCGCAACAGTTCCTCGCCGATGCCGCCGCCCTGGCTGCGCGGGCTGACGTGGATCTCGGTCAGCTCGAAGTAGTCACGCAGCCAGTGTTCGGCATGCTCCTCGCCGGTGCTCTTGACCAGCCCGCGGCGTACCTGCTCGTGCCACCACTGGCCGGGATTTCCCTTGTAGCCGTAAGCGATCCCGACCATCGTGCCGTGCGAGTCGAACGCGCCGATGCACCGCCAGCCCTCGCGCAGCGCGTGCGTCAGCCACATCGGCGCGCGCTGTTCGGCCGTGCCCGGCGGGTAGCGCATCGCCTCGACGTAGATGGCCAGCGCCTCGCGCAGCCTGGTGCGGAACTCGTCGGCGGTCAGCTGCACGAATTCGGTCGACACCGTGGTCATGTTCCCGCCCCCGCGACGTCCGCGGCCCGTCCGCCGGTCAGCTCCAGCAACCCCGCGTACGTCGTCGGGAAGACGGATTTCGCGTGGCCCGCCGCCGCCCAGATCTCGTCGTACTGTTCGAGCGCGGTGTCCACGAGCGTGAGGATGGGCGCCGGGTGCCCGACCGGGGCGACCCCGCCGATGACCTGACCGGTGTGCTCCTTCACGAACCGCGGGTCGGCCTTCTCCACCGCTTGGGCACCGATCAGTTCCGCGAGCAGCGCGGTGTCCGCGCGATGCGCGCCCGAGGTCAGTGACAGCAACGGCCGGGGCCCGTCTTCGAAGACCGCGCGGAAGATCAGGCTGTTCGCGATCGCCCCTACCGCCACCCCGAGCGCTTCGGCGGCCTGCGCCGCGGTGCGCGCGTCCGCGGGCAGGATCCGGATGCCCTGCGCCGCGTGAGGCTGACCCGCTTCGGCGAGTGCGGCGGCGACCTTGGCCACCGCCGGGTGCTCGAGGCTGCTCATACCGATATGAGATCACGAACCCTCTTCACAGGCGACGGTGTATCCCCCTTGGGCCCGCGGGTGGGGTGACGCCGGGCAGGTGGGCCCCGGGGGCGGACCGGCCCGGCGTGACATCTTGCAGGTCGGCCGCGGGCCCGGCAGGGTTCCCGGACTCACCTGATCGAGTGGCAAGGCCGAGGGCGAGACCGGCGCCGACCACGGCGATCCCGGTCCACACGAGCGGGCCCGGGGCCGGTCCGGTGAGCGCGGCGCTGACCGGCGCGACGCCCGTGAGCAGGCCCACGCGGCCCGAGCCGAGCGCGGCGACGGTCGAGTACCAGAGCAGGAAGGCGACCGCGGTGACCAGCACCGCGAGATAGCCGATCGCGGCCCAGTGCGTGCCGGTCAGATGGGCGGGCTGCTCGGTCACGGCGAGCACGCCGAACATGACCGCGCCCAGCCACACGGAGTGCAGCGAAACGCCCCACGGCCCGTGCCGCGGCAGCACCGGCACCGCGAGCAAGGTGAACCCGGCCTCGCACACCAAAGCGACCACCGCCCAGGCGATCCCCGCCGCGTCCGTCCGGCCGACGCCTTCCACGAGCGCGCCGCCCACAGTCACGACGACAGCAGCCACGACGAGCCGCCCGCGTGGCGATTGGCGTTCCAGCAAAGGACCCACCACGCCGAGCAACACCGGCACACAGGCAACCGCGACCGCGATGACCGCCGGTTCGGCGTGGGCCACCCCGCGCACGACGGCGATGTTGAACACGACGAGCCCGCTGAGCGCGACTCCCGCCAGCCACAGCCATTCCCGGCCCCGCGGCCGGACGATCGGAACCCGCGTGGCCTTCGCCATCCCGAGCAGGACGAAGAACGCGATGGCGTAACGGATCGCCTGTGCCGTGGCCAAGGGCGCGTCGGTGAGCGTGCGGGAGACGCCGACGCTGCCACCGACCAGTGCCATCGCCGCGGCACCGGCGGCGACGTTGCGGAGTTTGCTGGGCATGGGCCCAGCCTGTCGGCACAATGGTTCGGTGAGTAGGTCCAAAACCGGCTCCTCTGACCGGGCCAAACCGGGCGCCGACTTCCTGCAGCTGAACTTCGCCGACGCGCCGCCGGGCGGGTTGTCGGACTGGCTCACCGGAAGGCTGCGGCAGGCGATCGCCGACGGGCTGCTCCCGGTCGGCAGCAGGCTGCCCGCCAGCCGCGTGCTCGCAGCGGAGTTGCGGGTTTCGCGGGGCGTGGTCACCGAGGCGTACCAGCGGTTGATCGAAACCGGGCAGGCGGCGGGCCGCGGCCGCGCGGGCACGATCGTCGTGGCCGCCCCGGTCCTTGCTCCGGCATCGACGCGGAAACCCTTGCCGCGCAAGGTGTTCAGCGGCCCGCCGAGTCTCGACACGCTCGACGAGCTGCGAGCCACACCGGCCCGGATCGACCTGTCGCCTGGCGTGCCCGACCTGGCCGCGTTCCCGCGCGCCGCTTGGTTGCGCGCCGAGCGAACGGTGCTCGACGCGCTCTCGCCGGCGGACTTCGGTTACGGGGATCCCCGTGGCGCACCGGTTTTCCGGCGTGCGGTGGCGAACTGGCTGGCGCGGAACCGGGGGATCGCCGTCGATCCGGACGACGTCGTGATCGTCGCGGGTGTCGCGCAGGGGCTCGTGTTGCTCGCGCAGGTGCTGCGCGCGGACGGCATCGGCGTCGTCGCGGTCGAGGACCCTGGTTCCTTCGGCGCGCGGCAGCATTTGCGGCAGCACCATCTGGAAACCACGCCCGTGCCGGTGGATTCCGGCGGCCTGCGGGTCGGCGAATTGCGCGCGAGCGGCGCGCCCGCCGTGCTGCTCACGCCGGCGCACCAGTTCCCGACGGGCGTGGTGCTGGACGGCGCCCGTCGACGCGAGCTGATGGCGTGGGCCGAAGAAGGCGGGCTGGTCATCGAGGACGACTACGACGCCGAGCACCGCTACGACCGGCCGCCCGTGCCCGCGTTGCGTTCGCTGCTGCCGGAACAGGTCTGCTACACGGGCAGCGTGTCCAAACTGCTCGCGCCCGCGCTGCGAGTGGGCTGGATTGTCGTACCCCGCCGTTACCGTGCAGCGGTGGTCAACGCCAAGCGGGACGCCGATCTCGGCAACGCGGTGCTGCCGCAGCTGGTGCTCGCCGAGCTGATGGACTCGGGGGAGCTGGAGCGCCAGCTGCGGCTGCTCCGCCGCCGTCACCGGCGTCGCCGTGACGCGATGATCGACGCCATTCGAACGCGGCTGCCGGGTGCCCAGGTGCACGGCGCGGCGGCCGGATTGCATTTGACGATCACTTTCGATCATGTGTTCGCCGACACAGAACTGGCGGCCGCGGTGCTCGCGCGCGGGGTCAAGGTGCAGCCGTTGTCCTGGCATCGGCAGCGCTCTGGCCAGCCAGGACTCGTCCTCGGGTACGCGGCTTCGTCGGCAGGCGAGATCGCCGAGGCGATGGCCGTGATCGGTGACGTGGTGGCCGGACTGACCTGACCGGATGAAGCGCACGTTCGAAGACTTGAACGAACACATGTTCGAAGTTAGACTCGAACTTGCTCGAACACAGGTTCGACACCGGTGAAGCATCCGGTGCTGGGGTGGGGGAAGCACCTCGGCGCCGGATGCCGCCGTCAGCAGCCTGAACAGGGAGGCGCAATGTCCGTTGCCGTCGCGTCCCGCGCCGACTCCAGCCAGCCGGCGCTGCCATTGCCGGTGCGACCGCCGGCCACCCCCGCGGCCGTTTCCCTGCTGCGGGAGGCCGAACGCGGCCTCGCCGAGGCAGAGCACGCCGCCGATCCGGCGCCCAAGTTCATCGCCTCCTACCTGTCCGCGCTGCGCGGCGGCGCCGCCGTGCTCGCCGCCCGTGGCCGTCCGCATCGCGGCCGCGCCCGCCCGGCCAGCGTGTGGGTCCTGCTCGAAAGCGCGGCCCCGGAGCTGAGCGAGTGGTCGGCGTACTTCGCGGCCAATTCGGCCGCGCATTCCGCCGCGCAGGCGGGCGCCGTCCGGCGGATCACGCCGCAGTCCGCGGCGGAGCTGTGCCGTCAGGCCGCGCTGTTCCTCGAACTGTGCGGCCGCATCGTGTACGGCCCGGCGCCGGTCCGCCAGTGTGTGCATCCGCCCGTGCGGCGGAAAGTCCAGCGCACCTGATGTCCGGACAAGCACTGATCGACCCCGGCCGGTTCGTGGAAACGCTCGGCACCGAGGTGGAGCTGCTCGTCGCCGCGGCGAACGCTTCGTCGGCGAGCACCCCGGTCCCCGCCGCGCCGGGGTTCACCATCGGCGAAGTGCTCCGTCATCTCGGCGGCTCGTACCGCGTCGCGTGGCATTGGCTCACCGAAGGGCGCGATCCCCGTGGCTGGCAAGAAGATCCGATCCCCGGACAGTCCACTGAGGACTATCTGCGGAGCGGGCTCGTCGACCTGCTGGACGAGGTGACCACGCACGACGCCGGGGCGTACGCGGCGAGCTGGTGGCCCGCCGATCGCACGTACGGTTTCTGGTGCCGCCGCATGGCCCACGAGACCACGGTGCACCGCTTCGATGTCGAGGAGGCGGCAGGCAGGCCGATCACCGGCGTGGCCGAGGATTTCGCGCTCGACGGCGTGGACGAGGTGCTCTCGGCCTGGTTCGCTCAACGACTCGCGTTGCTCGGGGTGTCCGGCACGGCGCACTGGTCGGTCGGCGTGCGCACGGGCGGGCATCACTGGATCGCGCGGGCCGGGCCGGGGTACACCGAAGCCTGGCGCTGTTCCGCCGACGAGGCCGCGCTGGCCGACGGTCTGGTCACCGGTTCACCGATGGACGTGTACCTGTGGCTGTGGGGCCGTCGCTCGCACAGGTGGGTCGGCTGGGACAAGGGTGACAACGAGATCGCACAGTTCTGGGCGCTGATGCGGCTGGCCACGAGATGATTCCGCGCGTGGGGAAGCGTTGCCGGATATCGTTTCGGGCATGTCGACGAGGCTCACCGGACTGCTGATCGAGGCACGGGAGCCGGCCGCGCTGGCCGGGTTCTGGGCGGCTTTGCTGGGCTGGGAGGCCGTGGGCGCGGAGACCGTCCGCGCCCCGGTTTCCGACGGCGAGCTGGAGCTGGCGTTCGTGCCGGAGTCGGGGCCCAAGGTGGGGTTGAACAGGCTGCACCTCGATCTGGCGAGTACGTCGCCGGAAGCCCAGCGCGCCAAGGTTTCCCAGGCGGTGGAGCTGGGCGCGCGCCCGAAGGACATCGGCCAGGGCGCGGTGCCGTGGGACGTACTGGCCGATCCCGAGGACAACGAGTTCTGCGTGCTGGAGCCGCGTCCTGGCTACACCACGACGGAAGCACTCGCGGCGATCGTCGTGAACTCGCGGGATCCGTTGGTGCAGGCCACTTTCTGGGAGCAGGCAACCGGCTGGCGGATCGCCGCCCGGCAGCCTGTCATCGTCGGACTGCGATCCCCGGCCGGTCGCGGTCCGTGGCTGGAGTTCCTGAGCACCGAGGAGGAAAAGGTGCGCCCCAACCGGTTCCGCCTCCGCGTCACGGCGACCGTCGGCGGTGACGCGAAGCCGGAAACCGATCCGGAGGGCAACGAGTTCGTCGTCGTCGCCTAGCACGCCACCCTCCTGCCGGGAACCTGGCTCAGGAAACATGCCGGATCCGCCGGAAGCAGAACCAGGTCAGCAGCGCCGAAGCCACCAGGAAGTAACCGAGTTCGACCCACTGCAGCGGCCAGAACCGGCTCGCCGGCTGATAGGTCAGGCGTTGCCGGTAACCGTGCGCGCCCAGCTGTGCCATGCACTCGCCCACGCTCTCGCGGTTCGGGGCGGGCTGACTCTGGCCCGGTCGCGGCAAGCAGGTCCGCACGAAGTCGGGCAGCGGCGAGGTCACGTTCCCGGACGAGTCCACGGTTTCGTTGCCCAGCACCCACGCGCCTGCCGGCTCCCGCACCGTGATCGCCTGGACCAGGCCCGTGCCGTCCCCGGAGATCCCCATGATGCTCTCGGACGTGATCGCGACGGTTTCGGTCGTCGCGGGCAGGGCATGAGGGCGCACGAGGAACGGCACGCCCACCTGCACACCGACGAACAGCACGAGGGTCACCGCCATCGCCACCACCGTGCGGCGCAGCACCATTCCGACGGAAACGCCGAGCACGAAAGCGAAAGCGGCGTAGCCGATCGGCACGATGCCGCGCGCGGCGAACACCATGGGCTGCATCCGGTTCAGCCCGGAGCGATCCGTACTCAGGCCCGCCGCCGCGTCGATGGGACTGGCCCACCAGGTGACGGCCAGCGCCAGCAGGCCGGCCGCGAGCATCGAAGCCAGCAGGCCGATGACGAGTTTGTTCGTCAGCCACCGGTTGCGCGTGATGCTCTGGTTCCACACCAGGCTGTGCGTGCCGGTCTCCACCTCGCGCGTGATCAGCGGGACACCCCAGAACACGCCGATGACGGCAGGCAGCACCAACAGCACGGCGATCGTGGCGCTGAACAGGAAGTCCTGATCGGTGAAGTTCGTGCGGCCCACGAGTCCCGGCCCGGTGATCCCGAGGAGCACGAAGATCGCCACAAGACCCGCGGACACCGAAAGCGCGGCCATCCGGAACTGCCGCCAAGTCAGCCACGTCATCGCAGCACCTCCAGCGCGGGGCGGGCGGCGGCCTGGCTGCTCATGTACTCCAGCACCAGGTCCTCGAGCGTCAGCTTGCCGACGGTCCAGGCGGGATCGAGGATCGGCGCCTCGGTGCGCACGAGCACCGTGCTCTGCCGGTCGGTGTGGCTCGAGGAGACGACGTGTTGATCGGACGGCAACGAGCTCACGTCGCGGCGTGGCCCGGTCAGCCGGTGGTGCGTGGAGAGCAGCTCCTCCACGTCACCCTCGATCCGCACCTGCGAATCCACCAGCACGATCAGGTGGTCGCAGACGCGTTCCAGGTCGGTGACGAGATGCGAGGACATCACGACGGACAGCTCGTGCTCGGCGACGGCCTCCATCAAATCCTGCAGGAATTCGCGCCGTGCCAACGGGTCCAGCGCGGCGACCGGTTCGTCGAGCAGCAGCAGCTCGGGCCGTTTGGCGATGCCGAGCGTCAGCGCGAGCTGGGCGCGCTGGCCGCCGGAAAGCTTGCCCGCGGCCTGTTTCGGGTCGAGCCCGATCCGCTCGATCCGGTGGCGCGCAAGGGGTTCGTCCCACGCCGGGTTCAGCCGGGCGCCGAGGCGCAGGTGGTCCTCGACCGTCAGCCCGGGGTACACGGGCGTGTTCTGCGCGACGTAGCCGACCTTCGCCAGCTGCTCCGGCCCGCTGCCCGGCACCCCGCCGCACACCTCGATCCTGCCGGTGGTCGGCTCCAGCATGCCGGACGCGATGTTCAGCAGCGTCGACTTGCCGGCTCCGTTCGGCCCGACGAGCCCGCTGACGTGCCCGGCCTCGATCTCGAGCGTGCAGCCGGTCAGCGCCCATCTGCGCTTGTACTTCTTGCCCAGTCCCTGGGCATGCAGGACAGTCACGCTATGTCCTCTCTCGCGGATTCGTGAAACGTGGACATCAACAGGGCCTCGATGCTTTCGTCGTCGAGACCCGCCTTGCGTGCTTTGGCCAGCCAGCGGCGCAGGTCCTGGCGCAGCGGCCCGAACGCCGCGAACGAAGCGCCGCCCAGCGTCCCCGTCACGAAGGTGCCGACGCCGGGCCTGGCCGCGACGAGCCCGTCGTGCTCCAGTTCCCGGTACGCCTTCAGCACCGTGTTCGGGTTGATGGCGAGCGCGGCCACCACGTCCTTGACCTTCGGCAGCTGGTCGCCCTCGGCCAGCAGGCCGAGCCGCAGCGCGTGCCGCACCTGCTGGACGAGCTGCTGGTAGGGCGAAAGACCGGACCGGCCGTCCAGGTGGAACTCGATCACCGGTACCTCCATTTATCTATGTAACTAGCACTATAGGCCCATCAGTGAGATCCGCGCCACTGTGCCCGGTGTTTCCGTGGGATTGCGTGCCGGCGCGGAACGCTGACAAGGGCGAAACAGCGGTGTCCTCGCCCGGCAACAACGCCGCGGGATCGTGACGAAATGAAGATTCAGAGTGCGAGACCCAGGCCGCTCGTGGACGCCCCGGTGCCCTGGCCGCCGGCGCCGGACACCTCGGCGGAGGTGTGGCGGCTGCGGATCAGGATGGACGACCGCCCCGGCATGCTGGCCAGGATCGCGATCCGGATGGCGGACCTCGAGTGCAACATCCTCGGGCTGCAGGTGCTCCCCGTCCCGGGCGGGGTCCTGGACGAGATGGTGCTGCGCCCGGCCACCGGGCTGACCAAGGAACAGCTGGTCCGCGCGGTCCGCGAGGAGGGCTGCGAATGTTCCGCGATCACCGACGGGGACGTGCGTGAACTCGTCGACGCGTCCGCCGCGACGCTGACCTCCGCGAGCCGCGCGGTGGACGACCCTGCCCGCTACGCGGACGTGCTCCGCGACGTTCTCACCGCGGATCTCGTGACGGTCGTCCCGCTCGCCGAAGCGAATCCCGGCCGTACCGAAGGCGGGCACCGCGCCGCTTTCGCCATCGACGCGCGCACCGCTTTGGTCGCCCGCCGCCGCTGGGCTCCGTTCGTGCAACAGGAAATCGCCAGGGCGGAAGCGTTGCTAGGACTGCTCGACAGCGTCCGCGCGAATGTCTCCGCCCCTGCCGTCGCCACCTGCACCGACGGCGCCGCCATCGTGTTGCGGCTGGGGAAGCCCGGCGACGCGGATGCCGTGCTGCGGCTGCACGACCGGTGCTCGATGGAGACTCTGTTCCAGCGCTACCACACCGGAATGCGCACCATGCCCCGCCGCTGGCTGCACCGGCTGCTCGTGCCGCCGCGCGGCTCCAGCCTGCTCGCGATGTGCGGGCGCGACGTCATCGGCCTCGGCCAGCTAATCCCGGGCGCCACGGGCGAGATCGCCGAGATCTCCTTGCTCGTCGAGGATTCCTGGCAGCGCAAGGGAGTCGGGACGGCGCTGCTGTCCAGGCTCGCCGTGCTCGCCGCCGCGCGCGGCCACCACAAGCTGATGGCCGTGTCCCTGCCCGGCCGCGACGGCATCTTCCGCACCGCCGTCCGCGCCGGACTCGAACCAGGGCAGCCGGAAGAGGAAGGGCTGCTGCGGATCACCATCCCGTCCGGCCTCGCGCCACGCCTGCCCGGCGCGCGCTGAAACGCTTTCAGCGCCGCCAGAACCAGTCCTTGCCGCGGGCCTGCTTGAGCGCCTCGCGTTTGGTGTCCTTCGGCAGCCTGTCCAGGTAGAGGATGCCGTCGAGGTGGTCGGTCTCATGCTGGAGGCATTGCGCCAACACGTCCTGGCCCTCCACCGTCACCGGCTCGTTGCGCAGGTCGACCCCGCGCACCACCGCCCGCACCGCGCGGGTGGTGGGGAACCACAGTTCCGGCACGGACAGGCAGGCTTCGTCGATCTCGTGCGTGGCCTCGGAGAGCTCGACGATCTCCGGGTTGATCACGTAGCCCGTGAGCCCCTCGACGTCGTAGCTGAACACCCGCAGGCCGACCCCGATCTGCGGGGCGGCGAGCCCGGCCCGGCCCGAGGGCTTGACGCCGTCGAGCAGATCGGTGACCAGCGCTTCGGTCTTCTTGTCGAAGGTGATCACCGGGTCGCAGCGCGTCTTCAAAACCGGGTCCCCGAAGTACCGCAGCTCCCGCATCGCCATCCGTGCACGTCCTTTCAGCCGGGCGGAATTCTACGGGCCCCGCCCCGCGGCGCTCAGGCGCGCAGTCGCAATCCCTTCGGAGTGGCGCGGAAACCGGCGTCACGCAGGACGTCGGCCAGCGCGGATGTCAGCGCCTGTTCCCCGTCGGCGCGCTGGACGGCCAGCTGCCCGAGCCAGCCCTCGCGGACCGCTCGGGACAGCGCGTTCGCCGCCTCGCGCAGCGCAGAATCGTTGTCCGTGAAGGAAAGCAGCGAACGGCCACCGCGCTCGACGTACAGCACCGGCACCCCGTCCACGAGCACGACCAGCGCGCCGGCCTTCCGCGCGGGACGGTGCTTCGTTTCGCCGAGCGGCGCGGGCCACGCCAACGCGGCCCCGTAGGGCTGCGCGGGGTCCGTGGCCGCCAGCACGACCGCCGCGCTCGGCTTGCGCCCGCCGGACGTGTCCGACAGCGCGCGCAACCTGTCCACCGCGCCGCGGGCGGCGAACTGGGCCGCGCCGAGGCCCTCGACCACGTACCCGCGGATGACCTGGCCCGAGTCCTCCATCCCGCGAAGCACCTTGTATATCCCGGAAAACCCGCCGACCACGCGCTCGGTCTCCAGTGCGCCACGGGTCAGCACGCCATGCCGCTCCAGGAAGGCCTCCGTGCGGGCGTGAGTGCGCCGCGTCGGATCCGTCTCCCGCCACGGAGTCAGCCCCCAGCGGCCCGCGACGGTCGGCGGGCCGGTGCGCGAGGGCATCGCCGGACGGCCGGCCCGCATCCGCGCGTACCGGCCGCGCGGCGTGGACTGGCGCGGCTTGTGCGTGGCTCCGCGGCCGGAAACCAAGGCGCGCAACGGACCCAGCGTGTCTCCCGTTACGCGGCCCGCCCACACCAGATCCCACAGCGCGGTGACCACGTCCGCGTCGGTGGGCGGGGTGTCGACCAGGACCGAGACCCGGTCCACCAGCTGCCGGAAGAACAGCGCCCCACCCTCCAAAGTGGACGCTATCGCCTCGTGCAACGGCCCGGCGGGCGCCTCTTCGTCGATCTCCGGCAGCAGCAGATCGGCCACATCGGACGGAGCCAGCGCCAGCCAGCCGTCCCCGCCCGCCAGCGCGCCGCACCCCGCCCACGTGACCTCGCCCGCCGTGGTCAGCTCGTCCAGCAGCGCGGGGTAGTAGCCCGGCAGACGGCTCGGCAGGATCAGCGACTCCACCGCGCTGGCGGGCAGCGGCGCGCCCGCCAGCTGTTCCACGACCGAAAGCACGTCGTCCGCGGTCGGGGCCGCGCGCATCCGGGCGCCGATCCCGTGCCAGGACGGCAGGAACCGGCCCAGCGCCGCCGGTTCGACCGGCTCGACCTCGGTACGCAGCTTCGCCAAAGACGCCCGCCGCAGCCGACGCAGCACCGCCGCGTCGCAGTATTCGACCCCGACCCCGTGCGAATCGGGATGCCCGACCGGGCTCAGCTCGCCGCGCACGACCCGGCCCTCGGCGGTGAGCCTGTCCAGCACGCTCGCCACCACGGCCGTACCCAGCCCGAACCGCTCCGCCGCCTGACGCGCCGGGAACGGCCCGCGCGTGCGCGCGTAGCGGGCCAGCAGATCACCGAGCGGATCCGCGACCGGCTCGGTGAACGCCTCGGGCACCCCGATCGGCAGCGCCACACCGAGCGCGTCCCGCACGCGGCCGGCGTCTTCGATCGACAGCGCCCGTTCCTCGCCCGCGATCCGCACCCGGATCACCCGGCGCTGCCCGACCAGCTCGGCCAGCCACTCCGGCTCGATCCCGCGGGCCGCCGCCTCGTCGTCGGTCAGATCTCCCAGGAACCGCAACAGATCCGCCGCGTCCTCGGCGTTGCGGGCGTGCCGCTCCGGATCGAGGCGCTGCAGCGAACGCTCGACCTCGGCCACCGCCTCCGGATCGAGCAGCTCGCGGATCGCTTCCGTGCCAAGGAGTTCCGCCAGCAGCGCGGAATCCAGCGACAGCGCCGCCGCGCGCCGCTCGGCCAGTGGGGCGTCCGTCTCGTACAGGAACATGCCGACGTAGCCGAACATCAGGCTGCGGGCGAACGGCGACGCGGACGGCGTCTCCACGTCCACCAGCCGAACCCGGCGCGCCCGCACGTCCTTCATCAGCTCGCGCAGGCCACCGACGTCGTACACGTCCTGCAGGCATTCCCGCATCGCCTCCAGCACGACGGGGAACCGCTCGTACTTCGCCGCCACCGCCAGCAGCTGCGAAGCCCGTTGCCGTTGCTGCCACAGGGGAGTGCGCCGGCGCGGGTCACGCCGGGGCAGCAGCAGCGAACGCGCCGCGCACTCCCGGAACCGCGCCGCGAACAACGCCGACCCGCTGACCTCGGCGACGATCAGCTGCTCGACCTCCTCCGGATCCAGCAGCACGTCCTCGGGCCCGATGGTGACCTCGGCGCCGTTCTCGTCCAGCGCGTCCGGCAGGCGCAGCACCATCCCGTCGTCGGAGTGCATGATCTGCGCGTCCACGCCGCGGTTCTCCCGCAGCCGCGCCGCTATCGCCAGCGCCCACGGCGCGTTCACCTGCGCGCCGAACTGCGAATGCAGCACTATCCGCCAGTCGCCCAGTTCGTCACGGAAGCGCTCCAGCAGGATCGTGCGGTCGTTCGGGATGTGCCTGGTGGCCACGCGCTGCTCGTCCAGGTACGCCAACAGGTTCTCTCGCGCCCACTCGTCCAGCCCCGCCGCCTCGGCACGCGTGCGCGCGCCCTCGGCGTCCGAAGTGGACAGTTCGCGGACGAACGCGCCGAGCGCGCGGCCCAGCTCCAGCGGCCTGCCCGGCGCGTCACCCTTCCAGAACGGCATCCGCGCCGGCTCGCCAGGCGCGGGCACCACGATGACCCTGTCGTGCGTGATGTCGGTGACCCGCCACGAGGACGTGCCGAGCAGGATCGTGTCCCCCACGCGGGACTCGTACACCATCTCCTCGTCCAGCTCGCCGACCCGTGAACCGGACTTGCCCTCGCTGCCCGGCGTCATCACCGTGAACAGCCCGCGATCCGGGATCGTGCCGCCCGAGGTGACCGCCAGCCGCTGCGAACCGGGGCGGCCGCGCAGCTCCCCGGTGACCCTGTCCCACGTGATCCGCGGTCGCAGCTCGCCGAACTCCTCGCTCGGGTACCGGCCGGCCAGCATGTCCAGCACCGCCAGCAGCGCGTCGTCCGGGAGCGACGCGAACGGCGCCGACCGGCGGACCGCGGCGCCCAGCTCCTCGACCGTCCACGGCTCGACCGCCACCATCGAAACCACGTGCTGCGCCAGCACGTCCAGCGGGTTGCGCGGATAGCGCACCGCCTCGATCGCGCCCTCGGTCATCCGCTCGGACACCACCGCGCAGGACACGAGGTCACCCCGGAACTTCGGGAACATCACGCCGGTGGACACCGCGCCCACGTGATGCCCCGCGCGGCCGACGCGCTGCAGCCCGGAGGCGACCGTCGGCGGCGCCTCGATCTGCACCACGAGATCCACCGCGCCCATGTCGATGCCGAGTTCGAGCGAGGACGTGGCGACCACGCACGGCAGCCGCCCCGACTTCAGCTCCTCCTCGACCTGGGTGCGCTGCTCTCGCGACATCGAGCCGTGGTGCGCCCTCGCGACCGTGGGCGCGACACCCGTCGTGAGCCCGGACTCGCCGATCGCCTCGGCCGGAAACCGTTGCCCCGGCTCGAGTTCGGTGTGCTCGGCGGCCAGCTCGTTCAGCCGCGCGGTGAGCCTTTCGGTCAGCCGTCGCGAGTTCGCGAAGACGATGGTGGACCGGTGCTGCCGGATCAGCTCCAGCACCCGTTCCTCCACCGCGGGCCAGATCGACGGCCGCTTCACCGCCGAACCGGCGATCTCCTCCTGGGTGCCGATCCCGCCCTCGGACGGCATCGGCGGCGAGTCCAGCGACTCCAGCGGCGAAGGCGACGGCCCGTCGAGATTGGCCATGTCCTCCACCGGAACCTCGACCCGCACCTCGATCGTCTTCGGTGTTTTCGGCTGCACCACGCGCACCGGGCGCCCGCCGCCGAGGAACGAGCTCACCTCGTCGACCGGGCGGACCGTCGCGGAGAGCCCGATGCGCTGGGCGGGCTTCGGCAGCAACCCGTCCAGCCGTTCGAGCGAGACCGCCAGGTGCGCGCCGCGTTTGGTGCCCGCCACCGCGTGCACCTCGTCGACGATCACCGTTTCCACGCCACGCAGTGACTCCCGCGCGGAGGACGTGAGGATCAGGAACAGCGACTCCGGCGTGGTGACCAGGATGTCCGGCGGAGTGCGGTTGAACGAGCGGCGCTCCGAAGCAGGCGTGTCCCCGGTGCGCATGCCCACCGTGATCTCCGGCGGGACGCCCCCGAGCCGGCGCGCGGCCTGCGACATGCCCGCCAGCGGCGCCCGGAGGTTGCGCTGTACGTCCACCGCGAGCGCCTTGAGCGGCGAGACGTACAGCACACGGCAGCGTTTGCCCGCGGACTCGGGCGGCGGCCCGGTAGCGAGCCCGTCCAGCGCCCAGAGGAAGGCCGCGAGCGTCTTGCCGGAACCCGTCGGCGCGACGACGAGCGCGTGCTCACCCGCCTGCGCCGCCCGCCAGGCCCCGGCCTGGGCTTCGGTGGGCGCGGCGAAGGCACCCGCGAACCAATCCCTGGTCGCGGGTGAGAACAGGTCGAGCACGTCTGACACGCTCTCCATCATCGCGCGACCCACCGACAATTTCCGTGGGTCCGCGCCCGTGCGGGGCTCGCGCATGGCAGCATCAGCTTCCGACCTGGGAAGTCTTGAGGGGAGAACCGTGCGGATCCTGTCCGTGGACCTCGGAACGTCGAACACGGTGGCCGTGCTGTCCGCGCACGGCATGCCGCCGCGCGTGGTGGAGGTGGACGGCTCGGCCACCATGCCCACGGCGGTGTTCGCCGAGGAGGACGGCACCCTCATGGTCGGCCGCGACGCCGAGCGCCGCGCCCGCCTCGACCCGACGAGGTTCGAGCCCAACCCCAAACGCCGGGTCGACGAGCAGACCCTGTTGCTGGGCCAGGACATCGTGCCGGTGAACGAGACGCTGGCCGCGGTGCTGCGCCGGGTGCTGGACGAGACCACGCGCCAGCTCGGCGGGGAGCAGCCGGACGAGGTCCGGCTCACCCACCCCGCGCAGTGGGGCCCGGTGCGCCGCAACGTGCTGCTGTCCGCGGCGCGGCTGGCGGGCATCAAGGGCCCGATCCACCTCGTGCCGGAGCCGGTCGCCGCGGCCGCGCATTTCGCGTCCTTCCCCGGCCGAACGCTCGCGCCGGGCCAGGCGCTGGCGGTGTACGACCTCGGCGCGGGCACCTTTGACGTCGCGGTGGTCGGCGCGACCCAGAACGGGTTCACCGTGCTGGCCGAGGACGGCCTGCCCGACCTCGGCGGCCTCGACGTGGACCAGGCGCTGATGGTGCACGTTGGTCGCGAGGTCTCGCACCGCGACCCGCAGCGCTGGCAGCGCCTGCTGCGCCCGGAGTCGACGGCGGACCGGCGCACGCGCCGCGCGTTGCAGGAAGACGTCAAGGCGGCCAAGGAATCCCTGTCACGGCACCCGCAGACAGAGGTGCCGATGCCCGAGCCGTTCACCGATGTGCTGGTCACGCGCGGCGAGCTGGAGGCGCTCGTCCGCCCGGCGATGCTGCGCAGCGTCGAGCTGTTGTCGCGCACCGTGCAGGCCGCCGGGCTCTCCCCGGACCGGCTCGTCGGCATCTACCTTGTCGGCGGCTCCAGCCGGCTGCCGCTGGTGGGCGCGATGATCTCGGAGAAGCTCGGCGTCGTCCCAGCCAGCCTCGACCAGCCGGAGACGGCGGTCGCGCTCGGCGCGCACCACGTGAACGGCGACGGCATCAGCATGCGCACCCAGAACGTGGAGGGGCAGGTCGCCGCCACCGGCGTCCCGCCGGCACCGCCGCCGCCGCATTCGTACGCCCCGCCGCAGGTCGCGAACGTGCCCGGGACCCCGCCCGGCGGGTACCCGAACTACCAGCAGTACCCGTCGAACTTCCCGAGCCTGCCGGCGCAGGCGCCGCCGAAACCCAAGGGCGGCAAGAAGAAGCTCGTCATCGGGATCGTCGCCGCTGTGGTCGTGCTGCTCGCCGGCGGGCTGACGTACGCGTTGTGGCCGTCGAGCTCCTCGGCCACCACGCTCAGCGCCGACCAGTGCAAACAGCCCGGCCAGGCCGATTCGAAGGGCTTCACCAGCTGCATGCGCCAGCTGGCAGGCGACGTCGCCGACACCAGCCAGTGCGCCGCGGGCGCGGGCAGCGGGGACATCGCCCCGCCGTCCGGGCAGGACATCGGGGTGCTGGCCACGTGCTCGGCGCCCGCGCTCGCCGGGGCGCAGGTGACCTATTTGCACGGCACCAGCGCGGCGACGATCAAGGAGTACACCGACCGGCTGCTCAGTTCCGTTGGCGGGGACCAGATCCAGGCGCCGTGGAAGGGGAACGGCCTGTCGGGCAGCTACTCCGCGGCGTCCGGGCGGACGTCGGCGGTGCTGGTGTTCAGCGTGGCCGACCGCCCGCTGGCCGGGGTCGTCTACCAGAAGACGGGCAGCGACCAGGCCCCGCTCACGGCGTCGAAACTGGCCGACTACTTCGAACAGACCGTCCAGCCGGGGACCTGAGCCGCCGCGATCTCCAGCAGCGCGTCGGCGACGGCGCGTGGTTCGGTGATCATCAGGTCGTGCCCGGTGTCGATGTCCCAGAGCCTGCCCGCTTTCCTGGCCCCGGCGACGAGTTCCGGGTCCCTCGTGGCGAGCGTGCTGGTGCACACGACGTGGTACTGCGGGATCGCCCGCAGCGCGTCCTCGTCGGTGAGTTCGAGCGGCTGCTCGAAGCAGGGCCAGGGATGAGCCGTCAGCCGTTCGTCCATCCACGCCACCACATCCGGGTCGGCCGGGCCGTAGAAGGCGCCCGCGCCCGGCGACGGCAGCAGGACCAGTTCGATCCCGTCGACCACCTTCCCGTGCTTGCGGGCCTCGTTCATGATCGGGCCCGCGATGTCCACGAGCGACTGCCCGCCGGCCGGGGTCGCCGCGTCCAGATAGACCAGCTTGCCCACGCGCTCGGCCGCCCTGTCCGCGGCGCCGGTGATCACCATCCCGCCGTAGCTGTGCCCGACGAGGACGACATCGCGCAGGTCTTCGTAGCGCAGCACGGCCGCGATGTCCTCGATGTGCAGGCCGAGGTCCACGTGCGGGCCGAGCAGATGGGACCGTTCGCCGAGGCCGGTCAGCGTCGGGGCGTATACCTCGTGGCCCGCCTCGCGGAGCACCCCGACGAGAGGCTGGTAGCACCAGCCGCCGTGGCCTCCGCCGTGCACCAGCACGAATGTCGCCATGCCCGCCGTCCTCTCCGCCGGTGATCGACACTGGGAGAGAATGATATTCTCATTTTCGGGGAATGGGAATCACTTGCGCTTGCGCATCGACCAGAGCGCGCCCAACGCCACCACGATCGCCGCGATCAGGGTGAGGATCGAAGCGATCGTGAGCAGCCAGCCGCTCTGGGAGCCGTCCATCGATCCAGGGTAGCTACGCTGGTCCCGATGCGTATCACCGTTTTCCGAAGGTTGATGTCCGACGAGTTCGGCCCCGTCCGCGCCGAGACGATGGCCAAGGACCACGTGTTCAGTTCGCTCGGCGGCAGGACAGTGGACGAGGCGCTGGCCGCGGGGCTGTCCGCGAAGGAGATCTGGCGTGAGGTGTGCCAGGCCTTCGACGTGCCGGCCGAACGCCGCTGACCGAACGCCGCTGGCCGAACGTCACTGGTCGAACGCCGCTGACGGCTTGCGCGGAAAAATCCGCGACGAGGGTGTGTCAGTCCTTGCGTCGAACAGGTGTTCGGCTATCGTGTTGTGCACATCGGGGTCGGCTGTCCACAGATTGATCGCCACGGTCCGAAACTGTCGGCCCCCGCCCGTAGTGTCGGGCCCAACAGCTCAAAACAGCAACCAAGCCCCACAGGCTCCGACCAGCGAGGTGGAATCCATGCCCGCAGCAGCACCCGACAAGGACAAGGCGCTCGAGCTCGCGCTCGCCCAGATCGACAAGCAGTACGGCAAGGGATCGGTGATGCGCCTCGGGGACGAGGGCCGCGCGCCGATCGCCGTGATCCCCACCGGCGCCATCGCGCTGGACATCGCGCTCGGCATCGGGGGCCTGCCCCGCGGCCGCGTCGTCGAGATCTATGGCCCGGAATCCTCCGGTAAGACCACGGTCGCCCTGCACGCGGTGGCCAACGCGCAGAAGGCGGGCGGCATCGCGGCCTTCATCGACGCGGAGCACGCGCTCGACCCGGAGTACGCCAAGGCGCTCGGGGTGGACACCGACGCGCTGCTGGTCTCTCAACCGGACACCGGTGAGCAGGCGCTGGAGATCGCGGACATGCTGATCCGCTCCGGCGCGCTGGACATCCTGGTGATCGACTCGGTGGCCGCGCTGGTGCCCCGCGCCGAGATCGAGGGCGAGATGGGTGACTCGCACGTGGGTCTGCAGGCCCGCCTGATGAGCCAGGCCCTGCGGAAGATCACCGGTGCGCTGGCCAACTCCGGCACCACCGCGGTCTTCATCAACCAGCTGCGCGAGAAGGTCGGCGTCATGTTCGGCTCCCCGGAGACCACCACCGGTGGTAAGGCGCTGAAGTTCTACGCCTCGGTCCGGCTCGACGTCCGCCGCATCGAAACACTGAAGGACAGCGGGGACGCGGTCGGCAACCGCACCCGGGTCAAGGTCGTGAAGAACAAGGTCGCCCCGCCCTTCAAGCAGGCCGAGTTCGACATCCTCTACGGCAAGGGCGTCTCCCGCGAGGGTTCGCTCATCGACATGGGTGTCGACCAGGGCATCCTGCGCAAGTCCGGCGCCTGGTACACGTACGAGGGCGATCAGCTGGGGCAGGGCAAGGAGAACGCGCGGAAGTTCCTGCTCGACAACCCGGACATCGCCAACGAGGTCGAGAAGCGGATCAAGGAGAAGCTGGGGATCGGCGCCCAGCTCGACGCCGAGGACACCGCCCCGGCGCCGGTCGAGTTCTGAGGGTTCGCGCGGAAAAGCGAGAGGTATGGCGAAGGTCGATCCGGCGGAGCTGTCGCCGGAGGAGGCGTGGAAGAAGGCCAAAGAGGTCTGTTTCGACCTCTTGGCCGTCCGGGCGCGCACGAAGGACGAGCTGCGTAAAGCCTTGCGGCGCAAGGGTTTCGAGGACGAGCTCGCCGAGCGCATGGTGGGTAAGCTGGACAGCTCCGGCCTGGTGGACGACGCGGCGTTCGCCGAGCAGTGGGTGCGTTCGCGGCATGCGTACCAGGGCCTGGCGCGCACCGCGCTGGTCGCCGAGCTGAAGCGGAAGGGCGTCGACAGTGAGGTCGCCGCCCAAGCAGCGGGGGAGATCGACCGCGAGTCCGAGGAGCAGCGGGCCAGGGAACTGGTCCGCAAACGGATGCGGTCGATGACCTCGGTGGACGAGCAGACGGCCACCCGCCGTCTGCTGGGGACGTTGGCGCGCAAGGGATATCCGCAGGGCCTCGCGTACGCCGTGGTCCGGGACGAGCTGAAGAACGCAGGCGCCGAATCCACCCTCCTCGACGACGCGGTGAGTGACTGACCCGCCCACCGGATCACTGATCCGAGATTACTGACACGGCACATCCATCCTCAGGCCGCCACGCTGTTGTGGCGCCACGCGCCGCCATGCCTTCGTGCCGCCGCGCTGCCGTGCCCTGCAATGCGCTGCCATGCCGCCCCCGTTGCTACGTGACCGCGCCGTCACGCGGCCACCCTCTGGTGGCGTCATGCCGTCATACCGCCCCGCTGCCATGTCGCCTCGCCGCACTGCCAAGAGGTTGTGCCGCCGTGCCGCCGTGCCGCGCGATTGTGCTGCCTCGGGGCGCGGTCGCGAGGCAGCACGGTCGCGCAGTTCCGTCGTTCCGTCGTGCGATTCCGCCGCAGCGTGTCCCCGCTCCGCTTCACTCGGCGGCGACGGCGGCGCCGTCCGGGCCGAGTCGTCCCGCGCGCAAGGCCGGGCCGCGTGGCGTGCGCACCCACCACTCGCCGGTGGCGCGGCGTTCGGCGGGAGTCGTGAACCGGTAGCGGAAGAGCCGTGCCCGCAGGAAAGTCGGCGGCCGGCCCTCGAAGGGGTCGTGCCGCAGGAGTTTGAGGGTTTCCGGGTCGGCGGCGAGCAGCTTCTCCGCGAGGGGCTCCAGCCAGGCGTCGGCGTAGCTGGAGGACAGCGAGGCGAACCACATCATCCAGTCCAGCCGCAGGTGGTACGGCGCGATCTGCCGTGGCCGCCGTCGCGGATCGCCCGGTTTGCCTTTGAACTCGTACTCGCGCCACACCGTGTCCGGCCCGAGCTCCGGTTCGTCGGTGGCTTCGATCACCACCTCGTGCCGGATCTGGGTCACGGTGCCGAACGCGCCGTAGGTGTTCACCAGGTGCAGCCGGTCGAAGCTGTAGTTCATGAGTTGCTTGCCCGAGAACAGGTTCCGCGCGGGCCGGTAGCTCAGCACGAGCAGCAGCGCGGTCACGACGAGGATCAGCACCCGGTCCCACAACGGCGGTTCCGCCAGCGTGGGAGCGGAAAACGGGAGCAAATGACTGTCCAAAGCGGACAGTGCGAGAGTCATGGTGAGGAGGTTGAGCCAGGAAAAGTTGCCGCTGGCGACGAGCCATGCCTGCGTGACGAGTATGAGCAATGCGGCGATGCCTGCGGCGGGCTGCGGGGCGAACAGCGCGAACGGCACCACCAGCTGGGTCGCGTGGCTGGCCAATGCCTCCAGCCTGTGCAGCGGTTTGGGCAGATGGTGGAAGTACCAGCTCAGCGGGCCGGGCATGGGCTGGGTTTCGTGGTGGTAGTACAGGCAGGTCAGGTCGCGCCAGCACGGGGCTCCCCGCATCTTGATCATCCCGGCGCCGAACTCCACCCGGAACAGCACCCACAGCAGCAGCCACAGCACCGGCACCGGCGGCGCGGTATCTGCTGGGCCGAGGAAAATCGCGAGGAAACCCGTTTCCAGCAACAAGGATTCCCAGCCGAACGAGTACCAGATCTGCCCGACGTTGACGATCGACTGGTACAGCACCCACGGCGCCGCCCACACCAGTATCGAGGCCCAGACGGGCACCGAATCGCACAGTCCGAGCACCAGCGCGGCCGAGATCACCGCCCCGGTCCACGCGACTGCGGCGAAGAAGCGATCCGAGTAGTGGAACTGGAAGACGCTGGGCGCCCGCCGGAAGGGCACCCGCCGCACGAACCGCGGCACGGGCAGCAGCCCATTCGTGCCGATCAACGCCCGGAACTGGTTCACCGCCACGAGAAAGGCGATGAGGTAGAGCGCAGCGAGCACTCTCTGGAACGCCAGCCGTGACGCCCAGTAATCCGGATCCGTGAACCAGTCCCAGCTCACGGCGCACAGATTAGTGCCGCCGCCACGCCAACGCCGGGTTCAGTTCTTCGCGTGTGGCCAGCTGGTGTTCATGGGGCCCGCGCTCGATGAAGCCACCCATCGACCACCACCGCAACCCCTGCGCCCGCAGGCTCGCTGCCGCCTCACTAACGCAGCGCCTTCACCGCAGCCCACATCCGTTGCCCCACGACCCGCAGCCCACCACCACCACCATCGCCGCCGCGTCACCCGCGCGCCTCCGCCGTTGCCTCACCGCCACGGGCCCCATCCATCGCCTCGCGCCGACCAGCCCCTACTGCCGCCTCGCAGCATCAGCCGCAGCACCATCGCCGTGCCCCGCCGCCTCACCACCACAGCTCGACCACCATGCCCCGCTGCCGCGCGGCCTCTCTGCCGCAGCCGCGCCCCGTTGCCGCGCCGGTCCCGCCGGGCCGCGGGAGCCTCGCCGCCGTAGCGGCTGCGCGCGTGCCGCCTCATCGCCGCAGCCGCGCCCCGTTGCCGCGCCGGTCCCGCCGGGCCGCGGGAGCCCCGCCGCCGAAACCCCACCGCCGCGCCACCGCCGCAGCAGCCGCCGCGCCACCGCCGCAGCAGCCGCCGCGCCACCGCCGCAGCAGCCGCCGCGCCTGCCCCGCCCCACCGCCGCGCCCCGTTGCCGCCGGAACTGCCCTCACAACCTCACCGCAAGGCGGCAGCCTCCCGTGCCAGTTCGGTGATCCGCCCGAAGTCCTTGGCCGCCACGGCATCCCTCGGCGTCAGCCAGGTGCCTCCCACACAGCCCACTGTGGACAGTGCCAAATACTCCGGCGCGTTCTTGATCGTCACGCCGCCGGTGGGGCAGAAGCGCAAACCGGGCAAAGGCCCGGCGATCGCCTTCAGGTACGCGACACCGCCACTCGCCTCGGCGGGGAAGAACTTCATCGCCGTGACCCCGTGCTCGGCCAAGCGCATCGCCTCGGAGACCGACGCCGCCCCGGGCAAAAACGGCAGCCCGGAGGCGAACAGTGCCTCCAGCAACCTGTCCGTGCACCCGGGCGTCACGAAGAACTTCGCGCCCGCGTCGGCGGCCTGCTTCGCCTCGTCCGGGGTGGTCACCGTGCCCGCGCCGATCACGATCTCCGGCACCTGCGCCGCCACAGCCTCGATCGCCGCGAGCGCCACCGGCGTCCGCAGCGTCAGTTCGATCACCCGGATTCCGCCCGCCACCAACGCTTCCGCCACCGGCACGGCGTCCGCGACGTCGTCAACGACCACGACCGGCATCACCGGCGAAAGCTCCAGCAACTCGTTACTCACGAAAAACTCTCCTCAAACTCGTGCGGGGGCGCCGAAGTGCCCCGGGGTGACCGGGCCGAACACGCTCGCGCCCTGGTCGGCCGGGCCGATCGCGCGGCGCAGCGCGGTGAACAACTCGCGTCCGGTGCCGACCCACGAGGCCTCGTCGGGCGCCGCGTCCCACACCGGCCGCGCGTCGAGCTCCGCTTCGCCGACCAGCACCTCCAACGTGCCGGCGTTCGCGTCCAGCACTATCTCGTCGCCGTCGGCGATCCGTGCCAGCGGGCCACCGGCGGCAGCCTCCGGAGTCACTTGGATGGCGGACGGCACCTTGCCCGAAGCCCCCGACATCCGCCCGTCCGTCACCAGCGCGACCTGGTGCCCGCGGTCCATCAGCGCGCCGAGCGCGGGGGTGAGGCCGTGCAGCTCCGGCATCCCGTTCGCGCCCGGCCCCTGACCGCGGATCACCACGACCACGTCCCGGTCCAGCTCACCCGCCCGGAAAGCCTCGTCGAACTCTTGCTGCGTACCGAAAACCCGCGCCGGAGCCCGCACCACGCGGTGCTCCGCGGCCACGGCGGACACCTTCGTCACCGCGCGCCCGAGGTTGCCGCTCACCATCCGCAAGCCACCGTCCGGCGCGAACGGGTGGGAAACAGGCCGCAACACGGCTTCGTCGAGGCTGCGGGCCGGAACTTCCCGCCACACCAAGCGATCCCCGTCGAACACCGGCTCGCTGCGGTAGCGCGAGAGCCCGTCACCGGCGACCGTGCGCACGTCCTCGTGCAGCAGCCCGGCGTCGAGCAGCGTGCCGATCAGGAACTGGACGCCACCCGCCGCGTGGAAGTGGTTGATGTCCGCGCTGCCGTTGGGGTACACGTTCGCCAGCAGCGGCACGACCGACGAAAGATCCGCGAAATCGTCCCAGGTGAGTTGGATCCCCGCGGCCGCGGCGACCGCGACCAGGTGCATCGTGTGGTTCGTCGACCCGCCGGTGGCCAGCAGCGAAACCACCGCGTTCACCACGGACCGCTCGCTGATCACCTCCGCCAGCGGCGTGTACTCGTCGTCCCGCGAAAGCGCCACGATCCGGCGCCCGGCTTCTTCGGTGAGCGCGCGGCGCAGCGGCGTACCCGGCTGGACGAAGCTCGCGCCCGGCAGGTGCAGGCCCATCACCTCGACGACGAGCTGGTTCGAGTTCGCCGTGCCGTAGAACGTGCAGGTACCGGCCGAGTGGTACGACGCCGACTCGGCCTCCAGCAGGTCCTCCCGCGTCGCCTTGCCCTCCGCGAACAGCTGTCGCACGCGGGCCTTTTCCTTGTTCGGCAGGCCCGAAGCCATCGGCCCCGCCGGCACCAGGATCGCCGGCAGGTGGCCGAAGGACAGGGCACCGATCAACAACCCCGGCACGATCTTGTCGCACACGCCGAGCAGCAGCGCCCCGTCGAACATCTCGTGGGAAAGCGCTATCCCCGTCGCCATCGCGATGACCTCACGGCTGAACAGGGACAGTTCCATTCCCGCCCGGCCCTGGGTGATCCCGTCGCACATCGCGGGCACGCCCCCGGCGAACTGCGCCACTCCACCCGCCTCGCGGGCCGCCGTCTTGATCCACTCCGGGTATTCCCGCAGCGGCTGGTGCGCGGAGAGCAGGTCGTTGTACGCCGAGATGATCGCGACCCCTGGCTTGCGCAGCCCGCGGACGGCGAGCCGGTCGCTGCCGCCACACGCGGCGAACCCGTGGGCGAGGTTGCTGCACGCCAGGCCGGCGCGCACCGGTCCTTCGGAACGCGCGGCCGCCATCCGCTCCAGATATCCGGCGCGGGTGGCCGCACTGCGCTCGGCAATGCGCTGGGTGACTTCTTCGACGATCGGATGGATGGGGACTTCCTGCACTGATACCGCCTCAGATCACGGAGAGTGTGGTGGTCCGCAACGGCAGCGCTGGCGTCGCTAGGTCGTGACTGTGCCCACAGTAGTTCGTCTCATCCCCGGATCAAAATCGATTAAGAAGATCGTTTAAGGTGACGCCGATCACGCAAACTACCTGCTGTGTGCTACTTGTCACATTGAAAGCAGAACGGCAGAGTCGCTAGCTGACGGCTCCGCCGCCGAACTGATCCGGGAGGATGCATGTCCACCACAGAACTCACGGAGCTGCGCCGGACGATCGGGCAGTTGCGACAGTGCGTAGGCGCGCTGCGCTCGCGCTACGGCGACGCCTCGGCCGTGCGGCGGCTCGTCAACGACGTGGACCGGCTCGACATCGACGCGGCCGACCTCGACAGCCCGATCCCGGCCCAGCCGAAACCGGTCGACCGCTCGCAGGTCGTGAAGATCCCCGACGACCCGTACGACCCCGCGCTGTGGCACGGCGCGGACGACGAGGGCGTCGGCGGCTACCACCCCGATCACAAGTGAGCGCGCCGACGCGAAGCGCCGGCCCCGCCGTACGAGGGGGCCGGGCCCGGATCGCCGAGCGCACCCTGCGCACGGACCGCTGGTGGCTGTCACCGCTGCTCACCACGCTGGGCCTGGCCACCTTCGTCATCTACGCGACGATCAGGGCGTTCGTCCGCACGGCGTACTGGGTGCCCGAGTACCACTACCTGACGCCGTTCTATTCGCCCTGCGTCTCGACGTCGTGCGCGCCGGGTTCGAGCCACCTCGGGCAGTGGTTCGGGGACTTCCCGGCCTGGCTCCCGCTCGGCGTGCTGGTCCTGCCGTTCCTGCTCGGGTTCCGGCTGACCTGCTACTACTACCGCAAGGCCTACTACCGGTCGGTGTGGTTCTCCCCGCCGGCGTGCGCGGTGGCGGAACCGCACGCGAAGTACACCGGCGAGACGCGGCTGCCGCTGATCGTGCAGAACGTGCACCGTTACTTCTTCTACGTGGCGATGATCGTCTCGGTGCTCAACACCTACGACGCCGTCGTCGCGTTCCACGGGAAGACCGGCGGGTTCGGCTTCGGGCTCGGCAACATCATCATCGTCGCCAACGTGGTGCTGCTGTGGGCGTACACCCTTTCCTGCCACTCGTGCCGGCACATCACCGGCGGCAGGCTGAAGCACTTCTCCAAACATCCGGCGCGGTACTGGGTCTGGACCCAGGTGAGCAAGCTCAACACCCGGCACATGCAGCTCGCGTGGACGACACTGGGCACGCTGGTCCTCACCGACCTCTACGTGATGCTCGTGTCCAGCGGCGTGTTCGCCGATCCGCGGTTCGTGAACTGACAACGAAGTCAAAGGTGCATCGTTTATGACAGAGGTCGAACGGCTCAGCTACGACGTGGTGGTGATCGGCGCCGGCGGCGCCGGTCTGCGGGCCGTCATCGAAGCAAGGCAACGCGGGCTGTCCGTCGCGGTGGTCTGCAAATCCCTGTTCGGCAAGGCGCACACCGTGATGGCCGAAGGTGGCTGCGCGGCGTCGATGGGCAACGCCAACTCCAACGACAACTGGCAGGTGCACTACCGCGACACGATGCGCGGCGGCAAGTTCCTGAACAACTGGCGGATGGCCGAACTGCACGCCAAGGAGGCCCCGGACCGGGTCTGGGAGCTGGAGACCTACGGCGCGTTGTTCGATCGCACCAAGGACGGGCGGATCAGCCAGCGCAACTTCGGCGGGCACACGTACCCGCGGCTCGCGCACGTCGGTGACCGCACCGGGCTCGAGCTGATCCGCACCATGCAGCAGAAGATCGTTTCGCTGCAGCAGGAGGACAAGGAGAAGTACGGCGACTACGAGGCGCGGGTGAAGGTCTTCGCCGAGTGCACGGTCACCGAGCTGCTCAAGGACAACGGCCGCATCGCAGGCGCCTTCGGGTACTGGCGGGAGAGCGGCCGGTTCGTGCTGTTCGAGGCGCCGGCGGTGGTGCTGGCCACCGGCGGCATCGGCAAGTCGTTCAAGGTCACCTCGAACTCCTGGGAGTACACCGGTGACGGGCACGCGCTGGCACTGCGCGCGGGGGCGACGCTGATCAACATGGAGTTCGTCCAGTTCCACCCCACCGGGATGGTCTGGCCGCCGAGCGTCAAGGGAATCCTGGTCACCGAAGGCGTCCGCGGCGACGGCGGGGTGCTGAAGAACTCCGAGGGAGACCGGTTCATGTTCGGCTACGTGCCGGACGTGTTCAAAGGCCAGTACGCGGAAAGCGAGGAAGAGGCCGATCGCTGGTACGCCGACGCGGACAACAACCGGCGCACGCCGGATCTGCTGCCGCGCGACGAGGTGGCGCGGGCGATCAACTCGGAGGTCAAAGAGGGGCGCGGTTCCCCGCACGGCGGGGTGTTCCTCGACATCGCCAGCAGGCTGACCGCGGAGGAGATCCAGCGGCGGCTGCCCTCGATGTACCACCAGTTCAAGGAACTGGCCGACGTCGACATCACCGCCGAGCCGATGGAGGTCGGGCCCACCTGCCACTACGTCATGGGCGGGATCGAGGTGGACCCGGACACGGCGTCCTCCACGGTGCCAGGGCTGTTCGCGGCGGGCGAGTGCTCCGGCGGGATGCACGGCTCGAACCGCCTCGGCGGGAACTCGCTGTCGGACCTGCTGGTGTTCGGCCGACGTGCCGGGCTCGGCGCGGCGTCCTATGTGGAGGGTCTGAAGGAGCGCCCCGCGATCGCCCAGTCCGATGTGGACGAAGCGGCCAAGGTGGCGCTGGTGCCGTTCGACCCGCCGGCGGAGGGGATCGAGGAGAACCCGTACACCCTGCACGGTGAGCTGCAGCAGTCGATGAACGATCTCGTCGGGATCATCCGCAAGGCCGAGGAGATCGAGCAGGCGCTGACCAAGCTCGAAGAGATCAAGCAGCGCATCCGCAACGTCACGGTGGAAGGGCACCGGCAGTTCAACCCTGGCTGGCACCTCGCGCTCGATCTGCGCAACATGCTGGTGGTCAGCGAATGCGTGGCGCGCGCCGCCTTGCTGCGCACGGAAAGCCGCGGCGGGCACACCCGCGACGACCATCCGAAGATGGATGCCCAGTGGCGCAACAAACTGCTGGTGTGCGCGTCGTCGAGCGAGGACCCGCTGGCGCCGGGGGTGACCGTCACGATCAAGGACCAGGAGCCGATGCGGGGCGATCTCCTGGAGCTGTTCGAGATCGCCGAGCTGGAGAAGTACTACACCGACGACGAGCTGGTCGAGCACCCGCGGAGGAAGGCATGACCTACAAGGCGAACTTCCGCGTCTGGCGTGGTGACGACACGGGCGGCGAGCTGCAGGACTTCACCGTGGAGGTGAACGAGGGCGAGGTGGTGCTCGACATCATCCACCGGCTGCAGGCCACCCAGGCCTCCGATCTGGCCGTGCGCTGGAACTGCAAGGCGGGCAAATGCGGGTCGTGTTCGGCGGAGGTGAACGGCAAACCGCGGCTGCTGTGCATGACCCGGATGTCGGTCTTCGACGAGGCCGAGGTCATCACCGTCACCCCGATGCGCACGTTCCCGGTGATCCGCGACCTGGTGACCGACGTGTCCTTCAACTACACGAAGGCGCGCGAGATCCCGTCGTTCACGCCGCCCGCGGACCTGAAGCCGGGCGACTACCGGATGCAGCAGGTCGACGTGGAACGCTCGCAGGAGTTCCGCAAGTGCATCGAATGCTTCCTGTGCCAGAACACCTGTCACGTGGTGCGCGATCACGAGGAGAACAAGGCGAACTTCGCCGGCCCGCGGTATCTGATGCGCATCGCGGAACTGGAGATGCACCCGCTCGACGTGGCCGACCGGCGTGACGCCGCACAGGACGAGCACGGCCTCGGCTACTGCAACATCACCAAATGCTGCACCGAGGTGTGCCCGGAGGGCATCCACATCACCGACAACGCGCTGATCCCGATGAAGGAGCGGGTGGCCGACCGCAAGTACGACCCGCTGGTCTGGCTCGGCACGAACCTGTTCCGCCGCAAGAAGAACTAGGCCGATTCGTCGATCAGGGAAAGCAGCTCGCCGGGGTCGTTCGTGATCTCCGCGTCGAGCTGCTTCGCCGCCCTGACGCGCGCGGGCGTGACCTGCCCGCAGTAGAAGAACGCCGGTCCGCCGTACAGGCCGTTGTCGCGCAGGTACGCCAGATCGGTGAAGCCGGCCTTGTCGTCGTCGCCCCGGCGGACGTCGGAGATCAGCACGTTCGGCCGTAGCCGGGAAAGCGCCGCGAGCGCGCCCGCCCGGTCGGTGACCGACTCGACCTTCGCGCCGCCCGCTTCGAGCTGGTCGATGGGCCAGCGGTTCCCGTCCGGATAGTCATCGATCCACAGCACCCGCAATCGGCGCAGGTCGCGGGGGCCGGCGAAGGAGGAAGCCTGCGAAACGAGGGGTTGCTGGATGAGCCGCTGCCACTCGACCGAATCGACGAAGAGACTTTCCACCAGTGACACGAATTCCCGGTCCCCGGCCAGTTCCGGGAACTCCACCGGGAGCTGCTTTTCCAGCTCCGCCAGGCTCGCTTCGAGCTCTGCCCCGTCCGCGTCCTCGCTTGGCGGGGCGAGCTTCACCGCGTCGAACAACCGGCGCCACCGCAGCGGGTCGCCCTCGCTGTGCTGCCGGACGAATCCGCGGAAGACGAGGTAGTCGACGAACTCGCGGACCGGGTCGCGGTCGGTCCCGCTGAGCATGTTCCGGTAGAACGTGGGGTAGAAGTGTTGCAGCAGCACCACTTTCACCAGGTTCTTCGCGCCGAGGTCGTCCCAGCTCCGGTTGAGCCGGTGTTCGAGCACGAAGCTGTTGATCAGGCGCTTGATCCGACGCGGGTTGCGGCCGGTGCGCTCCACCAGCAGCCGCTTCATCGAGTCATCGAACAGATGCGCCGTGCCCGAGTGCTCGACGTACCCGTTGACAAGGCGTTGTGCCTCTTCCTCACCCGGCGCCGGGATCGGGTAGTTGACCTGGATGATCTTCTCCAGGTACTGCGCGCCCGCCGTCCCGCCCACGGCCTGCCCCAGTACGACCTGGTCGCAGCCGAGGACGAACACGATTCCCGGCACGTCGAGGTAGAGCTTGATCGCCTCGCAGACCGCGAACACGCGATCGTCGGCGCAGCGGTCGAGGTCGTCGATGAACACGACCAGCAGCCTGCGGTTCGTGCCCTTCCCGCCGCGCGCGAGCCAGTCCTGCGCCATGTCCCGGACGACGGCCTTGATCTCGTTGCGGGACTTGGCATCCAGTGCCAGCGCTCGCCAGATCTCGTCCACCGCATGGGCGAACCCGAAGAAGCTCGACGCGACCAGCGTGGCCGCTCGCAGGGCACCGACCACCTGGGTGCGCCGGAGCAGCCCGCGCACCGTCCGGCGGACCACATTGCGGTCGAAGGAGAACAGCACGGATTTGATCAGGCCCTCGACCGCGTCGGCACGCGCCGACGTCCACGCGTTGAACCAGACCGTGGACACGGCGTCGGGCTCGTTGTTCTCGAGCGTGCTGGAGAGGGTGCGCATCAGGCTGCTCTTGCCCATGCCCCAGCGCGCGTCGACGGCGAGCGTGAACGGCGCGGCCGCGCGCGAAGCGAGAATCAGTTCCGCCAGGTTGCGCGCTGTTTCGGCCGTGCCGAGCAGGTCCTCCGTGCCGCCTTCGCCGACCGGTGCGTCGTTGAGCACGACGTAGGGCGGGCGGATCGGTTCGAACCCCAGCTCGGTCACCCCTGAGTTATACCGGTCCGTTCATGGCACCGGGGACGTTTCCGGCACGACGAGTGCGTCCACGGCCGCCGGGGAGAGCACCTCGTCCGCCACCAGCCCGGCCACACCGGCGAGCGTGGTGTTCGAGCCCAGTACGCACGCGCCCACATCCACCCCGTCTCGCGCCGACGTGTGCGCGTTGGCGAGCACAGCGTCCCGCAGCGCGTCGAGGAACGGCGGAAGTACGCCGATAGCGCCGCCGACGCGCAGGTAGCGCGGGTTGACGATCGTGACCACAGTGGCGAGCACCGTGCCGACCAACCGCCCCGCGGCGGCCGTCACCCGCACCGCCTCCGGATTGCCCGCGCGTACGCGCCGCACCACGTCCTCGGCGGTGCGGACGCCTGTGGGCCGCAGTTGTCGGAGCACGGCCTGGCCGCTGGCGATGGCCGCGACGCAGCCGCGTCGGCCACAGTCGCAGCGCTGGTCGTTGCCCTCGATCCGGATGTGACCGATCTCGCCCGCGGACGACGTCTCGCCCCGGTGCGTCCGCTTGGAGATCACCAGCCCGGCGCCGATCCCGGTGCCGACCTTGACCCCGACCAGCGCGGCGTCGGGGCGCCCGAGTTCGCAGTAGGCGCCGAAGGCCAGCGCGTTCGCGTCGTTCTCCAGCAGCACGGGCACCGAAAGCGCCTCGCCGAACGGTTCCCGCAGCCGGAATCCCTGCCAGGCCGCCATACTCGGCGGGGCCACCGTGATGCCGTG
The DNA here is from genome assembly GCF_007713735.2 of Amycolatopsis acidicola. Lineage (GTDB taxonomy): Bacteria > Actinomycetota > Actinomycetes > Mycobacteriales > Pseudonocardiaceae > Amycolatopsis_E > Amycolatopsis_E acidicola. Next base: position 27,634 of record NZ_VMNW02000026.1, on the reverse strand, counting down.
TTCGTGGTCGATCTGGCCCGGCACGCTCAACCCCATCGCGCACAGGCTGTCCGCCCGGCCCGTCTCGGCGAGTAATTCACGGCCCGTCGCCAGCAGTCCGGAAAGCGTTTCCCCAGGCAGATGTCCGGTCGGCAGCGGACGGTGGGCCTGGGCGAACACGGTGCCACGCAGGTCCGCCACCGCGATGGTCGCGTGCCGCTGGCCGACGTCGGCGACCAGCGCGGTGCGGCCGACGTCGTTCGCTTCGAGAATCTCCGCCGGGCGGCCGCCGCTGGACGCCCGGTGCCCCGTCTGGCGCAGCAGCCCGAGCCGCTGTAGCAGGTCGAGGCGCTCGACGAGGGTGACCCGGGACAGGCCGATGCGGTCCTGCAGCTCCTGGCGCGTCAGCGGGCCCTCGGCACGCAGCACCTCGAGTACGTGTCCGGCCGACGTCGGCGGGGCAGCACGGGGCGGACTCATGTTGACAGGATCTCCCGGGCGGACTTATGTTCAATGACCTGACAGAAGTGTAACCGCCGCGTCGTGCTGCCTGGAGACGAAGCAATGACAGTGGACGTCCCGACCGCGACGGGGGACAGGCCTGCGCGCTACCCGGAGGCGGCCCTGGCCGCCCGCGCCGCCAGGGTCTTGCGGGACAACGACACGGGAGCGGTCATCACGGCCGCGCCCCGGTTGTACCCGCACATGTGGAGCTGGGACGCGGCGTTCATCTCGATCGGCCTGGCGCGCCTGGACGTCCAGCGCGCGATAGCGGAGTTGGAGACGCTGTTCGCCGCGCAGTGGCGCAACGGGATGGTGCCGCACATCGTCTTCACGGACGACGACGCCTACTTCCCCGGCCCGGACAGGTGGGGCACCGAAGCGGCGCCGGACGGCCCGCGCAACGTGCGCACGTCGGGCATCTGCCAGCCGCCGGTGCACGCCATCGCGGTGCAGCGCGTGCTGGAGGTGGCGCGGCGATCTTCGCCGGACGACCGGCGCGCGGCGGAGCGCTTCGCCCGGAAGATCTGGCCCGCGCTGTACGCCTGGCATCGGTGGCTGGTCGAATACCGCACCCCGGGTTCGAGCGGGCTGGTCGCGATCGTGCACGGCTGGGAGTCCGGAATGGACAATTCCCCGCGGTGGGACGTGCCGTACGACGCGGTGCACCCCGGCGCGGCGTTGCCTCCCTATGTGCGCAAGGACGTCCGTGTCGTGGGCGACGCGAGCGAGCGCCCGACGGACCGCGAGTACGACCGGTACCTGTGGCTGATCGAAGAGATGCGCCGCGCGGGGTACGACCAGCGCAAGATCGTGGAGAATTCCAGTTTTCTCGTCGGCGACGTGTTCATCACGGCGTTGTTCGCGATCTCCTGCGACGTGCTGGTCGAACTGGGCGAGGAGTTCGGGCAGCCGGCGGGCGAGCTGGCGGATCTGGCCGACTGGGCGGAGAAAGCGCGCGCCGCGGTGGCGGGGAGCTGCCATTCGGTGTCCGGCATGGCGCGCGACCGCGACCTGCGGACCAGCCGCTGGCTCGACACCCAGACCATCGCCGGATTTTCGCCGCTGCTGTGCGGTGGCGCGCCGGACGACGTCCAGCTCCGTCTTCTGTCGCTTTTGGACAGTGAGCGATGGTGCGGTCACGAAGGTCTGCTGGCGCCGGTCCCGCCGTCGGTGTCGCCGCTGCGGCCGGGATTCAACCCGCGCCAGTACTGGCGCGGTCCACAATGGCCGGTCGTCGCGTGGGTTTTCTTTTGGGCCTTCGAACATCGCGGCTGGCACGAGCGCGCGCGGAAGCTGCGCGACGCCGGCATCAGGCTCACCGAAGACGGCGCGTTCGGCGAGTACTACGAGCCGTTCACCGGGAAACCGCTGGGCAGCGCCGACCAGTCGTGGACGGCTGCCGTCGTACTGGACTGGCTCTGCTCGGACTGATCACCCGAGAAGCTGACTTGTGAAGGCCTGACCGCGCTGCTAGCGTTCTTGGTGGCCGGCGGCTCCCGGATGGAGCGGCTGGGGGGATTTCTGGGGATTCAAGGCGCGTTTCCGCGCGCGGTCGTCATTCGACTATTGAAAACATTTCGCGATATTCCTTGTATCGGTCGTGCTCGCTGGGCGTGATCGGCAGTAGAGGGGGGTTCGATGAAGCACGTCAAAATCCGGGGGCTGCTCGCGGTCGTACTGGCCGCGGTGGTGGCTCTGTTGTCCGCCGTGCCGGCGTCGGCCAGCACCGACACGTCGTTCGGCAAGGGCAACTGCACCGCGCGGCTGCAGGGCTATCCGGATTCCGACCAGAACGGGTCCTGGATGCAGCTGACGGTCTCATCCGGTTGCAACGACAAGGCAAACGGGCTGCAGCAGATCCAGACCGAACTGCTGTACTACGGCATCCGCGGGGACAACAGCAGGGTCGAGTTCGTCGGCCCGTCGACGGGCAACTACCTGATAGCCGGGGCTCCACGGGCGCATTCGATGGTGGCACAGGCCGGCGCGCCCGCCACCGGATTCTCGCAGTACTGCGCCTCGGGAAAGGTGTACTACGCCGGGTTGACCGGCGCCCCGGATGGGAACGGCGCCGTGCTCACGCAATACTCCGGCGTCGTCTGCTGGAGTTAGGAGGCTGTGATGAGCAAGAAAACCGTTGCCCTGACAGGGATGCTGGCCGGGCTCGCCGCTGTCGCCACGGTGGTGCCGGCGCAGGCGGTCGAGCTGCGGGAAGGTGTCTGTTATGGACAGTTGAACATCGCGGGGCGGGATTTCGGCACCGCGATCGAATGGGGCGGGCTGTACACCTGTGACCAGGTCTCCGCCGGTCCCTATGACGCGGACTGGTCGGTGAGCTCCGACGGCGCGGTGATCGCGTCCGGGAAGTTCCAGCCCGTGATCGGTGCCCAGCAGCAGACGCCGTTCCCGGTGGTCCACGTGAACCTGCCCGGCCCGGTGCCGCACGCGGCCAAACACGTGAAAGTCCAAGTGGTGTTCAACGCCAAGATCGACCCGGGGATCATGTCCACCGAGCAGGACGTGTACTACAGCCCACCGGACTGAAAACCGCCGGGGCGGAAAACCCTTGAGGGTGTGCTCGCCGGCCTGGATGTTGATGGTGCGGTAGCGGCGGGTGGTGCGCACGAACTTCTTGATCGACCAGCCGGTGGTCTGCTCGATCCACCTGCTGACGGCCAGGGCGGCGAACACGACCGTCAGGTGCGCGAACGCGGGCAGACGCCGCTTGAGGTCGCGTACGCCGGCGGGTCGAAACCTGCCTCCTCGACCACCCGCAGACTGTCCAGCTTGCTGGTCGGCTCGACGATCCGTGCCAGCACCAGTAATCGGAACACCTCGTCACCACCAGCGGCCTCCTCGAACCCCAACAGCTGGTAGGCGTGGCCGAGCGCGTCCCACAGGTACCCCATCCGCGACGACGTGATCGCAAGCGGCGCACCACCAGCACCACTGCCGGCCTGCAACGCCGCGAAGTCCGGGCCAAAGTCGAGCTCGGGCTGCCCCACAGCCAGACGCTGCCTCGCCACCGCCCTGAGCGCCTCCAACGCCGCATCGTCATGCGCCGAGCCGATGTGCTCGATGTCCCGCGACCCGCGACGCGAGGAGTGCACGATCTGCACCGCCCTGGCCCCCGACGCCGTCTTCACCGTGCGCACATACGCCACGAGAGACAGCCTAGAACCGGCCGCTTAGTGCGCAGATTTTCGCCGTTCACACGACGAAACCGCAGCTCAACAGCCAGCACCCTACCCAAGATCAGCGATCTTGAGCCAAAGTTAGGTAAGGTGACGGAATGGTCATGCGGGTGGCGGTTCCCGTGCTGCCGTGCCGAGATGTGCAGGCAGCGTGGTCGTACTTCACGGACGCGCTCGGATTCGACACCATATTCACCTGGGAGACCCCACCTAGCTACGCGGCCGTGATCCGCGACACCGCCGAGTTCCACCTGTACGCCGAAAGCAGCGTCGGCCCGGCCAGGGTGACGGTTGTCGTCGACGACGTCGATTCCTGCCACGACGAGCTGCGCGCCCGCGGCGCCGAAATCGTCGAGCCACTGGCTAACCGGCCCTACGGGATGCGCGACTTCAACGTACGGACACCCGATGGGCACTTGTTGATCTTTAGCCAGCCGCTTACCGAGTACGGGAGACCATCAGCGGACCAGCCGGAAGAATGACCGGACCTCGTCGACGAACAACGCCGGCTGCTCGAACGCCGCGAAGTGGCCGCCCTTGCCGGGCTCGTTCCAGTACCGGATGTTCGGGAACCGGCGCTCCGCCCACCGCCGAGACGGGCGCTGCAGCTCCTTGGGGAAGACCGAACAGCCGGTGGGTACGGTCACCGGCGCGCCGGCCGACCCGGAGATCCATTCGTTGACCTGCCGGAGGCTTTCCCAGTACAGCCGGGCGCATGAGGCACCGGTGCCGGGCAGCCAGTAGAGCATCAGGTTGTCGAGCAGCTCATCCCGGGTAATGACTCGATGCAGGTCGCCACCGGAGTCGGTCCACGACCAGAACTTCTCGACGATCCAGGCGCAGAGGGCGGCCGGCGAGTCGACCAGCCCGTAGCCGACCGTCTGCGGCCGGGTCGACTGCTGCGCCGAGTATCCGGAGCCCCATTCGTCCGCCTCCCGCAGTGTCGCGAGCGCCGCCCGCTCGGCACCGGTGAGGTCGTCCAACGTGGCCGGATCGGGCGGTGCGAGCGGCGGCATGAGATGGATGCCGGCGACCCGATCGGGTTGCCGTTGACCGATGCTGGTGCCCCAGTCGCTGCCTTGGGCGCCGAACCGCCGGTAGCCGACCCGGGCCATCAGCTCGCACCACGCGTCGGATATCCGCTCGATCCCCCACCCCGGCGCGGCCGGCTTGTCGCTGAAGCCGTAACCGGGAAGCGATGGGCAGACCCCTAGAACCGGCCGCTTAGTGCGCAGATTTTCGCCGTTCACACGACGAAACCGCAGCTCAACAGCCAGCACCCTACCCAAGATCAGCGATCTTGAGCCAAGTCAGGCTACAGCCCACCGGACTGAAAACCGCCGGGGCGGAAAACCCTTGGTGTGTAAGGGTTTTCGCCCCGGCGGCTCGGATCGGACTGCTCGGGTCCGACTGCTCGGGTCAGACGGCTGCGCCGGTGTCCATGTCGGTCTTGATGTGCACCGGCTCGGCTCCGCCGCCCAAGGCCCGTGGGGCCTTGCGCCTGCGGGAAAGCCTGCGTTCCAGCCAGGACGCGAAGGAGGTGAGGATCAGGTTCATGATGATGTAGAGGATCGCGACCACGATCAGCGTCGGGATGGTGTTGCTGAAGTTCGCGGTGATCGTGCCGGACGTGCGGATCAGCTCGGTGTAGCCGATCGTCAGCTGCCCGGCGAGCGCCGTGTCCTTCAGCACCACGACCAGCTGGCTCACGATCGCCGGGAGCATGAGGGTGACGGCCTGCGGCAGCAGGATGTTCGTCATCACCTGCGTCTTGCGCATGCCCAGCGTGTAGCCGGCCTCGCTCTGTCCCCTCGGCAGCGCCCTGATGCCGGAGCGGAACACTTCGGCCAGCACCGAGCCGTTGTAGAGCACCAGGCCGGTCACGGCGGCGAACAGCGGCCGGGTCTCGGAGTCGATGTCGGTGTAGTAGGCGTAGAGCTCGGCCGCGAACACCATCAGCATCAACACCGGGATGGCGCGGAAGAACTCGACGATCACGCTTGCCGGAACGCGGATCCACCGGTGCTCGGACAGCCTGCCGATGCCGAGCAGCGCGCCGACGGGTAACGCGATCACGATCGACAGCGCGGCGGCCTTGAGCGTGTTGACCAGGCCGGGCAACAGGAACTGCGTCCAGGTGGAGGCGTCGAGGAAGGGCTTCCACATGGCGCTCGCCCACTGGCCCTTGGCGTCGAACCCCGAGTAGATGAAGTAGGCGAGGGCCAGCAGCGCGATCACGAACAGCACGCTGTAGATGATGTTGCGCGCCTTGGCCTTCGGGCCCGGCGCGTCGTAGAGAACGGAGGGAGCGCTCATCGTTTGACCTCGGCCTTCTTGGCGAGCCAGCCCAGGAGCAGCCCGAGCGGGAGCACCAGTGCGGCGAAGATGACGGCGAAGAGGGCGAAAACGAGGAACAGCTGGTCCGACTCGTTCTCGATCATCGTGGACATCAGCAGCGCGGCTTCCGCGACACCGATCACCGCGGCGACGGTGGTGTTCTTCAGCAGCGCGATCAGCACGTTCGCCAACGGGTTCACGACGGAACGGAACGCCTGCGGCAACACGATCAGCCGCATCACCTGGCCGAAGGACAGCCCGAGCGCCCGTGCCGCCTCAGCCTGCCCGACGGGCACGGTGTTGATGCCCGACCGGAGGGATTCGCACACGAAGGTGGACGTGTAGGCGATGAAGCCGAGGATCGCGAGCCGGAAGGCGTTGTCCGTCAGCGACGTGGAGGACTCGGAGTTCGCGAGCTGCAGCCCCAGCGTCGAGGAAAGGCCCAGCGACGTGAACAGGATGATCACCGTCAGCGGGGTGTTCCGGAACGTGTTCACATACACGGTGCCGAAAGCCCGCATCAGTGGCACGGGGCTCACGCGCATCGCGGCGAGCAGCGTGCCCCAGATGAGCGAGCCGATCGCCGACCAGAACGTGAGCTGGATGGTTGTCCAGAAAGCTCCGACCAGGTCGTAGTCGGGATTGTCGAGGAATTCGAACACCGTATCCAATCCTGCCCTGGTGTCTTTAGCGGAAGTAGGTGCGAGTCAGGAAACGAAAAGCCTGTCCGGGACCGGGAGAGCCCCGCTCGGGACTCCTCCCGGATAAGGAACGGTGCGCCGCCGGGCCGGCCGGCGGCGCACCGTGTTGTTCGGTCGGATCAGCCCGACGTGGGTCAGGGCGCGATGGCCGGCGGCGCGCTCGGCAGGTTGTACTTCGCCTGCCCGACGTTCGCCTTCAGCGCGGTGAGCCAGCTGCCGTCCTGCTCCATCTTGGTGATCGCGTCGTTGATGGCGGTGCGGCCCTGCGTGTCGTCCTTCTTCAGGCCGACGCCGTAGTTCTCGTCGGTGAAGCCCTTGCCGACGACCTTGAGCTTGTCCGGCTGCTGCAACGCGTAGCCCGCCAGGATGATGTCGTCGGTCGTGACCGCGTCGACCTCCTTGTTGAGCAGCGACGTCACGCACTGGCTGTACGTCGCGCGCTCGAGGAGCTGCACGTCCTTGGCGTACTTGTCCTTGACGTTCTGCGCGGGCGTGGAACCCTTCACCGAGCACAGCTTCTTGTTGCCGGTCAACGACTCCGGCCCGGTGATGTCATTGTCGTCCGAGCGGACCAGGAGGTCCTGGTGCGCCACGAAGTACGGGCCGCCGAAGGAGACCTCCGCCTTGCGCTTGTCCGTGATCGAGTAGGTGGCGACGATGAAGTCGACCTCACCCTTCTTGATCAGGTCCTCGCGCTGCGCGGACTGCGCTTCCTTCCAGGTGATGTTGTTCTCGTCGACGCCGAGCTGCTTGGCGATGTACTTGGCCACGTCGACGTCGAACCCGGCGTAGGTGCCGTCCGGCTTCTTCAGCCCCAGCCCCGGCTGGTCGAACTTGATGCCGATGGTGAGCTTCTTGTCGTTCTTGGCCTTGTCGACGAGGTTCGCGGAGCTGCCGCCCCCACCGCCGCCACACGCGGTCAGGGCCAGGCTCGCCGCCGCGGCCACCGCGCCGACGCGCAGAATTCGACTCCACTGCATGATTTCGTCAGGTCCCTTCGGGTTTTACTAATGGGTCAGGATCTTGCCCAGGAAGTCCTTGGCGCGCTCGGACTTCGGGCTGGTGAAGAAGTCGTCCGGGGTCGAGTCCTCGACGATCTCACCATCGGACATGAACACCACGCGGTGCGCGGCCCGCCGGGCGAAACCCATCTCATGGGTGACGACGAGCATGGTCATGCCGTCCGCGGCGAGGCCGGTCATGGTGTCCAGCACCTCCTGGACCATCTCCGGGTCCAGCGCCGAGGTCGGTTCGTCGAAGAGCATCACCTTGGGCTTCATCGCCAGCGCCCTGGCGATGGCGGCGCGCTGCTGCTGGCCGCCGGAAAGCTGGGCCGGGAACTTCTCGGCCTGGTTGGCGATCCCCACCCGTTCGAGCAGTTCCATCGCCGTCTTGCGCGCCTCACCGGAACCCACCTTGCGGACCTTGACCGGCGCGAGCATCACGTTGTCGACGATGCTCTTGTGCGCGAACAGGTTGAAGGACTGGAACACCATCCCGACGTCGGCGCGCAGCGCGGCCAGCGCCTTGCCCTCGGCGGGCAGCGGTTTGCCGTCGACCGCGATCTCGCCCGAGTTGATCGGCTCGAGCCGGTTGATCGCCCGGCAGAGCGTGGACTTGCCCGAACCCGACGGCCCGAGCACGACGACGACCTGACCCCGCGGCACCTCCAGGTTGATGTCCTTCAGCACGTGCAGGTCGCCGAAGAACTTGTTCACGTCCGTCGCCCTGATCATCGGCGGCGCTGACGTCGCAGTGGTCATCGAACCCTCCATACCCTGGCTCACCCCGGCGATCTAACACCGAAGCGGCTACTGGCGCCCGCAAATCGGATCAAACGCAACCTAGGCGTCATCTGCGACACCAGGCAAAGCACACCATAGTCACGCAAGGTGCCCAGGCAGGGCGGGGTCCGGCATGGGTGGCACCCCGGTGGCAACCGGAGTAGCATGACCGGTATGAAGCTGAGTGTGAGTCTGGGCGAGGAGGACGTGGCCTTCCTCGACGAGTATGCGGCGGAGACCAGGGCCGGGTCCCGTTCGGCCGTGCTGCACCAGGCGATCGACATGCTGCGCGCTTCCCAGCTGGAGGACGCCTACCAGGCGGCGTGGGCGGAGTGGGAAGAAGAGGAGGCCGCGGTCTGGGAACCGGTCGCGGGTGACGGGGTGGTCGCGGGCTGATGCGGCGTGCCGAGATTCGCCTGGTCGATCTGGAGCCGGTGCGCGGTTCGGAGGCGGCGAAGGTCAGGCCGGCGGTCATCGTCAGCAACGACGGGGCGAACTCGGTGGCCACCAGGCTGGCGCGCGGGGTGGTCACGATCGTGCCGATCACGTCGAACGTCTCGAGGGTGTTCCCGTTCCAGGTGCTGCTGCGAGCGGGTGACTGTGGTTTGCGGATGGACTCGAAGGCGCAGGCCGAGCAGGTGCGGTCGGTGGCCGTGCAGCGCATCGGCAAGAAGGTGGGGCACGTGCCCGCGGTGATCATGGCGAAGATCGAGCACGCGCTGCGGGTGCATCTGGGGCTGTGACCTCCGGACGAAAGCTGCGAAGCCCAGGGCCGTGACATCCCGAGCTGCGACTTCCAGGGCTGTGACTTCCAAGGCTGTGACATCCAGGGCTGTGACATCGGAGCGGCGCGGCGACATCGGCGCTGTGACATCGGGGCGGCGCGGCGGTCGGCCGGGGGAGTGCCGCGGCAGCCACCACAGGGGTGAAACAGGCCAGGTTTACCCTGGTAGGCGATGAGCGCGCCAGAGGTTGGAAAAACCTACCAAATCCGTACGTTCGGCTGTCAGATGAACGTACACGACTCCGAGCGCCTTGCCGGGCAATTGGAGGAGGCGGGTTACCGGCCCGCGGACGGGGCCGATCACCCGGACCTCGTCGTGTTCAACACCTGCGCGGTCCGCGAAAACGCCGACAACAAGCTGTACGGCACGCTCGGCCACCTGCGTCCCGCGAAGGACGCGAACCCGGGCATGCAGATCGCGGTCGGTGGCTGCCTCGCGCAGAAGGACCGCGGTGAAATCGTCAAACGCGCGCCCTGGGTCGACGTCGTCTTCGGCACGCACAACCTCGGCGCACTGCCGGTGCTGCTCGAACGCGCCCGGCACAACGCCGAGGCCGAGGTGGAGATCCTCGAGTCGCTGGAGACCTTCCCCTCCACGCTGCCGGCCCGCCGGGATTCGGCCTACTCGGGCTGGGTGTCGATCTCCGTGGGCTGCAACAACACCTGCACGTTCTGCATCGTCCCCTCCCTGCGCGGCAAGGAACGGGACAGGCGCCCGGGCGAGATCCTGTCCGAGGTCGAGGCGCTCGTCGCGGAAGGCGTGCTGGAGGTGACGCTGCTGGGGCAGAACGTCAACTCCTACGGGGTCGAATTCGGGGACAGGCAGGCGTTTTCCAAGCTGCTGCGCGCCTGCGGTTCGGTCGACGGCCTGGAGCGGGTCCGGTTCACCTCGCCGCACCCGGCCGCCTTCACCGACGACGTGATCGAGGCGATGGCCGAGACCCCGAACGTCTGCCACCAGCTGCACATGCCGCTGCAGTCGGGTTCGGACCGGGTGCTCAAGGAGATGCGCCGCTCGTACCGGTCCAGCCGGTATCTGTCCATTTTGGACAAGGTGCGCGCGGCGATGCCGGACGCGGCGATCACCACCGACATCATCGTCGGCTTCCCCGGCGAGACCGAGGAGGACTTCCAGGCCACCCTCGACGTGGTCCGCAAGGCCCGGTTCTCCAGCGCGTTCACGTTCCAGTACTCCAAGCGCCCCGGTACCCCGGCCGCGGACATGCCGGGCCAGCTGCCGAAGCAGGTCGTGCAGGAGCGCTACGACCGGCTGGTCGAGCTCCAGAACGAAATCGCCTGGCAGGAGAACAAGAAGCTCGTCGGGCGCAAGGTCGAGCTGCTCGTCGCCACCGGCGAAGGCCGCAAGGACGCCGAGACCCACCGGATGAGCGGCCGCGCCCGCGACGGCAGGCTGGTGCACTTCAGCCCGGCGGGCGCGGCGGTCGACCGGGAGATCCGGCCCGGCGACATCGTGGAAACAGTGATCACTTACGGCGCCCCGCACCATCTGGTGGCCGACGGGGAAGTCCTGTCGCACCGCCGTACCCGCGCGGGCGACAACGTGGAAGCCGGGCGGCGTCCGAAGACCGACGGGGTCAGCCTCGGGCTGCCTTCCTTCGGTGCTCCGGCGGTTCCGGCGACGACAGGCGGGTGTGGAGCGTGAGCGAAGTGCCGAACGGCAACGAGGTCGACCAGGCATTGGCCGACGACGTGAATCACGTGGTCACCAAGGCCTCGCGCACGGTCGAGCTGGGCCGGCGCGGGTTCGTGATCTCGATCCTGGTGTTCGTGTTGCTGGTCGGGCAGATCCTGCCGTGGGTGGGGGACAAGGTCGGCTGGCAGGTGCTGTTCGGTCAGGGCGGCGCGATCCCGCAGCTGTTCGCGGCCACGTCCACGTTGATCGGCATCGTGTGCTCGGCGCTGGCGCTCGCGACGCGGCGCTGGTGGCTGACGTGGGTGTGCGCGATCGGTGGCTGGTTCTCCTCCGTGGACGGGTTGCTGGCGATCTGGTCGCAGCAGTCCTCGCACGCGAACAACGCCGTCGGCGGCGGCCCGGGTATCGGGATGGTCATCGCGCTGGTGGCGATCGTCTTGGTGGCGGGCAACTGGATGCGCTCGGCCTTCTCCCGCGCCTGAGCCCTCCCGCACCTGAGCCGCGGCCCGGACGGGTAGCCGCGGGGCCGAGTGTCATTGCCAGCGCCGGGAACCGCCCACCGTCGCACTGCTCAAAGCCGGGCCAGTACGCCAGAACCCGCCGTAACCCTCACGGCCGCACGGGAAAGCGCTCGGCGAGCGTGGTCGCCAGGGAGCGGAACAGCCGCACCGCCGGGTTCGGGTCGCCGAGCCTGGTGGCCAGCACGCTGTGCTCCCAGGGCGCGTCCACCACGGGCACGCTGACCGTGCCGGGCCACGGGTAGTACCGCGCGAACGAACTCAGCGCCGAGCCCGCACCCCGCCCCGCCGAAACGCTCGTCAGCACTTCCTGCGGCGTCACGGCGTGGTCGGGCGAGCGCCGCGGGGCCTCGCCGCCGCGGGCCTCGGTGAAGTACAGGTAGTCGGTGAACGGCCGCGGCGTATGCGGCGGCACCACCACGAACGGCAGGTCGAGCACGTCGGCCAGGCGCACGGACGGCGCGTCGGCGAGTTCCCAGCGCGCCGGGGCGACGATGATCCGCTGTTCGGTGCTCAGCACGTCCACGGCGATCCGCTCGTCGGCGACGGCGGGCCGCACGAACGCGACATCCACCCGCCGCGAGAGCAGCGCGCTCGTGTGCTCGGTGAACGTGAGCGTCTCCAGCGCGAGCCGGATCCCGGGCCGGGCGCGGCGGAACGCGTCGATGACCTTGGGCGTCAGCTCCGCCGAGCCGTGGCCCATGATCCCGATCCGCAGCGTTTCCACGTCCGGCTGCGAGGCGCCGGCCACATCGTCCGTCGCCGAGTGCACTGCGTCGAGCAGGGAGCGCGCGTGCCGAGCGAAGCGTTCTCCGGCCGGGGTCAGTGAAACGGGGCTGCGGTGGAACAGCCGCGCGCCCAGTTCCCGCTCCAGCTGCTGGATATGCCCGGTCAACGCGGACGGCGACAGGAACAGCCGGGCGGCGGCCCGGCCGAAGTGCTGTTCTTCGGCCACCGCGAGGAACGACGAGAGCCGGCGGAGGTCCACCCTCCGAAGGTAGCCCCGTCAAGGTCGTTCGGAAAACGTGAACGTGATCGCGTTATCCGCTCGGACCGGCCGAAACTGGACGTCATGAGTGTTTCCACGGCGGCGGTCGCGAGGCCGGCCTGGCTCCGGGCCGCCCTGCTCATCACCGCGGCGGGCTGGGGCGCCAACCAGTTCTCCCCGCTGCTCGGCGCCTACCGCCACGAGCTCGGGCTGTCTTCGGCGACGGTGACCGGACTGTTCGCCGTCTACGTCGTCGGACTGATCCCCGGCCTCCTGCTGGGCGGCCCCGGCGCGGACCGCTACGGCCGCAAGCCGGTCGTGCTGGGCGCGGTCGTGCTGTCGCTGCTAGCGACTCTCGCGCTGATGGCCGATCAAACGCTCCTGCTGGGCATCGGCCGCTTCTTCTCCGGCGCCGCGATGGGCGCGGTGCTCGCCGCGGGCAGCGCGTGGGTCAAGGAGCTTTCGCACCCGCCATACGACCCGGATGCCGCGCCCGCGGCCGGCGCGAGGCGCGCGAGCCTGCTGCTGTCCGCCGGTTTCGGTATCGGCGGCCTGGTCGCCGGCTTGCTCGCGCAGTGGACGTCGTTGTTCACCGCGTACTTCCCGCATCTGGTGCTGTCCGTCGTGGCGCTCGCCCTCGCGGCCCGGCTGCCCGAAACGAGGCCACCCCGAGTGGCCGGTGGCGCGACGGGGATCCGCGATCCGCGCTTCTGGCGGCTGGTCGCGCCGGTGGCGCCGTGGGTGTTCGCCGCGCCGAGCATCGGGTTCGCGGTGCTGCCCGGACTGGTCGAGAAACGCTTGCCCGGCTTCGAAACCGCATACGCCGGGGTGGCGATCGCGATGGTGCTCGGCGCCGGCCTGCTCATCCAGCCCTTCGGCCGCAGGCTCGCCGACCACGGCGTGCTGCCCGTCGCCGTCACCGGGCTTTCGGCCGTGTGCGCCGGTCTGCTCATCGGAGCGCTGGCCGCGGCGACGACGCAGCCGGTGGTCGCCTTGGTCGCGGATTTGTTGCTGGGTACGGGTTACGGCCTGTGCGTGACGTTCGGGCTCACCGAGATCGGCAAGATCGCACCGCCGTCCGGGCTCGCCAGGCTGAGCGCGATCTTCTGGGCCCTCACGTACGTCGGGTTCTGCGCGCCTTACGTTTTCGCCCTGCTCGAGGAGCTGACCACCGCCCCGGTGATCCTCGTCGGGGCGGCGGCGCTGACCGTGGTCACCGGGGTGGCTGTTCCGGCGCTGAGCTCCACTGTTCGCGAAGTCCCTGCACGTGGGCGTTGAACAGTTTGGTCATCGACACGCTTTCCGGGCGCAGCAACCACTGCTGCTGCAACCCGTCCAGCACCGCGATCGTGGTGCGCACCAACGCTTCCACGGGCGCGTCGGCGCGGATTTCGCCGCGCTCCTTGCCTGCCTGGACGGCGTCGGTGAGCCAGGCCTCGACGTTCGCGTAGTGGCTCCGCAGCCACTCGTGCGCCGGATGGCCGGGCTCGATCGCCTCCGCCGAGACCCGCACGTACAGCCCGACCAGTTGTGGCCGGGTGGAGTTGCGGGCGACGAGCGCGGCGAGCGAGTCGAACGCGGCCCAGCCCAGTGGCGCGTCACCCCCGGCGCTGAGGAACTCGCCGTCCTCGGCGTCCCGCGCCTCCAGCACCGCCGACAGCAACGCCGTTTTGCTCGGGAAGTGGTGGAGCAGACCGGATTGTGACAGCCCGGTCTTCTCCGCGACCCGCGCGATCGACGTCCCCTTGAAGCCGGACGTGGCGAACAGCTCCATCGCCGCCCGCACAGCCTTCTCCCGCGACTCCGCCCCGGAGACGTCGCCCCGCGACCGGTATCGAGGTGGGAACGACATCAGGCCCCCACGCGGATCTTGGCCCGGACGTCGCCGAGCCCGCGCGCGATCAGCACCTCGCCGCCGAGGGGGAGTGGACGCCAGGAACCGTTGTCCCACAAGCGTTGTACCCGCTCGTCACACGGCACGTCGACGAGCGCGCTTTCCCCGGGAGCCAGTTCGACGCCCGCCCAGCCGATCAACCGCACCGGCTCGCCCTCGGGGCGCAGGTAGACCTGGACCACCTCGCGACCGTGCCGCTCGCCGGTATTGGTCACCTCGACCCTGGCCGACTCCACGCGTTCCCCGACGGACAGCCCGGCCTCCCCGTACTGCCACTTCGTGTAGCCGAGACCGTGGCCGAACCAGAACAGCGGCTCCTCGTTCCAGCCGCGATAACCGACGGCAATTCCTTCCGCGTAGGGAAGTTTGCCGTCCACCGGTGTGGTCGACCAGGCGGGACCGTCGCCATCGCGAGCCGGGAAAGTGGTGACGAGCCGCCCCGCCGGTTCGACCTCGCCGGTCAGCGCGGCCGCGACAGCCGCGCCCGCCTCCTGCCCCGGCAGGCCCGCCCAGAGCACCGCGTCGACGTCCTCCAGCCAAGGCATCAGCACCGGCGTCGCCGCGTTCACCACGACCAGTGTCCGCTTCGCCACCGCCGCGACGGCCGAGACCAGCGCGTCCTGCTCGCCCGGCAGGGCCAGCGTGGTCTTGTCCACGCCCTCGGTCTCCTGCTCCGCCGTCAACCCCACGACGACCACTGCCGCATCCGCTTCCCTGGCCGCGCGCACCGCGTCACTGATCACCTCGGCCGGCGGTTTCGGCGCGCGCCGCGCGACCAGCCCGAGTACGCGCATCCCGGTCTCGCCCGGTGTGGTCGCGCTGATCCGCGCGCCTTCCTCCAGGTCGATGTCGACCGTCCACGCCGGCGGGTTCAGCACCCCTCCGCCGGGTCCGTCGCCCGCGCCCAGCACCACGTCGTCGTGGACTCCCGGCGCGGTGAACTGCCAGGCCCCCGGCCCGCGCAGGCCGACGCGCAGCCGTTCCGTCCTCGTGACTTCGGCGATCAGTTCGAGGCTCGCGGCGTTGTCGAACCTGCCGAGGTCACCGGCGAAGATCTCGGCCGATTCGCGATGCCGCGAGTCGACGACGACCCCGTCCTGATCCCTGGTGATCACGCGGATGCCGGGCGCGCCCGTCTCCGGATCACGCAGCATTCCCGGCAACGGCGCCGTTTCCCCGGTGCGCACCTCGACTCCGTCCACAACGGACGCATCGAGCGCCTCGGCCATCGATACCACGTGCGGCGGCCGGACACGCGCCGACCCTCCGCCCTGCGCGACGGGCTCCAGCGCGTGCCTGCCGATGAGCGCGACCTTCTCGCCTTCGCGCAACGGCAACGCCGAATTCTCGTTCTTCAGTACCGTCATCCCACCGGCCGCCAGGCGCTTGAGCTGCTCGCGGCGCTCCGGCGAATCGGGTGCGGGCAACCCCTCCGGCCACTCGCGTTCTTCCCCGAACGCGCCCACCCGGTCGGCCAGCCGCAGCAGGCGGCGCAGGTGCTCGTCCACAGTGGACTCTTCGACCTCGCCCGCGCGGACGGCCGCGACCAGCTGCTCACCCCACGGCCCTTGCGGGCCGGGCATCACCAGGTCCAGGCCGCCGTTGGTGCTCGCGGCCGCCGACCGCGTGGCGAACCAGTCGGACATCACGAGCCCGTCGTAGCCCCACTCGCCCTTGAGCAGCTCGACGATCAGTGGCGCGTGCTCGGTGGCCGTGGTCCCGTTGATGCTGTTGTAGGAGGCCATCAACGACCACGGGTTCGCCTCCGCCACCGCCATCTCGAACGGCAGCAGGTACACCTCGCGCAGCGTGCGCTCGTCGACGACCGAGTCGACCGTGAACCGGTCGGTCTCCGACTCGTTGGCGAGGTAGTGCTTCGGGGTGGCCGAGATTCCCTTGCCCTGCAAGCCTTGTACGTACGCGACGGCCAGTTTGCCGGTCAGCAGCGGATCTTCGCTGTACGCCTCGAACAGCCGCCCGCCGAGCGGCGTGCGGTGCAGGTTGATCGTCGGCCCGAGCACCACGTGGATGTGCTGGTTGGCGGCCTCGTCGGCGAGCAGGGCGCCCGCCTCGCGCGTGACCTCCGGATCCCAGTGCTGCGCCAGCAGTGTCGCGTTCGGCAGCAGGCAGGTGATCTCGCCGTCGACGAACTCGCTGCCGCGGACCCCGGTGGGGCCGTCGGAGACGACCAGCCCGGCGAGGCCGATCGCCGGCTCGGGGTGCAGGGCGAACAACGCCGAGCCGGTCAGCAGCCGGACTTTCGCCGGCAGGTCCAGCGCCTCGATCGCCTTGTCGATCCGGGACTCCAGGTCGGTCATCAGCTTCGCCTCCTCGCGAACGGACACGGGGCCGAGCATACCGACCGAGTACTCGGTCGGTAGCCCGAAATGCCGAAGGGAGTTCTGCCGTGCTGGTGCCTTCGTGCCACGCTGGGCCGATGGCTTCCGCAGGTGAGGACATCCTGGATCTGTTCGACTACGCCTGGCAGCGGTTCCGGAACCGGATGGCCGGGCTGACCGACGAAGAGTGGCGGTGGCAGCCCATCGCCGACGACCGGGTCACGCTCCGCTGGCGGCTCGGGCACATCGCGGACCTCCTGCGCATGGAACGGAACGCGCCGTTGCTGGGGTTGTCCGAGGAGCCGGGCCAGTGGCCCGAACCGCGGAGCGCGGAGGAGGCGATGGCGCAGACCGAGGAGGCGTACGGGCGATGGCGCGCGAACTTGGCTTCGTTGAGCGAAGACGACCAGGCCAAGCTTCTCGGTGACGCCGCAGGCTACTACGCGACGTCGACCCGTCGCGCCTTCGCGCTGCACATCGTCGACGAGTTGATCCACCACACGGCGGAGGCGGCGCTCCTGCGGGACCTCTACGCGGGCCGCTGACCAGCCCGCAAAAACACAGGCGGGGCAAACGTTTCCGTCTGCCCCGCCCGGCTGAACTACCTGCCGATCACCGATCGGCGACCGCGCGCTCCGCGGCTTCCATCCACTCCCGCCACTGCGCGGCCTGCTCGTCCGCCTTCTTCGCGCGGCGCTCGTCGCCCGCCGCGCGGGCCTTTTCCGCTTGCGCCTCGAACTGCTGCACGCGCTCCCGGAACTGGTCGACCCTGGCCTGAGCCTCCGGGTCGGTGCGGCGCCAGCGCCTGTCCTCGACCTCGCGAATACGGTCCTGCACCGCCTTCAGGCGCCCGTCGAGCTCCCGGATCCGCTCGCGTGGCACCTTGCCGATCTCGTCCCACTGCTCCTGCAGCCTGCGCAGATGGGCCTTGGCCGCGTCCAGGTTCGACGACGGGTCGATCTTCTCCGCCTCGGTGAGCAGCTCCTCCTTCTGCGTGGCGTTCTGCGCGAACTCCGCGTCCCGCTCGGAGAACACCGCCGAACGACGGGCGAAGAACTTGTCCTGCGCCGCCCGGAACCGCTGCCAGAGCGCGTCGTCGGTCTCCTTCGGCGCGCGGCCGGCGGCCTTCCACTCGGCCATCAGGTCCTTGTAGCGCCCGGCCGTCGCGCCCCACTCCTCCGAGTCGACCAGCGACTCGGCCTCCGCGATCAGCTCTTCCTTGCGCACCTTGGCCGCCGCGCGCTGCTTGTCCAGCTCCGCGAAATGCGAGCCACGACGCCGGTTGAACGACTCGCGGGCCTTGGAGAAGCGCTTCCACAGCTCGTCGTCGGTCTTGCGGTCGACACCCTTGACCGTCTTCCACTCGTCGAGGATCGCGCGCAGCCGGTCGCCCGCGGCCTTCCACTGGGTGGACTCGGCGGCGATCTGCTCGGCCTCCTCGGCCAGCGCCTGCTTGCGCCCGATCGCGGCCGACCGCGCTTCCTCACGCTCGTGCTTGGCATCGGCCAGCGCGCGCTCCGCGTGCGCGACGATCTGCTCGATCCGGGCACCCAGCGCGGCCAGGTCACCCACGACGGCGGCGTCGACCAGGCTGTCCCGCAGCTGCGTGGCACTGGACAGCGCGTGCTTCGGGTCGCCAGCGCCCGACGTCAGCCTCGTCTCGAGCAGCTCGACCTCGGTGCGGATGTCGTCGAACCGGCGCGCGTAGTGCAGCAGGCCCTCGTCCGGCGTCCCGGCCTGCCAGACGCCGACGGCACGCTCACCATCCGCCGTCCGCACGTAGACGGTGCCCTCTTCGTCGATCCGGCCCCAGCGGGACGGGTTCTGTTCGGCCGGGGGCACCGGCCGGGCATCGTGGCCGGACGGCGCGTGCGCGTGCGGCATCTTGTGCGGTGCCGGGGTGCCGGTCTCTGTCTCGTCGGCCATCGCAGGCTCCTTATGCCTGTCGGCCCGCCGAACGGCGGGCGCCCCACCGGTGGGTGGGGCCGGGTGGTGCGGGTGTCGACCTCCCGAGCATTCAAGCAGTTCAGCGCTGCTTGTGGTACTCGGTGAGAGGGCTGGGGCGGGTGATTCTACTTCTGTGGCTGTGGGAGGCGTGTGATCGCGAGCGGCTGGGGCGGGTACTGCGCTGATGTGAGGCGGACTGTCTGTGGCTGTGGGAGGGGTGTGATCACGAGCCGCTGAGGACGATCCCACCCGCCCGGTAACCTCGGCCAGTGTGATCACGCATGTCGCGGTGGTGCCACATCCTCCCCTGGTGGTGCCCGAACTGTCCCCGGGGCCCGACGCCGGACTGACCGAGCTGCGCGAGGCCTGCCTCGACGCGGTCAAGCGCCTCGGTGACAGGTGGACAGCCGTCGGCGCGCACACTGAGAACGTGGTGCTCAGCGACGTCGCGGGCAGTTTCCGCGGATACGGCGCCGACGTGCGGGTCCGGCTAGCCGAAGAGGCCACGGAGAGCACGTTACCGTTGCCGGCGCTCGTCGCGGGCTGGCTGCGCGCACAAGCCGGGGCGGGTTCGGTGGAAATGCACCTGGTCGCGGCGGACACCGAGCCCGCCGAATGCGCGCGGATCGGCAAACAGCTCGACGATTCCGGGGCGACCGGGCTGCTCGTGCTCGGCGACGGCTCGAACCGGCACGGCCCCCGCAGCCCGGGCAGCGAAGACGAACGAGCGCCGGGCTTCGACAGCGATGTCGCCAAGGCCCTGCAGACGGCCGATGCCGGGGCCCTGCTGGAAATCGACCCCGCGCTGGCCCGCTCGCTGGGCGCCGGCGGCCGGGTGCCGTGGCAGGTGCTCGCGGGCGTCGGCGACGGCTGGCGGCCCGAGCTGCTCTATTCGGAGGCGCCCTTCGGGGTCGGGTACCACGTGGCGGTCTGGGAACGGTGAAACCGATAGCCGTCGTCGGCCCCACGGCCACCGGCAAGTCCGAACTGGCCGTCACACTCGCCCGTGAACTGGGTGGCGAGGTGATCAACGCCGATGCGATGCAGCTCTACCGCGGGATGGACATCGGCACCGCGAAGGTCACCGAAGAGGAGCGGCGCGGCGTGCCGCACCACCTCCTCGACGTGCTCGACGTGACCGAGACGGCGTCGGTGGCCGCCTATCAGCGCGACGCCCGCGCGGTGCTGGAAAAGCTGCTGGCCGAAGGGAAAGTGCCCGTGCTGACCGGTGGTTCCGGGCTGTACGTGCAGGCCGTCCTCGACGATCTGCGCTTCCCCGGCACGGATCCCGCGGTGCGGGCCCGTCTCGACGCGGAGGCGGCCGAGGTCGGTTCCGAGGCGCTGCACGAGCGTCTCGCGCGGCTGGATCCCGTGGCGGCCACAGCGATTCTGCCGTCCAACGCGCGGCGCGTGGTGCGGGCGCTGGAGGTCATCGAGATCACCGGGCAGCCGTTCTCGGCCTCCATGCCCAAGCCCGGCCCGCCGCGGTACGACACGGTGCTCATCGGAATCGATCGTGAAGTGGCCGAGCTCGACGAACGCGTCGAGCGCCGGGTGGACAGGATGTTCGAAGCGGGACTGGTGGACGAGGTGCGCGCGCTCGCCGGGCGCGGGCTGCGTGACGGCAAGACGGCGTCGCGAGCCCTTGGCTACCAACAGGTCCTCGCCGAACTCGACGGTGCCGGCGATTTCGCCGCCGCGGCCGCGGCGACCAAGCAGGCGACCCGTCGATTCGTTCGCAGGCAACGATCCTGGTTCCGCCGCGACGCCCGGATCCGGTGGTTCGCCGGGGCCGATCATGACGTGGCCGGACAGGTGCTCTCGGTACTCGACCAGTAGGCTGATCGGGTGGCAATCGAGTTCCTCAAAGGGCATGGCACCCAGAACGACTTCGTGCTGCTGCCCGATCCGGCCGGCCGTCTCGACCTGACGCCCGGCCGCGTCGCCGCGCTCTGCGACCGGCAGCGTGGGCTCGGGGCCGACGGGGTTCTCCGGGTGATCCGGAGCGAGGCCCTCGGACTGCACTCCGATGGCGAGTGGTTCATGGACTACCGCAACGCGGACGGTTCGCTGGCGGAGATGTGCGGCAACGGGATGCGCGTGTTCGCGCGGTACCTCGTGGACACCGGTCTGGCGCGGGAGCGCGAGTTCGTCGTCGGCAGCCGCGCCGGGGACAAACCGGTCCGCGTGCACGCCGACGGCCTGGTGACGGTGCGGATGGGCCCGGCGACCATCACCGGCTCCTCGGTCGCGATGGTGGGCGACCGCAACTTCTCCGGCGTCGCGGTCGATGTCGGCAACCCGCATCTGGTGTCCATTGTGGATGAAGATGTCGACGGGCTCGATCTGCGTGAGCAACCCCGCTACGACAGCGACTTCTTCCCCGAGGGCGTGAACCTGGAGTTCGTGAACCCGCGCGGCGAAGGCGCGCTCCGGATGCGCGTGTACGAGCGCGGCGTCGGCGAGACCAGGTCCTGTGGCACGGGAACGGTCGCGGCCGTCGCCGCCGCGCTGCACCTCGCTGGCACCGACACCGGTGAGTCCACAGTGGACATCCCGGGCGGCAGGGTCGTGGTGATCATGGACCACGGCGAGTCCACGCTGACCGGCCCGGTGGAGTTCGTCGCCCGCGGCGAGCTGGACGAGAACTGGTGGGCGGCTCAGGCGTAGCTGTGCTCGGCCGGGATATCGCGCATCCGCCGCAACGGTGAGAGCAGCAGCGGCGTCATCGGAACCACGATGGCGGCGGTCGCGACCCACAACGTGTTCCGCACGCCGATGCCTTCGCCGAGCGCGCCGCCGAGCAGTCCGCCCAGCGGCATCATGCCCCACACCACGAAGCGCACGGTGGCGTTCATCCGGCCGAGCAGGTGGTCCGGGCAGATCGCCTGCCGGTAGCTGACCTGCGCGACGTTGTAGACGATCACGCCGTAGCCCATCACGGCCAGGCCGGCGCCGGCGAGCCACGGGCCCCAGCCCGGCTCGGTGAGCGGCAACAGGACCTGCGCGGGCCAGGTGATCAGCGGTGCCAGCCAGATCGAGCGCGCCTGCCCGACGTGCCTGGTCCACCAGCCCGCGGTGAGCGCGCCCAGTACGCCGCCGACGCCGAGCGTGGTCAGCACCGCGCCCACGATGGCGGAGCTGTAGCCGAGGTCGCGGGTCAGGTAAAGGATCTGCATCGACAAGAACACGGTGTTGGCCAGGTTCGCCGTCGCCGTGCACAGCGTGATCGCCCGCAGTGTCCGGTTGCCGAAGACGAAGCGCAGCCCTTCGCCGATCTGGGTGCGCAGCGAAGCGCCTGTCCGTGGCGCGGGTTCGGGCTCGTTCGCCTTGATGCGCAACAGAAACAGCCCGGACGCGAGGTAGCCGATGCCGGTTGCGAACACCGCGTTCGCCGCGCCGGCCAGCTGCGCGAGCCCGCCCCCGACACTCGGCCCGACGACCTGCGCCGTGGACTGGCTCGCCTGCAGTTTCGCGTTGCCCTCCAGCAGTTGCGCGCGTCCGACCAGTGACGGCAGGTACGACTGGTAGGACACGTCGAAGAACACCGTGCCGACGCTGACCAGCAGCGCCACCACGATGAGCTGCGTGAGCGTCAGCACCCCGCCCCACCAGGCGAGCGGGATGGTCAGCAGAAGCCCCGCGCGGGTGAAATCCGCCCGCAGCATCAGGGGTCTTCGCCGCATCCGGTCCACCCACACCCCGGCGGGCAGCCCGATCAGCAGAAACGCCGCGTTCTCCGCCGCGGTCAGCAGCCCCATCTGGAACGGGCTCGCCGCGAGCACGGTGGCCGCCAGCAGCGGGATCGCCGTCTGGCCGACGTAGTTGCCGGCCTGGCTGACCGTTTCGCCCGCCCAGAGCCGCCGGAAGTCGGCGTGGAACCACAAGGTGTCGCGGCGCATGCGGCCAGCATCCCGCGAGTGATTGGAAACGGTCAATCACTTTTTCGCCTAGGCTCAGGAAGTGATCAGGCGAAGGCAGGCGACCGAAGCCGAGGCGAACGCGCTGGCGTCCGGAATACGGCTGCGGATCATCCGGTTGACCTATGCGGAGGCGCTGACGAACAAGGAGCTCGCCGAGCGGCTCGGCCGGGATCCGGCCACCACGCTGCACCACGTGCGCAAGCTGGTGGACACGGGTTTCCTGGTGGCACAGCCCCCGCGCCGGGGCAATCGCGGCGCGAAGGAGATCCCGTACCTGTCGAGCGGCTTGTCCTGGCACCTGTCCGGCGCCGGGCACGAGAAGGCCCTGAACGAGGCGATCCTGGAGGCCTACCTGGCCGAGATCGCCGAGGTGCCCATCGGCGAAGTCGAGCAGACGCGGCTCGTCGTGCAGGTCCCGGACGAGGACCTGCGCGAGTTCTCGGACCGGTTGCGGGATCTGCTCGAAGAATTCCGCGCCCGATCCGATACATCCGGGCGGCGGACCGCGATCTACCTGGCGACGTACCCGAGCCGGTAATCGGTTCGGAATCTCCCGTGACTCGTGGGAGCATGAAAGGACGA
The DNA here is from genome assembly GCF_007713735.2 of Amycolatopsis acidicola. GTDB lineage: Bacteria > Actinomycetota > Actinomycetes > Mycobacteriales > Pseudonocardiaceae > Amycolatopsis_E > Amycolatopsis_E acidicola. The sequence goes on along the minus strand of NZ_VMNW02000026.1, from coordinate 4,506 downwards.
TGACAGAACTGACACACACAGACTTTCGCGACGACCCGTCCATCGGTGAGCTGGAGCTGGAGGACCGCGCCTCACTGCGGCGCGTGGCCGGGCTCTCCACCGAGCTGGCGGACATCACCGAGGTCGAGTACCGGCAGCTGCGCCTAGAACGGGTCGTCCTCGTCGGCGTGTGGACCGAGGGCACCGCGGCCCAGTCGGAGGCCTCGCTGGCGGAGCTCGCCAGGCTGGCCGAGACGGCGGGTTCCGAGGTGCTCGAGGGCATCGTGCAGCGCCGCCCCAAGGCGGATCCGGCCACCTACATCGGCTCGGGCAAGGTGCGCGAGCTGTTCGACATCGTGCTGGCCACCGGGGCGGACACGGTGATCTGTGACGGTGAGCTTTCGCCGGGCCAGCTGCGCAACCTGGAGCAGCGGCTCAAGGTCAAGGTGATCGACCGGACCGCGCTGATCCTCGACATCTTCGCCCAGCACGCCCGCTCCAAGGAGGGCAAGGCCCAGGTCGAGCTGGCCCAGCTGCAGTACCTCATCCCGCGGCTGCGCGGCTGGGGTGAGTCGCTGTCCCGGCAGGCCGGTGGCCGTGCCGGTGGCGCGAACGGCGGTGTGGGTCTGCGTGGTCCCGGTGAAACGAAGCTGGAGACCGACCGCAGGCGGATCAGCAAGCGGGTCGCCAAGCTGCGCCGCGAGATCGCGGCGATGGAGACGATCCGCGACACCAAACGCGGCCGCCGGGTCGCGAACGAGGTGCCCAGCGTCGCGATCGTCGGCTACACCAACGCGGGCAAGTCCAGTCTGCTCAACGCCATCACCGGCGCGGGCGTGCTGGTGGAGAACGCGCTGTTCGCCACCCTGGACCCGACCACCCGGCGGGCCACTTCGCCCGACGGCCGCACGTACACGCTGACGGACACGGTCGGCTTCGTCCGGCACCTGCCGCACCAGCTGGTCGACGCGTTCCGGTCCACTTTGGAGGAAGCGGCCGACGCGGATCTGCTGCTGCACGTGGTGGACGGTTCCGATCCGGCGCCGGAGGAGCAGGTCAACGCGGTGCGCGAGGTACTCGCCGAGATCGGCAAGAACCGCTCCGAAGCGCTGCCGCCCGAGCTCATCGTGATCAACAAGGCGGACGCGGCCGACCAGCTTTCCCTGGTGCGCCTGCGGCATCTGCTGCCTGACGCGGCGGTGGTGTCCGCGCAGACCGGCAAGGGCGTGCCCGAGCTGGTCGACGCGATGGCCGAGCGGCTGCCGCGGCCGGAGGTCACGGTCGAAGCGCTCGTGCCGTACACCCGCGGCGAGCTGGTGGCCCGCGTGCACGCCGACGGTGAGCTGCTCACCGAAGAGCATCTGCCGGAGGGCACGAGGCTCACGGCGCGTGTCCGGCCGGATCTGGCGTCCGCACTGGAGGCGTATGTCGTGAACGGTTCGCCGGTTTAGGTCTCGGTAATGTCGGTGCGGTGATCCTTCGTCGCTGCGCGTCGCTGTTCCTGGTGCTGTCCGGGCTGTTCCTGCTGGCAGCGCCGGCTTCGGCGGCGGAGGCACCGGTCGACGTCTGCAAGGTGAAGGACAAGGATCTCGACGAGCTGTCCGGTCTGGTCAGCGACGGTCAGCACTGGTACGCGATCAACGACGGCGGCAAGAAGGTCCAGGTGTTCGTGCTGGACCGGGACTGCTCGGTGCGGCAGGTGATCACCAACTCCACCGACCCGTACGACGTCGAGGATCTCGCGCGCTCGTCGGACGGGACGCTGTGGCTTTCCGACACCGGTGACAACGACAAGAAGCGGGACACGGTGGCCCTGCTCGCCGTCACCCCGCAGGGCAAGACCACGGTGTACCGGCTGACATACCCCGATGGCGCGCACGACACCGAAGCGCTGCTGCTGGACCGCGACGGAACTCCGTATCTCGTGACGAAGACGCCCTTCGGGGACTCCGGCGTGTACCGGCCGAAGGCGGCGCTGGCGAGCCCCGGGCCCACCCCGCTGGAAAAGGTGGGCTCGCTGAACTTCCGGACCACGGATACGCAGGGCGGGCCGGTGCCGGGCTTCGGCACCGTGCTCGTCACCGGGGGCGCGACCAGTACGGACGGCACCGTGGTGGCGCTGCGCACCTACACCGACGCGTACCTGTACTCCGCCCCGGACGGGGACGTGCTCGCCGCGCTGGGCCGGACCCCGGTGCGGATCCCGCTGCCGAACGAGAAGCAGGGCGAGGCGATCGCCTTCGAACCGGACGGCACACTGCTCTCCGCGAGCGAAGGGACCGGCGAACCCATCCGCGCCGTGCACGGGGCCACCGCCCTGGTCACCCCCGCCACGACGGAGGCCGCGCCGGCCGCCGGCGGGGAGGCGGGCAGCGGCTCGGGCGGCTCGTCGGAGGGGATGGGCGCGGTGCCTGCACTGGTGCTGGCAGTGTGCGTCGCGGGCGCGGCGGCGTTCGTCTGGACGAAACTGCGCAGCCGCTTCCGAAAATGATTCGCACGCCTGTGCCAAAGATCGTTTTCCGGCGCGGTGGCGCCTGTCGTCAAAGGCGCCGGAGAACCGCCACGACCTTGCCGAGGATGGTGGCGTCGTCACCGGGGATGGGCTCGTACGCCTCGTTGTGCGGCAGCAGCCAGACGTGGCCGCCCTTGCGCTTGAACGTCTTGACCGTGGCCTCGCCCTCGATCATCGCGGCGACGATCTCGCCGTTGTTCGCGGTGGGCTGCTGACGTACCGCCACCCAGTCGCCATCGGTGATCGCGGCGTCGATCATCGAGTCACCGGTGACCTTGAGCAGGAAGACCTCGCCCTCGCCGACGATGTCCTTCGGCAGCGGGAAGACCTCTTCGATGGACTGCTCGGCCAGCACCGGGCCACCGGCGGCGATCCGGCCGACCACGGGGACGTACGCCGGTTTCGGCATGTCGCTCTCGGTGCGGCCGACCCGCGCCGCGTTCTCCGCCGCGGCCGTGAGCACGCCGACCGCGCGCGGCCGGTTGGCGTCGCGCCGGAGGTAGCCCTTGCGCTGCAGGGTGCGCAGCTGGTGGGACACCGAGGAGGTGGACGTGAGGCCGACGGCCTCGCCGATCTCCCGGACGCTGGGCGGGTAGCCGAAGCGGTCCACCCAGGCGCGGATCACCTCGAGCACCTGCTGCTGGCGGGGGCTCAGGCCCTCCTCGACGTCCTCGGGTTGGGGGAGTGGGTGCACGTCGCCGAAGCGGCCGCCAGGCCTGCGCGGGACCGTCTCGTCGGTGTCTGTCATGGTGCTGCCTCCCAGCCGCTCGGGCTCGCTTTTCCGGGGCCGGGCCGCAGACCTGCGCGCCGGCGCGTATCGCCTTGTACCGGTCACCCACGGTAGTCCACCGGGGCCCGAACATCAAACAACTGTTCGAGCGACACGCCGGGGTGCTCTCGATTTTGTCGGACCCTGGTGGTACACATTCGCGCAGAGGTTCGATAGAACGAGTGTTCGACCTGACGGGTCCCGTGCCCGGTCGGGTCGGCGAGACCGCGAGGAGGTTCCGCCATGTCGGTTCTGCTGGACGGAGACCCGGTCGCCGGGCGCGTCACCGAGGAACGCCCGCACGTGCAGCGCCCGGTGCGCCCGCGGCGTGTCGGCGAGGCGCGCCGCCCGCCCACGCGGGCGCGGGTCGTCGCGGGACGGCGTCGGGCGCCGGTGCCCGCTTGCGCGCCGCGGAAGGTCGCGCCGCGCTGGCCGTGGCTCGCCGCGCTGGGCATCGCCGTGGCGCTGGTCGTCACCGGTTTGGGTGTTTTCGCGCAGGGTATGGCGGAGCCGGTCCCGGAGCAGACGGCCACGGTGACCGTGGGCGCGGGACAGAGCCTGTGGGACGTCGCGCACGAGTATGCCCCCGGCGCGGACGCCGACGCCGTGGTCGCGCGCATCGAGCAACTGAACAACCTGACCGACGCGGTCGTCGTGCCGGGTCTGCCGCTGACCGTGCCCGTGGACGCGCCCGCCGGTTCCTGAGGCTGCGCCGCTGTTTCGCGCTGTTTCAGTGGCGCGCTGGTCCCGGTCGTGGGGTGCTGTTGGGTGCTCGGGTGCGCCCGCTGAGTCGTGCCGTGCTCCCCGCGCGCTTGTGCGTACGCGCTCGGTGAAGGTGCCTTGGTGAGGCGCCTTGGTGGAGGTGACTTGGTTTGTCGCTGCCCGCCGCTGCTCCGGAGCTTTCGCCCGCGCCACAGGCTTTTCGGCGCCGCAGCCGTGTGCGCCGCAGTCTTGCCGATCCGGCGGTCCTGCCCGCGCCGCAGCTTTGCCGCACTGTCAGCGTTGCTGTGCGATAGTCCTTGCCACGCCTCAGTTCTTGCCGCGCCGCCAGCCCCGCCGATGCGCCCGCCTTGGCCTGCGTCGCCACTTTCCGACCCGCCAGCCGCGCGCGCCACCGCCTCCCCGCCGGTCCGCCTGCCTTGGCCTGCGTCGCCACTTCGCGACCCGCCAGCCGCGCGCGCCACCGCAGCCCCGGCGCCGGGATCTCGTGATCGCTGCGCCCCTCGCCAGCTCCACTCCCCACCGC
>NZ_VMNW02000025.1 GCF_007713735.2 Amycolatopsis acidicola | reverse complement strand
GCCCCAAGCGCCCCAAGCCCCAGCCAGCAGTTCGAAGGAGCGCACCCGGTCAGCGTGGTCGTGGGTGATCGTGGTGACCAGTAGTTCGTCGGCGCCGGTGGCTGCCCGCAACGCTTCCAGCCGCTCGACGACGGTGTCCGCCGTGCCGACGAACTGGGTCGCGATCCGGTCCGCCACCAGTTCCTCGTCCTCGCCGGTCCACGGCAGCGCCCGCGCCTGTTCCGGGGTCGGGAACTCGATGGCGCCCCGGCCGCTGCGGATGCTGTGCACCCAGGCGGCGTACGGGCTCGCGAGTTCCCGTGCCACATCGGCGGTTTCGGCCACGACGACATCGGCGGAGACCAGCACTCGCGGCCGGGCCAGCCGGGCGGAGGGAACGAATGCCGACCGGTAGGCCTCGACCGCCTCCAGCACCGTGGACGGGCTCACGTGGTAGTTGGCCGTGAACGGGAGGCCGAGTTCCCCGGCGGCCCTGGCGCTTTCGCCCGCGCTGGAACCCAGCACCCAGACTTCGAGGTCCGCGTGCTCGGCTGGGGTCGCGTGTACCGGGCTGCCGTCGTGACCGCGGTAGGTGCCGTCCAGGAAATCCAGGATCGCCCGCACCTGCCCGGTGTAGCCGCCTTCGGCATCGTCACGGGCGCCCAGCAGGCGGTGCTGTTCCTCGAACCGGGCGGCGAACCGGGACCTGTCGAACTTCGCGCGCGGGCGCCCGGGAATCAGCAGTCCTCGCACGGTTTTCGGTTCGCCGGCGGGCTTTTCGGTGAACCGCTTCGCCAGTTCGTCCGCCCGGACGAAACCGGACCGGCCCAGCCCGAGGTCCACGCGCCCGGGATGCAACTGCGCGATGGTGCCGAACTGCTCCGCCACGCTCAGCGGCGAGTAGTAGCCGAGCAGAATCGCGCCGGAGCCGACGCGCAGCCGTGTGGTCGCCGCCGCGAGCGACGCGATGAGCACCGCCGGCGAGGCCGCGGCCACGCCGGGGACGAGGTGGTGCTCGGCGACCCAATACCTGTGGTATCCCAGCCGTTCGGCGTGCCGGGCGAGGTCGACCGAATTCCGCAGCGCGTCCGCCGCGGTCTGCCCGGTCACCACGGGCGCGAGATCCAGTACTGACAGCGGAACGCGTTCGGAGGCCACGTCGTCCCAGCATTCCCGGCCGGGAGACCGTTGTCGCGCCTTCCCGGCTTCTGGGAACAGGGAACCTTGTGTCTACAGTGGACACCACCGCGCGTTCGTGTCGCTATTCGGGCTGATAGGCGCGCAGGAACGTGTCCACGGCCGCGTTCGCCACGGCCCGCGTCTCGGCGGCCGACACCGTGCGGGTGCCCAGGTGGGACCGCGCCTCCATCGGCCCCGTGAGCAAGGCGAGGAACTGCTCCGCGGCGACGGACGGATCGCAGGAGCGCAGCCGCCCGGCCAGCGACAGCCGGGCCAGCCGGTCCGCCAGCGCCTCGCCGAGCCGGTGCGACGTGCGCTCCCGCACCACGTCGATCAGGTCCGGGAACCGGCTCGCCTGCGCGTAGGCGAGTGCACGCAGGGCACGGGAACGCTGGTCGCAGCACACCCGCAGCATCCGGTACGCCACATCCTCCATGGCCGCGCGCAGATCGTCCCCCGGATCACGCAGGCGGTCGGCGACCGCGAGGTTGTCCGCCATCACCGCGTCCGCCGCGGCCTCGACCGCGTGGCGAAGCAGGTTCTCCTTGTCGGACAGGTGGTTGTAGACGGTCGGCTTGGCGACCCCCGCCTCCTCCGCGATCTCCTGGACGCACGCCTGGTCGTAGCCCCGCCGGGCGAACACCGTGAACGCCGCGTCGAGGATGGCCTGCCGCTTGTCGATCCGCCCTCGGCCGGAAGTCACCGTCACGCCGCCATGCTATCCCACCTCCCGGTCGCGCTGAACCCGCGGGTTCACTTTCCTGGACTGGGATGCTAGCTTCCGAATGAGGACAACAAAATGAACCCACGGGTTCAATCTGCAAAGGGGAAGCCTTGATAGTCAACGTGTTGCGCTTCAGCTTCAAGGACGGCACGAGCGAGGAACGGAAAGCCGCGGTGCTGGCCAGGATGCGGCGGACCGCCAGCGTGGAATCGGTCTTGTTCGGCACCGTCGGCCGGGACATCGGTGACCCGGCCGACGGCTACACGCACGCCTATGTGGCCGGTGTCGCGGACCTGGTCGCGCTGGAGCGGTACCTGCATGACCCGGTCCACATCGAGGGCGATTTCGAGATTCTCCCGTACCTGGCGAAGCTGTCGCCGGTCCGCTTCACCGACGACGCCGATCCCGGCCTGGGGGAGAAGGTCGTGGCGCTACACCTGGCGAAGGTGGCGCAGTACCCGGAGTGGGGGAAACTGGTCGAATCGCTGTCAGGCGGACAGATCCCGGCGGACGCCTGACCCGTTCCCTGCGGCGCACCGCAGGTAGTCGGCGGAATCCTTCACGCGCCCACGGCGATTTCGGGGCTGGTGTGCGCGAAAAGCACCTGCCGCACGGCTTTGGTGGCGTGGGCGGCGATGAGTGGCTCCAGGCCCTGGCGCCGCCAGACGGTGAGGGACAGCGGGGTGGCGGTGGGCAGGTCGTTGCGCGCGATCAGGCCTTCGGGTGGCTGTCCGAACGTCGCGAGCAGCGCGACGCCCAACCCCGCGGCCGCGGCGGCGTGCACCCCGGCGAGCTGGGTGGCCTCAGCGCCGATCTCGGCGCGGATTCCGTGTCCCGCAAGCGTTTCCAGCGCGCTGGTGCGAAGCGCGCACGGGCCGTCGAAGGCGACGAGCGGGATGGGGCCGTCGGGGCGGGTCCAGTCCGGGGCGGAGTACCAGGCCAGTTCGAGCTCACCGACCGGCGTGGCGCGCGGGTCGTCGGACGCGCCGGGAATGAGCGCCAGATCCAGCCGTCCGGTGGCCAATGCTTCCCGAAGCGCTGTCCCGCGGTCGAGCCGGTAGCGGACTCGGTGGTCGGGGAGGGATTTCTCCAGTGCTCCCGAAAGCCGGGGGAGCAGCTGCGCGGCCGCGTGTTCGGTGGAGCCGATGGTGATCGTCTCCTGGTTTTCCACGCCGAAGCTGCGCAGGGCCTCGTCGTGCAGGGCGAGGATCCGCCGGGCGTAGCCGAGTAGCTGCTCGCCGTCGGCGGTGAAGCGTGACCGGCGCCCGTCTCGCTCGACCAGCTGTTTCCCGGTCGCCGCTTCCAAGCGCCGGGTGTGCTGGCTCACGGCGGCCTGGCTGAGGTGGAGATGCGTGGCGGCGCGCTGGAATCCGCCGCGGTCGGCGACCGCGACGAAACTGCGCAGCGGCACGATGTCCAGTAGCTGCTCCATGTCCGGGCAAGCTACAAGAGCATTCATCGCGGGCGGTAATGGATCCGCATCGTGAAACGTCGTTGGACACCCGGCCGCACCGCGCCGCATGCTCAAGGCCACGAAGCGGCGCGCACATCGACGTGCCCCGCGCTCCTCCCCCCTCGGTCTCACGCCGGCACGGAAGAAACGGATCATCATGTCCCGTCGTACGCTCAAGCTGGGCGAGGTTCTGCTGGGTGTCGGCGGGCCGGGCCAGCACAACACCTGGCTGGACCCCCGGATCCCGGCGAACGCCAGCGTGGACGTCAACTGGTATCTCGCCAGGGCCCGCGAAGCCGAGGCCGCGAAGTTCGATCTTGTGTTCATTGTGGACAGTCAGTTCATCACGGCGGACTCGCCGAACCACTATCTGAGCCGGCTGGAACCGCTCACGCTGCTGTCCGCGATCGCGGTGCACACCAGCCACATCGGCCTGGTCGGCACGCTGACGACCTCCTACAACGAGCCGTTCAACGTGGCCCGCCGCCTCTACTCGCTCGACCACATCAGCGGGGGCCGGGCCGGCTGGAACGTGGTCACCAGCGGCGACGCGGGCACCGCCGGCAACTACAGCCGCGACGAGCACTTCGACTACCCGACGCGCTACGGTCGCGCGCTCGAACACGTCGAGGTCGTGCGGGGTCTCTGGGATTCCTACGAGGCCGGCGCCTTCCCGCGCGACAAGGAGTCGGGCGTGTTCTTCGACCCTGACAAGCAGCACGCGCTCGGCCATCGTGGCGAGTACTTCTCCGTGGTAGGCCCGCTCAACCTGGAGCGCTCGCCGCAGGGCCAGCCGGTGATCTTCCAGGCGGGCAACTCCGAGGAGGGCCGCGACCTCGGCGCGAGCGTCGGCGAGGTGATCTTCACTCACGCCACGTCGCTGGCCGAGGCGAAGGCGTTCCGCACGGAGCTGCGTGAACGCGCCGCGGCGAAGGGGCGTGCCCCGGAGGGGCTGCTGACCTTGCCGGGGATCGGCGTCGTCATCGCCGACACCGACGAGGAGGCTCGCGCCAAGGAGGACGCGCTGCTCGGCGCCAAGAGCTTCGACCGTGCGCTGCGGGAGCTGGGCCGTCCGTTCGGCTGGCACGACTTCACCCGGTACGACTTGGACGCGCCGTTCCCGGATGTCGGCGACGCCGGCGCGCGCAGCTTCCGCACGCAGGCCGACGCGATCAAAAAACTCGCGCGGGACAACGCTTTCACCCTCCGCCAGGTCGTCGAGCACCTCCGCGAGTCGGCGCGGTCGCCGTTCGTCGGTTCACCGGAGACGGTGGCCGGCACCATCGAGCACTGGTTCGAAGAGGGCGGCCTCGACGGCCTCAACATCTCGGTGAACGCGGCGGAGGAGTTCGCGCTCTTCACCGGCCGGGTGCTGCCGATCCTCCGCGCGCGTGGGGTTGTGCGGAGCGACTACGAGTCCACCACGCTGCGCGGCAACCTCGGCCTGCCGGTCCCCGGAAACCGGCACACCGCGGCCCGCGCCATCGCCCCCTCGCCCGCTCTCGCTCCCTGAGCGCGCGGTCCCCATCCAGGAAGGCAGACATGTCCGTACGCATCACCGCCCGCCGTTCCCGCGGCGCGGCCGGAATCGCGCTCGCCGCCGCGCTCGCCGCTTCGCTCGTCGCGTGCGGTAGCGGTGGGGCGGCCACCGGCAGCGGGGGCACGCTCAAGTGGGCCAGCTCGTATTTCCCGACGCACTGGGATCCCGTGGTCGGTGGCAGCGGCGCCCAGTTCCGCGAGCTCGCGCTCACCTACGCGTCGCTGACCCGCACCGACGAGCAGGGCAACGCGGTGCCCGACCTGGCGCAAAGCTGGGACTACAACGCCGCGGGCGACCAGGTCACGTTCCACCTGCGGCCCGGGCTCAAGTTCAGCGACGGCGAGCCGGTGGACGGCGCGGCCGTCAAGGCGGCCATCGAGCGGGCGAAGACGCAGAAGAACTCGGCGCTGTTCGGTGATCTCACGTCCATCAAGTCGGTCACCGCGAACGGCCTGGACGCGGTCGTGCAGCTGACGCAGGTGGACTACCAGATCCCGCAGCTGCTGGGCGAGCGCGTGCTGCAGATCGCCAGCCCCAAGGCCGCGGCGGATCCGCAGAAGCTGGATCAGAACCCGGTGGGCGCGGGCCCGTTCACGCTCACCCAGCTGATCCCGGGCACCAAGGCCGTGCTCAAGAAGAACCCGGATTACTGGGACGCCAAGGACATCCACATCGACAGCGTGGAACTGACCTCGGCGCCCGACGTGTCGACCGTCGTTTCCGGGCTGCAGACGGGTGTCTACAACTTCGCCGACCTCGACCCGAGCCAGGCCGACGCGGCCAAGAAGGCCGGCCTCGACGTGTTCGTGCAGCCCGGTTTCAACGCCGACAACATCAGCCTGAACGTCAACAAGGCCCCGTTCGACAACGACAAGGTCGTCGACGCGGTGCGGTACGCGGTCAACCGGCAGGAGTTCGTCGACAAACTGACCTTCGGCTACGGCTCGGTGACCGACCAGCCCTTCCCGGAAGGCTACGTCGCCTATGACCCGCAGTCGAAGAACCGTTATCCCTACGACCCCGCGAAATCCCGGCAGCTGCTCGCCGAAGCCGGCTATCAGCCCGGGGCCATCAAGCTGGACCTGGTGATCCCCAAGGCCGACCCGGCGGCGGAGATCGTGCAGTCGCAGCTCGCCGCCGTCGGGATCACGGTCAACATCAAGATCGACAAGAACTGGGCGACGCCGTTCTTCGCCAAGGACCTGACCTTCTCCCTGTACGGCACCACCGGGCGTGACTCCGCCCTGCAGACCCTGACCGCCCACTTCGGGCCGAACGGCCCGCTGAACCTCAGCTCGCCGTATGAGCCGGCGGGTTTCGAGGACGCCGTGGCGAAGGTGCGCCAGACCCCGATCGACTCCCCGGACTACGCGTCGGTGCTGCAGGCCGCGACCCGCGCCGGTCTGCAGAGCAAGGCGCTGGTGTTCACCTATTCCGAGCCGAACCTGATCGCCAAGAACAAGTCGATCTCCGCGCTGCCGAAGAACCCGGCGCACATCGACTGGACGGGTGTGACGATCAGTGGCAGCTGAGACGCTCGCGCCAGCGGGCGCGGCCGGGTACGGCGGCGCCGTCGCGCTGACCCGGCTGCGCCGGACCGGCGGCCAGGTCCTCGTGACGCTCGCGCGGTCGATCGCGATCTTCGTGCCGGTGTTCTTCGTCGGTACCTTCGTGACCTTCGCCCTGCGCGCGCTGAGCGGGCTCAGCCCGGCGCGGATCCAGCTGGGCGAGGACGCGACCCCCGAGGCGATCCACAACATCGAAAGCCAGTGGGGGCTGGACCGGCCGTTCTTCGTCCAGTACTGGACGTGGTTCACCGGCGTGCTGCGCGGTGATCTCGGCACCAGCTGGACCAACGGGGCGAGCATCTCGACGCTGATCGGTCTCGTGCTCGGGGTGAGCCTGTCCGTGGCGCTCGTCGCGCTCGTGCTCGGCGTGCTGCTGGGTTTCGTCCTCGGCACCGTCGCCGCGCTGCGGCGCACCACCTGGATCGACCGCGCCATCACCGGGTTCGTCACGGTGGTGTCGGTGATGCCGGCGTTCGTGGTCGGCATCGCGCTCGTGGAGATCTTCGGGGTGTGGCTGCGCTGGCTGCCTTCGGGCGGCTACGCCGAGCTGGCCGAGGGCGTGGGTCCCTGGCTCGCCCACATCATCCTGCCCGCGCTCGCGCTGAGCCTCGACATCGTCGCGGACGTGGCGCGGCAGCTGCGCACCGGGCTGGTGGCGGCGTACCGCGAGAACTACGTCCTGGGCGCGCTGGTGCGCGGGCTGAGCCCACGCCGGATCTTCTTCCGGCACGTGCTGCGCAACGGCATGGGCCCGGCGCTGGCGGTGCTCGGCTACAAGTTCCCGGCGGTGGTCGGCGCGTCGATCGTCACCGAGTGGATCTTCGGGCTGCAGGGTTTCGGCCGGTTCGCCAACGACGCCGCGCAGGCCGGTGACGTGCCCGAGGTGCAGGGCGTGCTGGTCGTGTCGATCGCGATGGTCGTGACCTTCAACCTGATCGTCAACGTCGTCCTCGGCCGCGTCGCGCCGGCCGCCCGAAGGGAGATGTGACGTGGTACGGCGGATCTTCTCGCTCGCCTCGGGCCGCACGGCGTTCGTGATCCTGGCCGTGATCCTGCTGCTGGCGATCTTCGGGCCGTTGCTCGCCCCGCAGGATCCGCTCGCCACGAGCACCCTCACGCTGTCCGGGCCGTCGGGCGCTCACTGGCTGGGCACCGACAACCTCGGCCGCGACGTGTTCAGCAGGCTGCTCGCCGGCTCGCAGGTCAGCGTCCTCGGCTCACTCGAGGTCGCGCTGACGGCGCTCGTCGTCGGTGCGATCCCCGGCATCCTGTCGGTCTACCTCGGCCGGGTGTTCGAGTGGCTGACGCTGCGGCTCGCCGACACGCTCATCGCGCTGCCGTTCCTGCTGTTCGCCGTCGCGGTGACAGCGTTGCTGGGCAACGGAATCACGCAGGCGATGCTCGTCACCGGGGTGCTCGTCTCGCCGCTGTTCTACCGGGTCTCGCGCGCGGCGACGCTGGCGGTCGCGCGGTCGCAGTACGTCGAGGCGGCGCTGATCTCGGGCGCCTCGCTGAACTGGATCGTGCGGCGGCACGTGTGGCTCAAAGTGCTGCCGCCCATCGCGGTCGCGCTCGCGCAGACCGTCGGTGTCGGCTTCATCATCGTGTCCAGCCTGACCTTCCTCGGTATCGGCGTGCAGCCGCCGGCACCGACCTGGGGCGGCCTGCTGGCGAGCGATCTGGGCTACCTCAGCTACCAGCCCTGGGCCCCGTTCGCGCCCGCGCTGCTGATCGTGTTCACCGTGTGGGCCTGCAACCTGCTCGCCGACGCCATCCGTGACGTCTCGGGCGAGTCGGGACGGGCGCTGGCCAACGCCAGGAAGGTCCGGGCCCACCAGCTCGCCGCCGGAGGTACGTCATGACCAGCCTCGTCACCAGCCCGTCCGTCGCCGAGGTGACCGAGCCCGTGCTCGCGGTGCGCGAGGTGCGGGTGTCGAGCCAGGTGGAGCAACGCGAAATCGTGCGGGGCGTGAGCTTCGAGCTCACCCCGGGCAAGGTCGTCGGGATCGTCGGGGAGTCCGGCAGCGGGAAAACCCTGACCTGCCGGGCGATCCTGGGCGTCCTGCCGGAGCATTTCGAGATTTCCGGCGGCTCGGTGCACCTCGCGGGCGAAGACGTTTCGGCGCTCACGCCGGCGCGGTGGACGGCGCTGCGCGGTTCGACGATCAGCGCCGTGTTCCAGGATCCGGCGTCGTACCTGAACCCGTCGATCCCGGTGGGCCCGCAGATCGCCGAGGTCGTCCGGGTGAAGACCGGGCTGCGGCGCCGCCAGGCCCGCCGCCGCGCGCTCGACCTGCTCGCGGCGGTCCAGCTGCGCGAACCCGGGCAGGTTTACCACCAGTACGCCTTCGAACTCTCCGGCGGGATGCTGCAACGGATCCTGATCGCCGCGGCGATCGCCGCCGATCCGCGGGTACTCATCGCCGACGAGGCGACCACCGCGCTCGACGTCACGGTACAGGCGGAAATCCTCGACCTGCTGGCGGATCTGCGTGAGCAGACGGGACTCGCGCTGGTCGTCGTCTCCCACGACCTGGCCGTCGTCGCGCAGCTGTGCGACGAGGTGCTCGTCATGCGCGAGGGCGAAGTGGTCGAACAAGGTTCCACCGCGGACGTGCTCTACCGCCCCCGCCACGAGTACACCCGGCTGCTCATCGACGAGCACGACCAGTACGGGCTCGACAAGTTCCTGGACCGGGCGGAGGTTTCCCGGTGATCCTCGAGATCAGTGACCTTGAAGTCCACTATGGACAACGTCGCCGCCGTCGGCCCGCGCTTTCGGGAGTATCGCTGACGGTCGAGCGTGGCGAGGTCGTCGGGCTCATCGGTGAGACCGGGTCCGGCAAGTCCACCCTGGCCCGTGCGGTGCTCGGGCTGGTGAGCCTGTCGGCGGGCCGGATCGTCATCGACGGCGAGGACGTCACCGCCCACCGCGCGCGCCAATGGCGGTCGCTGCGCCGCCGCGGCGGGGTGCAGTACGTGTTCCAGGACCCGTTGCGCAGCCTCGATCCCGATGTGTCCGTTGTGGACTCCATCGCCGAACCGCTGCTGGTGCGCGGAGATTCCCGCGCGGAGGCGGAGAAACAGGCCCGCGCCTACCTTTCCCGGGTCCGGCTCGACGAGGAACTGGCCACGCGCCTGCCCGGTGAGCTCTCCGGCGGGCAGCGGCAGCGCGTCGCCGTCGCCCGCGCGCTCGTCACCGAGCCTCAGCTGGTGATCCTCGACGAGCCGGTCAGCGCACTGGATTCGGCCAACCGCGTGCAGATCCTGGAGATCGTCAAGGAACTGCGCGCCGCAGGCGTTTCGTTCGTGTTCATCTCCCACGACCTCGGCTCGGTCGCCGGGATCGCGGACCGCGTCGCGGTGCTGTACCGGGGTGAGCTGGTCGAGTTCGGCCCGGTGCGCGATGTCGTCAAGAACCCCGCGCACGCCTACACCCGCCTGCTGGTCAGCTCGGCGCCCACGCTCCGCACGGCCTCGGCCGGGCGCGCCGAGCGTGAAGCGCTGCGTTCGCTTCTCACAGCTGAAAGGAAGCCGACATGAGCCGCAAGATCCATCTCGCCCTGCACCCCTACGGAGTGGGCGGTCCCGGCCAGCACGGGCTCTGGAAGGACCCGGAGGTCGCGAAGAACGCCAGCATCGACATCGGCTACTACATCCAGCAGGCGCGGGCCGCCGAGCACGCGCTGTTCGACGCGCTGTTCATCGTGGACAGCCAGTTCATCAACGCGACCTACCCGGCGCACTACCTCAACCGGCTCGAACCGCTGACCCTGCTCTCGGCCGTGGCCACCCACACCCGGCACGTCGGGCTGGTCGGCACGGCGAGCTCGACCTACAACTCGCCGTTCAACCTGGCCCGGCGGTTCGGTTCGCTGGACCACATCAGCGGCGGCCGGGCCGGCTGGAACGTCGTCACCAGCTTCGACACGGGCACCAGCCGCAACTACGGCCTGGAAGAGCACCTGGACTACGCGACGCGCTACGGCCGCGCGCTCGAGGCGGTCCAGGTGATCCAGGGGCTGTGGGACTCCTATGAGGACGACGCCTTCCCGGCCGACGTGGAGCGCGGCGTGTTCCTCGACCCGGACAAGCTCCATGCGCTCAACCACGACGGCGAGCACTTCCGCGTCGACGGCCCGCTCAACCTTTCCCGTTCCCCGCAAGGACAACCCGTCATCTTCCAGGCCGGTGTGTCCGACGAGGGGCGCGACCTCGCGGCGAAGGTCGCCGAGGGCATTTACGCGCCCGGCGGCTCGTTCGAGGACGCGAAGGCCTACTACGCCGACATCAAGCGGCGTACCGCCGAAGCGGGCCGCGACCCCGAGCACATCAAGATCTTCATCCACGGCAGCCCGGTCGTGCGCGGCACCGACGCGGAAGCACAGCGCCGCGCGCGGGAAATCTCCGAAGAGGACAAGGATTTCGGCCGCAGCCTCGCCCTGCTCGGCCGGTCGTTCGGCGCCCACGACTTCAGCCAGTACGACCTGGACGCGCCGTTCCCCGACGTGGCGCACCTGGCGGAGCGGGGCGGGCGCACCGGCGCCACGAAGATCATCGAGAGGGCGCGGGCCGGCGGGCTCACCCTGCGGCAGGTGGCCGAGTCGATCGCGGAGTCCAAGCAGTCGCCGTTCGTCGGCGCGCCCGGCACGGTCGCCGACACCATCCAGCGCTGGTTCGAGGCCGGCACCTTCGACGGCATCAACCTCGCCTTCCGCAACAACACCGACCTGACGTGGTTCGTCGACTCGGTGGTGCCCTTGCTGCAGCGGCGGGGCCTGTTCCGCACCGAGTACGAAGGCACGACGCTGCGCGAAAACCTGGGCCTGCCGATCCCGGAGAACCGGTACACCCGCGAGCGCAACCTGGTGCAGGCGTGACCGCGGAGACCGGCGGCCGGGACGTGCACACGGTCCGCTTCCCGGACGCGGAGCCGCCGGAGCAGGTGGACGTGCTGATCGCCGGCGCGGGGCCGGTCGGGCTCGCGGCCGCGATCGAACTGCACGCGCGGGGCGTGCGCGTGGCCGTCGTCGACCAGGCCCGCGAGGCCACGCTGGTGCGGGCCGGGGCGATGGGGCACACGCCGCGTGTCGTCGAGCACTTCCGCCGATGGGGTGTGCTGCAAGCGATCCGGGCCGAATGGACCTTCCCGCCGGAGTGGAACCAGGGCATCCGCCTCGTCACCTCACTGACCGGCCACGAGCTCGTGCCGCACCAGCGACCGTCCTTCGGCGGCGCGGGCCGTGCGGGGGAGGAGGCGCTGCGCCGACCACAAAGCGCGCTGCAGCAAGTGTTCCTGCGCCACCTTGCCCGGCACGGCGTGCCCGTCGCGGGCGGCCACCGGGTCACGGAACTGAGTCAGCACAACGAAGGCGTGGATGTCGTCCTCGCGCCAGGGCGGATCGTGCGGGCGCGGTACGTGCTCGGCGCGGACGGCGGCCGCAGCACCGTGCGCCGGCTCGCCGGGATCGAACGGGAAGGCGAGCACGCCAGGGAAAAGCGGCTGCGGCTGGTCGTGCGCACCGGCGACATCTCCGACCGTGCCGGGCCCGCGCCCAGCGGCACCAACCTCGTGTTCAACCAGCGGGCGGACGGGTTCCTGGCCGCGATCAGCAGCCGCGAATGGCGGGTCTACGCGGGGCCGTACCCGCTCGACTACGAGCCGTCCGAAGCGGAGTTGCTGGACACGGCACGGGCGGCGTTCGGTTTCGACCTGGAGCTGGAACTGGCGTCGGCGACCACCTTCTACCACGCCACCCGGATCGCCGAGACGTTCCGCGCGGGCCGGGTGCTGCTCGCCGGCGACGCCGCGCACGTGCGTACCCCGGGCGGGAATCTCGGCGAGGGTTTCGGGGACGTGGCCAACCTGGGCTGGAAGCTGGCGGCCGTGCTCCAGGGCTCCGCGCCGGAGGCGTTGCTCGATTCCTACGACCAGGAACGACGGCGGCACAACTGGCGCATCGCCGACTTCGCGCTGGCACGCTCTCGCCGCAACCAGGCCGCGCTGGCCGACATCCGCCGGATCGGCGTGCCCGACGACGCGGACGTGAGCGCGGAGGCGCAACGGCGCCGCGCCGCCATCGGTGCCCGTCTCGTCCGGGACCGCGTCGGCGCCGACGGGGTCACGTTCGACGAGCGCTACGACGACTCCGCCGTGATCTGGTACGAGGACGGCCAACTCGACGCGGAACCACCGTGGCGCGCGGACGTCTACCAGGACGACCCGCGGCCGGGGCACCGCGCGCCGAACGGCGTCCTGGACCCGCACGGCACCACCTTGTACGACCGGATCGGCAACGGCTTCGCCCTGCTCGTGCTGTCGCCGGATCGCGCGCTGGAGCGGGAGTTGGCGGCCGAGGCGGCCGTCCGGGGGCTGCCGTTCACTCTCGTTCACCTCACGGATCCGCGTGCGCGGGAGGTTTATGGCGAGGGCATCGTGCTCGTCCGCCCGGACCAGCACGTGGCGTGGCGCGGCGGAGTTCTGCCTGCCGGCGGCGCGGCAGCGGTGTTCGAGCGGGTGCTCGGCGCCGGCCTGCCCGCCGAGCCCGCGGACGAGCTCGTGTCGGCGAGCGCGGGGGAGTGACATGCGGCTCGGATTCCTCACGCACGTCCAAGGGCGCGGCGACGACCCGGCGCGGATCTACCGCGACGCGCAGGAGTTGTTCGTCGTCGCGGACGAGCTCGGCTTCGACGTCGGCTGGGTGGCCCAGCACCACGTGCCGCTCGGCGGGGGTGGCCTGCCGTCGCCGTGGACGTTCCTGGCCTACGCCGCCGCCCGCACGAAGCGGATCCGGCTCGGCACGGCGATCACCGTGCTGCCGCTGGAGGACCCGATCCGGCTGGCCGAGGACGTTTCCGTGGTCGACACGCTCAGCGGCGGCCGGGTCGAACTCGGCGTCGGCGTCGAGGGCGCGTTGCGGCGGTTCCACTCGTTCTACGGCCATCCCGACCAGATCGTCACCGAGCTGCGGCGTGAGCGGCTGCCCGACCCGAAGCACAGGGAGCACGAAAATGAGTGAGTACCTCGAATTCGAAGGTCCTGAGGGGCTGCGGACCCGCGGCACCGTTGTCGTCGTCCCCGGCCGCGGCGAGACCCGGCGCACGTATACGCGGCTGGGTAAGCGATTGGCGGCCGACACGTACCGCGTCCGCGTCGTCGACGCGCCACGGATCGACGCCGACGTCGCGGGTTCCCTGGCACGCCTGGGAAACCAGCTGACGGCCGCGGTCGCCGGGGCCACCGATCGTCCGCTGACCCTGATCGGCGCCGATGTCGGCGCCACGGCGCTCGCGGCACTGATCGCCGGCCAGGAAACGACGGCGGACTGGTCGCCTGACGCCGTGGTGCTGGCCGGGCCGCCCGGCCGCGCGCGCGGTGTGCCGGAAAGCTGGGACGACGAGCTCGACGTCAGGACACTGTGCCCGGTGCATCGGGTGGTCCTGACCGAAGACGGTGCGGTGGAACGAGGTTCCCTCGCGGAGCCGGTCCCCGGTGAGCTCCTCGAAGCCGCCTACGGTGGCTCCGCTGTCCCGCAGCTGTTCGTGGTCGGCGACGCGGACCCGCTCGCCGACCACGAAGCCCTTGCCCGCGCGGTGAAAGCGTCGCCGTCCGCCCGGTTGTCCGTCGTCCGCGGCGCGCGGCACGACGTACTCAACGACCGCCAGCACCGATCGGTCGCCGCGGAGATCGTCGGTTTCCTCGAAACGCTGGGCAACGAGCTCGTCCCGGTGATCTCCGTCGAATCCAGCTCGTGGTGAATGTCCGCCGGGAGAAAGGAACTTTCGTGACCGACCATTGGCACCGCCCGCTGCGGCACATCAAGGGCGGCGAGCTGTCCGGCGACACGACGCAGACCAGCGGGATGCGCCGGCTGGAAGCCGTTTCGGGCAAGACCGTGGGCTCGGAAAAGGTGTGGATGGGCGAAACCCACGTCGGGCCAGCCACCAACTCCGGCGACCACCACCACGGCGAAGCCGAGACCGCGATCTACGTCAAATCCGGTCACCCCGTCTTCGTCTTCGCCGACGGCGAGCAGGAGATCCGCCTCGAAACCGGCCCCGGCGACTACATCTTCGTGCCCCCGTACGTCCCGCACCGAGAGGAAAACCCCGGCGACGCGGACGCGGTGGTGATCATCGCGCGCAGCAGCCAGGACGGGATCGTGGTGAACGTGCCGAGCCTGTGGGCGCCGGTGGAGCGGCCCGCGGACTGAGCCGGAGCCGCGCCGTCCGCCACTGTCCCCCTAAGTGCACTGTGGCCCAGTTCACCTCGCTCGTAACGTCCGGCCTGCGCTGATGCGCGTGTCCGAGACAACCGAACTCCCCAGCGCCGGGGTGGAACGGAGTAGCGATGAGCGGAGATCTGAACGAGGTCGGCACGGGAGTGAACCTCTTCACCGCCGATGAGGTCCGCGGGACCGCGAGGTGGTTCAACGACACCTCGGACGTGCTGTCGATCGACGACGACGACCTGGACGGGACGATCGCGTTCGTCAGCAAGGGCGGGATGACCTTCCTGTCGCCGATCCTGCCCGACCTCAAGGCGATCGTGTGCACCGCGGGCAGCCGGGAATCGCACCTGGCGATCCTCTCGCGCGAGTCCGACGTCCCGTGCGTGCTGGCCGCGGAGCTGGCCGGGACCGTGTCCGACGGGGACACGGTGGTGCTGGACCTCTCCGACGGCGAGACCGCGCGGATCGCCGTGGCGGCCGGGGCGGTGACGGCATGACCACCCAGCTGAGCACCCCCGCCAACGCCAAGGCGATCTACACCGATCCGTCCTACGAGCCCACGCTCGAGGAATGGAACTGGCTCGTGCGGACCGCGGGCGCGGCCTACAAGTCCGAACTCTCGGCCCGCACGGTGTTCGAGTCCGAGCTGTTCGGGATGAACACCTACATCCTGATGTCGATGATGGAGGACTACCTCCGCGTCCCGGAGCGCATCCGCGCCATCACGCGGCACGCCAGTGCGGCCGAGCTGGTGCGCAGGGCGTTGCCGATCGGCACCAAGCGGAGCTTCATCAACCTGGCGGCCATGCCGCTGCACTACCTCACCGGCCGGGAGCTGTTCGTCGACCTCGGCGAGAACAGTCTCGCCGACGGGCTGGAAGACCAGCTGGAAGTGCTGCGGTTCTGGCGTGCGGCCACGATCGCGATGCGCACCGACGGCGTGCTGTTCAACATGGACGCCGAGCCCGCCAACAGCTCGCACGTGGTGGACGAGGCGTTGCTCGCCGAGATCCGCGGCAACCTGCTGACCGCGGACGACGCGACGAAGTCCGGCATCCGCAAGTTCGGGGCCCGGCTGACCGCGTATGCCTTCCTGGAGAACTGCGACGCGCGCACCGCCGTCTGCGACACCGGCCCGTACCAGCTGGAGGACGGCACCTTCCTCGCGCTGCGCGAGACCTGTTTGGACGGTGACGGGGACTTCCCGTGGGTCGACGGGATCCGGGAAAGCCTGCCGTACCACCATTTCGTGATCGCCTACCGGCTGCCCGGCTCGGTGAAGATGGACAACAACGTCTGGGGGACCGCGTGGTTCACCCCCAGCGACTACCAGGCCGACATCCTGGAGACCCGCGTCTTCTGCACCGACGGTGGCCGCCTGCGCCCGCTGGACGCGGCCGAAGTCGAGGAGGCGACCAAGGCGATCCGCAAGGCGCATCGCGCGCTGTACCAGCGTCTTGCCGAGACCGACCCCGAGGAGCGCAACCTCTACGCGACCGAGATGTACGCGTGGAAGCTCAAGGCCTGGGCCCGGCTCGCCGGCTGCTACGACGAGATCGACTGGAGCATCACGCCCCGGATCGCGCGGTCGTACGAGAAGTTCAGCGATCCGGAGCTGGCGCTCGGGCTCATCGGCGGCGTGTTCGTCCCGCAGGACCGTGACGGCTGTTTCCGCCCGATCGGGGACCGGTCATGAGTGTTGTCGGCAAAGGAATCCCGTCCTCCACGTTCACCCCGGTGACCGGGGCCGTCCGGAACTTCCGTTCGCCCGAGGACGTCATCGCCTCCTTGGACACCGATCTCGAGGAGACCATCGCGCTGGTGGCTTCGGGCGGGACCACCTTCCTCTCGCCCATTCTCGGCCGCCTCGGCGGGATCATCTGCCGCGACGGGACGTTGCGATCGCACCTGGCGATCGTCTCGCGCGAGTTCGAGGTGCCCTGTCTCGTCGGGACCGACCTGCCGGAGCTGGCCGACGGCACCATGGTCACGCTCGACATCGACGACGGAGCGGGAGTGGTCCGCGAGAGCGCCGCCGCGGACGTGAGCGAGCAGTGGTGGGAGTACGTCCGCCGGGTCGGTGACGAGATCGCGGTGAAGGATTTCGATCTCACCGTCCCGCGGGCCGCGCTGGACGCGTTGATCGCCGAGGAGCTCACCGACGAGCGGCTCGACGATCTGGTGCAGCACATGGGGCGCGCGTTCAAACCAGAGATGACCCGCCGGTCGGGCTTCACCTCCGAGCTGTTCCCGATGCTGCCGTACATGTCCTTGTCGGTGATCGAGGACTTCCACAGCTACGCCCGGCGCGTCGCGGCGATCGACGCGGCGATGCCGGCGGAGGAGCTCGGGCGCCGCCTGCGCACGGGGCCCAACCAGGTCAGTCCACTGTGGATCTGGATGATCGGGTACCACTACCTGTGCGGCCGGGAGTGTCTCATCAAGATGGGCAGGCTCCGGCGGGACGAACGGCGCGACGAAGTCCGTGCGGTGGTGGACTTCTGGCGCCGGCTCACGCTCGCCCACCGCGGCGACGGCACGCTCGACTACAAGGACGCCGGGTTCACCAACCGGTACCTGCCGCCCGAGGTCGTGACGGAGCTGACCGACGCCGCGACCGTACTCGACGCGGCCGGCGCGAAAGCGCTGAAACGGCTCAACGCCACGGTTTCCGGCTATTCTTTCCTGTACTTCTGCGATTCGCGCGTCGGCATCTGCGACTCCGGGCCGTACCCGTATTCCGGGAACCTGCGGACGATCGTGCGCGACTACCTGTCACTCGGGCCGAGCGCGTGGGCCTATCCCTGGGCCGAAGATCTCGAGCCGCCCTACGCGGGACTCACGATGGCACTCGTGTTCGACCGGTCCGCGTTCACCGAGTTCGAGATCAACGACTGGGGGACCACGTTCACCGAACCGGACCAGCTGTTCACCGCCGTGCGGAAGGTCGCCGTTTTCGGGCACCGCGCGGACGGGACGAGGGAGCTGCTGGACGCCTCGGCGTGGCCGGAGGTCGCGGCGGAGCTGAGCCGGAGCCACATGAAGCTGTACCAGCGGTTCGCGGCGATGGACCGGCGGGAGCGGATCCTCGCCGCCACCACGATGTACACCTCGGGCCTGCGCCCGTTCGCGGCCGTGGCGGGGGTGACGGACGCGATCGACTGGTCGATGTCCCCGGACACGCTCGCGCTGTACCCGGATCCCTTCGACGACGATGACCAGGCCGCCGCGATCTTCGGGACCGCGCTGGTGGCCAACGACATGCCGGGATCGTTCTCCCCCGTTCGGTAGCCGGTCAGGAAGGAGGCGCCGCCGTGCGTCAGTCCATGCAGAAGATCGTCCCCGCGGACGAGCTGCTGTGCCATCAAACGCCCGAAACCTTCGCGACGATCGCCCACGCCGACATTTCGTGGACCGAGAAACTCTGGGGTTCGCTGTTCGCCAGGGACGGTTCGCTCCAGGTGGACTGCGGCATCGGGAAATACCACAACCGCAACGTCATCGACATGTTCGCCGGGATCTCCCGCGGCAAGGAACAGCTGACCGTCCGTGCCAGCAGGCGGCTCGACAGCGATCCCGACCGCGTCGGGGTGGGGCCGCTCGACTACGAGGTCCTGGAGCCGCTCAACGCGGTGCGGTTCGTGCTGCGGGAGAACGACCAGGTGCCGATCCGGTTCGACCTGACGGTCACCGGCGTGCTGCCGCCGTTCCTGGAGGCCAAGGACGGGCAGCGGGAACCGGACGGGTTCCGGATCTGCTCGGATCTCCTGCGCTACCACCAGTCCGCCACGGTGCGCGGGCGGATCTGGATCGACGGCGAGGAGATCGAGGTCCGCGACGACGAGTGGTTCGGTTTCCGTGACCACTCGTGGGGCGTGCGGATGGATGTCGGGGAGCCGGCGCCCGACGTGTTCCGGCGGCAGCGCCTCGACGGGGACTTCCTGCTCACGTGGAGTCCTATGTGGATGAAGCGGCCCGACGGCAGCAGCTACGAGATCCACCACTACCACCAGTGGGTGGACGGGGAGACGACGTACTTCTCCGGGTTCGTCAACGAGCCGGACGGTACCCAGCTCCCGTTGCACCACGTCCAGGACGAGCTGAAGTTCGACACCGTCAACCGGCGGCTGCTCGGCGGGAAGATGACCTTCGACGCGGGCTGGGGCCGGACGCGGACGGTCGAGATCGAGGCCGTCAGCGACACCGGCTTCCATCTCGGGACCGGGCTGTACTTCGGGTTCAAGGGGCACCGGCACGGGACCTGGCTCGGGGAGTCCCATGTGGACGGTGAACGGTACGCGGACGTGTCCGATCCCGAAACCGCCAGGGAGGTGCACCAGCTTCGCGACTGCGTGATCCGCTGCCGCGAAGGGGATGCCGTCGGCTACGGCATCTTCGAGTCGATGGTGATCGGCGAGCACCCGCGGTACGGGCTGACCAAGGAGAGTTCGTTCCTCTAGCCACCGCCTGACCAGAGGCCGCGGATCACCGATCCGCGGCCTTTCGTCATGTCCGGCAGGACCGCGCCAGCAGCGCGAGCTCCATCCGGGACTGACAGCCGGTGAGGCCCAGGATCCGGCTCACGTACTTCTTCACGCTGTCCTCGGCCAGCGACAGGGTTTCGGCGATCTGCGCGTTGGACAGCCCGTCGGCGACCAGCCGCGCGACCTGCCGCTGCCGTTCGGACAGACGGCTCACCGCCGCCTGCGAGCGGGACACGGGCAGGCTGCGGCAGATGACCGACAGCTGTCTGCTCAGCAGGCGCAGCGTCGCGAGCTCGTGGACGCCGAGCTTGTCCGGTTTCGGGTCGAACATGCCCACCAGCGCGAGATGCCCGCCGGGCAGTTCCAGCCGGAGCGCGGCCGCGGTCTCCATCCGCCAGGTGGCGGCGAGGAAATGCCGGACGTAGGCCTCGGCCGAGGCGGGCAGTGGCCCCTGGGACGCCAGTTCCGTCAGCGAGGACACCCCGCTGGACACCAGCTGCCGGGTGGCGGCCGGCGTGCCGAACACGTCGTAGCGCGCCCAGCGTTCCTGGTACTCCGGCAGCATGTTCGACGTCTTGCCCTCGGTCAGCGGGGTGACGTCGCCGAAGACGTTGTGGAACGTCGCGCCGGCGAAGAACGACACGTGGCGGAGCGCGAAATGCTGCTGCAGCGCCTCGACGACGGTCTCCTTGAAATCGACCACGGAGGGCGCGCCGTCGCAGTGCTCGAGCACATCGAAAGCACGCTCGTAGTCGTCCCTTGCCATGCAGACGCGGAGCGGGGAACGAGCCCGGCCGCGAGGGGACGTGGTCGTCGTCGTCGACGCCGGACTGTCCACCAACGTGGACTGTGTCACAGCGGCGATCGTACCTAGCTTTGGTTCCCAGCGAAAGGACCTGCAGCCGGTGGCAGCGAAGCCGCCGGCGGGATCGAGCGAGGTGGCACCGATATGACAGAGCGCGAATCCACCGCCGGGAGCAGAGCGAGCGCACCCAAGTGGGGGGCGACGGAGATGCTGCCGTTGCCGGGCCGCTTCAACAGCGCCGTGCGGGAACTGGCGGCGAAGCGCTTCGCGGCCGCCGGGGCGCGCTGGAAGGACGTGGTGTTCGAGCGCGAGTTCGAGCTGTTTTCGCTCGCCGACGCGCAGGCGGTGGAGCAGGAGGCGCTGGATTCCGGCTACCGCTTCGATTTCTCGGCGACCGTGTCGCTGGAGTCCGAACCGGACAAGTACAAGCGGCCCCAGCGTGACGCCACGTCGTTCGCGGCCGAAGGCACCGCGGACGGCCGCACGCAGGTCGGTGTCGGGGACAACGTGATCCGCAAGACCGCGACGGTCACCGGCCCGGTGGCGCTCATCTCCAAGGTCGAACAGGTAATGGGTTTCCTGGCCGACGGTGTCCCCGACGGCACCATCGCGGTGATCGACGACTCCGGTGGCACGCTCACCGCGCCGATCATCGAAGGCTTCGCCGGTGTCGTCTGCCTCGGCGGCACGGTGCGTTCGCACCTGGGGATCCTCGCCCGCGAGTACGACGTGCCCACGCTGATGAACTGCAAGATCGACAGCCTCTCCGACGGCGACGTCGTCGAGATCGAGGTGACCGCGGCGCCGCCCGCGGCGGACGCGTACGAAACCGGCGACACCGGGCACGCCCGGATCTGGCTGATCGGGAACGAGGGCTGAACGATGACGGAGCTGAGCTACCGGTCCCTGCTGGAGACCAACAGCTACCTGCGGAACCTTTCCGACACTACGTACTGGCTGTGCATCACGCGCACCGTGCAGGAGTCGAAGTTGTTCCCGATGAACCCCTACATGCTGCTGAGCTACCTCAATTCCTTCTACCGCCTGCCGACACTGCTGCGTGAGATCGACGCGGCGACGCCGGCGGAGGAGCTCGGCGACCGTGCCCGTGAGGTCAGCCTCAAGGTGGACACGGTGAACGCGGCGTGGGGGATGCCCGCCTTCTACCTCATCGGCCGCGAAATGCTGATGAACTGGGGGCTGCTGCGCCCGGGTGACGCGGTGGAGGACGTCGTCGACGTGCTCGATTTCTCGCGGCGGTTCAACCTGGCCTACCACCGCAACGACGGGCACCTGACCAACAAGGAGTTCGGGGACCGCAGCCAGTTCCTGCCCGAGCGCACGCTTCAAGTCTTCGAGGCGGATCTGCACGGGGTGGTCCCCGGCGACCGGTTGCACACCGCGGCTACGAAACTGATGGCGCAGCTGTCGCAGTACGCCTTCCTCGCCCACTGCGAATGCCGGATCGGCCTGCACAACAGCGGTCCCTACGATTTCGGCGGCAACCGGCAGCTGATCGTGCGGGACTTCTTCGAGCTGACCGAGGGCGACTACCCGTGGCTGGACGGCATCGCGACCCGGCTGCCGTTCTCGAACCTGACGATCCCGATCGTCTTCAAAGACACCAACTTCCACCTCATGGACGACTGGGCGTCGTTCGAAGCCGAGCCGAGCTACGACGCGGCCAACATCGCCGCGGTCGGACTGTACACATCGGACGCTCTGTCCGACGGTTACCTGCCGGTCGGCATGGACAACGCGGACACGCTCGCCGAAACCATGGAGCAGTACCGCGAAATCCTCAACGAGGCCACGGCCGATCTGTGGAAGCGCATCGCGACGTGGACCCGTGAGCAGATGATCGACGCCGGCGCGCTGGTGTATTCCTCGGTGGCCAAGGACTTCGCGCACCTGGCCGGCACCTACCGGCAGGAGGACTGGCTGTCGCTCGACGACCGGGTGCAGCGGTTCAAGCCGCTGATGAACGACGAGTACGGCCGCGACGATCTCGGTGAGATGGTCGGGCTGCTCGGGCTCCCGCACCAGAAGACCAACGAGTACGGGATGGCCCGCTATTCGGGGCTGAACCAGAACATGCTCACCGGGATCCCGTACTCGGTGCTGACCGACGACGATTTCGCGTCCACGGCGGGGGACCGGCTGTCCGGTTCCAGCAGCCTGCCGGCGAAGAACGGGCTGTGGACCACCTCCGCGGGCCGGATCGATCTCGGCGAGTACAACCGCCGCGCCCGCGGTTTCACCCCGGCCGTGCTCGAGGGCGCGAACCGGTACCGGGACGAGGAATGGGTCAAATGGCACCACGGTTCCCCGGAAGCCGATGAGCTGTACCGGCTCGCGCAGCGCGGTTCACGGAACCTGGAAGGACGGGGTTCCAGCCTGCGGCGGGCCGATTTGACCGGCCTCGCGGACGGGAACGGTCATGCAGATCGGTGATCTGATCCGGCGGGCGGGGCGGCAGTACGGCGCCGCGCCCGCGCTGATCGACGGCGATCGCGTCGTGAGCTTCGCCGAGTTCGACGAGCTGACCGACCGCCTCGGGCACGCCCTGCTGGCCCGGGGGCTGGAGCCCGGTGACCGGGTGGCCGTGCTGATGCCCAACGGGATCGACGGCGTGGTCGCGTACTACGCGCTGGCGAAGTCCGGGCTCGTGCGGGTTCCGCTCAACGCCAGGGAAACCGCGCCCGAGCTGGCGTTCAAGATCGAGGATTCCCAGGCCAGGGCGCTGATCCACGCCGGGGAGGCGCCCGCGCCGACGGAAATCGCGATCACCGCGGGCGAACTGCCCGGGCTCATCGAAGCCGCGCCTGCCGGGCCCTGCGACGTGCGGCGGGAACCCGACGCGCCGTTGCGGCTGGCCTACACGGGCGGGACGACCGGGAAACCCAAGGCGGTCGTGCTGACCACGGCGAGCGAGCTGGCCGAGGTGGCGAACTTCCTGGTGGACCTGCTGCCGAACCTGCACCCGGGGTCGGTGATGCTGCACGCGGCGCCGATCACCCACGGCAGCGGCGCGTTCTTCCTGCCCCATCTGGTCAAGGGCGCGGCCAACGTCGTGCTGCCGAAGTTCTCGCCCGGCGCGTTCCTCGAAGCCGCCGCGCGGTACCGGGCGACGGCGACGTTCATGGTGCCGACCATGATCGCGATGCTGCTCGAAGATCCGGCGACCGCGAAAGCCGATCTGGCGCTGGAGCGCGTGTGCTACGGCGGCGCGCCGATCGCCACGTCCGTGCTCCAGCGCGGGATCCGGCTCCTCGGCCCGGTTTTCGCCCAGCTGTACGGGCAAGCCGAGGCTCCGCTGGCCATCACGTGCCTGCAGCCCTGGGAGCACACGCCGGACCGGCTGACGGCGGCGGGCAAGCCTTACACGTTCGTCGAGGTGCAGGTGCGCGACGGCGACGGGAAGGTGCTCGGCCCCGGCGAGGTCGGCGAGGTGCTGACCCGCGGCCCGCACACGATGAGCCGCTACTGGCGGCGTCCGGAAGCCACCGCCGAAACTCTCGAAGCCGACGGCTGGCTGCACACCGGCGACATCGGGCGGTGGGACGACGAGGGCTACCTGCACCTGCTCGACCGCAGGCACGACGTGATCATCAGCGGCGGATTCAACGTCTACCCCCGCGAGGTCGAGGACGCGCTGCTCGCGCATCCCGCGGTCAGCGCGGCCGCAGTGGTCGGCCTGCCGGACGAGAAATGGGGCGAACGCGTCGTCGCCGCCGTGGTCACGCGGTCGGCGGCCGAGCCCGACGAGATCGTCGCCTTCTGCGCCGGACGGCTCGCCGGGTTCAAACGGCCCCGCGCCCTGGAGATCTGGCCCGAGCTGCCCACGAGCCCGGTCGGCAAGTCGCTGCGCCGCGAGGTGCGCGACCGCATGGCCGCGGCACGATCCTGAAAGGACCTTCCCATGCTCGACCCCTATGAGCTGACCGTGCACACGCTGACGCTGCGCCAGCTGGGCGATGCCGGACAGCTCGCCGAGATCAACGGCCTTACCTTCGCCGATGTCGAAGCAGGGCTGGAAAAAGCCGTGTCCGAAGGCGCGGTCCTGGCCGCGCGCGGCAGCTACATGATCACGCCCGCCGGGCGCGCGTTCCTGGACGGGGTCTACCCGCGCGCGTTCGCCGCGCCGCGCGCCGACTCCGCGGTGAGCGAGGCCATGGACGCGTTCGAAACCGGGGTGAACAAACAGATCCTGAGCCTCACCACCGACTGGCAGACCGTCGAGGTCGGCGGCGACCGCGTGCCCAACGACCACGGGGACCCCGGTTACGACGCGAAGATCATCGAAAAGCTCGGCCGCGTGCACGAGAAGACCGCCAAGGTGCTGCGGCCGCTGAGCGCGGCGGATCCCTTGGTGGAGCGCTTCCTGGAGCGGATCGGCACGGCCCTGACCCGCGCCGAGGGCGGCGAAATCGCGTACGTCAGCGGGGTTCGCGTCGATTCCGTGCACACGGTGTGGTTCCAGCTGCACGAGCACATCCTGCGCCTGACCGGACGGGAGCGCCCGGAATGACCGCGACGACGGGACTGCGCTGGCTGGTCGTGCCGGGGCCGGGCACCCCGGAGCCGAGCCGGGATCTGGTCGGGGGCAAGGCATGGAGCCTGTGGCGGATGCGTTCGCTGGGGTTGCGGGTGCCGCCGGCCTTCGTGGTGACGACCGAGGCCTGCGCCGCGTACTTCGCCCGTGAAGAACTTCCGGAGGGCCTCACCGACGAGCTGGTCACCGGAATCCGGTTGCTGGAAACAGAGCTCGGCCGGACCTTCGGGGGCCACCGGCGGCCGTTGCTGGTCTCGGTGCGGTCCGGGGCCGCGGTGAGCATGCCCGGGATGATGGACACCATTCTCGACCTCGGCTGCAACGACCGGGTCGAGGCAGCGCTCGCCGCGGAGACCGGGGACCCGGAGTTCGCCGCGGAAGTGCACCGGCGCTTCACGGGTTTCTACGGGCGGCTCGTCCTCGGCAGCACCGAGGAGCTGGAGGATCTGCCCGACACCGCCGCGGTTCGCGCGGCCATCGCGGACGACGTCGGCGAGCCGGTTCCCGCGGACCCGTGGGAGCAGCTGCACGCAGCGGTCGCCGCGGTGTTCCGGTCCAGCCGGTCCCGGCGCGCGGTCGCGTACCGCAAGCACTACGGCATTCCCGAGGACCTCGGGACGGCGGTCACGATCCAGGCGATGGTGTTCGGCAACCTCGACGACGACTCCGGCACCGGGGTCCTGTTCACCCGCAGCCCGGTCGACGGGACCCGGGAACCGTACGGCGAGTACCTGCCCCGCGGCCAGGGCGAGGATGTCGTGTCCGGCCGGGTCACCCCGAAACCGTTGGCGCAGCTGGCCGAAAGCTGGCCCAATGTCCACAGTGAACTGATCGCCGCTGCCGAATGTCTCGACCGCGAAGGACGCGACGCGCAGGACATCGAGTTCACCGTGCAGAACGGCGAACTGTTCCTCCTGCAGTCACGCCCGGCGAAGCGCACTGCCCGCGCGGCCGTGCGGATCGCCGTGGAACTGGTCGACGAGGGCGTGCTCGACGCGGACGAAGCCGTGACGAGGGTGACGGCGGAACAGGTGCGTACGTTACTGCGGCCGGAAATCGCGGCGGGCGCGTCGGAGGGAGCCGAGGAGCTGGCGAAGGGTGTCGGGGCGAGTCCCGGCGTGGCGACGGGTGTCGTCGTGGACACCCCCGAAGCCGCGCAGGCGAACCCCGGTTGCGTGCTGGTGCGCAAGTCCACCAGCCCGGACGACGTGCACGGCATGATCGCCGCGTCCGCCGTCGTCACCGAACAAGGCGGCGCGACCTCCCATGCCGCCGTCGTCAGCCGGGCGCTCGACACTCCGTGCGTTGTCGGCTGCGGGGCGGGTGCGGTCGAGGCACTCGTGGGCCGCACCGTGACCGTGGACGCGACCCGCGGGGTGGTCTACGCCGGGGAACTGCCGACGGAAGCCGTCGACGAGAGCGAAGACGAGGACCTGCGCCGGCTCACCCAATGGGCGCAACGAGCGACTACCCTGACCGTCGCGGCCACCGCGCCCGAGCCGGTCTTCGACGCCGACAGCGCGGCGGCCGGTGACATCCCGGAACTCCCGCCCGGTACCAAAACCGTGCGGGGCGCGGTGTTCTGCACTCCGGAAGGCGTGCGGGTGGCACTCGAAGCCGGGGTCGAAACGATCGTCACGCCGCACCGCCTCCCGGTCCTGCTCGCCGCGATCGCCCACCAGAGGAGCACGACATGAGTACGCCCGAGCGCCTCACCCACCGGGAAGTCCGGGAGATCCTCCGGTCCTTCCAGGACTCCGGCTGGACGGCCATGACGCTCGAACTCGACGACCTGCGGATCACCGCCGGAAAGGAAGGGCCGCCCGCGACGCGGGAGCCCGCGCCCGCTCCGGCAGCGGCGAAACCCGTTGCAGCCGAAGAAAAATCGGCCCCGGAACCCGAGCCGCCGGTCGCCGTGGACACCCCGGCGCCTGCCGACCGGACCGGGTGCGTCGAGCTGCGTTCCCCCGCGGTGGGGGCGTTCTGGGTCGCGCCGAGTCCGGGCGAACCGCCCTTCGTCGAGCCGGGGCAGACGGTCGCCGCCGGTCAGCAGCTGGCCATCGTCGAGGTCATGAAGCTGATGAGCCCGGTGGTGGCCCCGCAGGCCGGCGTGGTGGTCGAAGTGTGCGCGGGGAACGCCGAACTGGTCGAGTACGACCAGCTGCTGTTCCTGATCAGGCCGTCCGATGAGTAGCGTCCGGCGGGTCCTGATCGCCAACCGCGGGGAGATCGCCGTCCGCGTCGTCCGCGCGTGCCGGGAGCTGGGCATCGAATCGGTCGTCGTGACGTCCACTGTGGACCAGAACGGCATGGCGGCGCGGCTCGCCGACCGGGCGGTGTGCATCGGCCCGGGGCCGGCGTCGGAGAGCTATCTGGTGACGGATTCGGTACTCAGCGCGGCCTTGGGCGCGGGCTGCGACGCGGTCCACCCCGGATACGGGTTCCTCTCGGAGAACCCGGAGTTCGCCGCCGCTTGCGTGGCGGCGGGCCTGGTGTTCGTCGGCCCACGCCCGGAGGCGGTCGCGCAAGCCGGGGACAAGGCGCGGGCCCGCGAACTCGCTCGCTCGGCGGGAATCCCGATCCTCGCGGGCTCGCCGATTTTGGAGACCGCCGACGATGCCGTCGAAGCGGCGGCCGGGCTCGGGTATCCCGTCCTGGTCAAGGCCGCGGCCGGAGGCGGCGGGCGCGGCATGTCCGTGATCGAGGACGAGGCGGAGCTCCGCGCGCGCTGGCCCGCGGCGAAAGCCGAGGCGCGGTCGGCCTTCGGGGACGGCAGGCTCTACATCGAGCGGTTCATCCGCAACGCACGCCACATCGAGGTCCAGGTTCTCGGCGACAAACACGGGAATGTGCTCCACCTCGGCGAGCGCGACTGCACCTTGCAGCGGCGGCACCAGAAGGTGGTCGAGGAATCCCCGGCGCCGAACCTGCCGGAGGAGATCCGCCAGGACATCCGCCGCAGCGGCGTCCGGTTCGCCGAAGCACTGAGCCTCGACAGCGCGGGGACCGTCGAGTTCATCTACGACGCGGACACCCGCGATTACGCCTTCCTGGAGTTCAACGCCCGGATCCAGGTCGAGCACCCGGTCACCGAGATGGTGACCGGGGTGGACCTGGTCGCCGAGCAGATCCGCGTCGCGGCAGGGGAGCGGCTCCGGCTGACCCAGGACGACATCGAGGTCCGCGGGCACGCCATCGAAGTCCGCATCACCACCGAAGATCCCGCGCGCGGATTCCTGCCGAACCCCGGGACCGTCGCCGAGTGGGCGGCCCCGGCAGGCGAAGGAATCCGGGTGGACAGCCATTGCGAGCCCGGGTACGTCGTCACGCCGTTCTACGACTCGTTGCTCGCCAAGATCATCGCCCACGGGCCGGACCGGGACGTGGCCGCGGACCGGATGGTGGCGGCGCTGGACGCGCTGCGCGTGCGCGGGGTCCCGACCATCGCGGACTTCGCCCGCGCCGCGCTCGGCCACCCGGACTTCCGGGCCGGCACCGTCACCACCGACTGGATCGCCTCCCGAGGCCTGCCCGACTACCTGGAGAAGAGCGCATGAGCTACCTGGACTCCGCGCCACGCGACGCCGACGGCACTCGCCGTAAGATCGAGATCATCGACCAGACCCTGCGCGACGGGCCCCAGAGCTGGTGGGGGATGCGGCTGCGCAAGGACATGGGCCTGCCGATGGCGGCGGAACTCGACCGCACCGGGTTCCACACCATCGACCTCGTCGGCAGCTCGATCTTCGAAGTCCTCGTGCGACACTGCAAAGAGGACCCCTGGGAGCAGCTGATCTCCCTGTCGAAGGCGATGCCGAAGACCACCGTGCGCGCGGGAACACGCAGCAACGGCATCGTGACGTTCGGCCTCACCGCCGACAGCGTGATGGATCTGTGGGTGCAACGCCTGTGCGCGCACGGGATCGGCAGCTTCTGGATCTACGACGGCCTTTTCAACACCGGCAAGATCGGCAGGCTGGTCAAGACCGTGCAGGCCGAGGGCGCGCAGGCGCTGCCGTGCATCCTCTACGCCGACAGCCCGTACCACACCGACGAGTATTACGCCGCACGCACAAGGGAACTCGTCGCGCTCGGCGCGGACGGCATCGAGCTGGAGGACGCGGCAGGCCTGCTCACCCCGGAACGCACCCGGTCACTGGTCGCGGCGATCAAGGACGCGGCGGGCGAGCTCCCGGTCGAGATCCACTTCCACAGTAACAACGCGCTCGCCCCGCTGAACTACCTCGAAGGCGTGCTCGCCGGAGCCGACCGCGTGCACACCGCGAGCAGGCCGCTCGCCGCCGGGGTTTCCCTGCCCTCCACCGAAAACACGGTCGCCAACCTGCGCTACGCCGGATTCGCCGTCGACCTCGACGAGTCGCGGTTCGAGCCGGTCGAACAGCATCTGCTGCGCGTCGCCGAGTACGAGGACCTGCCGGTGGGGCAGCCAGCGGAGTATTCGCTGTTCCAGTACCGCCATCAGCTCCCCGGCGGTATGGCGGGCACGTTCAAGGCCCAGCTGCGTGACCGCGGCATGGAGGAGCGCTTCGAGGAAGTGCTCGACGAGATGTCGCGGGTGCGGGAGGAACTGGGCTTTCCCGTGATGGCGACGCCGTTCTCCCAGCTGGTCGGCACCCAGGCGGTGCTCAACGTGGTGACGGGGCAACGGTATTCGGTCGTGCCCGACGAGGTGATGATCTACGCGCACGGGTTCTACGGCCGCCCGGTCGCCCCGATCGACGAGAACGTGCTGGACACCATCATGAGCTCGCCCAAGGCCGCGAGCTTCGAGAACTGGGAGCCACCCCAGCCGAGCCTCGCCGAACTGCGGAAGCGGTTCGGCGGCTCGATCACCGACGACGAGCTGATCCTCCGCTTCCTGGTGCCGGAACACGACATCGACGTCATGCGCGCGACGCCGCGGCGGCACCGCGACTTCTCACCGACCAGCAAGCAGGTGAGCTTCATCCGGGAACTCGTCGAGACCTCCGTCGGCGCGTATCTGCACATCGAAGCGGGCGACTTTTCGCTGACCCTCGAAGGAGATCACTGATGGCCGGGCTGGGAGAGGGGCGGCCGACGAAACGCCGCGCCGGGGCGGACGCGGGCGGGCTGGCCGTCGCCGACCCGCGGCCCGTTTTCGACGGCGGCGCGGTGCTCGGCGCGCGATGCACGACCTGCCGGTACCCCGTGCCGCAGCGACAACTGCCCTGGTGCCCGGTGTGTTACGGCGAACTGGTTCCCGAACGGTTCGCCGCGACGGGGAGCGTGTGGTCCTCGACCGTCGTCGCGATCCCGGTGGGGACACGACGTCCGCCGTTCGGCCTTGCCTACGTGGATCTCGACGACGGTCCGCGCGTCCTGGCCCACCTCGCCGACGCGTATGTGCTCGCCCCGGGCTCGCGAGTGCGGATCGTCGACAGCGACGAGGGCGATCTCGTGGCCGCGCGGGAGGTGCGCTGATGCGTCAGGTCGTGGTGCAGGGTGTGGGGACTTCGGCCTACGGCCGCTTTCCGGTGCGACGCGTGGAAAGCCTGGCGTGGGAGGCGATCGCCGAGGCCGTCCGGGACGCGGGCGTCCGCCCGGAGGAGATCGACGCGATCGTGGTCGGTTCCGTGTTCGGGCCGCCCGGGGTCGCCACCCGGGTCCAGCGCGGGATCGGGCTGCCCGGCGTTCCGATGTGGACGGTCGAAAACGCTTGCGCCAGCGGCACGAGCGCCTATCACGAAGCTGTCGAGGCCGTGCGGTTCGGCCGGTTCGAGCGCGTGCTGGTGCTCGGGGTCGACCAGATGTCCACACTGTTCTCGGGCGCCATCGTCCCCGAGGCGACGGACCCGGAAGGCGCTTCTTCGCTGCCGCTGCCGGGGCTGTATGCCCTGCAGGCACAGCGTTATGTGGCCGAGTTCGGGGTCACGCCGGAGCAGCTGGCCGCGATCGCGGTGAAGAACAAGGCCAACGGCAGGGACAATCCTCGTGCCCAGCTGCGGTCCGCGGCGCCGACGATCGCGGAGGTGCTGGACTCCCGGATGATCGCCGAGCCGCTGACGTTCCTGCAGTGCTGCCCGACGAGCGACGGCGCGGGGGCCGCGATCGTCGGCCTGGAGCGGGGAAATCCGCGCGATCTGCGGGTCGAGGCCACGGCGATGGTGTCCGGTGCGCTCTGGGACCACCGCAGCGAGGACGTGTGGGGGTTCGCCAGCGTCGAGCGGGCCGCGAAGCAGGCGTTCACGCAGGCGGGCCGGACGCCGGAGGAGATCGACGTGCTGGAGGTGCACGACGCCTTCACCATCGGCGAGATCGTCACCTTGGAGGCGCTGGGGCTGGCCCCGCGCGGGAAGGGCGCCGAGCTGGCGCCATCCGGTCACACGGCACGAGACGGGGCGCAACCGGTCAATCCCAGCGGTGGCCTGCTGTCCCGCGGTCATCCTCTCGGCGCGACCGGAATGGCTCAGCTGGCCGAAATCGCGTGGCAGCTGCGGGGCGAAGCCGGTCCCCGGCAGGTCGCCCGGCATCGGGTCGGGCTGGTCGAGACGATGGGCGGCGGGGCGGCCGGGATGGACGGAAACGCTTGCGTGGTCACGATTCTCAGCGCGTAGGCGGCGATGGACCAGCAGACCGGCAGCGCGCTCGGCCGCATCCGGGCGGCGCTGCCGTCGCTGATCCCGAGCGAGCGGCGGGTCGGCGACGTCATCGTGGACCACGCGGCCGACGTCATCGACTGGTCGGTCGCGGACCTCGCCGCGCTCGCCGGCACGTCCACCGCCACCGCGGTGCGCGCCTGCCAGCATCTGGGGTTCAGCGGGTTCCGGCAGCTGCGCCTCCAGCTGGTCCGTGACGGTGCGGAGGCGCCGCAGCCGTGCGAGTCCTTCTTCGCAATGGCGGCTGCGTGCGTCGCGGACGGGGAGAGCGCGCTGGACCGGGAATCCTTCGCGCGCGCCGCTCGTGCCCTTGCCCGCGCACGGCGGGTTCTGTTCGTCGGCAACGGCGAGTCGGCCTTCCTGGCGCAGGCCGCCGCCTTTCGCTTCACGATGACGGGCACGACGGTGCAAGTTCCCACCGAGACAGTCAGTCAGCAGGCCATCGCTTGTCGGCTGGGCGCCCGCGATGTGTGCGTCGCCATCAGCTACAGCGGCGACACCGACGCGACCATCCGAGCGGCCACGGCCGCGCGAACGGCGGGCGCGCGGACTGTCGTTGTCACCGCCTTCTCGCACTCACCGCTGGCCGAGCTCGCCGATTTGCTGCTTCTCTCCGGAGCGACCGCCTCTGGGCGGGAGCGTGACATCGCGGCCGGGCGGATCACGCAGTTGGCTCTGCTGCACGCTCTGCACGAGGCAGCTCGTCCATCGGTGTAGCGGGATTCGTCCACAATAGACCGTTTGGTCCGGGCTGTCGTCCTCAATCCGAGTGATGGCAGAGACTGACATCGTGGGGTAGACTGATGGCAGTCACTGTCATCATCGGAGGTTTCTCGTGAAGGTGTTTCTCACCGGTGCGAGCGGCGGAATCGGCGCCGCGCTCGTCCCTGAGCTCGTCGCCGCGGGGCATGAAGTCCTGGGGCTCGTTCGCTCCGATGCGTCGGCGCGTGCGGTCGCCGCGGCGGGGGCGACCCCGTTCCGCGGTGACCTCAATGATCCGGAAAGCCTGCGCGCGGGTGCGGCGCAGGCCGACGGCGTCGTCCACCTCGCCTTCGACGCGAGCGATTTCGCCACTGCGGTCGAGAAGGAGGCCCTCGCCGTCGAGACGTTCGGCGCGGTCCTGGCGGGGACGGGGAAGGCGCTGTTCATCGCCTCCGGCACGCCCGCCGCGGACGGGCGGGCGGCGACAGAAGAGGACCCGGCGAACACGAGCGGCCCACTGGGCTCCGGCCCGCTGGCCGGCCGCGCCCGCAACGCCCAGTACGTCCTTTCCTTGGCGGACAAGGACGTGCGCTCGGGGATCGTGCGCCTGCCCCGCGCGGTGCACTCCAGGGACGCGCGGCGTTACGGCCTCGCGTCGGGGCTCATCGGGGTCGCCCGGCAGGCCGGCGTCTCCGGCTACGTCGGTGACGGCAGTCAGCGCTGGCCCGCCGTCCATAGTCTCGACGCCGCGAAGCTGTTCCGGTTGCTGCTGGAACAGGCCGAACCGGGCACGGTGGCCCACGCGGTCTCGGACGAAGGCATCCCGCTGCGGGACATCGCCGCGGTCATCGGCCGCCGTCTCGGCCTGCCCGTCGAGTCCGTCTCGGAGGACCGCCTCGGGCCGTTCGGCGCCCTCGCCGGCGTGGACCAGCCGGCGTCGAGCGAGCTGACGCGGAAGAAGTTCGGCTGGCAGCCCACCCACCCTGGCCTGCTGGACGACCTCGAAGCGGGCGACTACCCAGGCTGACCGAGGGCGGCTGCCGCTGAGTGGCACTCACCCTTGGCAGGTCCGCGCCGGAGGAGAAGCATGTCGCGGGTGGTGAAACCGGTTTCCGCTGACGTCGAGGCGTTTTTGGCGTAATGGCGGGAAACGGTGCGTCGCCGGGGCAAAGTGTCTCCAGCAAACTGCTGGCGGTGCTCGAGTGTTTCGCGCTCGGCCGCCCGGCGCTGACGCTCACCGAGATCGCGAACGCCTCGGGGCTGCCGTTGTCCACCGCCCGGCGGCTGGTCGGGGAGCTCGTGGCCTGGGGCGGCCTGGAGCGGGCACCGGATCAGCGGTACCGGGTCGGGATCCGGTTGTGGCAGGTCGGTTCCCTCGCGCCGCGGCAGCGCGTGCTGAGCGAGGCGGCGCTGCCGTTCATGCAGGACCTGTGCGAAGCCACCCAGGAGAACGTGCAACTGGCCGTGCTCGACCGGCGCGAGGCGTTGTGCATCGAGAAGATCTCCAGCCGGCGCGCGGTTCCCACCGCGACCCAGCTCGGCGGGCGCCTACCGCTGCACGCGACCGGGGTCGGCAAGGTCCTGCTGGCCTTTTCCCCGCGTGCGCTGCTCGACGAGGTCGCGGGAAACGGGCTGACCGCGTGCACGCCCCACACCATCATCCAGCCCGGACGCCTCGCCGCCGCGTTGGACGCCGTGCGCGAGCAGGGCCTCGGGTACTCCTATCAAGAGATGACGCTCGGCGCGGTGTCCGTGGCCGCGCCGATTCTCGACGCCGCCGGTGAAGTGTGCGGCGCGCTCGGCATCGTGACCCATTCCCGCGCCACCTTGCGCCGGCTCGCCCCGGCGGTGCGCGCGGCCGCCCTGGGGATTTCCCGCCGCCTCGCCACGGGACTGCCATCCAGTGGCAGCCGGAAGTGTCCCGCCGTTCCGGTTCCGGCGCACGATGACGTCCGGACCGGGGACGGCGAAGGAAAGGAATGACATGCCTGCGCACATGGAGGACCGGCTCGCGATCCGCGAGCTGGTCGAGAACTGGGCGGTCTGGCGCGACGCGGGGGACTGGGCGCGGTTCGCCACGGTCTGGCATCCGGACGACGGGTGGATGACCGCGACCTGGTTCCAGGGCCCGGCGGCCGAGTTCATCGCGGCGAGCCGGGACGGGTTCGAGCGCGGGGTGTCGATCCTGCACTTCCTGGGCGGGCACACCGCGGACCTCGCCGGGGACCGCGCCGTGGCGCAGACCAAGATGACCATCAACCAGCGGGTGGTGCTCGACGGCGT
Organism: Amycolatopsis acidicola; assembly: GCF_007713735.2. GTDB lineage: Bacteria > Actinomycetota > Actinomycetes > Mycobacteriales > Pseudonocardiaceae > Amycolatopsis_E > Amycolatopsis_E acidicola. The sequence goes on along the minus strand of NZ_VMNW02000025.1, from coordinate 63,135 downwards.
GGCCGCGGATGTCGTCTGCACGGGCCGGTTCTACGATTTCTGCGCCCGTCACGCGGGGGAGTGGAAGATCGTCCGGCGCCAGCCGGTCTACGAGAAGGACCGGCTCGACGTCGTCGATCCGGCGGCGCGGCTGGAGCTGGATCCTGAACTGCTGGCACGTTTTCCGGCCGGCTACCGCCATCTCGGCTACGCGCAGACGAAGGCCGGGTTCACCGTCAAGACCGGGCTGCCGGGGCTGACCGGCCCGGCCGTCGAGCGTCTCTACGACGAGGGCGCGAAGTGGCTTGCCGGTTCCGCGACCGCCGGAGACCCGCATTGATCGCACGCACGTGGAGCCCGAACACGATGCGGCGCAAGGATTTCCTACGCGGGCGCGACAGGCCTCAGCCGGTGGACTCGTAGGTCGGGTCGTCGCGGTACTGCCTGGCGGTTTCCCGCAGACAGCCGAGCAGGACGTCCCCGTGCTTCGGATCGTTGCCCGCCCACGCGACCCAGGTCCGCATCCAGTGTTCGGGCCGCTCGGCGTGGAACGGAACCCAGCGCCACGAAGGGAACCACTTCCGTGCGGAGGTCGAGCCGATGAGCACGGCGTCGACCCGGGAGCTGTTGGCGATGAGCTCGCTGTGCTCGGAGAACGCCCGGAACAGCCAGCCGACTTCGGCACCGGCCGCGGTCGCCGCCGCGCGCAGGCCTGCCTCTTCGCCCTTGGCGGAGTGGGCCATGACGCGCAGTCCACTTAGGTCGGTGACGTCGAGCTCGGCCCGGTCACCGGCCTCGGCGCCTTCGCGGAAAACACAGCCGAGTCGTTGCCGGAACAGGGGTTCCGCGTGGAGCTCCGGTGGCTGGGTGTGCATGAGGCTCAGGTCCAGCAGGCCGTTGAGCAGCAGCCGGCGCTGCTCCTCGCTCGTGGCCTCGACGATCGCGAAATGGATCTCCGGCGCGGCTTCGTGCACCGAGTTCAGGTAGGCCTCGATCCAGCCGTCCGGGATCCCCGACGGGACTCCCAGGTGCACGAGGTGCCGGGCGGTGGCCGCGGCCTGGAGGACCTCCGGGATCCGGTCGACGAGCTCGAAAATGGACGACAAATGCCGACGCAGGCCCTCGCCGACGGCGGTCAGCTCGGTGCCGGCCGGAGTGCGCCGCAGGAGCCGGTGCCCCAGCGACTTTTCCAGCCCGGCGATCTGCCTGCTCAGCGTCGGCTGGGTGAGATGAAGGGCGGCCGCGGCGCGCGAGATGGAGCCGTACTCGGCGACGGCGCGGAAGTAGTCGAGGTGGCGGAGCTCCAGCATGACCCGAGCATATGCCCCTCGGGCATGGCGAGGGCGAACGATAGGCATTTGAACTATACCCGCTGGTTGCAGAGGATCGTCCCAGCGAAGACGCACGGGAAGGGACGCGATGACCGAGATCGTCGAGCCGGCTTTCGAACGGCTGGCCGGGCCGGAGGGGGCTCCGTTCACCTTCGTCCTCATCCACGGCTGGGCCCGCTCGCGGTCGGACTGGCACCCCGTGCTGCCGGGACTGCGCGAGATCGCGCCGGTCGTGCTCGTGGACCTGCGTGGGCACGGCGAGTCCGCGCCAGGGCAGGACATGCGGCTGCCGCACGTGGCGGCGGACGTGCGCGGTCTGGTGGACCGGCTCGGTCTCGGCCGCGTCGTGCTCGTCGCGCATTCCGCGGGCAGTGAGGTGGCGGCCTTCCTCGCCCGGCAGGAACCGGAGCTGGTGGCCGGGCTGGTCGCGATCGACCCGGCGTTCGGGATCCCCGACGAGGATCGCGGCCGGATCGAGGGCATCGCCGGACGACTCCGGCGCGAAGATCCTCTGGCGGTCGCTCGCGAGCACTTCGCCGGTTTCGGGCCGAGCCCCGTGCTGCCCGGGAACGGCGACCTGGTCGCCGCCGCCCCGTCGGCCGTACGCGAGCTGTTCACCGAGTTCGCCTTCGGCCCCGGGGCGCTGCATTTCCGTTCGCAGGCAACGGAGTTCTTCGCCGGATTCCCGGTTCCCGTGCTCGCGATCTACCGGAGCGACGAGCGCGCCCGCACCGCGCGCGAGTTCCTCACGGACGCCGTCATCAAGGTCCTGCCCGGCGGGCACTGGACGCACCACGAACATCCCGGCGACGTACTGGCCGCGACGGCCGGATTCCTGTCGTCACTGGAAAAGAAAGAAGCGCATCATGACTGAGCACCGCGTCGCCATCGTCACCGGAGCGGCGGGAAAACTGGGAACAGCCATCGCCGGACGACTCCTCGAAGACGGTGTCGCCGTCGTGGTCGCCGACGTCAAGGCGGACGCGGCGGCCGCGACCGCCGCCGAACTGCGGGCCCGGTTCGCCCCGCCCGCGGTCGGCATCGCCGCGGACCTCGGTTCCGTCGAGTCGATCGAGGAGCTGGTCGGGGAAGTGGGCCGGCGCTTCGGCCGGATCGACGTCATCGTCAACAACGCGGCCGTGAACCGGCGCTCCACGCTTTCGGAGCTGTCCCCGGACGCCTGGAACCAGATGAGCGACGTGAACCTGCGCGGCCCGGCGTTCCTCGTCAGCAGGGCGCTGGAGTTCTTCAAGGCGCAGCAGGCAGGTTCGGTCGTCAACATCGCTTCGCGGAACTGGGTTTCCGGCGGCCCGGTCGCCTACACCACCATGAAGGCCGGGATCGTCGGCATGACCCGCTCCTTCGCCACCGAGCTGGCGAAGTACAACGTCACCGCGAACGCCGTCGCGCCCAGCTTCATCGAGTCCGACTTCACCTCCTACGACCGCGACGAAGAGCAGATGCGGCGCTTCACCGCGGAATACCAGGCCATCACGCCGATGCCGCGGATGGCCGAACCCCGTGACGTCGCCGAGGCCGTCGCTTTCCTGGCTTCGCCCGCCGCGTCCTTCATCACCGGCGAGGTGCTGCACGTGTGCGGTGGCGCCCAGCTCGCCCCGCTCCCGCGGATCCCGCTCGCCGTCGAGCACCTGGCGCGGCAGTGAAGTTCAGCGTCGCGACGATCTGTCTGCCCACAGTGGACATTCCCGGCTGCATCGCGGAGGTCCGGGCGGCGGGATTCGGCGGGATCGAATGGCGGGTCGAACCACGCCCCGGCAGCATCCGCGATCCCCGGCCCGCGCATCCGTACCTCGTCGACCACCACGCCACCCTCCCGCTGGACGTGGCGACGGTGGAGGCGGTCGCACGCGACACACGCGCGGCGGGCCTCGACGTGATCGGTTTGGCGCCCTACATCGAGGTCGGCGATACGGAGATGCTCCGGCTCGCGTGCGACCTGGCGAACGCGGCGGGTGCTCCGCAAATCCGCTTGCAGGCGCCGAGGATCTCCCGGACGGGAAAGTCCTATTCGGACTTGTTCGAGCGAACCGTCGCGTTCTTCGGGGAAATCGAGGCGGCCGCGCGCGCGGCCGGTATCCGCGCGCTGCTGGAGATCCACCACAACACCATCTGTCCCAGTGCTTCGCTCGCTCATCGGGTGGTCTCGCGCTTCGACCCGGCGTATGTCGGCGTCATCTACGACCTCGGCAATTTCGTCTTCGAAGGCTATGAGGCGCACGAGCTCGCGCTCGACCTGCTCGGCGAGTACCTCGGGCACGTGCACCTGAAGAACGCCGCGCATTTCCGCTCGCCGGGCGGCGGCTGGCAAGCGGCCTGGACCCCGCTCGAGGACGGCGAAGTCGACGTCCCGCGGGTGCTCGGCCTCATCCGCCAGCGCGGTTACACCGGCTGGGTTTCGGTCGAGGACCTGAGCCTGGACCGCTCACCTCTGGCGACCCTGCGACACAACGCGGCCCAGCTCCGCGAATGGGACCTGCTGCACTGAAGCTTTTCCCCACTGGACAAGGAGGTCCACAATGGACGCCACGGAGTCGCCCGCGGGCACGGCGGTGCACCCGGTAGCGAAAGCTTCCCGCTACCGGTGGGTGATCCTCGCCGTGTGCTGGCTGGCCTACACGCTCATCTACCTCAACCGCACCGCCTGGTCGGTGGTCGCCGTCGACGCTTCGCATTCGATCGGGCTGACGGTGGCCCAGCTGGGGATCTTCGCCACCGCGTTGTCGATCGGGTACGTGGTCACCAACATTCCCGGCGGGATCGTCGCGGACCTGATCGGCGGCCGCCTCGCCGTGGGGATTTCCCTTGTCCTGGCCGGAATCCTGACCTTCGCCTTCGGCACGGTGCACAACCTCGGCGCAGGGATCGCGATCCAGGTCCTCATCGGGCTGGTCAGCGGCGCGGACGTCGCGTCCTTCACGAAACTGCTCAGCCGCTGGTTCCCGCCGCGGGACCGGGGGACGGCTTTCGGGCTGTACATCACCGCGACCGCGTTCGGCAGCGTGCTCGCCAACGCGTCCATCCCGGCGCTGATGGCGCGGGTGCACTGGAACGGGGTCTACTACCTGTTCGGCGTGCTGACCGTTGTGGTGGGCGTGCTCTGCTGGGTCCTGCTGCGCAACGACCCGCCCGTCGCGGTGGAGCCCGCCGGGCAGGCGGAACCGGGCGGGCGCCTCGGTTTCGCGGCGATGCTGAAGAACCGCAACCTGATGTCGCTCGCGGCCGCCGGCCTGGGCATGCAGTGGGCCACCCTGGGATTCCTGGCCTGGGGCAACTCCCTGATGGTCAAATCGCTCGGGCTCTCGGCCGGGAAGGCCGCGCTGGTCATGGTCATCGTCAGCACCACCGCGATCGGCGTCAAACCCTTGGTCGGGTTCCTGTCGGACCGGATGCGCGGCACCCGCAAGACGCACCTGATGATCCTCAGCGGGTACTTCGTGGTCATCCTGGTGGTCTTCGGCCTGGTCCGGCATTACCCGGCCATGCTGGTGCTCGCCCCGTTGCTGGGGCTCGGCGTCTACGGGTACACGGTGCTGACCAACTCGACCGTCCCGCAGTACGCCGACCCGCGGTTCGTCGGCGGTTCCTTCGGTTTCGCCAACACCGCCTGGCAACTCGGCGGCGTGTTCGCCCCGGTCGCCGTGGGCGCCGTGTTCAGCGCGACCGGCTCGCTGTTCCTGTCCTTCGGCGTGCTGGCGATCGGGCCGCTGCTGGGAGTGCTGCTGCTCCTGCCGATCCGGGAACAGGCGCGCGAACTTTCGTAGCGGGCCGAACGGGGCAATGCGGGACAGGAATCGGACAGGCGACGGAAAAAGTCTAGACCACTGTGCCGGGCGCTCGCACACTCTGGGCACGGTGTGGGTTTTTCCGTCCTGAGGAGGTTCGTCCGATGCATCGAAGAATCGCCGGGAGAGTCGCCGGCGCGGTGGTTCCCGTGCTCGTGCTGGGCACCGCCGCACTGGCCCCGGCCACGGTCGCGCAAGCGTCGCCCGCGCTGCTTTCGGCCATGCAGCGGGATTTCGGTCTCACCGCCGAACAGGTCCAGACCAGACTGGCGCAGGAGAAGGCGGCCGCGGAGGTGTTGCCCGCGGCCGAGCGAGCGGCGGGAGCCGCGTTCGGCGGGGCGTGGTTCGATGCGGCGCGGGGCAAACTCGTCGTCGGCGTCACGGACGCTTCGGTGGCCGCGGCGGTCGAGAAGGCGGGCGCCGCCACGGCGCCGGCTCGTACCAGCGCCGCCGCGCTGGACCGTGCGAAGGAAGCGCTGGACAACACGGTGAAAGGCGCGCCCGCACCGGCGTCGGTGACCAGCTGGCGCACCGACCCGCGTACGGGCAGCCTCGTCGTGACGCTTCAGCCGGGCGCGCAAGGCGCGGACGTCGACGGGTTCCTCGCTCGCGCGCGCCAGACCGGCGCGCCGGTGACCACGGTGACCGCGCCCCGCCCGGTGACCGAGGCGGCGGGCACCGTCGGCGGCGATCCCTACTACATCAACGGAAACGTCCGGTGCTCCATCGGGTTTTCCGTGCAGGGCGGGTTCGTCAGCGCCGGTCACTGCGGCTCCGCCGGTTCGACGACCACCGGCTGGGACGGCTCCGCGCAGGGCACCTTCGCCGGATCCTCCTTTCCTGGCAACGACTATTCGTTCATCAGGATCGGCAACGGCTGGTGGACCGTGCCGGTCGTACTGGGCTGGGGCACGGTGAGCGACCAGCTGGTCCGCGGTTCGGCGGTGGCCGTCGCGGGGACCTCGGTCTGCCGCTCGGGTTCGACGTCGCACTGGCACTGCGGTGTCGTGGAAGGGCTCAACGAAACGGTGAACTACTCCCAGGGCGCGGTGTACCAGGTGACGCGGACGTCGGTCTGCGCCGAGCCCGGCGACTCGGGCGGCTCGTTCATCTCCGGCGACCAGGCCCAGGGCGTGACCTCCGGCGGATACGGCGACTGCACCTCCGGCGGGGAGACGTGGTTCCAGCCGGTGAACGAGATCCTGCAGGCCTACGGACTCACCCTCGTCACCGCCTGACCGCCCGGTTCGCCGCGGCCACTCGCGCCTCTTGCCCGGGTGGCCTTTCGACAATTCCGCTGCCTCATCACGCGCCGCCTGGTCACCTCCGCCCGCACGGACGGAGGTGACCAGGCGGTGGTGTTTTCGCCGGGTTCCCGCCGTTCCCTCGGGGAAGCCTGATTGTCAGCCAGCTTTGCTCGTTTCGTCAAGCAATCTGACGGAGCTGACGCCGAAACGCGCGGTCAGAGATCAGATTGCGGCAAAGAATGGTTGACATTCCTTCCGAAGTGGCTGACGATCCTGGGTATGGTCCACGCCACAACAACGATGTTGCGGGCGCCGGGCGAACCTCCGGCAGTCCCACCCCACCGGCGCCGGTTCCGGGCTCAGTACACGCCGGAACGACTTGTCCTCACCGTTTTCGTCCTCGCGGTGGCCGCGCTCATCGCGGCCCCGATCGTGCAGGTGATCCTGCGCTCCTTCCAGCGGCAGACCGGGCTGCTCAAGTGGGTCTGGTCGGACACCCACTACACGGAGCTGCTCTCGTCCGACGTGCTCACCTCGGCGCGGAACAGCTGCGTCATCGCGCTGGGAGCGATGGCGGTGGCCACCGTCGTCGGCGTCGCGCTGGGCTGGCTCGTCGCGCGCACCGACCTCCCGTTCCGGCGCGCGTTCGAAGTGCTGAACCTGGTGCCGTTCTTCCTGTCCCCGCTGATCGGCTCGATCGCCTGGACCTACCTCGGCGACGCGCACGCCGGCCTGCTCAACCAGCTGGCCCGCTCGGCCGGGCTCACCACGGGCACGTTCTTCGACGTCCATTCGACGGCCGGGATCATCGTGGTACTCGGCCTGTTCCTGACGCCGTTCGTGATGCTGCAATGCGGCGCCGCCTTCCGCCAGATGGACAGCTCGCTGGAACAGGCGGCGCAGGCGTGCGGGGCGAGCCCGTTCCGCACGGCGGTGCGGATCACCCTGCCACTGGCGGGCCCCGCGATCCTCTCGGCGGCGATCCTCGTGTTCGTCCTCGGCATCGAGGACCTGTCCGTTCCGCTCGTCCTCGGCTACGGCCCGGGCATCCAGACCCTGTCCACCCGGATCTACGACGCGGTGCAGATCTTCCCGCCCGACTACAACTTCGGCGCGGCACTGGGCTGCGTGCTGATGCTGATCACGGCGGGGTGCCTGTACCTGCAGCGGCGGGCCTTGCGGGACCGCGGTTTCGTGACCGTCTCGGGCCGCGGGGCCAGTGCCGAGGCGATCCGGCTCGGCCGCTGGCGGTGGCTCGCGCTCGCCGGTGAGCTCGCCTACCTCGGGCTCGCCGCCGTGCTGCCCGTCGGCGTGCTCGCCATCGTGGCCTTTTCCGCGGGGTGGACGGGTTCGATCGACCTCGGCAGCCTGACGTTCGACAACGTGAAAGCGTTGTCCGGGCAGGGATCCGTCGTCGGGCGGGCGCTGGTGAACAGCCTGGTGCTGTCCACGGCGTGCGCCTTTCTCGTCGTCGCGATCAGCGTGGTCGTGGTCTACGCGCTGGAGCGGACCAGGATCACCGGCCGCCGCCTGTTCGAGGTCTGCCTGACCATGCCGGTGGCGGTGCCCGGGCTGGTGCTCGGCGTCGGCCTGCTCACCCTGGTGCTCCGCACGCCGTTGTTCGGTTCACTGTGGATCATCGGGATCGCTTACACGGTCCGGTTCCTGCCGTTCGCCCAGCGGTCGGTGTCGGCGGCCTTCCTGGCGGTGCACCCGGAACTCGAAGAGGCCGCGCGTCTTTCCGGCGCGGGCTGGTTCCGTTACACCCGGCGGGTTCTCCTGCCGCTCGTGCGCCCCGGCCTCGCCGCGGGCTGGATGCTCGTCTTCCTCACCTTCATGCGCGAGCTCCCGATGTCAGCGCTGCTGCAGACTTCGGGCACCCAAACGCTGTCGGTGGGGCTGCTGAACAGCGTGTCCTTCGAACCCCCTGGCGTGACGGCGGCGTTCACGCTGCTGCAGACGGTCGTCCTGCTGGGCTGCTCGGCGGTCTTCTGGATCGTGACCACGCGGCGGGGCGACACCGGGAACCGGATGGCGGTGGCGATGTGATGACCGACCACGTGCGCACGGCGGGCACCGAAGCCGAGGCGCCCGCGAAGCACCGGGAAGAGTCCCACCTCGAGGTGACCGGACTGACCCGCGACTACGGCGACGGCGGCGTCCGTGACGCGACGTTTTCGGTGCGGCGCGGGCAGTTGCTCACCCTGCTGGGCCCGTCCGGCTGCGGAAAGACCACGACGCTGCGGTGCCTCGCCGGGATCGAGGTGCCCGACGCGGGCACTGTCCGGCTCGGCGGCAGGCTCATGACTTCGGCCGAACGCCGCGTGCATCTGCGGCCCAGCAAACGCGACATCGGCATGGTGTTCCAGTCCTACGCGCTCTGGCCGCATCTGAGCGTGTTCGAGAACGTCGCGTTCCCGTTGCGGATGCGTGGCGCGAAAACGGCGGCGATCCGGCCGCGCGTCGAGGAGATGCTGAACCTCGTCGGCCTCGACGGGATGAGCGGCAGGCAGCCCGGTCAGCTTTCCGGCGGCCAGCAGCAACGCGTCGCGCTGGCCCGCGCGCTCGTCTACCGGCCCGGCCTGCTGTTGCTGGACGAACCGCTGAGCAACCTCGACGCCGCCCGGCGGGACTCGGTGCGGCGCGACATCGGCAGGCTGCAGCGCGAGCTGGGCATCACCGCCGTGTACGTCACGCACGACCAGGACGAGGCCATGATGCTCTCGGACCGGATCGTCGTCATGCGGGACGGCCGGATCGTCCAGGACGGCACCCCCGCCCAGCTGCTCGCCGAACCGGCGTCGCTGTTCGTCGCGAAACTGCTCGGCCAGACGAACATCATCGAAGGCGTGTTCGCCACCGAGACCACCGAGTCCGATGTGGACGGTCGCGTGCGGCGGATGGCCGGCATCGACGTGGCCCTGCCACACGGCGTGACCCGGCTCTTCGCCAGAGTCGCGGGCGAGGCGAAGGTCGGCGAACCGGTGTCGCTCGTGTGGCGGCCAGGAGACCTTCTCGTCGAGGAGGGCGAAAGCGCCGGAAACGCGCTGCCCGGCACGGTCGAGGACGTGCGGATCGGCAGCTCGCTGACCGACTACACGGTCGATGTCGGCGTCGCCCGGATCCGCGTCTTCGCGCTCGGGAAGGCGCCCGTGCCCGTCGGCACCAGGGTCACGGTTTCGTGCGCCGCCGACCGCGCGCTCTGCCTCAGCCGCTGAGCCCAGGATTTTCCCACTGAGAACAGTCAGGAGAAACGCATGCCCCACGAAGGTTCCGGCGCCATTGTCCGTTCCGCCAGCACGTTCGGTCCGATGCAGGTCGACTGGGAACCGCGGGTCGACATGGACCGGCTGCGCACCGAACGGCTCGCCAAGACCCGCGAGGCGATGGCCGCGGCCGACCTGGACTACCTGATCCAGCTGCGGGCCGAGAACGCCCGCTACAGCACCGGGATCAAGCGGCTGTACTGGCCGACGATCCAGCTGGGCGGCGGCCCGCTGGTGGTGCTCGCGGCCGAGGGCGACTCGGCGGTGTGGATCATCGATCCCGACTACGCCGCGCAGAACATCCCGTGGATTCCCGACGAGCGGTTCCACACGCCCTACCAGATGGACATCGACCGCGACGTCGAGTCCTTTGTGGACGATCTGCTGCACTACTTCGGTTCGGGCGTGGAGACGGCCAGGATCGGTGTGGACATCTGGTCGCCCGCGATGTACGACGTGCTGCACCGCAGGCTGCCGAACGCCACGTTCGTCAACGGGCAGGAGGCGATGATCGGGACGCGGCGGATCAAGACCAGGGACGAGATCACCTGCCTGAAGCTGGCGTACTCGATCTCCGAGGCCGGCATGCAGGCCGCGGTGGACATCCTGCGCCCCGGGGTGCGGGAGTGCGAGCTGGTCGGGGAGTGCTTCCGCGCGATGTGGGCGCTCGGCACGGAAACCACGCAGTGCTCCGAAGTCGTCAACTCCGGTCCCGGCGCGCATCCCTACCGGCGTTTCCACAGCGACCGCATCGTGCAGCACGGCGACCTCGTCAACATGGACTTCGGCGGCTGTTTTTCCGGCTATTTCGGCGATTTCTGCCGTGCTTTCGTGTGCGGGGGCAAGCCGACGAGCGCACAGGTCGATCTGCTCAAGAAGGCGCACGAGCTGCAGCTGGAACAGCTCGGCGCGCTCGGGCCCGGCGTGACCCCGAAGGAGCTGTGCGCCAAGCTCGGCCGCCGCACGCTCGGCCACGGGATCGGCATCTCCGCGTTCGAGGGCCCGCACCTGCGCGCCGTCGACGACTACCCGCTGGAGCCCGGGATGGCGTTCTCGGTGACCAGCCCGCCGCTGGGCGAGGACGGGGTCGGCGGGGTGCACCTCGAGGACGAGATCATCATCACCGAGACCGGGATCGACCTGTACTCGACCTACCCCTACACCCTGGGATGAGCACGCCCGCGCCCACCGGGTGGCTCGTCGTCGGCACCGGCAGGCACGCCGACGCGTTCGGGTTGCCCGGCCTCGCCGGGGCCCGGTCCGCTACCGCTCTCGCGGTGTGCGGGTCGGACCCGGCGAGGGCCTCGGCCCTCGCCGCCCGGCACGGCGTGCCGGGCTGTGGCACCGCGCTCGGTGCCCTGCTCGCCGACCCGGAGATCAGCCATGTGTACGTCTGTTCCGCCAACGCCGGGCACGAGCAGCACGTGGCCGAGGCGGCCGCGGCGGGAAAACACGTGCTGTGCGAGAAACCGCTCGCGCCGGAAACGACGGGAGCCGTCCGGCTCGCCGAGGCCTGCCGCCGGGCCGGGGTGGTCCTGGGCACCGGATTCCACCTGCGGCACAACGAGGCACACCACCGCGCGCGGGCGCTGATCCGCGACGGGACGATCGGCGTCCCGGTCGCGATACGGGTCGAGTACCTGCACGTGCTCGGGCGCGGCGATTCGACGGCCCGGCTCGCCACCTCGCGCGCGGTCACGAACCCCAGCCGGGGCTCGATGAACGGCACCGGGAGCCACGCCGTCGACCTCGTCCGCTGGCTGCTCGACGACGAACTGGGCGGCGTGGCGGCCCGGATGTCCGAAAAGGACACTGGCGCGGCACGCGGCCCGCACCGCGTCGTCGAGGTCACGGCCACCTCGGCGCGGGGCGCGATGGTGACCATCGCCGCCGGGCGGGCGCGGCATCCCGGCAACGGCATCACCGTGCTCGGCACCCGCGGCCGGATCACGGTCTCGGAGTCGATCGGCAACCACGGCGGCGGGCTGCTCCGGCTGGTCTCGGACACCGGCGAGCGAACCGTCCGCGTCGAGCCGCACGACGTGTATGCGGCTCAGTTCGACGCTTTCGTCGCCGCCACGGCGGGCGGCGGGCCCGCGTCGGCGTCCGGGGCGGACGGTGTCGCGGCGCAGCGGGTCGCCGACGCGGTCGACCACGCGATCAGGGAAGGAGTCTCGTGACCACGGTCATCACCAAACGGCTCGGCTATCTCCGGACGGCGGAACGGATCCTGGGCTCGCTCGGCCCGGTCGAGTACTGCGAAGACCAGCGGGCCGAAACCGTGCGCAAGCACCTGCCGGGGGCGCGCGTCCTCGTCGCCACCAAGGGCGTCACCGTCGACGGGCCGGTCCTGGAGTCGGCGCCGGAGCTGAGGATCATCGCGGCGCCGACCGCGGGTTACGAGTGGATCGACGTCCGCGCGGCCACGGCACGCGGGATCCCGGTCATCGCCAACACCGGCGCGGCGGCGAGCGCGGTCGCCGAGTTCACCCTCGGCACGGTGCTCGCGCTGACGCGGCGCATCGTCGCAGCCGACCGCGACCTGCGGGGCGGCGTGGACTGGGGCCGGGTCCGTGACCGGTATTCCCGGGTGGAACAGGACATCGGCTCGGACCTGACCACCAGCACGGTGGCCGTCGTCGGGCTCGGCCACATCGGCCTCGAAGTCGCGAAGAAGCTCGCGGTGCTGCGCCCCGGCAAGCTGATCGGCCACGACCCGTTCGCTTCGGCGGAGACAGCCGCCGAGGCCGGTGTCGAGCTATGTGCGGACCTCGCGGACTGCGCCCGCCAGGCGGATGTCCTGCTGCTGCACGTCCCGCTGACCCCGGCGACGACCCATCTGGTCGACGCGGACCTGCTCGCGGCCATGAAACCGACGGCCTTCCTGGTGAACTGCTCGCGCGGACCGGTCGTCGAGGAGGCCCCGCTGGTGGCCGCCCTGCGCGAGAACCGGCTCGCCGGAGCCGCGCTGGACGTCTTCGAACAGGAGCCGCTGCCGGTCGATTCTCCCTTGCGGCGGCTGGAAAACGTGATCCTCACCCCGCACATCGGCGGCGTCACGGCGCAGTCGGACGAGGTCAGGGCCCGCGAGATCGGCCGGCGCGTGCTGGCCTGCGCGGCGGGCACCAGGCCGGCCGGACTCGTCAACCCGGAGGTCTGGGAGCACCGCCGTCCCTACGAGAACACCGAGGAGTCCTGATGATCTTCTGCTGCTACGACGGCGGCACGCTCGGCGTGGTCGCGGACGGCCGGGTCACGGCCGTGCCCGATTCGGTCGTGCCCGCCACCACCGCGCCGCAGGACCGGGTCGAGCTGCTCATCGAGACCTACGCGGACAAGCGCGCGGAGCTGGCCGCGCTGGCGGCCGACGCCACGCTGGCCCATCCGCCGCTGGCCGCGGTTTCGCTGGAGGCGCCGGTGCCGTCGCCGAAACAGCTGCTCTGCGCGGTGAAGAACTACGCCGACGACAGGCAGGGCGTGGCCGCCGACTTCTTCCTCAAGTCGCCGTTGTCCGTCGTCCCGACCGGATCGACGGTGACGCTCCCGCCGGTCGAGGCCAGGGTGTTCCACCACGAGCCGGAGCTGGCGGTGGTGATCGGCCGGGCCGGGCGGGACATCGCGGCGGCGGACGCGATGGACCACGTGTTCGGCTACACCGGCTTCCTCGACCTGTCGGCCCGCGACGTCGGCACCACCTACTACTTCAAGAAATCGCCGGCGGGGTTCGGCCCGATGGGGCCGGTGCTCGTGACCGCGGACGAGATTCCCGACCCGCACGACCTCACCGTCGAACTCTCGGTCAACGGCGAGGTGCGGCAGCGCTATTCGACCGCGCGGATGGCCAACCGCATCGACCGGCTCATCGAGGTCGCGTCGTCGGTGGCGGGGGTGGTGCCCGGCGACGTGATCGCCACCGGCACCTACCACGTCGGCATGGGCCCGGTGCAGGACGGCGACCACGTGGTGATGACTGTCGAAGGCATCGGCGAACTGGCGGTCGACGTGGCCGACCCGCTGCACCGGGCGTGGGACGGCGCGGGCAAGCGGCTCCCGGCCGAGCCCGCCGGACATCGCGCATAAGCCGTTCCGGCAGCCACAACGACGTGGACAGGTGAAGGAGCCCTCGATCATGAACCGACCAGCAGCGAAGAAAAACCCGCGCCGCGCGCTCGCCGCGTGCCTGACCGCCGTGCTCGCGCTCACGGCCTGTGGCCCGGGCGGGGACGACAGCGGGGCGCAGGTGGACATCTCCGGTGTCACCGCGCCGGTGCTCGACAAGCTCACCGGCGCCGAGCACGACCGGGTAGCGCGCCTGATCGCGCAGGCGCGGGGCGAGAACGAACTGAGCTGGATCGACTCGGTCGTCGCGCCCACCACCGCCACCGCGATGTTCGCCGCTTTCCAGCAGCAGTACGGGTTGCCGGGAGCCAAGCTGACGTTCGAGCGGCTCACGTCCGGGCAGCTGTCCTCGCGCCTGGAACAGGAGGTCTCGGCCGGACAGGGCAAGACCGATTTCTTCGGGGTGGCGTCCCCGCGGCTGCTTTCCGAGCTCGCGGACGGCAATGGCCTGACGCAGTACGACTCACCCGAATCGGTGCATTACACGGCCGCGTCGAAGTACGTCGCGCAGAAGCCGGGGTACTACATCGCCCCGGTCGCGTATGCCTTCGCCGTGGTGGTGAACCCCGGGAAATACGCCAAGCCCGTCACCAGCTGGGCGGACCTGGCCGACCCCGCGCTGAAGGGCAAGTGGGACGTGCCCAACGTGTCCGCCAACGAGGGCTCGCTCTACTGGTACTACGGGCTGCGCGGCAAGCTGGACCCGTCGGTGTTCCGGGACTGGGCGGCCAACGGGCCGCTGACCTCGACCGGCAGCTCGGCCGAAGAGGCGCAGAAGGTCGCGCAGGGACAGGTCAGCGTGTCGGTCACGTCGGGGTTCCGGGTGTCGCAGACCGTGGCCCAGACCAAAGTCCCGCTGAAGGTCTACTACCCGCAGGAGGGCACGCCGCTGGCCGGACAGACGTACGCCATCACCTCCACGGCACCGCACGCGGCGATCGCTAAGCTGTTCGACGACTGGCTGCTCAGTGAAGCGGGACAGCGGATGTATGTGGAAAAGGAGGGCATCGGCTCGTTCTACCCCGGCGTGGACCCGCCGGCGTCGGCGGCGCCGTACCAGCCCGCCTTCTCGGACATGCCGATCATCCCGCTCAACACCGACCAGGTCGCCACGAGCGAGCTGGACAAGGCCCGGACCGAGTGGAAGGGGCTGTTCTCGCGGTGAAGCCGCCGCGTGCCGGGTGGCCTTCCGGGCCAGGAGAAGAAGAAAGTGATCAGGGGGACCGCTGATGCCGGCCAGTTTGCCCGCCGAGCCGGCGGACGAGGATCGTTCGCTGACCGGGACGGTGCTCCGTGCCCGGCGCGAGCTCGCCGCCGCGATCCGGCGCGGCGACTACCGGCCCAACCAGCGGCTGATCGAAAGCGAGCTGACCGCCGCGCTGGACATCTCGCGCGCCACCCTCCGCTCGGTGCTGATCGCGCTGGAGCAGGAGAACTACATCTCGCTCGAACTCAACCGGTCGGCCAGGGTGCGGCAGTTCTCGCTGGAGGAGGCGCACGGGATCCTGGAGACGAGGGAGATCCTGGAGTCGGCCGCCGCGGGACTGGCCGCCGCCAGGATCCTCCCGGAGGAATGCGACCGGCTGGACGAGCTGATGGCGTCGATGGCCGACGCGGATCGCGACGGCGATGCCGAGACGTACTCGCGGCTCAACCACGAGTTCCACACGCTGGTGATCACCGCGGCGCGGCAGCCCACCCTGCTGCGGCTGCTGTCGGCCACCCCGTATCCCTTGGTGGTCAAGCAGTTCCACGATTTCGCGGTGCCGCATCCGCGGCCGGACACGATGGCCGAGCACCGGGCGATCGTCGCCGCGCTGCGGATCAACGACGGCGAGGTGGCGGAGGCGGCGATGCGGCATCACATCGCGGCGGTGCGGCAGGGGCTGGCGTTGCCGGACCGTGCGGAGGGTGAGGGCGGGTGACCGGGATTTCCTTGGCGGGCAAGGTGATCGTCGTCACGGGCGCGGCTCGGGGGCTCGGGCGCGCGTATGCGGCGCGGCTGGCGGCCCGGGGCGCGCGCGTGGTCGTGAACGACGTCGCCGGTGTGGCGGACGTGGTGGAACAACTGCGGCTCGCCGGGGCGACGGCGTTCGGCTGTGCCGGTTCGGTCGCCGACCCGGACACCGCCGAGACACTGGTCGGCACGTGCCTGCGCGAGTTCGGCCGGATCGACGGCCTGGTGAACAACGCCGGTGTGCGGCCGGAGGGCTGGAGCTGGGAGGAGGACCCGGAGATCACCCGGCGCACCGTGGAGGTCAACCTGCTCGGCACCCTCCACTGTGGAGCCGCCGCGCTGAAAGCCATGGTGCGCCAGGGTTCCGGCTCGATCGTGAACGTGTCGTCGCGGGCACAGGCCGGGATACCGCGCAGTGCCACGTATGCGGCGACCAAGGGCGCGGTGGCGTCGCTGACCTATTCGTGGGCGCTGGATGTGCCCCCGGGCGTGCGGGTCAACGCGATCGCCCCGCAGGCGCGCGGCACGGGGACGCGCCGGCCAGGCACGGTTTTCCGGCCGGAGGAACCGGAGCCGGAGGCGATCGCCCCGCTCGTGACGTACCTGCTGAGCGACGCGGCCGCCCGGGTCAACGGGCAGGTCGTCCGTCTCATCGGGCGGCCGGCCGGGATGGCTCTCGGGGTGGTCAAGCACCCGCGCGGTGCACGGGTGCTGACCGACCCGGGCGGCTGGACCGAAGAGGCCATCGCCGCCGCCTTCGCCGGCGACCTCGGGCCCGACCTGGAACCGGTCGGCGCCGCGACCGGCTAGTGTTTCGTGATCTTGTGGTCTTTACGCGCGGGTGTGTTTGCCCGCCAGGGCGCCGAGTTGGCCCCTGGCGTTGCCGAGTTGGCCCGGGGCGTTGCCGAGTTGGCCCGGGGCGTTGCCGAGTTGGCCCGAGGCGTTGCCGAGTTGGCCGACCGCTGCCGCCGTGGGCAAACTCAGCGACCGGACCGGCAAAATCAGTGACGCGGCGGGCAAACTCACCGACCGCAGGGGCAAACACGGCAACGTAAACCGGAGAGGGTCACGAAACCTAGGTGTTCTCGCCGAAACAGGTGGCTGATGCGAGGTCGTAGCGCAGCACCACGTCGTCGCCTCGGTCGAGGCTCAGATCGGTGTGGCTGAGCACTTTCACGGTGGTGCCGCCGGCCTCCACGACGTACTCGAACTCCGGGCCGGTCGGGTACCAGTCCCGCAGCCGCCCCGCGAAACCCTCGCCGTCGGCCGAAAGCCGTAGGTCCGCGGACAGCCGCAGGGCCGTCGGCCGGATCGCCACCACCGCCTGGCTGCCTGCCGGGAGCGGTTCCCTTGCCCTCGCCCGGAGTTTCGCGCCGCCCGGCAGCGCGATCGTCACCACCGCGGTCCCGGCCTCGCGCGTGACCCGGTCGACCTGGCCGCGCAGGAGGTTCGCCGAACCCAGCAGCGACGCGACGAACGGCGACGCGGGCTCGGCGAGCAGTTCCCGCGGCGAACCGGCCTGCACGAACCGGCCCTCCGCCATGACCACGATCCGGTCGGACAGCGCCATCGCCTCGGTGCGGTCGTGCGTCACGTACAGCGCGGTGATCCCGAGTTCCTGCTGGGTGCGCCGGATGTCGTGCCGGACCGTTTCCCGGAGCTCGGCGTCGAGGTTGCTCAGCGGCTCGTCGAACAGCAGCAGCTTGGGCTGGTAGACCATCGCGCGGGCCAGCGCGACGCGCTGCTGCTGCCCGCCGCTGAGCCGGTCGGGCGTCCGCCCGGCCAGCGGCCCGAGCCCGACAAGGTCGAGCATCCGCTGCGCGCGTTCCCCGGCCTCGCGCCGGCGGATCTTCCTGGCGCGCAACGGGTACATCACGTTCTCCAGCGCCGTCATGTGCGGCCACAGCGCGTAGGACTGGAACACCAGGCCGATGTCGCGGCGTTCGGGCGGCAGGTCGATCTTGTCCCGCCGCGACCACACGGCCCGGCCGCCGATCCAGATGTCACCGCCGGTCGGGGTGTCGATCCCGGCCAGGCATCGCAGCGTGGTGGTCTTCCCGCAGCCCGACGCGCCCAGCAGGCTGACCAGCTCCCCCTTCGGCACGGTCAGGTCGATCCCGGAAACTCCCGCGCCGCCCGGGTAATGGCGCACCAGGCCGCGGACGACGAGATCCCCTTCCGCCGCCGGGGAACCGCCGTCCGTGCGCGCGGGCCTGGACTGGGCAACCGAACTTGTCATGGTCGTTCGCCTTCCTGGGTAACGGAGTTCAGCGCGCGGCCAGCGTCCTCGCCGGCTCGACGAAGGACTGGTCGACGAGCGCGCCTAGATCGACTTCCAGCGGCCGGCCGAGCGCGGACTCCAGGTCGGCGGCCACGGCCGAAAGCGGGGGCAGTGACGGCGTCAGGGTGCGCAGCGCGGTGGAGAACAGCCCGTGCACCTCGCGCAGGACGTCCTCGTCGTCGAGCCTGCTGGCTTTCGCCAGATGCGGCAGGGCGGCGTCGGCGTCTTCCTGGAACAGCCTGGCGCCCTTCATCGAGCCGGCCAGGAAACGCACGAGGGTGGCGGGATTCTCGTCGGCGTAGCGGCGGCTGGTCACCACGGCGCCGCACTGGTAGGGCTCGGGCTCGTCCCGGAAGTCCAGCAGGATCGGCAGGCCCATCTTGCGGGCCATCAGCGGAGTCGGCACGGTGAAACAGATCGCGCTGATGTCGCCCCGGTCGACCGCGGCGAGCAGGGACGCGCGGTCCGGGAAGTCGGGTTTGAACTCGACATCGGTCTTCGGGTCGAGGCCGAGCTTCGTCAGCGCCCGGCTGATCACCACCTGGTTCTGGTCGCCCAGCCCGAACGTGCCGATGGTCGTTCCCTTCAGGTCGCCGGGCTTGGTGATGTGGCGGGCGCCGATCATCCCGAAGACGTTCTCGTCCTCCATGTTCATCACGTTGACGGGGTCCGCGCCCGCCATCGCCTGGTTGAGGATGCACACGCCGGGGCAGGTGGCCGCGTCGACCTCGCGCCGGATGGCGGCGTCGAGCGCGTCGCTGGTCCGGGGATAGACGACCAGTTCGACCTCGACGCCCGCTTCCTCGTAGAAGCCGCGTTCCTGAGCGAGGGTGAACACGGCGTTGACCGCGCCGGAGTTGCTGTAGGAGTGGCGGAAGACGGGGGACATGGGACTCCTTCGGGGTGGTGGGTTCAGAACGTGCGCCGGACGCGCCGGCGGCGGGGCCGGTCGCCGGGGTAGACGAGACCGCTGGCGTCGACCCCGAGGTCGACCATCGCCTTGGCCAGCGCGAGCGAAGTGGACAGGCCGTCGAGGACCGGGACCTCCCAGCCGATCTCGTGCAGTCGCTTTTCGACGAACGGCCGGAGCCAGAACGTGCCGGAACAGCTGAAGATGATCACGTCGGCGCCGTCCTCCTCGATGGCGGCCACCGCCGCGGCGGTCGCTTTCTCGACGGCGTCGGAATGCTCGCCCCGCAAGGCTTTCTGTTTCTCCGCGTGGATGTCCCGGCCTTCGTCGTGGCCGTACGGCGGGCGGCCGTGCGGGAAGTCGATGCTCCGGATGCCCGCGCACCGGTCGGCGAACCTGTGCTGGAGCACCAGGTCGTAGTAGTGCATGCTGTGGCTCTCGGCCAGGTCGATGACGCCGAACCGGTTGCCGAGCATGGCGGCCACGTGCATCTGGCTGAACGCCGCCGAGGTGACCGGGAGGTGGTACCGGCGGGCGATCTCCCGGCACGCCGGGGCGCCAGGTTCGCCGCCGCCGAGCAGCACGATCGCGTTGTACCGCCCGCTTTCGCAGGCTTCGCGGACGATGCCCAGCCTCGCGGCGCCGACGAGGGCGAACTCCTCGCGGTTTTCCACCGCCCAGTCGCCGTAGGGCGCGACCGGTCCGTTGAGCAGTTCCCAGTCGACGTCGGCCAGCAGCGGCGCGACGTCCGCGTGGTTGGGCAGCCGTTGTTCCTTGGGCCTGCCACCGACGGCCGCGGCGGGATGCCCGGAGCCGGCGGACAGGCTGAAGGAGCGCACCAGGGCGAACCGGTACCGGGCTTGGCGGGATCCGTTGGTGTCCAAGGGTTTTCTCACATCCTCAGTGCTTCGCGCCGGGCGCCGCCGGAGAACAGGGTGAGCGAGGCGACGGCGAGGAACAGGACGATCTGCAGCAGGGCGAAGGCCGCCACCACACCGGTCTGCTGGAGCGACGAAATGCTCAGCAGCGCGACCGAAAGCGTGCGGTTGCCGCCCGCGTAGAGCAGGTTGGAGATGCCGACGTCGCGCATCAGCAGGATGAACAACAGCAGCCAGCCGCCCACCATGGCCGGGCGCAGGAGCGGGACGACGATCCGGCGGAGCGTCTGGCCGAGCCCGCGGCCGGACACCCGCGAGGCGTCCTCCAGCTCCGGGTGGATGGCACCGAAGGCGGCGTCGACGGTGCGCAGGCCGTAGGGGAAATAGCGGACGGCGAACCCGATCGCGATGATCCAGATCGTCGCGTACAACGGCGTCTGCACGAGCAGGTTCAGCAGCCCCACCGCGATCGTGGACCCCGGGATCGCCAGCGGGACCGAGAGGATCACCTCGGCGAAGCGGCCGCCCCGGATCCTCATGCGGTGCACCGCGTACGTCACGACGGCGGCGAGCGCGACCACCGCCGTGGCGACCACGACGGCCAGCACGAGACTGTTCCAGAACGCCGAGACGACCGGAGCCGAGTACGAACCGGTCTCGAACACGGCCTTGAAGTTGTCGAACGTGAGCAGGTGGACGTCGAGGGTGCCACTCCACCGGCGCTGGACGGCGGTCAGCACGAGCGCGGCCATCGGCAGGACGACCGCGACGAATATCCACAGTAGACAGAAGGCGAGCGCCGGCCACTTCGCCCAGCCGAGCGCCATCCGGCTCGCGGCGGAAGCCTTGCCGGAAAGCGTGTAGCCCGCCCGTTTCCCGAGCAGCCGCGACTGGAGCCAGAACGCCAGCACCGGGATCACCAGCAGCAGCACGCTGGCGGCCGCGGCGAAGTTGTAGTCCGCCGGGAACTCCCGCTGGATGACCTCCCAGATGCGCAGCGGCAACGGGTCGATGCCCACCGGGGAGCCCAGGACGAGCGGCACGCCGAGATCCTCGAACCCCATCGCGAACGTCATGATGAAGGCGGACACGATGCCGCGGCTGACCAGCCGGAGCGTGATCTGCCTGCTGACGCGGAACCGGCCGGCCCCGCACACCCTGGCCGCCTGCTCCAGCGCCGGGTCCATCTGGCGCAGCGCCCCGGAGATCATCAGGAACGCCAGCGGGGTGTGGGCGATCCCGATGACGAGGATGATGCCGCCCTGGGAATAGACGTCGAACCACGGCGTGCCCGCCAGGTGGTTGACGAGGCCGGTGTTGGGCGAACCCACGTACTGCCAGCAGATCGCGAGCAGGAACGAGGACAGGAAGAACGGGACGTAGGAACAGATCTCGATGAGCCGGCGGCCGGGCAGGTCGGTGCGGACCACGAGGAAGGCGAGCAGCGCGCCGGCGATCGTGGCGAGCCCGGCGCTGCCGACGCCGAACTTCAGTGACAGCAGGGCCGAGTCGCGGATGCGGGGTGAGAGCAGCGCGCGATAGCTGTCCCAGGACCAGACACTGGTCAGCAGCCCGGTTTTGGCGTGCAGGCTGTCGTAGAGGACGGCGATCAGCGGCACCACGACCAGCGCCGTCACGGCCCACGTCAAGACCGTGACGATCCCTCGGCCGGGACCGCTCCGGCCGCGGGAACGGAAAGCGCGGCGCGTGCGGGGTTCCGCCGGTCCTGGCCGGGGTGGAGCGTCGAGCGTCATGGGATCTCCCGGATCGGTCGGTGCGGGTCAGCCGCCGAAGACGCCGACGAACTCGTCGCGCGAGGCCTGCATCGTCTTGCGGTCCGCCAGCTGGTCCAGCACGATGGCGTGCGCGGCGGCGGGGCTGGCCGGGGCGAAATGCGCGAGATCGGCCGGCATCTTGACGTCCTCGCGGACCGGGGTCGCCGCCTGTTTTTCGACCATGGTCTGCACGGCGGCCTGGCTCAGGATGAAGTCCATGAACAGCTTCGCCGCGGACGGATGCGGGCAGCCTGTCAGGATGCCGACGCTCCAGCCGTCCAGTACGGCGCCTTCCTTGGGGAAACCCACTTCCAGCGGGATTCCGAGCTGCTGGGCGGTGTTGTGCACGGTGTGGCTCTGGGTGACCGCGATCGTCAGCTCGCCCTGGGACACCATCTGGGTCGCCACGGTCGAGTTGCCGACGCCGACGCGCGGGGCGTTTCCCTTGAGGCTCTGGAAGAAGCTCAGGGGCAGGACTTCGCGCAGGCCGCGGTACATGAGCAGGGCGGACTCGCTCGACGGCACGCCAGGCCAGCTGAGTTTGCCCTTGAGCCGGGGATCGAGCAGGTCGTACCAGCTGCTCACGCCAGTGGTCCAGACCTTCGGGTTGTAGACCGGGAGGTACTGCACGGCGATCGGCGAAGCCCAGTAGCCGGGATCGAAACTGACGTATTTTTCGGTGCCCTGGTAGGCCTTCAGCTCGGGGGACTGGTAGTTCTCCAGCATCCCGGCGTCCTTGAGGGTCTTGAAGAACGACGGGGATCCGTTGAGCCCGACCACATCGGTCTTGATCTGCCGCGAGGTCACCTCGGACTGCACCCGGGACGTCACCTGGGCCGTCTGCAGGTTTTCGAAGGTCACCTGCAGCGCGGGCAGGTTGTAGCGGGTCTTGAAGGCGTCGATCAGCGGGTCCTTGGACTCGGTGATGATCGGCGTGATCCAGTTGAGCGCGCCTTCGGAGCGGGCCTTGGCGATGAGGGTGGCGACGCGGGTCCTTTCGTCGCCGGTCAGGCCGTCGAGCGCGGGCGCCTGCACGCCGGAGATGTCGACGGCGGCGGACTCCTGCCCGCCGGCACCTCCGCACGCGGTGAGGCCCAGCGCGGCGGCGCCGACGGTGGCGAGAAAGGATCGCCGGGACCAGTCGGCCCGGCCGGGGAGCGAGGTGTGTGCCATGGGTCCGTGTCCTCCCGTGAACGGCCGGCGCCGGGCGACGCCGGTACGGAGGTCTTTCGGGACGCGCGTCGGCAGGGCGCGGCGCGAAGGTGTCCCGAGGGTGGGCTGGTCCGCCGCGTACGCGGGGCGGGCACTGAGGTGGGGTGCGGTGGCGGCCGGGCCGCCTGGTCGTCCGGCCGGTTCGAGGCGGGCCGGGCGGTGATCAGTTCCGGCGGGAACGCGCCGGGGGGAAGGCCGCGAAGTCCGGCCGGCCGGGCGCCGCCGGGCGCGGCCGGGGCGCGGGTCGTTGCGAGCAGCGGAGCGTGGCTCGGGACTTCGACATCGGCTTCCCCTTCGACTTTGAACGGGCGCCTCGGATTGTTAGTCAGATAACACTCAATCGTCAAGCGATCGGTGCAAGTTGTTGCGAGGCGATGGGGGATTATCGGAGGTTGCTGGGGTGATCAGTTGACAACTGGCCGTGTTTTGGCTGACGATCGTGGTTCCAAGTCGCCTCGTGAGGAGGTCGTGTGTCCGGTGCCGGTCCGGCGGTCCCGCGCCGGCGCGCGATACGGTCGTACGGTCCTTGTCGGTTTCCGGAAGTGCCCAGCTAAGGCGGTGCGGGATGGAGCAGTCATGACCGTCTCGGCGACGGCCGAGCCGTTCGGGAACAGCCCGCAGGCGAACACGATCCTGCGGGCGCGCCAGGAACTGGCCGCGGCGATCCGGCGTGGGGACTACCAGCCGAACCAGCGCCTGATCGAAGGGGAGCTGACCGCCGCTCTCGGGATTTCCCGGCCGACGCTGCGGGCCGTGTTCGTCGCGCTCGAGCAGGACGATTACATCTCGCTCGAGCGCAACCGCGGGGCGCGCGTCCGCCATTTCTCGCCGGACGAAGCGGTCGAGATCCTCGTGACGAGGGAGATCCTCGAAGCCGCACTCGCCGGGCTCGCGGCGGAGCGGATCGAGCGGAGCGAACGCGAGGCGCTGGAGGCGATCGTCGCGCGGATGGGCGAAGCCGACGAGGCGGGCGACGCCGCTGGGTATTCGGCCTGCAACCGGGAATTCCACGCGCTGCTCATTTCGGCCGCCCGGCAGCCGTGGCTGACGCGCTGCATCGCCGCGACGCCCTACCCGCTGGTGATGGCCCAGTACCGCGACCCCGGCGCCCCGCACCCGCGGCCCGGATCGCTGCGGGAGCACCGGGCGATCCTCGCCGCCGTGTGCACCGGAAACCGCCCGGCCGCGGAGGCCGCGATGCGGCACCACCTCGGCGCGACCCGCCGGGCGCTGGGAATCAACGCGGCGGAGCCTGCCCGGTCTGGTGGAGCTCGCTGAACGGGGCTCTCGCCGCTGCCTGAGGGCGGGCCGGGGGAGCGTCCGGAACGCTTTGCGCCGCAAGAGGTTTCGGGACTTCGCTGACTGCCGGATCGGGCTGGTGGTGGGTTGTTTGCGGGGTTGACCGTGGTTCGGTGGTGCCGTGTCGTGGCGAGCGGGCTGGTGCCGGAGTGGGGAGCGGGACCGTCGTGCGCCGCAAGCAGGTTCAGGACTTCGCTGACCGCCGGGTCCAGCTGGCGGTGGGTTGTTCGCGGGGTTGACCGTGGTTCGGTGGTGCCGTGTCGTGGCGAGGGGGCTGGTGGCGGAGTGGTGAGTGGGTGCGGGACCGTCGTGCGCCGCAAGCGGGAGTGCGTCGGCGATCCACCGCGCGGCGGCCGATGACGGTGACCCTCCATGGGGGACAGCGCAGCCGAGCGCACGGTGTGCGACCAGTCGCTGGAGCGGGGCTGGTCCAGCGACCGCCGACTAGAGGGTCAGCGGCCGTGGAACGACGGCGGGCGGCGGGCGAGGATCGCGGCGGCGCCCTCCCGGAGGTCCTCGGTCGCGTAGGACTGTGCGGCGGCGCGCACTTCGAGGCCGGGGTTTTCCGCCGGGAAGCCGTAGGACCGCTCTATCCCGGCCTTCGTCAGCCGCATCGCGATCGGGGCGCGGGAGGCCAGTTCGGTGACCAGTTTGCCCGTGGCCGCATCGAGTTCGTCCTCCGCCACGACCGTCGTGAGCAACCCGAGTTCCTTCGCCCGCGCCGCCTTGAGCAGCCTGCCGCCGAACAGGATCTCCTTCGCCTGCCCGATGCCGACGAACCGCGCGAGCCGTTGCGAGGGCGCGAAGAACCCGACGTTGATCTCGGGCCAGCCGATCCGGCAGGTCTCCGCGGCCACACGGAAGTCACAGGCCAGCGCGATTTCCGCCGCGTTACCGACGCAGGAACCGCGCAGCACGGCCACTGTCGGCAGCGGCAGCGTCTCGATCGCGCGGAACAGCCGGTACTCGGTCTCGACGTACTCGACATAGGCAGCCTCGTCCATGTCCAAAATGGACTGGAGATCGGCACCGCCGCTGAAGGTGTCCGCCCGCCCTTCGATGACCAGCACGCGAAGCTCGCCGGGCTGCTCCAGTTCGTCGACGTGCCCGGCCAGTTCGCGCAGCATCGGCAGGGTGAACACGTTCGCGGGGTGTTCGCTGCCGAACCGGAGCCTGCCGACGGCGCCGTCCCGGTCGAGGGTGATCGTGTGCGGGAAGTCGGTCACGGCACTCACCTTTCGTTGTCGTTGAACGAGCGTTCGACGCGCGGTTTCACGCGCGCACGGACACCACGAACTTGCCCAGCGCGGCGCGCTTTCCCAGTCCGGCCACCGCTTCGCCTGCCCGTGTCAGGGGAACGGTGGCGCAGACCGGCGGGTCCACGGCGCCGGATTCGAGGTGGGGGAGCAGCTTGTCCCACTCCTGGCGCTGGTAGCCGGGGCGGGGGATCGCGTAGGCGCCCCAGCCGACCCCGCGCACGTCGATGTTGTTGAGCAGCAGACGATTCACCTTCACGGTGGGGATGCCGCCGCCGGTGAAGCCGATGACGAGCACGCGGCCGAGCGGGGCCAGGCTGCGCAGGGAATCGGTGAACCGGTCGCCGCCGACCGGATCGACCACCAGGTCGACGCCGGCGCCTCCGGTCAGCTCCCGCACCGCGTCCTTGAATCCCTCGGCCCGCACGGTTTCGCAGGATCCGAGGGACTTCACGAATTCGGCCTTCTCCGCGGTGGACACGACCGAGATCACCCTGGCGCCGAGCGCGGTCGCGAGCTGCACCGTGGCAGTGCCGATGCCGCCCGCCGCCCCGTGCACGAGCACGGTTTCGCCCGCCTTGAGCCCGCCGCGGGTGAGCAGGCCGAAGGTCATCGTCAGGTAGTTCATCGGCAGGCAGGAGCCTGCGGCGAACGTGACTCGGCCGGGCAGCGGGAACACGTCGTGCGCCGGAACGGCCGCGACTTCCGCGAACGCGCCGGTCGTGCTGATGGCGGCGACGCGGTCGCCCGGCACGTATTCGGAGCCCTCCGGCGCGTGGCGCACCGTGCCGGCCAGTTCGCCGCCGAGGGTGAACGGCAGCCCGGGTTTGTACTGGTACCGGTCCTGGGTCAGCAGCAGGTCGGGGAAGTTCACCCCGGCCGCCTCGACGTCGATCACGACATCCCCGGCCGCCGGTTCCGGCTCGGCCACGTCCTCGACCACGACGGACTCCGGGCCGTCGGTGCGGTTCACTCGTACTGCGCGCATACTTCACCCATCTTCGTTGGCGGGAAAGGGAAATCACGCCATGTTCAGCGCCGTTGCCCCACCGCGTCGCCGGCGATGGCCTGGTAGTGCTCGATGAGCTCGTCGCGGGAGAGGGGGCCGTCGGGGTGGTACCACGAGGCGACGCTCGTGCAGGCGGACGTGACGAACCGGGCGGCGTCCCCGGGGTGGCGGGTGGCGAACACCTTCCGCCGCACGCCGTCGCGGATCACCCGGTCGAAGATTCGTTGCTGCACATCGCGTTTGGCGATGATCAGGGCGCGGCCCGCCGGTTCGAGCGCCCGGATCTCGCTGTTGCCGATGAGACTTTCCCGCTGCGAGTCCAGATGCACGGCGACGTGGGCGCCGACGATCGCGCGCAGCCGGTCAGCCGGGTCGGGGCCCGCCAGGTCGTGCGCCTCCTCGGTCGCGTGGATCAGCACGTCCAGCCCGCGATCGCAGATCGTCACCAGCAGGCGCTGTTTCGACTCGAAGTGGTGGTACAGCACGGCGGCGCTGGTCCCGGCCGCCGACGCGATGTCCCGCACGGACGTGCCGTGATAGCCGTTGCGCGCCATGACCTCGACCGCCGCGGCGATCAGGGTCGCCGCGGTCGGTTCGTCGTTCTCGTGCACCAGCACGCTCGGGCGCACGGGCGCCGTGGTCTCGGCACGCACCATGGCGTCAGCTTAGCCGTAGTGAACGAGCCTTCGACAGCCCCTTGACCGCCGAGCTCACGACACCTATGTTCCGTTGAACGAGCGTTCGACGACGAGGTTGAGCGGAGGTGCCGGTGATGGCCGGTCCGTATGCCGGACTCAAAGTCTTCGACCTGAGCCATGTGATCGCGGGACCCTTCTGCACCCGGCTGCTCGCCGATCTGGGGGCGGAGGTGATCCGCGTCGAGCAGCCCGCCGGCGACCTGATGCGCTGGCTGCCCGTCGGGATCGGCGCGCCCGGCGATCACCTGTCCAGCGCGTATGCCCAGTACAACAACGGGAAACGCTCGATCGGGCTCAACCTCAAGGATCCGCGCGGGGCCGGCCTGGCGGTGCGGCTCGCGGGCTGGGCCGACGTCGTGGTCGAGAACTTCGCGCCCGGCGTGCTCGCCAAACTGGGCCTGGGCTGGGAAGTCCTGCACGCCGCCGACGCGACCACGATCCTCTGCTCACTGTCCACTTTCGGCGGGGAAGGGCCCTACGCGCACCTGTCGGGATTCGGGCTCGTCGCCGAGGCCTACTCCGGGCTGATGTCGCTC
Source organism: Amycolatopsis acidicola (assembly GCF_007713735.2). Taxonomy (GTDB): domain Bacteria; phylum Actinomycetota; class Actinomycetes; order Mycobacteriales; family Pseudonocardiaceae; genus Amycolatopsis_E; species Amycolatopsis_E acidicola. Next base: position 35,579 of record NZ_VMNW02000025.1, on the reverse strand, counting down.
ACCGGCGAGGACGACGGCCCGCCGACGCATTTCGGTACCGCGCTCGCCGACGTGAACTCGGCCGTGCACGCGCTCGCCGCGATAGGGGCCGCGCTGCACCACCGGCACAACACCGGCGCGGGCACCCACATCGACATCTCGGCCTTCGACGCGCTCTTCGCGATGATCGACCAGCAGCCGGCGGCGGGCGCGTTCACCGGGGGCGAAGCCGTCCGCGGCAAGTACGGGAACCGGCACACGACGAGCGTCCCGTCCGGTGTCACGCGCTGCGTCGACGGCTCGTACGTCTCCTACGGGATGAGCGGGGACGTTTTCTTCGCGCGCCTGGTGAAGGCGATGGACGCGCCGGACCTGGCCGAGACGTACGGCACGAGCGAGGCCCGCGTCGCCGATCCCGGACCGCTCTACGACCGGATCGACGACTGGGCCGCCACCTGGCCGACCGCCGATGCGCTCGTGGATCACCTCGTCGGGCACGGGCTGTCGGCGGCACGCGTGCGCGGGGTGCGGGAGAACCTCACCGATCCGCATCTGCTCGCCCGCGGCACGCTCAGTCCCGTCCACTATCCCGGGCACGGTGACGTGCCGATGCAGACCGCGCCGTACCGGTTCTCCGACGCCGAAGTGAGGCCCGGCGCGGCGGCGGGCCCCATCGCCGCGGACACCGCGGCAGTCCTCAGCGAAGTGCTCGGCCTCGACGGGACCGCTCTGGCGGCGCTGTACGAGGACGGCGTGATCCACGGAGGCAGGACCGATGATCGTTGATTTCCTGGCAGGCGCGGTTCCCGAGGTGGACGCGTTCACGCTGTCGGAGGCGGTGACCAACGGCAGACTCCGGGGCTACGCCGAGCATTTCGGCGGCGCGGCCAAACCCGCCCGCTCCCACGCCGAGGTGACCGAACGGTGGGCGGCCGCGCGCGAAGCGGCGCGCGAGCTGGCACCGTCCGAAAAGGACTTTCTGCGGATGCTGGACCAGGGCGGGATCGGACTGGCCGGGGTGTACACCGAATCCTTCGGGTCCCGGCTCGGGGTCCCGACCGCGGGCAACCGGCTCGTCGCCGACTTCGTCCGGCGCAACCCGGACCGCACTGTGGGGTTCGGCGGGATCGACCCGTGGGAGACCGACGCGGCCGGGAACGTCGACGAGGCCGTCCACATGGGACTGTCCGGTGTCGTGCTCTCGCCGTTCAAACAGCAGCTGCTGCCCGGCGACCCGCGAATGGCCAGGGTCTACGGCCGGTGCGAGGCGCTCGGGGTGCCGGTGCTGCTGCACACGGGGATCAACTGGTCGCTCGACGCCGCTTACGACGTCGGGCATCCGCGCTACATCGACGCGGTGGCGAGCGCGTTCCCCGATCTGAAGCTCGTGGCGCTGCACGCCGGGTGGCCCTGGGTCGAGGACATGATGATGGTGACCTGGCGGCACGAGAACGTGTACGTGGATCTGTCCGCGCACCGGCCGCGCACCTTCACCCGGCCCGATTCGGGCTGGGCGCCGCTGCTGCGGTTCGGCAACCGGCAGCTGGCGGACCGGGTGCTGTTCGCCTCCACGTGGACGCTCCTCGGCGTCCCGCCCGCGGAGCTCGCCGAGGAGGTCCGCGCCCTGCCGCTCAAGGACGGGGTCGCCGAAAAGTGGCTGGGCGGCAACGCGTTGCGCTTACTCGGAAGGGAGTGAACCGTGCTCGTCCCGGATTTCGTCCGCAATAACGCGCGCTCCCGTGGCGGCTCGGTGGCGATCGTCAGCGGAGACCGCGAATATACCTATGCGGCGTTGCAGGAGCTGATCGAGCAGACCGCCGGGGCACTGTCCGCACGCGGAATCTCCTACGGTGACCGGGTCGCGGTGCTGGCCAAGAACAGCCTGGAGTACGTCCAGCTGTACTTCGCGACGGCCGCGATCGGCGCGATCCTGGTGCCGCTCAACTTCTGGCATCGGGCCGCCGAGCACGCCTACACGATCTCCGATTCCGACCCGGCGCTGTGGTTCGTCGAGGAGACCTACGACGAGGTCTCCCGTGAGGCGCGGGCCGCGCACCCAGACCTGCCGGTGCTGCGGATCCCCGGCCCGGAGGGCGATCGCGGGGACTGGGACGCCTTCCTGGCGGCCGCGCGGGAGGCGCCGCGAACGGACGTCGACGAACGCGATCCGCACATGATCCTCTACACCTCCGGGACCACGGGCAGGCCGAAGGGCGCGATGCTTTCCCACCGCCGCACGGCCGACGACGCGCTGGCGATGGCGGCCACGATGCGGGTGGACGACCGCGACGTGTTCATGAACTACTTCCCGCCGTTCCACGTCGGCAACTGGGACCACATGAAGCCCTTCCTGCTCATGGGCGGGAAAGTGGTGCTGCTGCGCGAGTTCGAGCCCGGCGTCGTGCTGGACCTGCTGCCGCGGCACCGGGTGTCGGTCATCCTCGGCGTGCCCACGATGCTGCACGCGCTGATCACGCATCCGCGGTTCCCCGGCACGGACATCTCGTCGGTGCGGTTGCTCTACTACGGCGCCTACGATCCGAGCGGGATCATGGACCGCGCCGCGGACGCTTTCGGCGCGAGAGAAGGGAAGGTGCGGTTCGCGCACACTTACGGGCTCACCGAGGGCGGCCCGTTCGTCACGTGGTGCCCGCCGCGGGATGTGTTCGAGCGGTGGGGATCCATCGGCCGCGCGATGCCCGGCGTCGACATCGCGCTGCTCGACGACACCGGCGCCGAGGTCGCGCCGGGCGAGCCGGGCGAGATCTGCGTCCGTGGCCCGCGCATGAGCGGGTACTGGCGCAACGAAGAGGCGTCGGCGGTGGCGCTCGCGGGAGATTGGCTGCACACCGGCGATGTCGCGGTGGCCGACGCGGACGGGTTCCTCACGATCGTCGACCGCAAGAAGGACATGATCCGCTCCGGTGGGCAGAACGTGTGGTCGAAGGAGGTCGAGGACTGCCTCGCCCGGCACCCCGGCGTCGCCGATGTGGCCGTGATCGGCCTGCCGGATCCCGTCTACGAGGAACAGGTCGCCGCGATCGTGATCCCCGCCGGTGACGGCACACCGGAGCTCGCCGGGGAGCTCACGGCTTTCGTGAAGGCGAATCTGGCCGGGTACAACACCCCGAAACAGGTGCATTTCGTCCGCGAGTTCCCGCGCACGGCCGTCGGGAAGATCCAGAAACACGTGCTGCGCGCGCGGTTCGGTGCTTGACGCCGGTTGCCCGTTTTTCCCCTCCCCTACAAGGAAGTAGGAGACCCATGCCCGATTCCGCAGAGACTCGAGCAGTGGCCGTCGCGGCCACGCCCGCGTTCGGTGAGCTCGTCCGTGCCCGCAACCGGTTCACGATTCCCGCGACGGTGGCGGGGTTCGGCGCCTATCTGTTCGTGATCGTCCTGTCCGGGTTCACGGATCTCTTGGCGGGCAAGGCCGCCGGGGTGCTCAGCTGGACCTTCCTGCTGACGGCCTTGATCTTCCCGCTGGTGTGGCTGCTGTGCGGGCTTTACACCCGCCGGGCCGCGCGGTGGGACGCGCTCGCCGCGCAAGCCGTCGCCGAGGCCGGCGTGCCGGCCGTCGCGAGCATCCCCGAGGGCGGTGCGCGATGAACGCGAACGCCGTCACCATCGGGATTTTCGCCGCGGTGATCGTCGTGACCCTGCTGATCACCGCGTGGGCCGGCCGCCGCAACCGCGACGCCGGTTCGCACTACGTGGCGGGCGGCCGGATCACGGGCTGGCAGAACGGCCTGGCCATCTGCGGTGACCTGCTGTCCGCGTCGACGTTCCTCGGGGTCGCCGGAATCCTTGCCCTGCAAGGGGTCTACGGGTTCTTCCTCGTCGCGGGCGGGCTGGTGGCCTTCCTGCTCGTGCTGCTGCTGGTCGCGGAACCGCTGCGGAACCTCGGCCGCTACACCATCGCCGACGTGCTCGCCAGCCGCTTCCGGTCGAAGGGCGTGCGCGCGGTGATGGCGGTCAACACCCTGGTGGTCACGGTGTTCTACATGATCGCCCAGCTCGTCGGCGCCGGGGTGCTGATCAGCCTGCTGATCGGCGTGCCGTACTGGGTCGCGGTGATCGTGGTCGGGGTGCTGATGGCGGTCTACATCACCGTCGGCGGCATGCTCGCGACCACCTGGATCCAGATCGTCAAGGCCGTCCTGCTGCTCACCGCGATGGCCGCGCTGGTGGTGCTCGTGCTGGCGCGGTTCCGGTTCAACCCGATGGCGCTGTTCCAGGCCGTCCAGGATTCTTCGCGGACGAATCTGTTCGCCAGGGCCAGCGGCGTGGTGCCCGGTCTCGACCTCGTGTCCGTGGCGCTCGCGCAGGTGCTGGGCACAGCGGCGCTGCCGCACATCCTGATCCGTTTCTTCACGGTGCCCGACGCCAAGGTCGCCCGGCGCTCGATGAGCGTCGCGTTGTGGATCCTCGGCCTCGCCTTCCTCGCGATGCCGTTCATCGGCTACGGGGCGGCCGCGATCGTGGGCCAGGCGAAGATCGCCGCGGCGAACAAGGCAGGCAATCTCGCCGCCCCGCAGCTCGCGGACGTGCTGGGCGGGCCGGTGCTGTTCGCGCTGGTCTCGGCCGTGGCGTTCGCGACCATCCTGGCCGTCGTCGCCGGGCTGGTGATCGCCGGATCCGGTGCGGTCGCGCACGACCTCTACAGCTCGATCATCCGCAAGGGCACGGCGACCGACGCCGAACAGGTCAGGGCGGGCCGGATCGCCGCCGTCGCGATCGCCGCGGTGTCCATCGTCTTGGCACTCGGCGCGCAGAACACCAACATCGCGTTGCTGGCGCTGATGGCGGTCGTCGTCGCCGCGAGCGCGAACGTGCCGGTGCTGGTCCTGCTGCTGTTCTGGAAACGGCTCAACACCGTCGGCGTGATCAGCGGGGTGAGCGCCGGGCTGATCGTGTCGGTCGCGCTGGTCCTCGTCGGCCCGGGGGTGATGGGCGCTTCGGCGCTGTACCCGTTGTCGTACCCGACGCTCGTCTCGGTGCCGATCGGTTTCCTCGGCTGCTACCTCGGCACGGTGCTCAGCCGCCCGCGGCGGGAAACCGAGGCCCCGTACGAAGAGATGCACGTGCGTGCCATGACCGGCGGCACGCCGGGATGACGCGGCGGAGGACGGCCGCGCACGGAACCCGCCCGCGTCCTAAGGTCGGCGTGCCGGGCCGACGAACAGGAGAGCTATGCAGGTCGAGTGGCTGCGCGCCTTCCTCACCGTGGTGGACCGCGGGGGTTTCACGCCCGCCGCCGCGCATCTTTACCGATCACAGGGACGCGTTTCGAGCTACATCGCCGCGCTGGAACGGGAACTCGGCGTCGCGGTCTTCGATCGCGATCACCGTCCGGTCCGCCTGACACCGGCGGGCGCCGCGTTCGAGCCGCACGCCCGGTCGGTGCTGGAGGAGCTCGAAGCGGGTCGGAACGCGATGGCTTCCGTACAGGGACTCGTGCGCGGCGACGTCACGCTCGCGACCTATCCGAGCGCGGGTGCGTCGTTCGTGCCCGATGTGCTGGCCCGGTTTTCCCACGACTACCCGGGCGTGCGGGTGGAGTTGCTGGAACACGCGATCCACGGCATCGACGAAGCACTCGTGCACGGCCGCGCCCTCCTCGCCGTCCGGCCGATGCTCCCGCCGCCGCGCAGTTCGCGCGGTTTCGAGCACGAGTCACTGTGGCGGGAGCCGATGTGCCTCGTCGTGCCCGGGGACCATCGGCTGGCCGGGGCGGCGGAGGCCGCGGTCGGCGACCTGGCGCACGAGCAGCTGGTGGTTTCCGGGCAGCACCTGCACTACGACACGGAGGCTTTCCGGCTGCTGATCAAAGAGGGCGTCGAACCCCGCGTGCGCTATGTGTCGGATCAGCCGCAGATCTTGGTGGGCCTCGTCCGCGCGGGACTGGGGCTCGGGTTCACCAACCAGCTCGCGCTGGCGACCGTGCGCACCGAGGGCGTGTCGGTGATCCCGGTGGCGCCCCGGTTGTACCGGGAGGTCGGGGTGTTCTGGGCGCCGGGACTCGGCGGCTCGCCCGCCGCTTCGGCGCTGCTCGACACCCTCCTCGCGACGCCGGTTCCGGCGGCGACGGTCGCCCTGCGCTGACCTCTTACCATCCGATTTCCGGATGGCCAGAATTGAATAGTCGCACTTGACCAGCGTGTGCCCCTGGCTGAAAGTGGATACCGCCCACCGCATCGGGTGATCGGCACCACAGCCGGTCCGGATGCCGGGGCTGCCGGTTTCCCGCGCTGAAGGGTGGACACCGTGGTCGGTGACAGGGACGTCGTCGGATCGCTCGAAGGTCGTTCGGCGATCGTGACCGGGTCCAGTTCCGGGATCGGTCTCGCCGTCGCGGAGCGGCTGGCGGCCCTCGGCGCGCGGGTGGTGGTCAACTCGCGGGACGCGGCGCGTGCCGAGGCCGTCGCCGAGAAGATCGTCGCCGACGGTGGCACGGCTGTCGGTGTCGCGGCCGACGTGAGTGTCCCGGCGGGCGGGCAGACCCTCGCCGACGCCGCGCTCGACGCGTTCGGCCGGCTCGACGTGCTGGTGAACAACGCCGGCATCCCGCTCGTCAAGCCCGCCGAGGAGATCACCCCGGACGACTGGGCGAACGTGCTCGCCACGAACCTTTCCGGCCCGCTCTTCTGCGCGCAGGCCGCGGCCAGGGTGATGCTGGCGCGAGGCGGCGGCACGATCGTCAACGTCTCGTCGGTGCTGGGCTCCACCGCGATCCCCGGCCGGGCTGCCTACGCCACCGCGAAGCACGGCCTCGAAGGGTTGACGAGGTCGCTCGCGGTCGAGTGGGCGGACCGCGGCATCCGGGTGGTCTCGGTCGGGCCCGCCTACGTGGCGACCCCGTTCGTCGAGCGGACCATGGCCACCGGCAAGTTCTCCGCCGCCGATCTCGAACGCCGCACCCCGCTGGGCAGGCTCGGCACGCCCGCCGAGGTCGCCGACGTCGTGGCTTTCCTCGTGTCCCCCGCCGCCGCGTACATCACCGGTTCCGGGGTGGCGATCGACGGCGGCTGGCTCGCGTACGGCGGCTGGTGATCCGGCCGGATCCCGCCCATCCGTGCTCTGTTCCGAAAGGAAGCAATGACCGACTTCACGCCCCAGTTCCCGCCGGAGGCGGCCACGGCCGCGCCCTGGGCGGTGCTCCCACCGCTGGGCGCCGGCGGACCGGCCCGGAGTTCCTTGTCCGGCAACGAACTCCGCGAAGCCTGCGAGCTGATGCTGTTCTCGCGCGCCTTCGACGACAAGGGTTTCAGCCTCCAGCGGCAGGGCCGCTTCGGCACCTTCTCTCCCGTGCGCGGGCAGGAAGCTTCCGTTGTGGGCGCGGCGTTCGCGCTCGACCCGGGGCGCGACTGGGTGGTGCCGCAGTACCGCGAGCTGCCCGCGCTGCTGCGCCAAGGGCTGCCGTTGGAGAACTTCATGCTGACGTTCCTCGGCGACCCGCGGGGCGGGGCGGCGCCAGTTGGAGTGAACGTTCTTCCCGTCCAGATCGGCCTCGCCGCGCAGCTTCCGCAAGCCGTCGGGCTGGCGTGGGGATTGCGGCTGCGGGAGCAGTCCGGTGTCGTGCTGGTGTTCTGCGGCGACGGTGCTTCGTCCGAAGGCGACTTCCACGAGGCGTGCAACCTCGCGGGCACGCTCTCCGCGCCCGTGGTTTTCCTTGTGCAGAACAATGGTTGGGCCATCTCGACGCCGCGCGAGCGGCAGTCCGCCGCGGCGACGCTCGCGGCCCGCGCGCCAGGCTACGGGATGCCGGGCGCACTCGTGGACGGCAACGATCTCCTTGCCGTGCACGAAACAGTGAGCGCGGCCGTGGAGCGGGCGCGGGCGGGCGAAGGGCCTTCGCTCATCGAGACCGTGACTTACCGCATGGGTGACCACAACACCGCCGACGACGCCTCGCGCTACCAACCCGAACACGAACTGGCCGAGTGGGCGGACCGCGATCCGATCACCCGCGCCCTCGCTTACCTGCGTGATCGCGGGCTGTGGGACGACGAGCACGACGCGGCAGTGCGCGCCCGCATCGCGGACCGCATCGACGAAGCGGTCCGGACGGTCGAGGCGATGGAACCTCCTGGCGTGGCACACCTTTTCGCCCACGTAGTCGAAGAGGCGTCGCCGAGGTCGGTGCGCCAGCAGGCCTGGCTGAACGCCGCGGGCGGCGCCCGGTGACCCGGATGGACCTGCTGCGCGCCATCAACACCACGCTGCGCGGCGAACTGGAGCGCGACGAGCGGACACTCGTCCTCGGCCAGGACGTCGGCAGGCTCGGCGGCGTTTTCCGTGCCACCGAAGGACTTCTCGACGAGTTCGGGCCGGATCGCGTGGTGGACATGCCGCTCGCGGAGGCCGCGATCGTCGGCGCTTCGATCGGGCTCGCGGCGGCCGGCCTGGTGCCGATCGCCGAACTGCAGTTCCTCGGGTTCAGCCATCAGGCGTTCCACCAGATCGGCGCGCAGCTCGCGCGGATGCGCTACCGGTCGCAGGGGCGGTTCCCGATGCCCGTCGTCATCCGCGCGCCCTTCGGCGGCGGGGTTCGTACTCCGGAACTGCACTCGGAAGCGCTCGAGGCGCAGTTCGTGCAGAGCCCGGGACTCGCGGTCGTGATGCCGTCGACACCCGCGGATGCCAAGGGGCTGCTGCAAACCGCCGTACGCTCCGCCGACCCGGTGCTGTTCTGCGAGCCTCTCCGTGGCTACCGGCTCGTCACGGGCGAAGTGCCGGACGGGGACGCGCCCGTGCCGTTCGGGCGGCTGCGGGTGGTCCGCGAGGGCGACGACGTGACGATCGTGGCCTGGAGCGCGGCCGTCCAGGTGGCCGGGAAAGCGGCGGAAGTGCTTGCGGAGGAAGGGATTTCCGCGACCGTCGTCGATCTGCGGACGCTCGTCCCGCTCGACGAACAGGGTCTCGTCGACGCCGTGGCGGCGACCGGGCGGTGCGTCGTGGTGCACGAGGCACCGCTGACGGCCGGGTTCGGCGCCGAGGTGGTCGCGACGGTCAACGAAGGCGCTTTCTATTCGCTCGAAGCGCCGATCGCGCGGGTCGCCGCCCCGGACACCCCGTACCCGCCCGGCCGGATCGAAGACCTGTTCGTGCCGAACGTGGACCGGGTCGTCGCGGCCGCGAGGGCGACGGTGAAGGCATGAGCGGCACCGAGTTCCGCCTGCCCGATCTCGGGGAAGGGCTCGCCGAGGCCGAAATCGTCGAGTGGCTGGCCGAGGTCGGCGCCGAGGTGACCGCCGATCAGCCCGTCGTCCTGGTCGAAACGGCCAAGGCACAGGTCGAACTGCCCGCCCCGGTTTCCGGCAGGCTCACCGGTATCGCCCGCAAGTCCGGCGATCTCGTCGCGGTGGGGGAGCCGTTGTTCACGGTCGAGCCCGCCGCCGGTGCCGCGCCGCCGAAACCCGCGGGACGGCGCCGGGTGCTCGCGGCGCCGAGTACCCGCAGGCTCGCCGTCGAGCACGGTGTCGACCTCGCCGCCGTCGACGGTTCCGGGCCGAATGGCCGCGTCGAGGCGGGCGATGTGCTCGCCCACGTCGCCCAGCCCGCGCCGGTTCCGGTGGCCGCACAAGGAGAGCGCCCGCCCGAGGTCCGGCCCCTGCGCGGGTTGCGCCGGCAGATCGCGCGGGCGATGACGGCGTCGCTCACGGTCCCGCAGATCACGGAGTTCCGGCAGATCGACGCGGAAGCGCTGGAGGCGGCGCGTGCCGAACTCGGCGAGGCGGGTCATCGCGTCAGCGTGCTGCCGCTGCTGGTGCGGATCGTCGCCGCCGCGCTGCGGCGCCATCCGGAGTTCAACGCGCACTTCGACAGCGAGCGGGCGGAACTCAGGCTGCACGATTCCGTGGACCTGGGGATCGCCACGGCGACTCCCGGCGGGTTGATCGTGCCGGTGCTGCGCGCGGCGGGAAGCCGCTCGATTCCGGGAACAGGCCGGGAAATCGAGCGGCTCGCCGAGGCCGCGCGGGAACGGGAGCTGAACCCGCGGGAGACCTCGGGCGCCACTTGCACGATCAGCAACTTCGGCAGCTTCGGCACCTGGCTGGGCACGCCGCTGATCGTGCCGCCGCAGGTGTCGATCATCGGCGTCGGCCGGGTGCGGGACGAGGTGGTCCCGGTCGGCGGCGTGCCCGCCGTCCGGCGGGTGCTGCCGCTCGCGGTGGCCGCCGACCACCGCGTCGTCGACGGCGCCGAACTGGGCGCTTTCGCCACCACCATCGAGCGGCTGGTCCGTTCCCCGTTGCTGCTGCTCGGGGAGGGCTGATGGTCGTCGGAGAGATCGCCGAAGCGGTGGACCTGCTCGTCGTCGGAGGCGGGCCCGGCGGCTACACCGCGGCGCTGCACGCCGCGCGGCGCGGCCGTGAAGTGGTGCTCGTCGACCGTGACGGCGAAAGCGGACTCGGTGGCGCCTGCCTGCAGCGTGGCTGCATCCCGTCGAAGGCGCTGATCGAGCTGGCGGACCTCGCCGACCGGTCCGCGGCCCATCCGGCGCTGGCCGGTGCCACGAAGGCCGATCTCGCGGTTTTCCGGAAATACCAGGAAGAAATCGTCGGTGACCTCACCGGCGGGATCCGCTCGATGCTCGCCGCCGCCGGAGTGCGCGTCCTCGCCGGGGAGCTGCGGTTCACCCGCACCGACCAGGCCGTGGTCCGGACCATCGAGGGCCGCGCGCGGTTCCTGGAATTCCGCGACGTCGTGCTCGCGACCGGTTCGCGGCCCGTCGAGCTGCCCGCGCTGCGGGTCGACGGCGAGGCCGTGCTCGACAGCACCGGCGCGCTGGAACTGACCGCGCTTCCGGCCTCCGTCGCGATCGTCGGCGCCGGGTACATCGGGATCGAACTGGGGACGGCGCTGGCCAAACTCGGGGCGAAGGTCACCGTGGTCGAGGCCGCGGACCGTATCCTCCCCGAACTGGATCCCGCGCTGGTGCGCCCGGTTGCGCGCCGGCTCGACGAGCTCGGCGTGGAGGTCGTCACCCGGGCCATGGCGGCGGGGCACGCGCACGGCGTACTCCACTGTGAACGGGAAACCGCTGCCGTGGCAGTCGAAGCCGAGCGTGTGATCGTCGCCGTGGGCAGGCGCCCCAACACCGACCAGCTCGGGCTCGACCGGCTCGGCGTCACGCCACGGGCCGACGGGTTACTCGACGTGGGGCGCGATCGGTTGCTACGACGGCATGTCGCCGCGATCGGCGACATCACGCCGGGGCCCGCGCTGGCGCACAAGGCTTACGCCGAGGCGCCCGTCGCCGTCGACGCCCTGTGCGGCGACCGGGTGGCGTTCGATCCGGTGGCCGTTCCGGCGGTCGTGTTCTCCGACCCGGAGATCGCCACGGCGGGCCTGCCCGCCGCGGCGGCCGGGGACGCCGAGGTCACCACGGTTCCGATGGCGGGCAACGGCCGGGCGAAGACGCTCGGCGCGGCGCGGGGCCTCGTGCAGCTCGTGACCGAAGCGGGCTCGGGGGTCGTCCTCGGTGTGCACATCGTGGGCCCGCACGCCAGTGAGGTCATCGCCGAAGCCACCGTCGCGCTCGAACTGGGGGCGGCGGCCGCCGACCTCGCCCACATCGTGCACACCCACCCCACGGTGGCCGAACAGCTCCACACCGCCGCGCTGGCCGGTTCCCGCGCGGCCCCGGATCCGGCGACCCTGATCGAAAGGACGGACATGCTCAGCGCAGAACAGGTCCGCGCGAAACCGCCGCGGGCGATCTCCGACCGGCCCGGACGACGGAAAGGACCACGATCATGGTGCTGACCACCCCGCTGTCGCGGCGGTCCCTGCTCAAGGCCGGGGGACTGGCCGGACTCGCGACCGTCGCCGCGGCCTGCGGCGCGGCCGGGTCCTCCTCCCCGGGCTCGGTGTCGATCATCAACACCAGTTCCAACGACACCCTCGTCCTCCAGCAGCTGATGAAGGACCAGAAGCTCTACGAGGCGTTCCAGGTGACCGCGGACGTCCAGAACGTCTCGGACGGCACGCGCCTGATGGGCAGCATCATCCAGGGCCGCAGTGATCTCGCGGTGTTCAGCGGGTTCTCGCAGATCTTCCCCGCCGTCGCGCGGGGCGGGAAGCTGAAGATCATCGGCGGCGTGAGCGCGGGCCCGGACTACGCCGTGTTCTCGGCGAAACCGGACATCCGCAGTCTGAAGGACCTCGAAGGGCGGAGCGTGGGCACGGGTGCCATCGGCGCGCTGCTGCACGAGATCATGCTCGCGTTGTTCGACAAGAACGGGGTCGACGCGTCGAAGGTGAAGTTCGTCAACGTGGGCAGCAGCACCGACGTTTTCCGTGCCGTCTCCGCCGGCACGGTCGACGCGGGGCCCGCGCTGGTCACCTACTTCGACAAGCAGGACCAATACGGCGTGCACTCGATTTCGCAGGTGTGGAAGGAACTTCCGCAGTTCGCCCAGCAGGCCGCGTTCGCGTCGCAGGACACGATCGACAACCACCGCGAGGCACTGGTGCGCACGCTGGCCGCGCACGCGAAGGTCTTCCGCTTCGTGAGCGACCCCGCGAACACCGCGGCCTATCTGGCGGCGAACACGGCGGTGAAGGGCGCGCCGCAGGATGAGGCGACCACGCTTTTGCAGTTCTACCAGCAGAATCCGTTCTTCCGCCAGGACCTCGTCTTCACCGAAGAGCAGGTCACGCAGATCCAGGAACTGAACGTGCGGACCGGTGTGCAGCCGTCCGTGCTCCCCTTCGACCAGGTCTGTGACCTGTCGCTGGCCAAGGAAGCGGTGAGCAGGCTGTGAGCGCCCCGTTGGAACTGTCCACCGCGATCAGCCGGTACGGCCACACCGCCCCCGTGCTCGACGGTGAGGTGCGCCCGGACGGCGTCGTGATCAAGGACGCGAAGCCGGCGCCGATCATCGGCGCGTACCGGCGGATGGTGCGCGAGCTGGCCTACGACGTGGCGGAGCTGGCGCCGACGACGTACCTGATCGCCAAGGAAGCAGGGATCCCGTTCACGGCGATCCCGGTCTTCCTCATGCGCCGGTTCCACCACAGCGGCATCGCCGTGCTCGGCAACGCGGGCATCGACGGGCCGAAGGATCTCGAAGGCCGCGCGATGGGCGTGCGGGCGTACTCGGTGACCAGCGGTGTCTGGAGCCGCGGCATCCTCGCCGACGACTACGGCGTCGACCTCGGCGCGATCGAGTGGGTGGTCGACGACGAGGACCACGTGACCAGTTACGTGCCGCCCACGAACGTGCGCGCGGTCGCGCCCGGCGAAAGCCTCGTGGAGTTGTTGCGGGACAGGCGGATCCAGGCGGCGTTCACCGGTATCGCCGGCATCGGCCGGTCCGGCCCGCCGCAGGGTGAATGGGAGGGCAAAGCGAGCGAAGCGCCGGAGTACCGCGAGCTGTTCCCGGACGCCAAGGAGCTCGAAACCCGGTGGTACCAGCGTGAAGGCGTGCTCCCGCTGCACTCCGTCGTCGTCATCCGCGACGAGCTCGTGGCGGAGCATCCGTGGCTGCCAGCCGCGTTGTACGAGACGTTCGAGAAGGCCAAGGCCCCTTACCTCGCCACCCTCGACGGCAGCGGCAGCCCGGACACGGACACCGCGGAACACCTCAAGAACCGGTCCATTGTGGACGGTGATCCGCTCCCGTACGGCCTCGGCGCGAACAGGGCGGCGATCGAAACACTGATCCGCTACGCGCGGACGCAGCACCTCATCGACGGCACGCCCGCGCCGGAGTCGCTCTTCCACTCCGTCTGACCACTACAGCGAGGAACCATGACTGCACCTGTGATCGACATCCACCCCCACGTGATCTCCGAGGACCGCGGCAGCTACCCGCTGAAACCGCTGGGCGGCAGGCAATCCGGGTGGTCGGCGGCGCGGCCGCTGTCCGGTGACGCCCTGCTGCGGGCGATGGACGACGCCGGGGTGGCGCGCGCCGCGATCGTGCAGACCTCCACCGCCTACGGCTTCGACAACAGCTACGTGGCCGACGTCGTCGCCGCGCATCCCGGACGCCTGACCGGGGTCTGCTCGATCGACGTGCTGGCGGAGAACGCGGTGGACGTGCTGCGGACCTGGGTCGAGGAACGCGGCATGACCGGCCTGCGGTTGTTCACCACGGGCAGCACGATGCCGGGGCAGGCGGACTGGCTCGACGACGAGCGCACCTTCCCGGTGTGGGCGTGGGCCGAAGCCCACGACATCCCGGTCTGCGTGCAGATGACCCCGGAAGGCCAGCCGCGGCTGCGGAACCTGCTCCGCCGGTTTCCCGCCGCGAAGGTGATCCTGGACCACCTCACGCAGCCCTCGATCGAATCCGGCCCGCCGTATCCCGGCGCCGCCACGCTCTTCGAACTCGCCGATTACGACAACGTGTACCTCAAGGTCACGACGGAGAACTTCCAGCACTCCCGTGACGGAGCCGCGAGCCCGGAGACGTGGTTCGGCCGGATCTTCGAGGTGTTCGGCGCGCGGCGGATCGCGTGGGGGTCGAATTTCCCCGCGGCCGAGGGAACTCTGCCGGAACTCGTCGGAATGGCGCGCGACCAGTTGTCGTTCCTCTCGGCCGAGGACGCCGACTGGGTTTTCTCGCGCACGGCGCAGTCGCTGTACCCGGTGCTCGCTTCGGTGGGGGCGGCCCGATGACAGGCGCTCGCACGCGCGTCGAGGCGTTGATCGGCAAGTACCCCAACACGGCGGCGCTGCACGACGGGAGTGTCCGCTCGGACGCGCTGGAGTTGCGGTTCGCCGACGTGTTCCCGGTGCACGACGCGTTCGGCGCGATGATCCGCGAGCAGTGCTTCGACGTCAGCGAAATGGCGATCGTGACCTACCTGCAGGCGAAGGCCGCGGGGGCACCGCTGACCCTGCTGCCGATCGTGCTGGTCGGCCGCTTCCAGCACCGGTACCTGGTCGCCGACGCACGCCGCCCGGTCACGCCGGAACAGCTGAAGGGCGCCCGGATCGGGGTCCGCGCGTACACCGTCACGACGGGGGTTTGGCTGCGCGGCCTGCTGGAGGCGGATTACGGCGTCCCCGGCGATTCGGTGACGTGGGTGACCTTCGAGGAGCCCCACGTCGACGGGTTCACGGAACCGTCCAATGTGGTCCGTGCGCCCGCGGGCGCGTCGATCGAGCAGCTGCTCGCCGACGGTGAGCTCGACGCGGCCGTGCTCGGTTCGCCCGGTGCCCCGGGTACCCAGGCGCCCACCGTGCCGGTCATCGCGGACCCCGTCGCGGCGGGCGGTGAATGGTTCCGCGAATACGGCGTCGTCCCGATCAACCATGTGCTGGTCGTGCCCGCGCCACTGCCGGAAAAGTCGCCGGAGCTGGTGACCGAGGTGTTCGGGATGGTCGCCGAATCCCGGACGCGAGCGCTGGCCGAACCGCGGCTGGCGCCGGAAGAGCCGGGCGTCACGGCCGCGGACGCGCTGCCCGTAGGGCTCGACGCGCTGCGGCCAGGGCTGGAAATCATCGCCGAGTACGCCGTGCGGCAGCACCTGATCCCGTCGCCGATCGCGGTGGACGACATGGTCGACGACGTGACCCGTCGTCTCGGATAACGACAAGCAGGAGTCGAGATGCCCCAGAGCAGCCTCAGCGTCGAGGATGTGTGCAAGAGCTACCGGTCCGCGGCCCGCGCGGAGCACCTGCAGGTCCTGCGGGACGTGCGGTTCACCGTGCGGGCCGGGGAAATCGTGTCGATCGTCGGCGAAAGCGGCTGCGGCAAAACGACTTTGCTGCGGATCGTGCAGGGACTGGTGGCCGCGGACCGGGGCGTGGTGGCGGTCGGCGGGCGGCAGGTCAGCGGCCCCGGCTCGGATCGCACGACGGTGTTCCAGCAGGCCAACCTGCTGCCGTGGCGGACAGCGCGGAAGAACGTCGAGTTCGGGCTCGAAGTGCAGGGCCGGGACAAGGCCGCCCGCGTCGCCCGCGCCAGGGAACTGCTCCGGCTCGTCGGACTGGAGAACTTCGAAAACCATTACCCGCACCAGCTTTCCGGCGGGATGCAGCAACGGATCGGGCTGGCGCGGGCACTCGCGACCAACCCGGACGTGCTGCTGATGGACGAGCCGTTCAGCGCGCTGGACGCGCAGACCCGTGAGGTGCTGCAGGCGGAGCTGCTCGGCGTGCTCGAACGCACCGGCAAGACGATCGTCTTCGTCACCCACGACCTCGACGAGGCGATCTACCTCAGCGACCGCGTCGTGGTCATGGCGGCACGCCCGGGGCGGGTGCGGGAGATCATCACCGTGCCGTTCGCGCGGCCGCGGCCGTCACTGCCCGAGCTGCGCGCCGAGCAGGAGTTCCAGCAGCTGCGCCAGCACACCTGGTCGCTGATCACCTCACCGCGGGAGGACCCGGCATGAACCGCCGAACACTGGACGTCCGCGCTACGGCCGCGGAGACCGTCCCGGCCGCGCAGGTGCCCGAAACCGTTGCAGAGGAAAACGCGTCGCGGCAAGGGAAACCCGGGCGCCGGGCGTGGATCGTCCGGATCATTTCGTTCGTGGTGGTCCTCGGTGCCTGGGAAATCCTCGGCAGGCAGGTGAACCCGCTCTTCATGTCCTACCCGAGCGAAATCGCGCAGGCCGCGGTGACGCTCACCCAGAGCGGGGAGTTGCCACAGGCGCTGCTGGAAAGCCTGCGGACGCTGGTGCTCGGCTTCCTCGCCGGCAGCGTCGTGGGCATCGTGACCGGGCTCGTGGTCGGCCGGTACCGCACGGCGGAATGGGCGACGGACTGGCTGATCAACGCCCTCTACGCCACGCCGCTGGTGGCCGTGGTGCCGCTGGTCATCCTCTGGTTCGGGCTGGGCTTCGAGGCCAAGCTGTTCATCGTCTTCATCCTGACGATCTTCCCGGTGATCATCAACGTCGCGGCCGGTGTCCGGAACATCGACCGGCGCCACCTCGACGTCGGCGCGGCCTTCGCGGCCAGTGAGCGCCAGATCTTCCAGAAGATCGTGCTGCCATCGGCGCTGCCGTACATCATGGTGGGGCTCCGGCTGGGCATCGGGCGGGCGATCATCGGGATGGTCGTCGCCGAGTTCTTCACCGGGATCACCGGGCTCGGCGCCATCATCACCAAGTACGGCAACCAGTTCGACACCGCCGCGATGCTCGTGCCGGTGCTCGTGCTGATGGCGCTGGGCATCATCCTGACCGCCGGCGTCCGCGCGCTGGAGCGCTGGATCGCACCCTGGAAGCGCGACGACGAGGAGTAAGCACTTCCACGCGCACCACACGACGGCGCCGGGCGCGCTCTGGGCGTTCCGTGCCGCGCACCGGAGTTTGCGGGTGCACGACGAAGATCCGGCCGCGACGATGGAGGGCCACCTGCGGCAGTGAGCAGCGACCTGATCGCCGGGCCGGTGAGCCTGTACCCGGACCGGCTCGCCCCGGGGTGCCGGCTGCCGCAGAGTCCTGCCGTCCCGGTGGACGCCAGCGTCGCGGAATTGCGGCGCTGCGTCGAGGGTCTCCGAACCCGGATGTTTCCAGTGGGCTGAACCCTTTCCCCGTCACTCGGCGACGAGTACTGGGTACAGCGCGGGATTTCGGGGAGACACCCACGCCGGTCAGGCGCCGGGGACGATGCCGAAAGCGCGGATCTTGCGGTAGATCGTCGCGCGGGACATGCCGAGTTCCGCGGCGGCTCGTTCCTTGTTGCCGTGGTGGGTGGACAGGCTGCGGACGATGGCGTCGCGTTCGAGCGACTCGAGCTGGGTGAGCTGCCGCCGGGTGATGGTGCGGCATTCCGCGGGCAGGTCGGTGACCTCGATGGTGCCGGTGTGGCGGTGCCGCGAGGTTTCGGCCAGTACCCGGTCCAGCTGCCGGATGTTGCCCGGCCACGGCAACCGCATGAGCTGGCGCAGGCATGCGTCCGACGGCGCGAGGTCGCGGCCGCGCGCGTGGCGGGCGAGCAGCTGCGGTACGAGCGGCCGGAGGTCTTCGATGCGGTGGCGCAGCGGCGGCACCTCGACGGTGTGCGCGAAGAACGGCATCAGCCATCCGGCGGCCGAATCGCCCGGCGTGTCACCGAGTGTGACGGCGACCCAGGCCGGCGCCTCGATCGGCGGAGCCGACTGCCAGGCCGTGAACAGGTCGGTGAGACAGCGCATGCCTTCGGTCCCGAGCGTGTCGGCATGCCGCAGGATCACCGCCGGCGCGGTCGCGGTGGCCACCTCGTCGGCCAGTTCCGCCGCCCAGGCTTCATAGTCCTCAACGCCTTCGCAGTCCCGCACGATCAGGTGCCCGCTGGGCGAGTGGTGCCGCGCGACGGCCTGGGCCAGCGCCGTCTTGCCGCTGCCGCGCTCGCCCGTCAGCACCAGCCAGCTCCCGGCGGTGAAACCGGCCTGCGCGGCGGCGCAAGTCTGCCGCCAGGCCGGGCTGACACCGGCCAGGCCGGGCAGGTGCGCTTCCGCCGGACCCGCCGTGCGCTGGGCCCCGGCGTGGTTCTTCACCCGGAACACGCCGCCCGCCAGCACCGATCCCGTATACACCGGCCGGTATTCCAGCCGCGCGACCACGCCGGAGGGCAGATCGGCGAGGACCGTGACCGGTTTGGCCGCTCCCGCCACGTCGGCCGCGTGGCTGATCAGCGCCGCCCGGTCCGTGACGTCGTACAGCTCGCGGGCGTGGTTGTTGACCATCACGACGTCTTCGTTGACGGCGAGGATCGCGCCCGAGCCGCGCCGGCAGGAGGTGAGATATTCGCGGAACAGCGCCAGTTCCCGCGCGCCGGTGCCGGAGAGCATCGCCTCCTCGATCTGCCTGGCCGTCCGGCGTGCCAGCGTGAGCAGCAGCGGCCCCGGTGTCCCCGTCCACGAGGTCAGGTCGAGCACGCCGAACAGGTTTCCGCGCACCGGGTGGTAGATCGGCACCCCGGCGCATTCGAACTCCGCGAGCCTGCTGTTGAAATGCTCGAAACCCGAGACGAGCACCGGCTGCTGGCATTCGAGCGTGGTGCCGATCCCGTTGGTGCCGATGGAATCCTCGGCGTAGCTGTAGCCGGGGGCGAGCGAGATGCGGTCGAGACCGGAGTTGAGCGCGCCGTCCACGCTGCGCCGGCTGACCACCAGGCCGTCCGCGTCGGTCAGCAATACCGCGACCGGGTGAGCGGCCAGCTCCTCGCACAGGTTGTCCAGGATCGGCCTGGCACTGCGCACCAGGAGGCTCTCTTCGTCGTGGTCCGCGACGAAGACGGGATCGGGCTCGTCGGCGTCGATGTGGTTCTCCAGCGCCCGGCGCCACGACGCGGAGATGATCTCCCGCACGCCCGGCTGCGGCAGCGGCCGCGAAAGGAAGTTCTCCCGCAGCGCGCTGACCCGCTTGTCCGCCCCGTCTCCTCGCGTCGCCACCACCGTCTCCTTCGACGTCACGCGGGGTCACCGCGTCCCGGACCCCGCGACAGCCATCGTCGCGGGGCGGCGTGTGATCCGTAGTCTCACATTGAGACAGAACCTCCCTGCGATCCGCAACACACTCTTCTCCGTCAGTGACGACTTTCCGGGTGGCGAGACCCCGGTTTCGAGGAGGCGGAGTGAGCAGGCAGAGTCTCACCAAGGCGCACAACAAGATCACCGAGCTGTCGTGGGAGCCGACGTTCGCCACACCGGCGACGCGGTTCGGCACGGACTACACGTTCGAGAAGGCGCCCAAGAAGGATCCGCTCAAGCAGATCATGCGGTCGTACTTCCCGATGGAGGAGGAAAAGGACAACCGCGTGTTCGGCGCCATGGACGGCGCGATCCGCGGCAACATGTTCCGCCAGGTGCAGCAGCGCTGGCTGGAGTGGCAGAAGCTGTTCCTCTCGATCATCCCGTTCCCGGAGATCTCGGCCGCGCGGGCGATGCCGATGGCGATCGACGCCGTGCCCAACCCCGAGATCCACAACGGACTCGCGGTGCAGATGATCGACGAGGTCCGGCACTCGACCATCCAGATGAACCTCAAAAAGCTGTACATGAACAACTACATCGACCCGGCCGGGTTCGACATCACCGAGAAGGCGTTCGCGAACAACTACGCGGGCACCATCGGCCGCCAGTTCGGCGAGGGGTTCATCACCGGGGACGCGATCACCGCGGCCAACATCTACCTGACCGTGGTGGCGGAAACCGCTTTCACCAACACCCTGTTCGTCGCCATGCCCGACGAAGCCGCCGCCAACGGCGACTACCTGCTGCCGACGGTGTTCCACTCGGTGCAGTCCGACGAGTCGCGGCACATCTCCAACGGCTACTCCATCCTGCTGATGGCGCTGGCCGACGAGCGCAACCGCCCGCTGCTGGAGCGGGATCTTCGCTACGCCTGGTGGAACAACCACTGCGTCGTCGACGCGGCGATCGGCACCTTCATCGAGTACGGCACGAAGGACCGCCGCAAGGACCGTGAGTCCTACGCGGAGATGTGGCGCCGCTGGATCTACGACGACTACTACCGCAGTTACCTGCTGCCGCTGGAGAAGTACGGCCTGACGATCCCGCACGACCTCGTCGAGGAGGCGTGGAACCGGATCACGAACAAGTTCTACGTGCACCGGGTCGCGCAGTTCTTCGCGACCGGCTGGCCGGTGAACTACTGGCGCATCGACGGCATGACCGACGCCGACTTCGAGTGGTTCGAGGAGAAGTACCCCGGCTGGTACGCCCAGTTCGGCAAGTGGTGGGAGAACTACAACCGGCTGCGCTACCCGGGCCGCAACAAGCCGATCGCGTTCGAGGACGTCGGCTACGAGTACCCGCACCGCTGCTGGACCTGCATGGTGCCCTGCCTCGTCCGCGAGGACCTGGTGGTGGACAAGGTCGACGACCAGTGGCGCACCTACTGCTCGGAACCCTGCGCCTGGACCGACAAGGTCGCGTTCCGGCCCGAGTACGAGGGCCGCGACACGCCCAACATGGGCAGGCTGACCGGGCAGCGCGAGTGGGAGACGCTGCACCACGACCGCGATCTCGCCGACATCGTCAAGGACCTCGGCTACGTCCGCGACGACGGGAAGACGCTGATTCCCCAGCCGCACCTGGATCTCGACGACCCGAAGAAGCTGTGGACGCTCGAGGACCTTCGCGGCATCCGGTTCGCCAGCCCGAACGTGACGCTGAACCAGATGTCCGATCAGGAGCGCGAGCAGTGGGCCGCGGCCTACCGCGCGAACGCGAACGTGTCGGCCTGACCGGCTGAGGACCGGCGGGCGGCGGCGTGCCGCCGTCGCCCGCCCCCCGAGAATCGAGACGAGCAATGGCCGACAAGCACCGCATCTCGTTCGAACCGGTCGACCTGGAAATGGAGGTCGGCGAAGACGAGAAGATCCTGGACGCCGCGTTCCGGCAGGGGATCCACCTCATGCACGGCTGCCGTGAGGGACAGTGTTCCGCCTGCAAGTCCTACGTCCTCGACGGCGAGATCCAGATGGAGCGCTACTCGACGTTCGCGTGCAACGACGCCGAGGTCGAAGAGGGCTACGTGCTGCTGTGCCGCGCGCACGCCTTCAGCGACTGCACCATCGAACTGCTCAACTTCGACGAGGAGGAGCTGCTCAACTCCGCGCCACTGCAGGAGATCCGCACCGAAGTACTGGAGATCGTGGAGCACACGCACGACATCGTGGGTCTCAAGCTCAAGCCCGACGCGGACTACCGGTTCAAGGCCGGGCAGTACGCCGACCTGACCATCCCGGGCACGGCGGAACACCGGTCCTTCTCGATGGCGACCACACCGTCCACAACGGACCACGTCGAGTTCGTCATCAAGAAGTACCCCGGTGGCCGGTTCTCGTCGTTGCTGGAGGAGGGCATCGCGGTGGGCGACACGATCGAGCTCACCGGGCCGTACGGCACCTTCACGCTCAAGAACGGGCATGTGCTGCCGCTCGTGCTGATGGCGGGCGGGGCCGGGATGGCGCCGGTGCTCGCCCTGCTGCGGCACCTCGCCGAGACCGGCGACCCGCGCCGGATCCGGTTCTACTACGGCGCCCGTACCGCGACGGACCTGTTCTATCTCGACGAGATCAGGGCGCTGGGCGCGCGGCTGCCGGATTTCGGTTTCGTGGTCGCCCTCTCCGAGTCCGACGCGGGCGCCGATGGGCTCGGCGTCGACATCGAGTCCGGGATGGTCACCGCGGTCGCCGAGGCGCGGGAGCCGGAGCTGCACCGCAGCGAGGTGTACCTGTGCGGGCCGCCGCCCATGGTCGACGCGGCACTGGAACTGGCCGCCCGCCAAGGAGTCCCCGGCGACCAGGTCTTCTACGACAAGTTCACGACGTCCGTTCCCCAAGCCTGACAAAGGAGTTAGCGCCCATGACGAGCAGTGCGCCCAAAGTGCGCAGTTTCCCGAAGGTGGAGTTCACCGATTCCGAGGCCGGCGCGCTGGACTTCCCCAGCTCCAAGAGCCGGTCCTACAACTACTTCGAGCCGGCCAAGCTGCGGGCCACGGTGTACGAGGACGTGACCGTCGACGTGCAGCCGGACCCGGACCGGCACCTGAGCCAGGGCTGGATCTACGGCTTCGGCGACGGCCCCGGCGGCTACCCGCAGGAGTGGACGGCGGCGAAGTCCTCGAACTGGCACGCGTTCCTCGATCCCAACGAGGAATGGGAACAGACCATCTACCGCAACAACTCCGCGGTGGTCCGGCAGGTGTCGCTGGGGCTGGAGAACGCCAAGCGCGCCGGGGCCTACGGCAACTGGAACCCGGCGTGGCAGAAGTTCATCGCCCGCAACCTGGGTGCCTGGATGCACGCCGAGAACGGCATCGCGCTGCACGTGTTCACCTCGATCCAGCGGTCGGGGCCCACCAACATGATCAACAACGCGGTGGCCGTCAACGCCGCGCACAAGATGCGGTTCGCCCAGGACCTCGCGTTGTTCAACCTGGACCTGTCCGAATCGCTGGACTCCTTCGACGGTTCGGCGCACCGCGAGGTGTGGCAGGCGGCCGAAGAGTGGCAGCCCGTCCGGAAGGTCGTCGAGGAGCTCACCGCGGTCGGGGACTGGGGCGAGCTGCTGTTCGGCACGAACATCGTGTTCGAGCAGCTCGTCGGGCAGCTGTTCCGGTCGGAGCTGGTCATGCAGATCTCCGCCGGGAACGGCGACTACATCACGCCGACCATCGTCGGCACCGGCGAGCACGACTACAACCGCGACCTGCGCTACACCCGCGCGCTGTTCCGGTTGCTCACCCGCGACGAGACGCACGGCGCCGGCAACCAGGAACTGTTCGGCCAGTGGCTGGCCCAGTGGGTGCCGCCGTGCCTGGAGGCCGCGCGCGCCCTGCAGCCCATCTGGTCGCAGCCCGCCGAGACGACGCGCACCTTCGCCGACTCGTTCGGCGCCACGAAGGAGAAGTTCACCCAGCTGCTCGAGGAGATCGGGCTCGACGTTCCCAAGGAGTTGACCCAGTGAGCGACATGCGGTTCGGTTCGCAGGCCGGTGCCTCGAACATGTGCGGCGTCACGCTGATGAACACCCCGGTCGGCCGGGTGGTCGCCGACGCGATGGGCGCCAAGGAAGGCGTCACGCTCGTGGAGTACCCGTCGATGATCCGGGTGGACGGCACGAGGCTGCTGGAGTTCGACTACGACGAGCTGACCGAGGCGCTCGGCGAGCCGTTCGACGGGTCGATCTTCGAGGAGATCAGCTCCACCCACTACGGCCGGATGGTCCACCTCGACGACCGGACCCTGTTGTTCGCCAACCCGGAGGACGCCGCCGAGTACATCGGCTTCGACCTCCTCGCGCACGGCTGATCCCCCCGAACCGCGGTGGCGGGGCGCGCCGAGGCGGCGCCCCGCCACCGCATCCCACCGCACGAACGACTCCGAAGGGCAGCCGATGTACTCCAAGGACGGCGAGCAGTACTTCATCGTGGACGGGCACGTCCACATCTGGGACGCGCGCGCGTCGAACCAGAAGAACATCCACGGCAAGCAGTTCATCGACTGCTTCTACGACTACCACCGCAACCTCAGCCCGGAGGAGGTCCTCTGGGACTACGACACCTACACCTACTACGGTGCCGACCGGTTCATGAAGGACGTTTTCGGCGAAGGCCACGTCGATCACGCGATCTTCCAGGCCACCCTGCTCCGGGAGTTCTACAAGACCGGGTTCGGGCAGACCGAGGAAGCGTTCGGGCTCACCCAGCAGCATCCGGACAAGCTGACGTACAACCACGCCTACGATCCGCGTGACGAGGAAGCCGGCCTCGACCAGCTGCGCCGCGACGCCGAGCGCATGAACCTCAAGGGCGTCAAGCTGTACACCGCCGAATGGCACGGGGATTCGCGCGGGTACAAGCTGGACGACCCGTGGTCGCGCCGCTACCTCGAAGAGTGCCTCGCGCTCGGGATCAGGAACATCCACGTCCACAAAGGACCGACGATCCGGCCGCTGGACCGGGACGCCTTCGACGTGGCCGACATCGACAAGGTCGCCACCGACTACCTCGACCTCAACTTCGTCGTCGAGCACGTTGGCCTGCCGCGGCTGGAGGACTTCTGCTGGATCGCGACGCAGGAGTCCAATGTGTACGGCGGGCTCGCGGTGGCGATCCCGTTCATGCACACCCGCCCGCGCTACTTCGCCCAGATCATCGGCGAACTCCTCTACTGGATCGGCGAGGACCGGATCCTCTTCGGCAGCGACTACGCGCTGTGGACGCCGAAGTGGCTCGTCGAGCGGTTCGTGGACTTCCAGATCCCCGAGGACCTGCCCGAGTACCCGGCGATCACCACCGCGCAGAAGAAAAAGATCCTCGGCCTGAACGCGGCCGCGCTCTACGACCTCGACGTGCCGCGGGAGCTTCGGCTGCCGGCCGAGGCCGGTGAGGCCGGGGTGGGTGCGCGATGACGGTCGCCGTTTCCCTGGAGGCCGAGGTCCTCGCCGCGCTCGGCACGGTGTTCGACCCGGAGCTCGACCAGCCGGTCACCGAGCTCGGGTTCGTCCGCTCGGTGACGATCGACGACGAGGGCGTCGAGGTGCACCTGCGCCTGCCGACTTCGTTCTGCGCGCCCAATTTCGCGTTCCTGATGGCCTCGGACGCCTACGACGCGCTCACGGGCGTGCCCGGCGCGGGCCGGGTCCGCGTGCTGCTCGACGACCACCACGACTCCGCCAAGATCAACGGCGGGATCGCGGCCGAAGCGGGCTACCTCGGCACTTTCGGCGCCGAGGCCGACGAGGGCCTGGACGAGTTGCGCCGTACGTTCCGGCGCAAGGCGCACCTCGCCGCGATCGAACGGTGTTGCCGTCCGTTGCTGGCGGGCGGCGCCTGGTCGCTCGAAGAACTCCCGCTGATGGAGCTGTTCGACCTGCCCGAGGACCGGTACAAGTCGGCGTTGCTGCGCCGGCGTGAGGCGCTGGGGTTGCCCACGCACTCGCACGCCCGCGTGCTGGTCGACCACGAGGGCAGGCGGATCGCGAAGTCCGAGGCCAGGCTGTGGCTCCGGCTCGCCGCCGCCACCCGGGTGTCCATCGAGGGCAACACCCATTTCTGCCGCGGTCTGCTGGCGACCCGGTACGACGACCCCGCCGGGTCCGCCCCGGCCGTCACGAACACCAGGAGCAGCACATGAAAGCCGTCCAGGTCACCGGGTACCACCAGAACCTGGAGCTGCGGGACGTCCCCGAGCCGAAGGTCACCGGCCCGCTCGATGTCGTGGTCCGGGTGGGTGCGGCCGGGGTCTGCCGCACCGATCTCCACATCCTCGAAGGGCAGTGGGCCGAGAAGAGCGGAGTCACCCTGCCTTACACGATCGGGCACGAGAATGCGGGCTGGGTGCATGCGGTCGGCGACGCGGTCACCGAAGTTTCCGTCGGGGACAAGGTGATCCTGCACCCGCTGATGACCTGCGGGCTGTGCCGGGCGTGCCGGCTGGGCGACGACGTGCACTGTGAGAACTCGAAGTTCCCCGGCATCGACACCGCGGGCGGGTACGCCGAGTACCTGCTCACGTCGGCGCGTTCGTGCGTCAAGCTCGACGACGGCCTCGAACCCGCGGACGTGGCCGCGCTCGCCGACGCGGGCCTGACCGCCCAGCACGCGGTGGCGAAGGCGGCGAAAGTGCTGCGTCCCGGCGATGTCTGCGTGCTGATCGGCGCTGGCGGGCTGGGCCACATCGGGATCCAGAGCATGAAGGCGATGAGCGCGGCGACCCTCGTGGTCGTCGACCGCAACCCCGCGGCGCTGAAACTGGCCGAGCAGCTCGGGGCCGACGTCACGGTCGTCGCCGACGGGTCCCATGTGGACAGTGTGCTCGACCTGACCGGCGGCCACGGCGCGGAGGCCGTGATCGATTTCGTCGGTGAGGGCGGGTCGACGGCCGAAGGCGTGCGGATGCTGCGCCGCGCGGGGAACTACTACGTGGTCGGCTACGGCGAAAACCTCGACGTGCCGACGATCGACATCATCTCCACCGAGATCAACTTCATCGGCAATCTCGTCGGCTCCTACGCGGATCTGCAGGATCTGATGGTGCTGGCGGCGCGCGGCAAGGTCAAGCTGCGCACCGCCCGGTACCCGCTCGAGGAGTTCGGCCATGCCCTCGGCGACCTCGGCGCGGGCAAGGTCCGCGGCCGCGCGATTCTCGTTCCCTGAAACGGAAAGGAAGTAGGAGACCATGGCGAAGGAGCTGCGGTTCAGCGTCGATGCGCGGCGCCGGCTGGAGCTGGGGGTCAACACCCTGGCCGACGCGGTGAAGGTGACGCTCGGGCCCAAGGGGCGCAACGCGGTGCTGGAGAAACTGACCGGCCCGCCGACGATCACCAACGACGGCGTCACCATCGCGCGGGAGATCCAGCTGGAGGAGCCGTTCGCCAACATGGGCGCCCAGCTGGTCAAGGAAGTCGCCATGAAGACCAACGGCGCCGTCGGGGACGGCACGACCACGGCGACCGTCCTGGCGCAGGCCATGGTCCGCGAGGGGCTGGCCGCGCTCGGCGAGGGCGCGAACCCGATGCGGGTCCGCCGCGGGATCGAGGAGACCGTCGAGGCCGTCGTCGAATGGCTGCGCAAATCGGCGACGCAGGTCGCGGGGGAGACGGAGCTGGAGCGGATCGCGACCCTGGCGGCCAGCGACGACGAGCGGATCGGCCGGGCCATCGCGCAGGCGCTGGCGGCCGTGGGCAGGGAAGGCGTCGTGGAGATCGAGGAGTCAGCCGACCCCGGGCTGAGCGTCGAACTGGTCGACGGGATCGAGCTCGACCACGGCTACACCTCGCCGTACATGGTCACCGACCGGGAGCGGATGGAAGCCTGCTACGACGACCCGGTCGTCCTGCTGACCAACAAGAAGATCAGCCAGGTGCAGGAGCTGATGCCCACGGTCGAGGCCGCCCGCAGGCTCGACCGGCCGCTGGTGATCCTCGCCGAGAACGTCGACGGGCCCGCCCTGCAGATGATCGTGGCGGGCAACGTGCACGGCACCTGCCCGGCGGTCGTGGTGCGCGCGCCGGGCTTCGGGCACCGGCGGGTGGCGGAGCTGGAAGACCTCGCCGCCGCGCTGGGCGGACGCGTGGTCAGCGAGGACGCCGGGATCACGCTGACCGAGGTGACCGAGCGGGACTTCGGGCGCTGCGAGCACGTCACGATCACCGAGGAGACGACGACGATCATCGGCGGCGCCGGGGACGAGACGACGGTCCGGGCGCGGATCGGCCAGCTCGACAAGCAGCTGCAGCGGGCGCGCATCGAGCACGACCAGGACAGCCTGCGGCTGCGCATCGCCCGGCTGTCGGGCCGGATCGCCGTGGTCCGGGCCGGGGCCGCGACGAGCGTCGAGCTCAAGGACCGGATGCTGCGCGTCGAGGACTCGCTGGCGGCCGCCCGCGCCGCGCTGGAAGAGGGCGTCGTCGCGGGCGGGGGCGCGTCGCTGGCGCAAGCCGCGCGCTGTGTGGATCTGGTCGGGCTGGAAGGGGACGCGGCGCAGGGACGGGAGATCGTCCGCCGGGCGCTCGGGGAACCGTTGCGGTGGATCGCTTCCAACGCCGGGTACGAGTGCGACGAGGTCGTGGCCCGGGTGTCCGAAATGGACACGGGCGGTGGGTTCGACGCGCTCACCGGCGAGTACTGCGACCTCTTCGCCGCCGGTGTCGTCGACCCGCTGAAGGTGACCCGTTCGGCGCTGGAGAGCGCGGCTTCCATCGCGGCGCTGCTGATCACGACGGAGACGGCGGTGGTGGAGAAGGTGCTCGTGAACCCGGGCGCGATCCTCGCGCCGGGAGCAGGTGACCTCGCCGAAGGCATGGTGCGCCCGTCGAACATCTACTGAGCCGGGGATGACGGTGCCGCCGGGAGGTCCCGGCGGCACCGTCGCGTGCGGTCAGTCGCGCACGGCCAGCTCGCCCAGTTCGGCCCAGTCGTCCTGCTCCACCGGGACGCTGACGATGCGCGGCGTCTCGACCAGGTACTTCGGCAGCTCGGCCTGCGCGGCCTTGAAATGCGCGGAGCCGACGTGCGCGGCTCCCGCGTCGCCGTCCGCGAACGCCTCCACGAGCACGTACTCGGTGGGGTCCTCGATGCTGCGTGACCAGTCGAACCACTTGCAGCCGGGCTCGGCGCGGGTGGCCTCGGTGAACTCGCTCGCGATCCGCGGCCAGGCGTCGGCGTGCTCGGGCCGGACGCGGAACTTCGCGGTAATGAAGATCATCACGGTCCTCTCGGGTGATCGGCGCCGTCCGCTGTGGACAGGGCGGTTTCCATGTTCCCAGGGATAGCGCACCACGGCGGGCGAAAGGGTCTCAATCTGAGACAGGGGAGCGCGCGCTCCGCTCGTACGCTCGGTCCGAGTGCTGAGGAGGACGCTGATGCTCGACGTGGAGTATTGGACGGCGGCCGCGCTGGTCAGGATCCGGCGGGCGCCGCGAGGAGTGCTGAGCGCCGACCTGCTCGACGGCCTCGGCGCGGCGGTCGGCTATATCGGGGACAGGCCGATCGTCCTCACCGGTTCCGGTGGCGTGTTCGCGCCGGACCTCGACCCCGCGCCCGAGGCGGCGAGCCGGTTGGCGGACGTGCTGAGCGCCTTCCGTGCCCACGCGTCCCCGGTGGTGGCGGCGATCAACGGCGACGCGATCGGCGCGGGCTACGCGCTCGCGTCCGCGGCGCGCGCCCGGGTCATGTCGGGAGGCGACATCTGCCCGGTGCCGGGCGGATCGCGCTTCAGCGTGGCGGCGGCACTGGCCGAGGGCCTGGTCGAACGCGCCTGCGCCCCGGCGGACCTGCTCGGCGAGGCCCTGCATCTGGCGAGGTCTCTCGATGACCGCCACCCCGCCGTCCCCGTGGGCGGCTAGCGGCGCGGGGTCGTCGTTCCTAGTGGATCAGGTCCGGGCGGACTCTGGTGATCTCCTGGGTCAGCTGCCGGACCGTGGTGCTGTTCGGCAGTTTCAGGTCCACTTCCGGACCGGCGTCGGGCCGGGGTTTCACCAGCGCGCCGTGCCGGTTCGCGAAGCCACTGTCCACTGGGGTGAACACCAGGGCCGGCAGCAGGGACTTCGAGTTCGGGTCGCCCTTGACCGGTGGGCGCGGTTCCTGGCCGCGGACCGCGCGCACCTCGTCCCACGCGATCAGGTCGGATTTCCGGCCGGCCCACCACCACAGTCCCCGTGCGTCGACGACGAAACGATGCCTGCGGGGGACCGAGCCGATCATGACGAACAGGCCGCTGAGCGCGAGCGCGCCGAAGAGGAACGACACGGCGGTCGGAGAAAGATCCTTCGCTCTCGATGACGCTGATGGGTGCCCGGCCTCCGGGAACAGGGCGACCAACCCGAAGAAGACGAACAGGGCCAGCCCGCCGAGGAACAGCCACCGCCCGGACCGGTATTCGATGACGGGAGCCCCAGGTTCGGGCGATGAGGTCTTTTCGGACACGACCGGCAGCGTAACCGACGACGGACTCACCCCGTGCCAGCACGCGTGTTCCGGCCGAGTTTTCGGACGTCCACCGCAGGATCCCGCAGGTATTCGGGGGCGACGACGGCCGCGCGGGCGATCAAGCGGCGGGCGGCCCGCAAGGCCTTGCCGCCGTTGATCGACGCGCAGCCGGTCAGGCGGCCGTCCGTGTCAAGACGGAAGGCGAGGCGCGACGCCGGACCGGACTCGCGGAAGACGGTTTTACCGGGGACGGCCATGGTGCCGACGGCCTCCACGTGCAGGCCGTAGCGATCGGACCAGAACCACGGCGGCGGGCGAGTGTCTGCGGCGAGGCCGAGGAGTGACCGGGCGGTCGCGGTGCCGTCGAGCATCGCGGACTCCCAGTGTTCGCCCCGGCGTTGCAGGGTGCCGTCGGGCAGGCGCGTGCGGGCGATGTCGCCGACGGCGTAGATCGCGGGGTTGCTTGTCCTGCCGGCGGAATCGACGACGATCCCGCCGTCGACCGCCAGGCCGGCGGACGAGGCGAGTCCAGTGTGGACTTCGAGGCCGACCGCGGCGAGCACCGTGTCCGCGCCGACCCGCACACGTTCGCCGTCGTGACGCTCGATCTCGGCGAAACCGCCGCCGATCCGGGACGGCGTGCCGTGGAGAAAACGCACCCCGTGCTTTTCGTGCTGTGCCTGGAGGAACACCGCCAGCTCCGGCCCGACTGCGGGCACGAGGGGCACGGCCACGGGATCCACCAGCGTCACCGCGACGCCCAAAGTCCTGGCGCTGGAAGCGACTTCGGCGCCGATCAGGCCCGCGCCGACGATCACCAGTTCGCCGCCCGGCCGCAACGTTTCGCGCAGTCTGTCGGCGTCGGCGCGGGTGCGCAGGACGCGTCCACCGGGCAGCGGGCGGGGGAGTCCGCCGGTGGCGAGGACAACCGCGTCGGACGCGAGTTCTCTGCCGCCGACGAGAACACCGCCGGTACCGGCCGACAACCGCGTGACACGGCCGGTGATCACCTCGACGGCGTTGTCGTCGTACCAGGCGGACGGCGCCAGCTCCAGGGTGGCGTCGCCGGTCAGGTACGCCTTGCTCAGCGGCGGCCGGTCGTAGGGCAGGCCCTGCGGATCGACGATCCGCACCGTGCCGTCGAAGCCGTTCGCCCGCAGCTGGGCCGCCACGGTGAACCCGGCAAGGCCACCGCCGACCACGGTGACCGAGCGAAGGGGGTGCATGTGTGCTCCGTTCCTGGGCGCGTCAGAGCATCGAGCTGCCGCCGTTGACGCTGATGGTCTGCCCGGTGAGGTAGGACGCCTCCTCGGACGCGACGAAGGCGACCGCGGCGGCCACTTCGGCGACGGTTCCGGGGCGCCGCATGGGGATCGTCGCGCGGATCCGGTCGAAGAACCCCGCCATGTCACGGCGTTCCGCCTCGGGTGCGGCGGCGAGGCGAGCGTCTGCTTCCGGGGTGGTGATCCAGGCCGGCGCCACGGTGTTCACGGTGATTCCGTGTTCGGCGTACTCCCGTGCCAGCCCGGTGGCGAACGCGTGCACGCCGCCTTTGGCCGCGTTGTAGACGGCGTGCCGGTAGAGGCCGTTGCGCACCGATTCCGCGCCGATGTTCACGATCCGGCCGTACCCGGCCCGGGCCATGAGGGGCAACGCGGCCAGGGTGCAGTAGAGCGTGGTCCACAGGTTGCGATCGATGGTCGCCCGCAGCGTTTCCTCCGTGTGCGCCGGCGTGGGCAGGATGACGCCACCACCGGCGCAGTTGATCAGCACGTCCGGCCGTCCTGCCAGCGAAATCAACGCCTCGGCGGTTTCCCGGCGGCTCAGGTCCCCGGCGTGGGCGGCCGCGCCGAGTTCGTCCGCCGCGGCCTGCAGGCGGTCGCTGTCCAGATCACCCAGGACCAGGGTGGCGCCTTCCCGCGCGAGACGGGCGGCGATGCCGAACCCGATCGGGCTCGCGCCGCCGGTGACGACAACGACGCGTCCGGCGAAGCGCTCACTCATGATCGCCCGCCAGCACGTAGACCTTGCCATCCTCGACGGTGGTGGCATAACGGCGCAGGTTCACCGTCGCGGGGAAGCACAGAGCCTTCCCGTCGCGGACGTCGAAGCGGGCGTTGTGCAGCGTGCAGGTGACTTCGAAACCGTCGAGATCACCTTCCTCGCCGAGCGACCACTTCTCGTGCGTGCACACGTCGGAGGTCGCGTAGAACTCACCGTCCACTTTGTACACGGCGATCGCCTCGTGGTCCCCTGCCACGGTCATCGCCTCGCCGTCCTCGAGTTCCTCGGCCGCGCAGGCCAGAATGCGGTTCATCGCGGTCACTCCTCAAAGGACGAACGAGATCTTGCCCTGCGGATCCAGCCGGTCGTGCGAGAGCACGGCCTTCTTCCGGCGGATCTTCAGCGTTTCCGGTCCCGGCACCAGCTCGTAGAAGTAGTGGCCCGCGTACTGGTCGAACTTCCCCGCCTTCATCCGCGACACCAGGAAACTCGCGGACACCGACACCGAATCCGCGGCGCGGCCGAGAATCCGGACGTTGCCGATGATCCGGCTGGTCCGTGAATGCGGGAACTCCGCGTGCGCCTCGGGTTTCTTCAGCCGGACCACGCGCTGTTCGAGCATGGTGCGGCGGTCGTGGATGAGCGACCACGTCAAGGCAGGGTCGGAGCCGGGCGCGTCGGTGGCCGGGACTTCGTACGTGCAGTCGAGAGTGAACAGCTCCAGCCATTCCTCCAGCCGCCAGTCGTCGAGCAGGGAGGCTTCCCGGTAAAGGAAATCCTCGATCTCCGCGCGGGTGGGCGTCGTCATTTCAGGCTCCCTGGGTCTCGCGGGCGGGCCGGTCGAACGGCACGAACTCGTCGACCTCGCGCGGCCGTTCTTCGCCGGTCACGACGGCGTTCCACTGCCGCCACCACGCGCGCATCTGCAGTTCGTCGTTGGCGGCCGGCCGGGGTTTGCCCATCCCCTTGGAGATGTCCGACCACGGCATCTCGCGCCGCGCGCTGAATCCGCGCTGCGCCTGTTCGAGCGCTTCGACGTCGTCGGGCGTGGCCAGGCCGGCCGGGCCCCAGAACGTCAGGGCGTTGTCGATGCGGTACCGCAACGATTCCTGCCCCAGGCCGCGGGGCGCGATCTGCCAGCTGGAGACCTGGGTGCGGTCCGGGCCCAGCGGCATGATCGTCCGCAGTATCATGCCGAAGTTCAGGTCGATCAGCACGAAGTTGGGGAAGAAGATCGTGTTGCGGGCCAGGTCGAACACCGCCGCCGCGTAGGACTCGCCGAACCGTTCGGCCGCGCGGGCCCGCAGCACGCCAAGGTCGCGGGTGACGGTTTCCGTTGCCAGCGGCAGCCCGTTGCCCGGGTACATCAGGGTGGCGTGCCCATGGCCGAACTCGGTGCCGAGGCCCGCGGGCGGGACGCCGTTGGTGCCGGCGTCGCCCAGCATCGGCGGGGTCTGGCCCAGCTCCCTCATCATCTCGAAGTAGGTGTGGTGCACCGATTTCGCGTGGTAGCCGTCGATGCTGTTCTCCACGAGCAGTTTCCAGTTGGCGTTCAGCGTGTAGTCGTGCGTTCCGGGCAGGATCTCGATCCCGTCTTCGGACTGGTCGGCGGCGAGGTCGAGCAGGTAGGCCGAAGTGCCCAGCCAGGCGTGGAGATCCGGTGGGTCCGCGGAGAAGTTGACGAAGTAGAAGCCGCGGTAGGACTCCACCCGTGGCCCGGGAAGACCTTGGTAGACCTCGACGGGGGAGCGCGCGTAGTCCTCGGCGGCGGGCACGTTCACCAGTTCGCCCGAGTTGCGGTAGGCCCAGCCGTGGTAGAAGCAGGTGAAGATCTTGGCGTTACCGGCCGGATGCCGGCACAGCGAAGCGCCCCGGTGCCGGCAGGTGTTGAGCAGCACGCGGACGTCGCCGTGGCGGTCGCGGTTGAAGATGACCGACCGGCCGCCGACGTCACGGGTGCGGAAGTCGTTGCGGCGCGGGAGTTCCGACTCGTGCCCGGCGTAGAGCCAGGCCGGGCCGAAGACGAGTTCCCGCTCCTTTTCGAAGATCTCCCGCGAGGTGAAGACCTCGCGGTTGACCTGGAAGAGCGATGCTTGCCGGTCGTCGATGACGTAGGACATGGGCGCTGACGTTAGGAACGCCGACACGCCCGGTGGGCCGCGGTTCCGGCCGCTGGAACCGCACCGCCCCATGGCGGCCTTGCTGGTTACCGTCACCGGAATGCGCATCGTCGAGCATCACGACGCCGAAGGACCGGACAAGATCCTGCACGTCCGCTCCGTCGGCTGCGACGTCAACATCATCGTGGGCACGCACGATCCCGCCGGGGTCCCGTTCACCACCGTGGAAATCCTCCCGCACGAACCGGACGACGACGGGGTGAACTGGTTCCACCTGGGGACCTCGAACGTCGTCGTGCTGCCCCTGGACGGAAAGGCCCGGCCATGAGCCGGTTCCTCGGGATCGGCATGACGCACTACCCGCTGCTCGCCGGCACGGACGAGCACATGGCAGGCCTGCTCCGGTGGACGCTCGAGGACCCCGGGATTCCCGGCGAGGAAAAGGATCCCGCGAACTGGGCCGAAACGATGCGGGCGGAATGGGGCCAGGACCAGGGCCGTTCCTCGGCCGCGACGCACCGGGCCCGGCTCCTCGACGGGCTCGCCCGGTGCCGCGCCGCGCTCGACGAGTTCGGCCCGGACGTGGTCGTCGTGTGGGGCGACGACCAGTACGAGAACTTCCGCGAAGAGGTCGTCCCGCCGTTCTGCGTGCTCGCCTACGACGATCTCGAGGTCCCCGCGTTCGAGGTCATGAACGAACGCGGCAGCCCCAACGCCTGGGGCCTGCCGGACGACTTCCACGTCACGCTGCGCGGGGACGCGAAAACGGCAAGGGAACTCGCCGACGGGGTGATCAACGACGGCGTCGACATGGCCTACTCGTACCGAAAGCGGGCCGGCGCGCATTTCCCGCACGCGATCCTGAACACCCAGTTGTTCCTCGACTACGAGCACGCGGGCGCGGAATTCCCTTATCGCCTCTTACCGGTCACCGTGAACTGTTACGGGCAGCACGCGATCGCCCGGAAAGGCGGGCTCGCCCGCTTCGCCGACATCGCCGACGAAAAGCTCGATCCCTCCGGACCCAGCCCCGCGCGCTGCATGGCGGTGGGGCAGGCGATCGCGCGGCACTTCGCCGGGAGCGACCAGCGCGTGGCCTTCATCGCCTCGTCGAGCTGGTCGCACGCGTTCCTCGCCGACGCGCTGTGGCACATCCGGCCGGACACCGAGGCCGACGAACGACTTTACCGGCTGATGACCGAGGACCGTTTCGACGAGCTGGCCGCGGTGACGAGCCACGAGGTGGTGGCGGCCGGACAGCACGAGATCCTGAACTGGTTCTGCCTCTTCGGGGCCGTCCAGGAACTGGGCCTCGGCCGGGAATGGTCCACTTTGGTCACCACGGAGGTGTTCAACTCCACCAAACCCTTCGCGGTGTACCGCTAGGTGCTGGTTCATAAGGGGCGGAGCCGCTTGCTGTGGGCCGTGCGCTGGCACCGCCGGGGGTTTGAATCGGTGGAGTCGCGCGGAGCGTGTCGGTTGAGGGTGGCGGTGGGAGACGGGTGGGCGGTTCCTGGCGAGGACAGCGCGGACGCTGTGAGGGTGCTGTCGCGCGGAGCGTGTCCGCCGGGGGTGGTGGTCGGGCTGGCGGGTGGGAATTCTTGAGGAGGCGATCCC
>NZ_VMNW02000024.1 GCF_007713735.2 Amycolatopsis acidicola | reverse complement strand
ATCCCCAGCCTGCTTTTGCGATCTTGGGGCTGGGTCAAGGTACTCTTTCCCGCCTTGACGCAGCCCCAAGATCGCAAACACTCACAGATCGGGGCGGCGGAGGGGTCCACACAGCGCGCCCCGCGCGTCCGTTGCTGCCCCAACGCAACCACCAACCAGCGCAACCAACCAGCGCAACCAAAAACCCGACTACCACCGCTCCCGATGCACCACATCGTCGAACGCCCGCCGATCCGGCTTCCGAATCGGCCGCAAAGGTCGTCCGGCCGGGTACCCCAGCGCGATCAGGTACAGGCACGCCCGGTCGTCCGGGAATCCCAGCAGCTCCTGCGCCAGCACCTGGTCCCGCACCGCCGAGTGACCGGAGCCGATGCCGAGGTCGGTCGCGGCGAGCATGATGTTCGCGGTGGCCTGGCCGAGGTCGTACTGCACTCGCTCGCCGCCGGCCTCGTGCACCGGGCCGATGAGGGCGATCGTCGCGGCTGAGCCCGCCACGTGCCCGGCTCCTTGCCACACCTTGGCCAGTTCGACGAGCCGGTCGCGGTCGGTCACCACGACGAAGTCCCACGGCTGGGTGTTCCGTGAAGACGGTGCGCGGCGGCCGGCTTCCAGGATCCGGTCGAGGTGTTCGCCGGGGATGGGGTCCCCGGTGTACTCGCGGACGTTGCGGCGTGCGGTGATGGCGTCCCGGGTTTCCATCGCCCCATTGTCGAGGACGATGTCGCAATCCTGCTAGGCGAACGTCGCACCAGCGGGGATGCTGGAAGCGTGCATGAGGACAGGGAGCGGTGCGTCCGGGCGGTGCAGTCGAAGGACGCGCGGTTCGACGGGTGGTTCTTCTGCGCGGTGGTGACCACCCGGATCTACTGCCGCCCGAGTTGTCCCGTCGTTCCGCCGAAGGTGCGGAACATGCGCTTCTACCCGAGCGCGGCCGCTGCCCAGCAGGCCGGTTACCGCGCGTGCAAACGGTGCCGTCCGGACGCGAGCCCGGGTTCTCCACAGTGGAACGAACGGGCGGATCTCGTCGCGCGGGCCATGCGGTTGATCGCGGACGGTGTCGTCGACCGCGAGGGTGTGCCGGGGCTGGCCACGCGTTTGGGTTACAGCGTAAGGCAAATCCAGCGGCAGCTGCTCGCGGAACTCGGTGCGGGCCCGCTCGCGCTGGCGCGCGCACAACGGGCGCAGACGGCGCGGCTGCTCATCGAAACCAGCGCCGTGCCGATGGCGGATGTGGCGTTCGCGGCCGGATTCGCCAGCGTCCGGACGTTCAACGAAACCGTCCGCGAGGTTTTCGCCCTCACCCCGAGCGAGTTGCGCACCCGGTCCCGGCAGCAACCGTCGTCCGGCGCGATTTCGCTGCGCCTGCCATATCGAGCGCCGCTCTGCCCGGACAATCTCTTCGGCCATCTCGTCGCGACCGGAGTGCCCGGCGTCGAGGAATGGCGGGACGGCGCGTACCGGCGCACGCTGCGATTGCCGCACGGGCATGGGATCGTCGCGCTGCGTCCGACGCCCGAGCACGTCGAGTGCCGGCTGAACGTGACCGATCTGCGTGACCTGACCACCGCGATCGCCCGCTGTCGCAGGCTGCTGGACCTCGACGCCGACCCGGTCGCGGTCGACGCGCTCCTCAGCGAAGACCCGGTTCTCGCGCCCCTGGTGCGAAAGGCGCCCGGCCGCCGCGTGCCGCGGACCGTGGATGCCGAGGAGTTCGCCGTGCGTGCGGTGCTGGGGCAGCAGGTCTCGACCGCCGCGGCCCGCACCCACGCTTCCCGCCTCGTGACGGCCTGCGGCACGCCGGTGCCGGACCCCGCGGGCGGGCTGACGCACGTTTTTCCTTCGGTGGCGGCACTTTCCGAGCTGGATCCGGCGAACCTGGCCTTTCCGGAGAGTCGCCGCAGAACCCTCACGACGTTGATCGAAGCGCTCGCGACGGGCGCGCTGGACCTGAGCACCGGCAGCGACTGGGAACGGGCCTGCGCGCAACTCGCGGAGCTGCCCGGTTTCGGCCCGTGGACGGTCGAAACCATCGCGATGCGCGCCCTCGGCGACCCGGATGCCTTCACTCCGACCGACCTAGGAATCCGCTACGCCGCCGAATCCCTAAGCCTGCCAACAACTCCGGCGGCCTTGACCCGCTATTCCAGCGCGTGGCGCCCCTGGCGCGCCTACGCGACGCAATACCTATGGGCGACGGGAGACCACGCGATCAACCGCATGCCCGCTTAGTCCAGCGGGTCCAGGTCGCGGGGGTTGAGTTCCCACGGCTCGAACGGGACACCGTCGAGGGTGGCGTCGCGGAAGGCGGTGTAGCTGCTGAACGCGGCGCCACTGAACCACGCGTCCCAACCACACGTCCTCCAGGAACGTCGACCGGTCGAAGTCAGCGTCGCGCGCGAACACTGCTTGCCCGAAAAGCGCGGTGCCGGCGAAGGATGACTTCGTGAACTTGGTGTCCCGCAGGAAATGTGTCCCGCGGTCGAACCGGTCGAAACGGGAGTCGCCCAGTTCGCAGGACTGCAGGGAGAAGTCGATGAGCAGGGCGCCGCTCAGGTCCAGCCTGATGTGCTCCCAGAACCGGCTGCCGTCCTCGTTGTCCGGGTTGAGATGGCCGGTGATGATCCGTTGGGCCGTGATCCGGACTTCACGCTCCTGCAACTGTTCACCGTTGTCGGCCGGGAGCTGATACGGCATGCGCAGGTAAGCACTGATGACGTTCACGATCGTCTGGCGCTGTGGTGGATTGTCCTGGGCAAGCCGGTCGAGCGCGTACAGCCCGGCAAGTCGCACCGGAGCCTTTTCCGATCCCAGGTGTTCGACGGCTTTGAGGTATAGCTCGGTGATCCTTCGTTCGGCCGCGTCGAAACGCAGATCCTCGTTGGCTTTCTCCCGCAACGTCAGGTCTGCCCGTAAAGGGCGAAAAGAAACCAGCAGGTCAACG
Source organism: Amycolatopsis acidicola (assembly GCF_007713735.2). Taxonomy (GTDB): domain Bacteria; phylum Actinomycetota; class Actinomycetes; order Mycobacteriales; family Pseudonocardiaceae; genus Amycolatopsis_E; species Amycolatopsis_E acidicola. The sequence goes on along the minus strand of NZ_VMNW02000024.1, from coordinate 98,026 downwards.
CCCGCGAATGCCGCCAGTCACGAAATCAGGCCGAGGACACCGCCGGTTGTGTGTCCGTTGCGGGGCTGCGCACGCCTCGCCGGGCTAGGGGGCGGAATGCGTTCCACGCCAGGAAAGCCAGGCCCAGCAGCAGATACGAGTCGCCGATGAGGTGTTCCCACGGGGTCCACGTCAGTTCACGGCCGTTGGTGGCCGGCAGGTGGGAATGGGGTGCGACGACGAAGATCACGCCCACCGCAAGCACCCCGCCCAGTGCGGCCGGGTTCGCCGCGCGCAGGGCCCGGCCGCCGAGCAGCACGAGTGCGGGCGCGATCCACACCCAGTGGTGCGACCACGAGATCGGCGAGATCACGAGCCCGGTGAGCGCCGTGAGGATCAGCCCCATCAACCGGTCGGCCCGGCGGATCGCGATCACGCCGAGCACCACGGTCGCACCGGTGAGCAACAACCAGAGCGCCTCGTGCCAGGACGGGGGCAACGCGAGCCTGTTCAGGGCACCCGTGATCGTCTGGTTCGTGGCGTACGGCGAGCCGCTCAACCCCGACGCGCCGGTGAGTTCGCCGCCGAAAAAGTACCGTCGCGTCGAGTCCGGCGCGATGAACCAGCACAGCCCGCAGACCACGGCAGCCGAAAGCACCGCGTTGCGCACGGCCCGGAAGTCTTTACGCAGGAACAGGAACAGGAGGAACACGGCGGGCGTCACCTTCACCGCCACGGCGATACCGACCAGGATTCCCCGCCGCCACCCCGGCCGGTCGTTGAGGCAGTCGACCGCGACGAGCGCCATGAGCACCAGGTTCACCTGGCCGAAGCTGAACGTCTCCCGCACCGGCTCCAATGCCACGCACGCCAACGACAACGCGACGGCGAACCCACAGGCGACACGGCGTGAGGCCGTCGTCCAGATTCGGCGGATCACGAGGTGCAGCGTCACCGCGAGCGAACCAGCCGACGCGGCGGCCATCGCCACCGCCGCCAGCGGCAGCGAGGGCAGCGCCAGCGGCAGGAACGCCAAGGCCGCGAACGGTGGGTAGATGAACGGTAACGGATTGCTTCCGGTCGGCACCGGCAGCGGACCGTACACATCGTGCCCGGCGGCCAGCGCGAGCGCGCCGAACCGGTAGACCTGCAGGTCCGTCGGGGACAAACCGCTGAACACCATGCCCGCGACGATCACCGGCAGCAACCCGGCCACCAGCAGCCACCCTCTGGCACGAGCAGGCAAAGCGCCCCAGCCGTGCACGGTGGTACGAGCCCGTTCGGCCCATCGGTGCACGGCTCCGCGTACTCCGTTCAGCCGTCCGGTCACGCCGGACACCCTAGGTCAGACCCATTCACCGGCAGAAGCGCGAAGCGGTGTGGCCTCCCGCACTCTTACCGACCGTTGACTCAGCTCGTCGAGCGGTTGTCCAGAGGTGTTGCCTCCACTTGGTTGTGCTTGGCCGGGGTGTGCCCGGCGACCATCGGTCCGCCTGGGTTTTCCACCTCCCAGGCGTTTTCGGGGGAAACGTCGGGTTGGCCCGTAGCCGGCTGATGCGCGACACGCGTTGTGCGGTCGGCGTGCTCCACGGGGCGGGCGTGCTTGTCCGGCTCCGGCAGCGCGTGCTTCGGCGCCAGCAACGAAGACGGGACCTCGCCGACCGATTCGACCGGTTCCTGGTGCACTCGGCCTTCCAGCACCGGCGCGGTGGCCGCGGGTAACCCGCTCAGGAACTCCGAGAGCTCATGCGGCTGCAGTTTCTTGTCGCGCCGCAACAGCTTCCGCAACGGGCGCGGCCGACGGCCCATGCCCTTGCCCGCACCTTCACGGCGCGGGTTGCCCAGCACGGGCGGAGTCGCACCGCCCAGACCTTGGTACTCGCTCTGGATACCTTCGGACAGGCTGCCCGGCCGGACGCGCCGCTTCGATTCGTTGCCCAGCACGGAAGGCGTGCTCGCGGGCGGCGGCCGGAAGGCGTCCGCGAGTTCGGGTGAGACACCGGCTGGCGCGCTCCCATCCTGCATTCCCTGGCGGGATTGGGGATTCTGCCCCATTGACGAACCGGGCGGCGGCGTCAGCTGGGAGCCAGGACCGCGACCGGCAGGCGCGCCGTTTCGTTGCGACTGCCGGGATTGCGGGCTCTGCCCCATCGACGAACCCGGCGGCGGCGTCAGCTGGGAGCCGGGCATCCCTTGCTGCTTCTGCTGTTCCTGCGGAACACTGCCGCCCGGCGGCGGGGTGATCGTGCCCGGCGGGTACATGCCGTTCTGCGTGGACAACGAATTCGGCAGGTTCTCCAGGTCCGCCGCACCGGCCGGGGGCGTGCCGCCGGGCGTGCTCCCGCCGCCGAGCGTGTCCGGCATCGACGGCGGCTGCACGTTCGGCAGGTTCTTGCCCATGTTCTTCAGGACGTTCGGCACCGACAGGTTCGGGTTCGCCAGAAACGGGGCCATTGTGGACAGCGCCTGCAGCATGTTCGGCACCGGTGGTGGCTGCACGGCCGGCGGCACCATCATCGGCCCGCCGCCCGCTCCGACCTCGGGCACGTTCGGCACGTCCGTGATCGACGGCACCGCGGGCGGGGTCGCGTTCGGCGCGACCGGCGGTCCGTCGGTGGGCGCGGTGAGGTTGTCCGGAACACTGGGGGCATTCTTGGCGAAACTCGGCACCGGACCGGCCGAAGTGGACGGTGGGCTGCCGCCCGGCGCCCCCGGCGCCCCGGGGGGAGCGCCCGGCGTGGACACGCTCGGGATCGGGGTGCCGAACGCGCCGGGGTGGATGTGCGCGTTGAACGGCTCCATGATCATCGCGTGCCCGCCGCGGAGATCCTGGATGATCGGGGCGTACGTGGTCGCGATCTCGCTCGCCAGCACGCGCGCCCGGTGGTTGAAGTCCTCGTGGTTCTCGTCCAGCGAACGGTTCTGGTACCCGAGTTTCCCCGCCTTCCTGTCCTGCTCCTGCTCGTACCCGCTCATCGCGGACTTGATGCCGGCGAGATCGATCTCGTTCGTGATCGACTGGCTCTTGGCCTTCTGCCATTCGGCCCACAGCGTGCGCATCTTGTCCTGCGCCTCCCGCTGCAGCGAGGCGAGGTTCGCGAGGTTCACCGAGTTCACCGACGACGCGTACTGCCAGACATCGAGGTACGCCAGCATTTCCCCGACCTTGAGCAGGTAGACCTCCTTGGCCGCCGGCGAATCCCAGCCCTCGGCCATGGTCTGCGTCTGCGTGCGCAGCTGCAGCTGGATGCCCGCCAGCATCAGCCCGAGCTTGCCCCACTGCATCGACAGGTCGTCCGACGTACCGGGCTGCTCGCCCATGAGCTCCAGGTTGACCATCTCGATGGTGCTGGCGTTGGCCGAGTCGTCGGCCGCCTTCGTCTCGTCCATCGAGTACGTCGGGTCGCTGGGCTGGTCGCCGTCCCAGGTCTGCGAGTAGTAGGTGGGCTCGTACTTGCCGCCGATCATGTACGGCTTGTCGCCGGTGGAGACCGCGCTCAGCCAGCTGTGGTCGAATCCGAAGTACTGGTCGTCGTTACCCGCCATCGCCGGTCAGTGCCCCTCGACCTTTTTCGAAGTGTCGTCGATCGATTCCTGGATGACCTTGTTCCACGCGTCCGAGGTGACGGCCTGCGGCTGCTCCGTGATCTCCCGGACGTCGCTGGTCGTCGTCTTCCCGTCCGCGGTCTCGGTTTCGGTGTAGTACTTGCGCGTGTAGGTGCCGTCGCTGTTGTAGACGCTGTCGTCGTGTTTGGTGACGGTCTGCGTGACCTTGCCCTCGCTGTTGTAGCGCACCGTGATGTTCGAGTTGTCGACGTCGGTGATGGAGGTGGATCCCGGCGCCGACTGCACGTTGTACGTCTGCGAGGTCATGGACTTCTTGCCGGTCTTCACATCGACGGAGTACGTGGTGGCCGCGCCGTTCGCGCCGCTGATCTTCAGCGTCCGCCCGGTCTTCTCACCGGTCTTCGTGCTGTAGGTGGTCGTCGTGGACCTGCCGCCGGCGACGACCGTTTCGGTGATCAGGTTGCCGTTCTTGTCGTAGAACGCCTCGGTCTTGTTGCCGCCGGGGCCCTGCACGACGGTGTGGATTCCACCACCCGCCAACGAATACGTGGAGAACGTCTCGTTGCCGACCTCGTGCGAGGAGAGCAGCTTCTCGCCCGTGGTGTCGGTGGCCGTCACCTTGCTCATCTCGCCCTGCAGCGTCGAGTTGTCGACGAAGGACGGCAGCCCCTTCGGCTTGTCCGCGCCGGGGATCGCGAACGCCCAGTCGATCGCGTTCACCGCCTGCGAGCCGTTCAGGTCCGTGGTGCGCAACAGCTCGGAGTAGATGAGCGCGACCGAGGACAGCGCGACCACGCTCTGATAGGCCGCCTGGAGGAACTGGCTCATTTCGGTGGCGTTGCGCGAGAGCAGCTGCTGGATCTGGTCGCCCTCGGGGAAATGCCCGGTGCTGACCTGTGTTTCCTCCCCGCCGCCCCGGATCAGCTGGACGGGGCCGTTGATGTCACTCTGGAAGTTCTTGCCGATGCTCGCGACGTTGTTGCCGTAACCCTCCATCTCGTGGGGGTCGTGCGTCAGCTTCGCCTTCGTGAGTGCCCAGTCTTCCCCCGCGTCGGCCATCGCCCCTCCGTCCAGTGGTCGAGCAGCTCTTCCTTAGACAACCAGACTCGGTCAAGGGTTCCCCTGAATTCCCGATCCGACTGGTTCCACCGCAGAGAATGCCGTACCCGGGTGCCCGCCGGTACGGGCTTCCCGTAGCGGGACCGCACCGGTGCCCCCGCGCGAGGTGCCTGACCTGCGATCGGACGGGGATTTTCGGTGTCCGCCCGATGTCAGTGGGCTCGCTTACCGTCGGCATCACCTGGCTAGTGACTTCGAGGGGTGAGCTATGTCCGACGAAAAGAAGCTCGATCCGGCACAGGTCCGGGAGATCCAGAAGATCATCGAAAAGTACGGCTTGGAAGCGCACATGGTCGTCACCGGGATCAGCACCGGCGTCGTCGACGCGGTCAGCAGCTCGACCTGGTCGGGTGCCGCCGCCAACGCGGCTCTGAGCAAGCAGCAGGACGAGCTCGAGCCCTACTGGCAGAACAACCTCAAGCCGATCCTCGACGACCTCGAGTCCGCCATCGGCCGGACCGTCAACCTGATGCAGAGCCAGGACGAGGACGACCGCAGCCACCTGGCCGCGATCTCCGCCGACAGTGGCGGCATGGCGGGCAACTTCGGCAGCAGGCTGTAGCAGGACCCGGGCAAACCAGGAAGGGGTGTGACAGGCATGACCGATCCGATGATCAAGGTCAGCGGGGCCGTCAGCGACATGGGGTCGAGCACGACCACCAAGGCCGGCCAGCTGATCCAGCTGTTCGAGGACCTCAAGAAGGACGCGATGGCCATCGCCGGGGAAGCCTGGGCCGGTCAGGCGCAGCAGGCGTTCGAGCGCGCGCAGGCGCAGTGGACCGTCAAGGCCAACGGGCTGGGCAACGCGCACTCGGAGGTCGGTTCCGCGGTGGTCAACAACGTCGAGAACCTGATCAACGCGGACATCAGGGCTGCGGGCTTCTTCGGCGGCTGACGTCTCGAGCACGGCTGGAACCGGCCCCGGAGTCCTGACTCCGGGACCGGTTCTTTGTCTCCACAATGGACAAACCGGGGGGAGGGGAAATGATGCGGGACGCCGCCCGCCGTCCGTCAGGGACGGTCGGCGAACAGCTGGGCCGGTGGTTCGGGCAGCTCGTCCTCGGGATGCTCGACCGGGGCCGCCGCCAGCCCGCCACGCCAGCGGCGGTTGCGGCCACGCGGCCCGAACGCGATGGCGCCGACCAGCAGCGCGGCGAGCGCGGCACCGGCCGCGGCCAGGATGTACGCCAGCCGGGCCGAGCTGTTTTCCGCGTCCTCCCTTGCCTTTTCGGCCTGATCGACGACGGGCGCCTGGTACGCCGGCATGGCAGCCGGGGTGCCGTCGGTGACGTTGTCCACCACCGCGGCGTACGGGTTCAGCACGCCGTAGCCGTAGCTCGCACTGCCGGCGCCTTCGGGCGCGGGCGCCGCCGCGGCCAGGAGGCGGCGTTCGACGTCCTGATTGGACAGTTGTGGGCGGTAGGAGCGGACCAGTGCGACGCTGCCCGCCACGTACGCGGTGGCGAAGCCGGTGCCCACCGCGGCGCCGAGGCCGCCGTCCGGGTACGTGGTCACCACGTTTTCGCCGGGTGCCACGATATCCACGGCTTGGGCGCGGGAATTCTGGGCCAGCTCGCCGTTTTCCCCGATCGACCCGACGCCGATGACGCCGTCGTACGCGGCCGGGTACGGGGTGAGGGGCAGCGTCTCGTTGTTGTCCCGCTCGCCCGTCGCGGCGACTACGACGATGTTCGCGTTCAGCGCTCGTTGCACGGCCGCGCGCAGCGCGTCGCTGTCGAGGTAGCTGATGGTGGGCACCGCGATCACCGTGGCGCCGTGGTCGACGGCCCAGTTGATGCCCGAGGCCAGGGTTTCCGGCATTACGGAGTTCGTCGGCAGGCCCTGCGGGAACTCGTCCCCGGCGACTTTCACCGAAAGCAGCTGCGCGTCCGGTGCCACACCGTGGAAACCGATGCCCGTGACGCGCTGGCCCACGATCAGCCCGGCCACTCCGGTGCCGATGCCGAGGCAGTCCGGCTTCCCACTCGAGCCACCGCCGGACTCACCGGGCGCGACGCTGGTCTGTGCCGCGATCTTGCCCTGCAGCAACGGGTTCGTGCCGGTTCCGGTGCTCAGCACGGCCACCTTCTGGCCCGCGCCGGTGGTCATCGGCCAGGCCCGTTCGGGCGCGAGCAGCTGTTGCGACCACGGCGCGGCCGTGATCGTGGTGCCCGGCTGGACGCACTGGTTCTGCTGAGCGGCGGCTTCGGGGGCCGAGGCCACGACGGTGGCGATCCCGGTGGCCGCGGCGAGCAGTGCACGAGGAATTTTTCTCGTTGCCATGAAAGGGATGCTAGCCCACTACGGAACCTCGCAAGTGGACTCGGCGTCGAATTTCCGAGCGGATCCGCGAGGAGGACACGATGAGTTTTCCGGTCAGTGACGGGCCGAACCCCGTTTTCCGGGAGATGCTCGCGCAGCTGAGCAAGGCTGCCGAGAACATTCCCAAGGCACAGGCGAAAATGCAGGCGCTCACCGGCGTGGCCTGGTCGGACGACCGGCTGGTCAAGGCCGTCGTCGGTTCCCGTGGCCAGCTCGTGGACCTGGAGATCGACCCGCGGGTGTTCCGCAATCCCGACGCCGGTGAACTGAGCGCGAAGATCGTGCACACGGCCAATGCCGCGGCGCGCGACGTGAGCGCGCAGGCCAGGGAAGTCCTCGAAGAAGGCCTGCCGCCGGACATGGCGGAGCTGCGCGCGCAGTACGCCCCCGACAGGGACGAACTGCCGGACATGTTCCGCACCGACGCCGAGCTCTACGCCGAACAGAAGGAGGACCGGTGAGCACGTACATCGACATGAACGGCGATCCAGCCGAGATCATGGCCAAGGGCGCGCAGTGGGCGCAGACGGGTTCGGAGTACGCGAGCGCCGCACGCGCGAAGGTCAACGACATCTGCACCAGCCTGGACGAGAGCAAATGCTTCGGCCAGGACGAAATCGGGCACAAGGCGCGCGCCAGTTTCTTCAAGGGCGCGCACAGCGCGAACGAGGCACTGGGCGACATGTTCACGCAGGACCACCAGATGGGCGAGAACTTCGGCACCATCGGCACCCAGGTGGTCACCGCGATCAGCACGTTCATCACCACCGACGCCGACGGCAAGGACGAGGTCGACAAGATCGACCCCGCGTAGCCGGTCGCCGGATTTTCGTTTCACCCCAAGCAGAGCACTGAAGGAGGTAAGCAGTGGCAGGCGGTTGGATCGACGACTCCGCTGCTTTCCTCTCCCGTGAGATGACCGCCTTCGCGCAGGCGGTCGACCACTGCATCAAGGAGTGGAGCGATTTCCTCGGCATGGAGTTCGTGCCGGACCACGCCGTCGAGAACGTGATCGACTGGTGTTTCGGCAAATATCCGGACGCGGACCCGAAGATCTCCGCGGAGGCGATGCGGCAGGCGCTGGCGAAGGCCCAGCACGCCGCGGACTTCAGCAAGCAGACCACGTCGCTGACGAAGGACCTGCTCGTCGACTGGGGCGGCGACGGGACGCCGGTCTCGCTGTCCCAGATGATGTCGGACTTCGCCAAGACGATGTACGACCTCGTCGAGGGGAACCTTTCGCTGGCGCTGGGGCTTTCCCAGTTCAACCAGTCGACCGTGCTGCACATCAACATGTTCGAGGCCAACCTCGCGATGATGGCCTTCGAACTGGTCCGCGCGATCCTGATGGCCTGGGGCACGCTCGGCGGGTCGCTGCTGAGCATTCCCGTCGCGCTGCTGGCACTCCGGACGGCCATCAAGGACGCCTGGGAGCGCGCGCTGGCCGCCGCGGGCCGGCACAGCGTCGAGGACGGGTTCGCGAAGTTCGTGCTCCCCGCCGCCGTCCGGATGGCGCCGGATCTGGTGCGGGTCGGCGGCCGGGCCGCGGGGCGGAACATCGCCGAGGGAGCCAAGAACCTCGGGCGCAACGTGGGTTCGCACATCCCGACCGACCCCGCCGCGTGGCGGACGCTCGGCCGGGACGCGCTGGAGCGCGGCAAGGATCTGGGCCGGGACCTTGCCCCGAGCCGCGTTGCGGGGCGAAGTCTTTCGCGGGAGGCGCAGCAGCATGCGATTCGAGCGGCCGCGCGGCAGGCAACGCGCGAGGGCGCCGCCCGAGGCGTCAGCCGGGAGCTCATCCAGCAGTTGAAGACCCGCGCGTTCCGGAAAGCGCTCGCGGAGGAGGCCTCGGTCCGCCTCGGCGGCAAGGCGGCGGCCAGGGCGATGACGAAGCTGTCCCCGGAACTCCAGGCCGCGGCCAGGTCCGCGGTGGAGCGGACCGTGCAGACTTCGGCAGGTCGCTTCGCCAAATACGGGATTCTGGCGAAGAAATCCCTCATGGGGTACGGCCTGCAGAGCGCGCTGAAGTTCGGCATGCTCTCGGACGTCGTCGGCCAGGGCGTGACCGTGCTGGAGACGGGCGGCGCCTACGGGTACCGGGTTTCCAGCACTATCGCCGCGTTCACGGGTGCGTTCCTCGGTGGCGCACCGCTGGGTCTCGCGCACCGCAGCCTCGGTTTCTTCATGCTGGGCGGGATCGGTGGTGTCACCGGCGCGCTGGGCGCGACCCTGTCCACGCAGATGTTCATGGGCCTCGACGCCACGCTGCACAACGCGCACCCCGGCGTTTTCGGCGCGCCGGACAGCGACTACGCCTTCACCAACAAGGCCGATCGCGGTCAGGGCGACGCGGGGCAGGTCACCTGGGGCTCCATCAAACAGGCGTTCAGCGATCTCGGCCATGGCGATTTCGGTGCGCTGCAGGACAGTGCGGTCGGTTCGGCGTTCATGCAGGGCGCGGTCGGCGGGCACTGGGAACAGTTCATCGGCGAGCGCGAGTGGGGCCTGAACCCGACGCAGCGCGCGCTGTTCGAGAACTCGATGATGAACTTCCGCGCCGAAACCGGCTGGGGCGGAGCGGAGAACTTCACGAGCCTGTTCACCGGCGGTTCCGGGGTGACGACTCCGACGACCGTGACAACGGTGACAACGGTGACGACGCCGACGACGGCGGGTGCCGGGGTGCCGTCGGCCGGTGGGACGATCACCTCCGGCGCGGGATCTTCGGGCTCGGCCGGTTCGGGCTCGGCCGGTTCGTCGAACGGCGCGGGGAGCCAGGGCGGTTCGGCTTCGCGACAGACCGCGGCGGCGCCTTCGAGCCCGGCCACCGCCCACCAGACGGCGACGACGAATCACGCACCGGACGAACAGGCAAAGACGCAGCAGCAGGCCCCGGCCCGCCAGACGGCGACAACCGATCACGGCGAGGAAGGGAAAACCGCGCAGCAGGCCGCCGGTACCACCACGAGTCAGGCGCCGGAGGCCCGCACCCCCGCGCACACGGCGGCCACCACCAACAGCGCGCCCGACGTACAGCAGACCCCCGACGCGCAGCAGACCCCTGACGCCTCGGCCACCACCGGCGACGCACCGTCCACTCCGGACCACAACCCGGCGCAGACCCAGGCCCCGGACCAAACTCAGACCCAGACCCCGGACCACAGCCCGGCGCAAACCCAGACGCAGGACCCAGAACAAACCCAGACTCCCGACCAACCGCAGCCCCAGAACACCCACGACGGCAACCAAACCGCCCAGCAATCGTCCACATCGGACGCTCCGCAGGTGCGCAGGCTGGGCGACACGGTCGGCGGCGGGCAGCACACGCTCACGGTCGGCGAGCCTGCCGGGAACACCGTCCAGTGGGACGACGCGTTCCGCCCGCTGCACGCCAGGAACCTGGAAGGCTTCCACAACACCAAGGTCGTCCAGGTCTCGGACGTCGACCCGAGCACGCAGACCTTCACTGCCACGTCGCCGGACGGCCACCAGGTCCGCGTCCAGGTCGTGATGAGCGGTGACGTGCCGCCCCACGAGGCGCATTTCACCGAGGGCCGGTTCGAGCTCACCGAGAACGGCTGGGTGCAGACCGCGGACGCCGTGATGACGTTGTCCACCCAGGGCTCGCCCGACTTCGAGATCGCGGGCCGGATGATCGAGTCGGCCCAGCGCGCGTTGCTGGAGAAGGCCTTCGAAACCACTCCGCTCGTCGCGCCCGGCAGCGCGGGCGCGGTGCACGGGACGACGACGGTGCGCGACGGGGATCCTGGCGCCAACCGCGGTGACTTCCGCCGCGCCGCGTCCCGGCTGGTGCGGGTGTTCCGGTCCACCACACCCGCCGCCGATGCCGAGGACACCCAGCCGCTGCGCGACGCGATCGACGCGCTGCGGGCCCGCCTCGCGGCGCGGCTGGCGGCGGACCCGGAGTCGGCGGCGCGCGGGCTCGGGCCGGACCTCACCGGGCCGAACCTGTGGGAACCGGTGCACGTCAGCACGTCGGAAGACGGGGTGTCACTGGTCGAATACCGCGAAGCCGGGACGAGGGTCGCCGTCCGGATCGTGCACAGCACGCAGGTGGCGCCCGGCTCGTTCGTCATCCGGCACGGCGGGTGGCAGAACGGCACCCAGACCGGCGTCACCACGATCGCGCTGGGCATGACCACGGACGCGCAGGAGACGGCCCGGCTGCTCGACGCTTCGTTGCGGGAGGCGTACTTCGGCGTCCCCGGCAGGGCGATCCCCGGCTCCGACGGACCGGTCACCGCGTTCAACCAGTCCGATGTGGAGCGTTTCCAGCGCCAGTCCGGGCCGAGGGTCGACCGGATGGACGCGGGCGAGGGCAGCACCGACCGCAGCCCGGAAGTGGCCGACGCGATGGCGAACAGGCTGCTCCAGTCGGCCGCCGCGCAACCGGGTACGACGCCGGTGCCGCAGTCGGCGCCGCCGGCGGCGAACGGCAACGGCATGGCGCAGCAGCCGACGCGGGTGGAGCACCTCGGTGGTTCCCTGTGGCGGGTGCATTTCGGCGCCGATGTCGTCGACGTGCACTTCAGTGTCCAATCAGGACTCCCGGCGGGCGAGGTCCAGGTGGTGCCGCCGCAGGTGGAGATCATCGACGGGCGCCCGGTGCAGATCACGCCGATGCAGATCGTGCTTTCCGGGCAGGGGCCGGAAAACGCGATGCAGGTCAGGCTGATGACCGGGCTGCGGATGTCGCGGGCGTTCGGCCTCGCCGCGGAGACGGTCCACGGCCTCGGCAACCTCAGCGACGGCAGGCTCGCCGCCACCTACAACGACGAGCTCCGCCCGATCGTCGACGCGCTGCGGGCGCAGTTCCCCGACGCGGCCGTCGTGCCGGACGTACTCGCCGCCCCCGGCGCGCCGTCCTATTCGATCGTGCTCGGCTCCGAGGACACCTTCGCCGGCGACGCGCAGGCCGTGCTCACGGACCTCACCGATCGGGGTTTCCTGTTCCAGGGCGCCGAAAACGGCTGGGCGAACGGCGACCCGGGACTGGTCACGCGGTGGGTGCACCCGGACACCGGCAACGAGCTGACCCTCCGGCTGGAGACAGCCGACGCGGCCGACGCCCGCCGCGCCGCCGCGGACGTGGACCGGATGCCGCGGCCGCGCACCGGTGAAACCGACCAGCGACAGGCGTTGCGCGACGCGGTGCTCAACGGCTCGGTCGAACCCGAGGGCCTCGGCGTCGTCGAACTTCCCGCGGTGCGGGGAAATGCCTGGGACACGGTGGCGGGTGAGCATCCGGCGCTGAGTTCCATCGTGCTCGCCGACGAGGTGCTGAACGACTTCCTCGGCGCGCACGGCCCCTCGGTCGTGGAGCCGGGCAGCCCCACCGTCCGCACGAGCTGGGTACTCGGACAGGCCACCGCGCGCGGCGTCGATGCGAGCCAGGCGCTGACCGATCAGCACGTCCGTCCGCTGCTCGGTGACGTCGTCCGCTCGGTCGCCCGCACGCCGGATACCGTGCGGCAGCAGGAAAACGGGACCTGGCTGGTGCGGGGCAGCCGCAGCGGGCTGACTGTCGACGTCACCGTCGACACCGATGGCAACATCCTTCGCGTCGAGCTGGTGGCCGGCCCGAACGTCACCGCTACGCCGTCGCTCGCCGAGGCGTACCACGCGCAGGCGGGACAGGATCTCGCCGACGCCGTCGCGCAGGTGGACAACGCGAGCCTCGCGGCGAACCCGGACGCCACGGTTTCGCCTGCCACGACCGGGGATTCCTCCGGCTACCTCGTGCGTTTCGCCGATGGGTCCACGTTCAGCGACGACGTGCAGCGGTTCACCGACACCTTGACGGCGAACGGCTATGCGCAGCAAGGCGAAACCCGGAACGAAGGCACCGACGTCGTCCTGACTTTCGTGCAGGAGGCCACCGGTCACACCCTGCGGATCCGGGCGACCGTCGACGAACCGGCGGAATTCCGGGCACCGCAGTTGGGCGAAGGCGAAGGTGAACCGCTCGCCCGCGGTGTGCGGCTGTTCCGCGACCCCGGGCACGGTTTCAGCATCGTCGTCGACCCGACCGTGCGGCTCAGCCCGGCGGAGGTGGCGGACCTGGTCGCCGCCGCGGTGCGCAACCAGGTCCGTATCAGCCGCGCCGAACTGGTGAAGCTGGTGAACCGGCTGCTGCCCGGTGCGAGCCCGCAGGCCGTGGACCAGCTGGTGCGGATGATGCGGGAGACGTCGCCCGCCACGTTCGCGGCGTTCGCGAGCATGGTGCCGGGGCAGTCGGTCGGCGAGCGGCTCGCGCGGGTCGTCGCGGAGCGGCCGGGGCTGCGCCGGTTCACGCTGGGCAGGCTGATCGCCCGCCTGCTGCCGGGCGCGCCGGGCAGGCTGGTCAGCCAGATCGTCGGACTGGTCCACGGGACGTCGCCGGAACTGCTGGGACACCTCATCGACGCGAGGGTCGGCGGGCGGCTTTCCCAGGTGGCGCAAAGCCGGGCAGCGAGCGCGGAGCGGAAGCTCGCGGAGCAGCTGCGGTCGCTGCTGCCGACCGTCTCGGACGAGAACCGGGCTCAGCTCGTCCGGCTCGTCGAGGGCGAGTCGATGCCGGACACGGCGCGCCGGATAGCCGAGCTGGCCCCGGACGCGAGCACTCAGGCCAAGCAGGATCTGGCCGACCTCGTCGACGGCAGGCCGGACCTGACCGACCAAGGCGTGATCGCCGAGGTCGAGGCGCTGGTCCCGGACGCGTCCGACGAGCTGGTCTCCTTCATCCAGGACGCGCGCCTGGTGCACAACGAGCTGGCACGCCAGATCGTGAGCCGCACCCCGGACGTGACCGATGCGGTGCGCGCGCAGGTCGCGCAGCGGATCTTCACCGCAAGGGACACCGCCCGCACCAGCGACCAGCAGCTCGACGCGCTGGTCGCGCAGCTGCTGCCGGACGCGTCCACGGAGACGCACGAACAGCTCGTGAGGCTGGTGCGGAGCACCCCGTCGGAGGTGCTGAACGCGCTGCGGCAGGCGACCCCCGGGCTGGATCCGGTCACGGCAACGGAAATCGCCAGGGTGCTCGACGGCGACCGTGGCGTGCGTTCGCCCGGCCGCCCGCTCCGGCGGGCAGCCGAGCACGCGCGCGGAGTCTGGCAGCGCAACACTTTCCGCAACACCAGGCGGTTCGCGCGGTGGGTTCGCGGGCGCCGCGGCCCGGCGCCGGAACCGGTGACGCCGGACGCCTGGTCCGGCGAGCACGTGTACGTGTCGGTGCGGCGCGGGGTGGACCCGTTCAGCATGGGCTTCGACCTGCACGAGCTCGGCCGGGAACTGGCCGGCCGGCTCGGCATCACGCTCGACAGCCCGGACGCGACCGGGCCGGGGCCCCGCGTGCTCGGGATGAGCCCGGACGGCTGGGTGCCCGAGTACCGGAACAACTCGGCCACGCTGGGCGAAGAGGCGCTCGACCGGATCTTCGGCACGATCGACTACACCGCCACCGCCCCGGGCGGGAAGGTGCTCAAGCGCAGCTGGTTCGGCGCGGACCGTAGCCCCGAGGCCCGGCGCGAGCGGGTTTCGGAACTGGTCGAGGCCGTCATCGCCAACCCGTCCGAGGTGACGCGGGTCGGCCGCGGCCTGTTCAGCGAGTTCCACGTGCGCGGCACCTACGGCGGCGTGACGCTGACCGTGGTCGTCGGTGCTGACGGCTCCGCGAAGTCGGCCACGCCGGAAGCGGGCGAGCACGTCCGGTCGATCCCTCGACTGCGCCGCGGCAGCGCGGTGAACTACTTGCCGGAGGACGAGGAATCCGTCCGCACGGTGTTGCCGGACGGGCGCGGAATCACGATCGGTGTCGACCACCCCGGCCCGCGCGGTCAGCAGTGGGACGGGCGCTTCACGATCGTCGTGGGCGGTGACCCTGGCTCGCCGGAGAGCGTGGCCCGCAACGCCGGGGACGAGATCCGTCGTGGCGACGGGTTCGGCTGGCAGGAGGGGCAGCCGATCTGGGTCGTCGCCGCGGACGGTCTGCAGTGGAGCCCGGCACAGCTCACCGAGTTCACCAGCGCGCTGACCACGGAGCTCGAGCAGCCGGTCACCACGTCGAACGAGGTGCTGCCCGTCAGCGCGGTGCCCGAGATCGTGTCCACTGTGGACAGTGTCAGGATCGCGCCGGTGGTGGGGCCGGAGCCGGTCGTGTTGCCCGATGGCCGTGGCGTCCTGCTCGGCGCGGCGGAAGCCCCGGCGGGCGAGCTTTGGCAGGACAGGTTCGCGCTCGTCCTCGGTGGCGAGCAGGGCGACCCGGCGGAGCTCGCCACCCGGCTTTCGACGCGGCTGCAGTCTTTCGGACACGACGGCCGCCCGGTGTGGGTCGTGCCGGGCGCAGAGCTGAACTGGACGGAACCCCAGCTCGCGGGTTTCACGACCGCGTTGGCGACACTGGGATTTGACGCGCAGATCGCCCGGAATGCCTTCGCCCCGCCGGAAATCCGGGTGAGCACGCTGCTCGACGCCATCGCCGGGCTCGAAGGCGCGTTCGTCCATCCGGTTCCGGCGTTCTCGCTCGACGCGCCGATGCACTACCTCGTTCAGCTCGCGAGCGAGACCTACACCCGCGACGCGCGGCAGGTGCTCGACCAGCTCGCCCAACGCGGCCTGCGGCTGACCGAACTGCGGAACGACTGGTACACCGAGGACGGGTTCGGTGTCACCGCGACGTTCGAAGACCCGGCGACGGGGCGCCTGCTGGAAGTGGAGCTGCTGACGGCGGAGGCGGTGGCCGCGCGGCCGCAGTTGCTGATCGCGAGGCAGAACGGCGACTTCGAGGCGCAGGCCCGCACGGTGGCCGCGGTCGCGGTCCCCGCCGGTGTCGAAACGGGATGGGCGTCGCCGGAGCCCGAACCGAGGCCGCGGCCGGTGGATCCCGCGCGGCCGCACGTGTTCACGGTCGAGGTCACGTCCGAGGACTTCGTCCACGGCGCCGAAGCCACCATCGCGGAACTGCGCGCGCAGGGTTTCGAACTGGACACTGTGGACAACGAGTGGGCGCGTGGCGGGCTGGGCGTCACGACCACCTGGAGCGAGCCGGTCACCGAACGCACGGTCACTGTCCGGTTCCTCACGCCGGACGCGACCGCCGCCGAGCGTGCGATCGGCCGACTCGACCGGGCAGATTTCCTGGGCAGGCAAGCGGCCAGGGCGACGGCGCCGGAGCCGGCGGGCGCGGCGCAGGTGTTCCAGCCGAGCAACGCGCGGCCGGATCCGGACTACCGCCCGCCGTCGGTGGCCGAACTCGCGAGGCAAATCGAGGGCGCGACGACCGCGCGGGAGCCCGACGGCGAAGACGGCACGGTCCGTTACCTCGTCACGGTTTCCACCGATGGCTATCGCGAAGCCGAGGAGCAGCTCAACGATTCCCTCGCCGCCAACGGTTATCAGCTCATCACGACCGAGAACCGTTGGTGGCGAGACGGAACGGGCTACGTCACGACGTGGACCGAACCGGTCAACGGCCGCACGCTCGAGGTGCGGGTCACCACCCACGACGCCGCGAACGCACTCGCCGAGATCGCGCGGATCGACCGCAGGCTCGGCTCGCTGGAGGCCTGGGACTCCGACAACGACGTCCTGCGTGACCAACTGCGGGACGAACGCGCCGAACTGACGAATGCCCTGACGCCGCCGGAAGAGGTCTACGAGCGGCCGTTGACGGTGACCGAGCTCGTGGCCGACGCGGAGGGCATCACCGCCGTCCAGACCGCCCCCGGCGAGCTGCTGGTCACCGTGCCCGCCGACAGCTACGCCGAGGACACCGCCTGGCTGCTCGGCGAAATGCTGAGCCAGAACTTCGAACTGTCCACACTGGACAACCAGTGGGCGGACGGCACCGGGCTGGTGCTCACCGCGACCGAGCCGGTCGACGGGCGCACGATCGTGGTGCGGGTGAGCACCCCGGACGTGGTCCGGGCGCAGAGCGAGATCGAGACCCTCGACCGCAGGCTCGGCGCGCTGGAGGCGTGGGACAGCGACAACGAGACTCTCCGCCAGGAACTCGAAACGGAACGCGCCGAAGCCGTCGCCAGGGTCCAGGCGCCCGCTGACGCGGACACCGTCGCGTTGCCCGGCCGGGAGCCCGAGCCCGTCCCGGCCCCCGAACCGGCGCCGGCTCCCGAGCCGGAACGGCAGCCGCTGGCCGACGAGGTCTACGACCGGCTGCTTTCCCAGCTGCGGCAAGAGAACCTACGCCCACACGCCAGCACCGTGCGGCCGAGCTGGTTCGCGGGCCGGGACGCGCGCGCCGCGGTCCGGGACCTCGTCGAGCACATCGTGCGGGACAGCACGGACGTGACCGTCACCCCGACGGAAACCAGGGTGCGCGGCGAGTACGACGGGGTCCGGGCGACGGTGACGCTCGACGCGGGCGGAGTGCCGGTGTCGATCTCCGTCGAGGGCGGTGAGCACACCCGGACGAACCCGGCGGCGGGCGTGCGGACGCTGAACCAGGTGGATGCCGCGCTTGTCAACGCCGACGAGCCCTCGCGGGCCCGGCTCCTCGCGGCGCGCGCCAGGGTGGCCGACGCGGACATGCGGGTGGCGCTCGCGCGTGAGGACGTGGCCAACGGAGAGCCCGGGGCCGAGGTCCGGCTCGCCGACGCGCGCACCACGCTGGCGGACGCGCTCGACGCGATCCAGCCGGTGCTGGACTCCGTGGTCGACGGACCCGAGGTGGTCCGGTTCGACGGCGGGGTGGCACTGGGCGCTTCCGGGCCGCGGCTGGCGACCCTGGCCGAAAACGGCGCGTTCACCGTTGTGGTCGCGGGAAATCCCGGGAACCCGGCAGAGCTCGCCCACCGGGTGGCGCGCGCGGTGCAGAGCGACGGTACGTGGGACGGCAGCGAAGTGCGGCTGCTCCCCGTCGGTGCGGGCTGGACTTCCGCGCAGCTGAACGAGTTCCGCGTGACGCTCAGCGCGGATCTCGGCGCGGACGTGGCTCTGCGGCTGCGGACCCCGATGCGTTCCGGCGTCACGGTCGCGTTCCCCGCCGAGCCCACGGCGTCCGGGGAAGACCTCAGGCGAATGGCGCAGCGGCTCGGCCCTGGCGCGCTGACGCCGGACACCGCGGTGCTGCGCGACGGCTGGGGCGGCGACCTGCACACGCTGCTGGAAACCGTTGCGCGAAACGGGGAACGGACCTGGGACGAGGTCCGCGCGACCTGGTCGGTGCACGGCGTGTACGAGGGTGTCGAGGCCACCGTCGTGGTCGGGCTGGACGGCGCGATCCGGTCCGTGGAGCTGGCGCCCGGCGAGCACGTTGAGGTCAACCCGGCCGAGCCGCGGCCGCCCGTGCCGGGGATGGCCGCCGCCCTCCGCAACGCCGACAACGACGGCCGCGCGGCCGTCAACGGCGCCCGCCGCCGGCTCCGGCTGGCCGATCTGCGAGCCGCCAAGGACGGCGTCACCGGCGAAGTGACGCCGGAGCAGGCCGAGGCGTTGCGTGAGCTGCGGAAGGCGATCCTCCATGCCCTGGCGGGATTGTCGGTGCCCACCGGGGAGCCGTCGCTGGCGGCGATGGCCAGTATCGTGGCGCAGCTCGGCGACTCCGGTTCGTATGCCGGGCGCGTCATCGCGGCGGTCGACGCCGCGCTGCGGGACCCCGGGGCGGACGGCCCGGCGTTGCAGGCGATCCGTGACGACGCGGTCGAACTGTCCTATTTGGACCTGGTCACGGTCGACGAGCCGGAGCACGCCGGTGAGCTGCTGGAGCAGGCGGCGGAAATCCGTACGACACTCGCCGCCGCTGTCACCGCAGCGGGGCTGACGATCGCACCGGCCACCACCGTGCCGGACACGCTTTCCAGCCGCGTCGGCGCCGAAATCGCGACGCCGTTCGAGGGCGGGCTGGCTGTCGGTGCGACGGCGGCGCCGGAGGAGGGCCGGTTCACCGTCGCCATCGGCGGCAATCCGGGCGATCCCGGCGCGGTCGCGGCGGAGATCGCGGCGCGGATGCTCGACGGCGGCGAAGCCTGGACCGGTCCACGGGTTCGCGTCCTGTGGAGCGCCGACATCGTCTGGAGCCGCGCGCAGCAGAGCGACTTCGAGGCGGACCTGGCCCGTGCCCTGCACGCGACCGTTTCCCGCGAGACGGCGCCGGTTCCGGTGGTCCCGGACGACTCCGGTGACTCGGGCGACTCCGGGACGGCGCCGGAATGGACGCGCGCGGATGACGGCTGGTTCGAGGCCGGAACCGCCGGTGTGCTCGACCGCGGCCATGGCACGACCGACGATGCGCGGTTCGTCGAGCTTCCGGTCGGCACGCGGGCGGTACTGGACAACGCGGGCGAGGCGCTGCACGTGGTGCTGCCCGACGGGGTCAGCTACGAGCGTGGCCTCGACGGCCGCTGGTCGCGGGGCAGGCTGGGCAGCGGCGAGCTGCAGGTGTCCAAACTGGACGCACCGGTGCGGCTCGACCTCGCCGACGGGTCCACTGTGGAGCTTCCGGCGGAGAGCGAGGTCGTGCACGACCAGGTCACCGGCGAACCGGTGGTCTACCGGCAGGTCAAGAACGAAAACGGCGATCGCCTGGCCGAGCCGCGCGTTTTCGTACCCGGCAGTGAAGGCAGCTGGAGCGAGCCGGCCACCGCGCCGCACCCGGCGGCGTACGAGGCTTGGCTGGCCGCCGCGAACAAGGCGCACGAAACGGCCCGGCTGCTCTACGACATCGCGGCGCGGTCGTCCGAGGACCTCCCGGAGCACCGCCGGCTGACCACCATGAGCATCGACAGCCTGAAGGAGCTGTTGAGCGGTACCAAGGACGACGCGACGGCGGCGATCTTCGAGGTCGCGCGCCGCAAGGACGGCATAGCGCTGCGCTGGACACAGCTGATGGCCACCGAAGCGTTCTACGACGGCGATCTCGTGAACATGGCCGCCGGCGAGGGCAAGTCGTGGGTGTTCCTGGTGGACGCGGTGCGGCAGGCGGTGCGCGGCGACATCGACGCGGCGTTCGCGATCAGCACCAGGGCGAACCTGTCCGACCGCGAGTACGAGCACTACCGTGACCTGCTGACCGAGTTCGGGTTCGACGTGTTCCGGGTCGACCCGGACGGGCCGCCGGTCAAGCTCGTGAAGGGCAAGCCCTCGATCGGCATCGGGACCACCGGCGAGATGGCGTTCTTCTTGCTGAAGAAGGGCGCGCTGCCTGGGCAGCTGCCGAAGGGCACGCGGTTCTCGGTCAGCGTGGACGAGATCGACGAGGCCCTGTTCTACTCCGACTCGCAGTTCATCATCAGCGACGGCGTGACCGAGGCGGCGGATGACGAGGTCGCCGCGCCGGTGTGGTGGGCGCAGGGGACCTTGGACCGGTACCTCGGCGGCAGGCTGACCCCGGAGCACTTCGGCCGCACGGAAGGCCAGCGCGGTGGGCCCGCGAGCCTGACCGAGGAGGGCAGGGCGGAAGTCGAGCGGATCCTCGGGCGGCCCCTGTTCGACTTCGAGCGCGTGAAGCTGGACCTGGCGGCCGCGGCGCGCTGGGAGTACGTGGAGAACGTCCACTACGTCGTCCACAACGGCAAGGTCTACATCATCGACCAGACCACCCACGAGGTGCTCTACGATCCGGAGACCGCGTCGGAGAGCCGGTGGAACGGTGGCCTGGCACAGGCGATCGAGGCCAAGCACGGGCTCACGATCCGCGCCGACGCCGGCTCCAACAAGAGCGTCACCGCCCAGCAGCTCTACGCCAACGAGGCGTTCGTGCGGAAGACGGGCGCCTCCGGCACCGCGGCCGACAAGGAGGACGTGTTCCGCAGGCAGGGTTTCCTCGGCGGCACGACGGACGCGACGGACGACGAGGGGACGTCCGGGAAGATCGTGGACATCGCGCGCTACTACGCGTCCCGCCTCGGTACCACCGACGACCACGTCAGCGAAAACGAGCAGGAGAAGGTGAAGCTGCTCACCGAGCACACCGCCGAAATGCGGAACGGCTCGGGGCGGCCGCAGCTGATCCTGGCCGACCGCAACGACCTCGTCTCGGTGATCTCCGGCGGGCTGGACCGGCTGGATGTGCCGCATATGGCCGTGGACGCGAAGTGGTTCCTGGAGCAGGGCAGCAACCGGGACGTCGCGTTCAAGGAGATCGTCCGCCGGGCGGGCGAGGTCGGCGCGGTCCTGGTCATCAACATGCAGGGCGCCCGCGGCGTCGACATTCCGATCAGCGACGCCGCGAAGGCGCTCGGCGGTCTGCACGTGCGGATCACGGCCCGGTCGAGCGTCTCCCAGGACATCGACATCCAGGGCGAGAACCGCGCGGCCCGCAGCGGTGACCCCGGCAGCGTCGAGTACTACATCGCCAAGGACGACGACGTCTTCCGGCTTTCCCACAACCCCAACGTGCGGCTCGCGGTGGTCCGGTACAGCGACGCGCAGGCCGCGGCGATCGCCAACGACACCAGCACCACGCGAAACGAGCTGGCGCAGGCCGAACAGGGACTCCGCGACCTGGTCGCGGAACTGCAGGCGGACGCGGCCGGGCGCAGGGGCATGCGGATGTCCACCGACGCCAACCCCAACGCCCCGCCCGCCACGAGGACCCCGCAGGGTTCGGCCGCCGCGGCGCTCGACCCCGACGACGAAGACGAGCCACCACCGGAACAACCCGGCGCCGACGCCGATCCGGAGAGCTGGGCCTACGCCGATACCGGCACGCCCGCCCCGGCCGACGGCACCGGGAACCAACGAGATCTTTCGCGCGGGGACGGGTCATCCCCGGTGCGAGCAGGAGATGGTTCGGACTCGGCTCCCCGGAAGGAGGTGTTGAACGGAGCCGATTCGAATACGTCCACCCCTGAGCCCGCGCCTGCCCGCGCGCTCGACGGTTCGGTCGTGCCGGACGAATTGCGGCAGGCCACCGCGGCCGCGCGGAACAGCGTGGTCAAGGTCTGGGTCTATGGCAGGGACGGCCGGACGGTCGGTACCGGGCACGGTTTCGTGGCCGCGAACGGTGTGGTGGTGACCAACAGGCACGTCGCCCGCGTGCCGGGTGCCTACTCCTACGACCTGGAGCTCCCGGACGGGAGCAGCATTCCGGCGACCGTCTTGTCCGGCACGGTGACGAGAAGTGACTGGGCCGAGGCCGCGGAGGAGCTGTTCGCGGATCCCGCCGCCCGCCCGCCGTACCCGACGGAAGACCTGCGCGACGTCGCCGTGCTGACCTTCGACGGCGCGGCCAACCCGTTGCCCGCCCTGCAGCTCGGCCGTACGCCGGAGGCCCGGCAGCTTGTGGCGAGGGTCGGTGCCGGCCAGGCATACGGCCGGATCGTCACCCCGGGCGCGCACAAGCACGGGGTGTTCATCCTGCAGCGCCCCGGCGACTCCGGCTCCCCGCTCGTCGACGAGACCGGCGCCGTCGTGGGCATGGCGACCGAGACCCGGATGGAGGAGCTCGACCCGGAGGTGGCGAGCGCCGTGCTGGGTGTCGAAGATCCGGTGCTGATGCGCAGCAACCGCCGCGGCGCCGTGTCCGCCGGGGTGCTGGCTGTCTACCTGCGACTGCTCGGCGTCGAACCGCTGGTCGCCGACCGTCCGTCCGCTGTCGGCTTCCCCGGTGGGCTGGCGGTGCACGCGTCGGGCCCGGACCTGGAGGATCTGGGCACGCCCGAGGCGTTCACCGTCGCGGTGACCGGCGATCTCGACGCCCCGGCGATCGTCGCGCGGCGGGTGGCGCGCCAAATGGTGGCCGGGGCTTGGCGGGGGGCCGCGGTCCGGGTGGTTCCGCTCGGGGATTCCACCTGGGGCACCGGGGAACTGCGCGAATTCGTGACGGCGCTGGGCCGGGAGCTCGGCGTCGAAGTGGCGTTGGGCAGTGGTAGTCCGCTGGCACCGGGCACCTACGTGGCTTTCCCGCGTGCGCCGCGACTGTCCACGGAGGACGCGGACAAGTACGGCGAGCGGATCGGGCCGGACGCGCAGACGCCGGATACGCGTGTGCTCCGCGCGAACTGGGGCGGCGATCTTCGGGCGGCCGTGGAAAGTGTCGCGGCGAACGGTGAACGGTCGTGGAACTTCGACTACGGGATCTGGACCGTACGCGGTGAAGAGCAGGGCGCCCGCTTCACGGTGACGATCGACGTCACCGGCCGGATCCGCCACGTGCGCCTGCGCGGCGGTGACGCGACCCGGCGAAACCCGGCGGCGCCGTCGCGTACCGTGCCGGGCTTCGCCCATGCGCTCGGCATGGCGGGGAGCGCGCGGAACCTGGCCTTGGTGGAAGCGCGGAACAGGGTGCGGCGTGCGGACATGCGCGTCGCGATCGCTGAGGAGGAAGCGCGCGTTGGCGGGGCGCCCGCGCGCGCGGAGCTGCGACGTGCGCGCGCTGAACAAGCCGAGGCGCTTCGCTTGCTGCGGAAGGCGATCCTGCACGTCGAGGCGCGGCAGCCGATCCACTCGGGCGAGCCGACCCTCGCGGCGATGACGAGCATCGTGGAGCAGTCCGGTGACCCGGATTCCTTCCTGGGCCGGGTGCTGGACGCGGTGGCGAACCGGATCCCCGCTGCCACCGGTCATGAGCGGGTGTTGCTGGACGCTGTCCGCCAGGACGCCATCGAACTATCCTATTTGGACCTGATCACGGCGGATGCCCCGGCCTACGCCGGAGAACTGGCTCTCGAAGCCGCGGAGCTGCACAGGTCGATCGCCGATGCGCTCGCCACACTCGGGCTCAATGTCCGTGCCGGTTCGGCGTTGCCCGGTTTGCTGTCCGGCCAGGTCGGGGTCGTGGCGATCAGGGACTTCGGCGGCGGGCTCGCGATCGGGGGCGTGCCGCTGCCCGCGCCCGAGCGCTTCACCTTGTCGTTGGGCGGAAATCCCGGCCACCCGAACGTCGTCGCGGCCCGGGTCGCCGCGCGGATGCTCGAGGGTGCGGAGCGCTGGACCGGCGAGCAGGTGCGTACGGTCTGGGGCGCCGACACGACGTGGTCGCTCGCGGAACAGGAACTCTTCGAAGCGGACCTCGCGCGGCTGCTGGGGGTGACGGTCGCCCGCGAGTCCTTGCCGCCGGGCCCGGAAGCGCCGCCACAGCCCGCCGACGCCAGTGTCGGGGCGCCGCAGCCGGTTTTCCAGGCGCCGACGACAGCCAGGCCGCTCGGGATCGTCGGCAGCGTCGTGCTGCGCGGGATCGAAGACAGCGTCCGCGCGCGCTTCGCCGGGCGCGACGTGGAAGTCGCCGCCTACGAGATCGCCGATGGCGAGGTCGCCGTGCGGCTCACCGCAGGCTGGGGCAACCCGGATGTGTGGCTGATCGCCGGGAACCACCGTTCGCTGGAAGGGGAACAGCGCGACGACGGCCTGCTGCGGCTTCGCCTGCCCGCGTTCGACCCGGACTCCGCGAAGATCATCGCCGACCGGCTCTTCGTCGCGGCCGAGCAGCGGAGCCCGGCTGAGACGCCGGGCTGGCCGTTGCGCATGGCGGCGGAGGCGCGCCGCGATCTCGAAGGGCGAATCCTTGCCCAGTACGGAATCCGGGCCGACGTCAAGGACACCCCTGGTGGGCTGCTGATCACCGCCGCGGACCGGTACGGCGAGTACCAAGTGCCCGTTTCGCTGCACAACGGCGCGTGGCCGACGCTCGCGCTCACCGTGCCCGGTGAGCGGCACACCCATCGGCTGAGCGTGCTGTCGGCTTCGGATTCAGTGGCCATTGTGGACAGTCTCCGGGCCGTGCACCTGCACCGCGCCCTCGTTTTCGGTGTCGCCGAAGCTTTACCGGACCCCGTGGTCGGACGTGAGGCGCAGGCCGACGCCGAGGTCCGGAAGTCGGCCGCGGACATCGCTTTGCTCGAAGAGGCGTTGCGGCTCCGCGACGGCCACAACCTCGCCGTCGTTCGCGACAAGTTGAACGACGCGCGGATCCGGCACGCCGCGAACCTCCGGAAACAGCAGGCCGCCCGCGTCGATGCGGAACGGACGCGCCGGATCGCGGTGGGCGACCTGCGCGCCCGAATCGCGGCGCAACGCGGCACCGAGCCCGGAATCCCTCCGGCGGAGCCGTGGCGCGGCGCCCCGCCCGCGAGCGCTTCGCTGACCGGCCATCTGCAATACGCCGTGTCTCAGCAGGAACAGCTCTGGATGCGGACGATCACGCTCGCGTCGGCCAGGGCGAGCGGGCCCACGTTCGCGTGGGCCGAGGAAGGCGCGCGCCGCTCGTTGGAGTTCCTGCGCGGCCAGGTCCGGCCGTTGGTGCAGCAGTACACCGACGACGCGGCGCGGGGTGACGTCGCCGCGGCAGGCGCCACGTTGCAGCGCGTGAGCGAACGGATCCGGGCGTACAACGAGTTCGTCCAGTCCGTGCTCGACGCCGACGTGGCCGGGGTGTTCGCGGACCTCCTGCCGGACCAGCTGGTGTCCGTGCACCACACCGACGGCGCGGTCGCGCCCGTCGCGACCATGGCGGACGGGCGACTGTGGGTGCCGGAGACCACGAACCCCGAGGCGCTGCGGAATCCGGCGGGCCCGCTGCTCCACGACCCGCTGGGCCCGAACTACGGCGGCGTCTTCCGGCTCACCACCGACCGGAGCACCGGCAGCGACCGGTACTCGTTCGACACCCAGGTGCTGGTGGCCGGCCTGTACCGGACGCTGCTGGAGGCCAAGGGGCTTCGCGGTGCCGAACTGGAGGACGAGGTCGCGGGCTACACGGGTTTCCTGGCCAGTGCGCCGGTCGTGCCGCGGCTCGTCGGCAGCCAGCTGGTCGAGGTGTTCGGCCACGCCCTGTACGACACGATCGAGATGAACCGCGGCGCCGCGGGCTTCCCGGAGAACGCGGCCTTCGCCGGAAACCTGGCGCGGCTGCGCGGTTTCTACGGCGAGCGGCTCCGGCTCGACGACACCGGCCCGATGGTCCAGACGCACGTGCGGGTGCTGGCGATGCTTCCCGACGCGGTGCACCGGGTGATCGCGCAGGCGATCGCCGACCGCGACGGTGAACTGAACATCGGCACGGGTTACGCGCGCTACGTCGGCGGCCTCGCCAAGGACGCTTTCACCAGCCTGCACAGCGACTACCACCGTGATCTCCGGCTGGACCACACCCACGGGCTCACCGAGTACGACAGCACGCGGATCACCATCGGTGGTTCCGAGTACGTTGCCTTCTCCCCGGACGGTGAACCGGACGGCAGGACGATGATGCATCTCGGCGGGCTGATGGCCGTGAGCCAGACCGGCAACCTGCTGCGGATTTCGGTACACGAGATTTCGCACCTGCTCAGCAGGTTCTTCGGCCCAGGGCCGGGCGAGCCCGCGGAGAACACCCCCGCGTGGACGGCGCTGCACGAGCTGGCGATCGCGTTGCCGGGGCAGCAGTTCAGCGTCTTCTCCTCGGTCAAGTCGCGTGGGGAGGTTTTCGCCGACCTACTGGCGGACTACCTGGCGGATCTCGCGGCGCAGGAACTCGAAGGGCATCAGGAATGGCCCACGCTGGGCACCTCGCTCGGGGTGGATCTGCCGCCCGCGGCGCCCGCGGTCGAGTTCCAGGGCGAGGTGCTGACCGTCCGGCTCCACGGTGCCGACCGGCCGGGCCCGGCCCTGCGCCTGCCACGGAACGGGGCCCCGGCCGTGGTCGGCTCGCGTGCCGGGATCGCCGTGTCCGAAGACGAAGCGCGCTTCATCGACGAGGCCGGCCGGGTCACGTCGATCTCGCGCGACCCGGCCACCGGCGCCAGGTCCGTGCGCACTCCGGATGGCACGACGACAATCGTCGCCGCTGATGGACGGGTGGAGGTCTACCAGTACGAAGAGCTGCTGGTCGCCTTCGCCGCGGATGGCACGGTGCTTCCCGGCACGGATCCGGCGAGCCCGTTCCAGGTCGGCGGCGCGCAACTGCGGCTGGACGCGGGCGGGTGGGTCCGCGCGCACTCCGAGGACGGCACGGTCCGGGTTCAGGCCGGTGGCGGGGCGATCGAGGTGACCTCGACCGGGAACCGGACACCCGGCGGTGTCGGGGTGGACGAGGTGCTGCGGCAGGTCGTCGAGTACTTCGGTGAGCTGCTGGCGCAGCGGGGAACCAGCCAGGACGTCCGCCGGTCGTGGAACGCCGAGGCGAATGTCCGCCGCTCGCACACGCCGCTGACCTATCTGCGGTTCTGGCTGGACGGGCCGTCCGCGGTCCCCGGGTTCGAAGCGCGGTCCGGTTTCGACCGTGCCCTCGGCGACGAGCTGCAGCGGCGTTGGGCGCACGTGCTCGACCGGCTCACGAACGCGGCCTCGTTCCTCGAGTACGCCGACCTGCTCGCCGAAGCCCACGAGGTGATCGAGCGGATCGACGGGCTACTGGAACAGTGGGCGCGGGTCGCGGCGACGGAAGCACCGGTCCACCGGTTCGCGGCCGGAGTCGCCTTGTCCCACGCGCGCAAAAGCGCGATCTGGAGCGATCTTTCGGCGCCGTTGTCCGCCGCGATGCTCGACCGGCAACCGTACGACGGGCAGGTGGTCTCCCAGGCGTTGCTGAGCGCGGCATTGCGGGTCCGTGGTGTGTCCGATGTGGACCCTGGGACCGTGCTGGAGCCGGTGCGGGACGCACGCACGCAGGGCGACGCCTTGCGGCAGATCCTTGCCGCGCGGGGAATCCCGCTCAGCGCAGGGGACAGCGAAGCCGTCGTCCCCCGGCCGCTGAGCGCGGCGGTCATCGCGGAGAACGCGGACTGGAGCACGCTGCCAGGGCTGAACCTCGGTATGGGCCTTGGCAACCAGCACGCACCGGCGGAGGAGCGGGTGCCGGGCCGCGACACCGTGGAACCGGCCGAACTCGTGCTGAGCCTGCCGGTTCCCGAGGGCACGGAAGGCGAAGTCGTCCCGGCGGCGCTGCGCGACGCGATCACCGCGCGGCGGTTCGAGCTGGGCAGCGACATGGTGCTCGGTGATCTCCGCGAGGACACCGGAGACCTGCTCGGCACCTGGGAGATGGGGTACCGCGGCTCCACCCAGTGGCTGATGACCGCGGTGATCGACCCGGCCGCGACGGCGGTCCGCCTGCGGTTGCCGGGTTTCCGGCTCGTCGGCGGGGAGTGGACGGCGGACGGGCCGGTGGTACTGGTGCTGCCCGGGCTGCCGCCCGCCGGGGCCGCGCGCGACGCCTTCCTCGACGAGGTTCTGCGCGCCCTCAACGAGATTTCCGGATACCTGGAACGGTCGCTCAGGAGCGCGGGCCCGGTCGATGTCCGGCCCGTCATGCCGACCGAGCCCGAGGTCGACCTGACGGCCATCACGCGGATGCACGAGATTTTCGACGCGGGCGAGAACCTTCCTGCCGAAGCGGAGACGATCCGGCAGTGGGGCCGCGAAGCGCTGGCGGAACTGGAGGAGGCCGCGCGGCAGTTCGCCGCCGATCCCGCCAGTACTCAGGCCGCCGATCGTGGCGTCGAACTCGTCCAGCTGGTGGAGGATCTCGCCACCGCGTACGGAAACCTGACGGGACAACCGATTTCGCTGCTGGACCCGTCCGTGGTGAGCGCGCTGCGGCCGGTCTCGGGCTGGGGCCGGGTGGACGCGATCGGCTACTTCGTGCATCGGTACCTGGTTCCGGGCGACGCCTATTCGGCGTACCGGCGGCGGGTGGCCGACGTGCCGGCGGATTCCTCGCTGCTGAGGGTGATCGGCGAATCCCGTTTTGCCGAAGGGTTGCTGCGTGACGCCCACACCCGGCGCAGCGCGCAGGCGATGGTCCTCGGCCTCGCGCGGTCGACCGGGGCGAGCGTGCCGGTGGACACGAACACCCGGTTCAGCCGCGAGGTGCCGGATGCCGATCCGGAAGCGATCGCCGAGCGCCTCCGGGTGTTCTGGGCCGGGCTGAGCGAGGACGATCGCGAGTGGCTGGAAAAGTTCCAGGACAAGAACCCGGAACCGAACCGGTATCTCGCGCATCTCGCGCGCTGGCGAGGAGTGCGGGCGGCCCGGCCCGCCGTACCCGATGGCGCCGAGGACATCGGTGTCATCGCCGAGAACGCGGCGCGGATCGTCCGCGACGCGCCACTGGCGGACGAACCCCGGACCTTCCTGCGCGGCACCAAGATCACCGCCGAGCAGTACGCCCACCTGCTCCGGCTCGGTGGCGGGATCGACCCGATGGCCGCGGTGCGGGACGGCATGTTCCGCGAGGGCTCGGCGATTGCGTTCCCCACGCTGAACTACGCGACCACCGACGCCGAGCTCGCGGAGCTGTTCGGCAACGCCGACGGGGTGCCGGTGCTGATGCGCGTCACCACCCGCGACTGGGTGCCGTTGCACGCGTCCGGGAAGCGGAACGAGGTGCTGCTGGCGCCGGAGTCCCTGCTGGTGGTGGAAAGCCGGATCGTCACCGGCGCCGACGGGCGCCGCAGGCTCATCGTCGACCTGATCGGCGAGAGCGCCGAACAATCCACTGTGGACACGACCGGGCGTGCAGACCGCGCCGAGATGGACATCATCGAGCAGACGATCCGGGCGCGCTTCGCCGGTACCGAGGTGGTCGTCAACGCCTACCGGATCCGGGACGGCGAGGTCGTGGTCAGGCTCGGGCATCCGGGCGCGGAGCAGGACATCTGGCTGACGGTGGGCACCGGTCCGGCTGTCCCCGAATGGTCGTACTTCGCCGCGGCGCGGGAACACCGGCCACTGCTGCCGACCGACCTCGTCCAGCGCGACGAGAACGGCTTCTTCCGGCTGCGGGCGCCCGGGGTGTACCAGGTGGACCGATTGTCGGCCCCGATCATCGCCGACAGCCTGTATGCCGCGGTGCTTTCGCTGATCTCCGCCGGGGAGATCACCGAGATGGGCGAGCGGCTGCCGGAATCGGTTCCGCGGTTGACGGGGGAGCAGCGCTGGCGGCTTGAGCGCGAGATCGAACTGCGGCTCGGCGCCTCGGTCCGCGCGGTGCGTGTGCGGGCCGAGTCTGATGGCCTGACCGTCGAGATCCACGACAGCCATGGCGTGTACCGGATCCCGGTGACCTACCAGCAGGGCGCGAGTGGCCCGAACCTTTCCCTGCTGCGTCCGGCGGACTGGGACACGCAGTTGGTCCGGATGCCAGCGAGCGCCGAACCGGACGTGGCCGGGATCGCGGAAAGCGTTGCCGCCGTGGTGTTCTACCGCGCCGTCGTGCTGCGCACGGGCTCGCTGCCGCCGGTTCTGCCGCCGCCCGCCGTCGTCGCCTCGGTCTACAGCGACCCGCGCCGGGAACGTGCGCTCGCCGCGGCTCGCCTCGGCCGTACGGTGCGGGTCGCACCGCCCGCGTGGTGGGGCGAGAACTCCCCAGCCGAGGGGACCATCGCCTGGCACCTGCAGAACTCGGTGGATCTGACCGAAGACGGCTGGGCGCGGTTGATCGCCGCCGCCGAGGCGATCGGTGGACAGTCCTATTCGGACGCTGCCGCGCAGGGCCGGAGGGCGCTCGCCTTGCTGCGGGACGAGATTCGCCCGCTCGTCCAGTGGTACAGCGACGTCGCCGTCACGCGTCAGGTCGTGCCGGCCCAGCAGGTGCTGGTCGAACTCAGCGCCGCCATCCGTGCGTACGACGATCTGGTCCGGCTCGTGCTCGACCAGGACGCCGATCGGGTTTTCCCGGACCTGCTGCCGAACCAGCCGTTGTCGGGAGAGTGGCCCGTGTTCCTGGCAGGACTGGGAATCTGGGCGCCGCGGCCCGACAACCCCCACCTGCTCCGCAATCCGCTCGTGCCGGAGCTGTTCGACCCGCTGGGCACCGAATACGCGGCGATGGCGGTGCTCAGCACCTACCAGCACACCGACGGCCGCCAGTACTTCAGCTTCGAATCCCAGACGTTGCTCGTCGCGATCTACCACGCCGCGCGGCAGGCGGAAGGGTCGGCCGGCGAAGCACTCGCCCGGGAAGTGGCCGCCTACGCCGAGTTGGTCCGCGTCAGTCCGGCGGAGGCCGGGATTTCCGGCAGGCGGGTGGCCGTCGTGCTCGGGCCGGACGGCAGGCTGCGGCAGCCGGTCGCGCCACGCGATGGTGGCCCGGAAGCCGGCTGGGCGACGCCTTCCCTGCCACGCGGGATCCCGGGGCAGTCCATCGTCCTGGCCTCCGGCGGCGAGCAGCAGGAGCGGAAGCCGGACCCGGCTCGTGCCCGGCTCGCGGAAGCGCGGGAAGAGCTGAGCCGAGCCGAAGCGCGATTGCTCGCCGCAACGACTCCGGCCGAACTCGCCGACGCGCGGGCAGCCGTGAACATGGCCCGGTACTACTACTTCGCGGCGCAGGAAGCGCTCGAGCCTGTCGAGCCGGTCACGGGTGAGGCGCCCGCTTCGACCATGCAGGAGGCGCCGGGCTCTGTCGAGCTGGCGCGCGAAGTGCTCGCGGCGGTTCCCGGCCGGGGAGCGATGCGGCGGCGCGTGGTCCGGTTCCTGGACAAGTACGTCCCGCTGGCCACCCGGCAAGGCCGGCTCAACCGGCAGGAAATGGCGGCGGTCCGGCTGCTGGAGCGGTTCGCCGCCGACGTCCGCGAGTACAACGCCGACCTGGAGTCGACGAGGGCGTTCGCGGAGGCGCTCGGCGAGGAATGGACCGCGAGGAGCCATACCCGCGACGTCGATCGTGCTCCGGAACCGCTGAGCGAGGATTGGGCGCGCCGGACGGTGTTGCGCCTGGACGGCCGGTACTTCGACACCGACACCCGGATCCAGCTCGCGGCGTACTACCGCGCGTGGCTCCGCACGACGGGCGTCACGGGCCGTGACTTGGAGAAGCAGGTCGAGGAGTACTTGGAGTTCCTGCGCTTCACGCCTGCGGACCCCGCGCGCGCCGGACAGTCGATCGCCGACGCGCTGCCGGTCTACCCGTACCACGCGCTTTCGGACACCCAGGCCGAGATGCCCGGCGAAGTCGAGGAAACGCGGAACCGGTTGTCCGCGCGTTACTCCGGCCGCCTGGTCGTCGACAGCCCGCATCCGGCCGCGTTCGCCCAGCTCCGGCTGCTCGATCGGCTCCCGGATGACGTGCACCGGGTCCTCGCGCAGCGGCTGGCCACCACCGGTACCGCACTCCACCTCGGCGCCGATCCCTATGTCGGCCTGACGGCACGCGACATCTTCGCCGGGCTGCACGAGGGACACCAGCTGCTTTCCTTGCCGGGCAAGCTCGACGCGGACGGCTCGGCGTTCCTGCGCTCGCTGGGCCCTGTGCTCGTCGGGGCCATCGGCGAAGCTGCGGTGCTGGACCTGCTTGCGTCCCTGCCCGCGCCGGATGGCCGGAGCCTGGAAGCCGCCGAACTCGCCGGCGCCTACCTGGCGGGTTTCGCCGGGACGGCGGGAGCGCTGGACGAGCTGTTCGACGTCTACGTGCCCACCGAGCCACCGCGGGTGCTGGTCGACGACGACTCGGTCACGGTACACGCGCTTTCCGGTGCGGCGGCCGGAATCACGGTAACTGTCCAGATTGGACAGAGCGGCCTCTCGGTGACCGCGTCCGGCAGGCGGTACGAGGCGGTCGACGCGCCGGGCGTCCGGCAGCTCGAGGACGGGCTCGAACTCGAAGACGGCCGTCGTGGCACCAGGATCAGGACCACCGGCGGCACCATCGAAATCGCGCGCGCCGACGGGGTGACGATCACGGTCGCCGCCGACGGGGCCGTGCGCGTCGAGCGGGACGAGCACGTTGTGTTCGAGAGCGACGCGCGGCGCACTGTGGTACCGGGCCCGGGGCAGCATCTGGCGCCCGGCCCGGAGGACACCGTCGGGTACTCCGCCGACCAGGCGGTGGACGTCCGGCTGGGCTCGGACGGCCAGGTCCGGATCACCGGCGCGCCAAGGACTTCTCCGCTCGGCTTCACCGCGTCGGACGCTTCCGGCCTGGTCACCCGGTTCTTCGAAGGCCAGGTGCGCGGGTCGCACGCCGACCGCTCGCGGCTGGCGGACTGGCTCCGGCGGGCGTCCGAAGTGGACAATCCGATCGGCGCGCTGCGGGACTGGGTCAGCCGGGACCCGTTGCTGCGGGAAAACGCCGAGCTGAAGCGGTTGCTGCGGCCGGGGCCGGATGTCGAGTGGGCGTCGGTGCGGGGTGAACTGCTGTCCGACCTGAGTGCGCTTTCGGTGCCGGCGCTGGCGGGTCTGCTGGGCCGGGCACAGGACGCGATGGCCGGCACCGATGCGGTGGTGGCCGCCGTCGCCGAGAAGGTGCGGGCCATCCGGCCGGACCTGGGCACCGCGGTCGCGTTCGACCGGATGCTGGCGGAGTCGGGCTGGCAGGCCATCCGCGGCACCGAGGACCTGATGTCGCCGCAGTTCCTCGCCCGCGTCCAGCACGGCCACGACCCGCTGGCGCAGGCCTTGCTGCTCAACGCTTTCCAGACGCTGTTCACGCCTTTCCTGCCCGAGCGGTTCGCCCGCGCTCTGCCCGGCGTGGGCACGTGGGCGGATCTCGCCGCGGCGCTGGAGCCGAAACAGGGCGTCGGTAACGACGGGATTTCCGTCGCCGACGTACTGCGCGAGGTGGACAGGGCGTTCGAGCGGAGCAAGCTGGGCGTCCAGCCGGCGGCCGACGCTCTCCTCGAACGCGTGCGCACGGGCTTGGCCGTCCGCGGAATGCCTGCGGAACTCGGTCGGAAACTGCGCCTGCTGCGCGATGCGCACGTGAAGCGTGATCTCGGCGCGATCGTTCCTTGGCTCGACGCGGTGCGGGGCGAGCTTTCCGCGCTGGCCGGGGCCGGGGTCGACGTCCTCGGGGCGGAACTGGCTCAGGAGAACGAACTCACGAGGTCCCGGGCGGCAGAGGCGCTGCGCCTGATGCGAGCGGCCACTACGGCGGTCGAGGGCGGGACGATCGGCGCGTTCGTGAGCGAGCTGGACGTGCTTCCCGGGCAGGCGGCCGAAACCGTGAGCCCGCTGTCCCTCGAAGACCGCGCGATCGCCGAGTTCGCGTTGGCACACCTCGGAATCCAGCCGGGTTCGTGGCGGCTGGAGGTTCGCCTCGACGAGTCGGGCTACCGGTTGTTCGCCGACGGCAGCCATGTCGCCGACGTCACCGTGCACCGTTCACCTGGCGAACTGGTGCACCGGCTCGCGGGCCTCGACAGGGCCAGGCTGAACGACGTGGTGCCGGGGCGCGTCCACGGGGCCGCGTTGGTCCGCACGGCGGAAGGGGACGCCGGGATCCTGGTCGAAGCACCCGCCGGGGATTCGTTGCGGGAGATAGGGACCCGGTGGGAGCAGGGGGACCGGCGCGCGCGGGAGGAGGCGTACGCGCTCGTCGGGCACGCTGCGGAAGCCGAGGCACGGTTCGCTGTCGCCGCGGGCGAGCGGTGGGCGCTGGCCGCGGGCGCGAACAACTGGCTCAGCCTCGCCGCGTTGCAGCTGGAATGGGTATCCACGGCGCTCCGGCGGTCCGGCGCGAACCAGGCGGAGGTCACCGCGCTGAGCGACCGGCTCGGCCGCGCGCGCCAGGCCATGGAGCGGTTCGCGGCCTGGTCCGGTAACACGCCGCTCACTTCCGGGCTGCGGTACAGCGCCGGGGACCAGGCGCGGCTGGCCACCGACCCGGTCGGCGGGGTGTCGTTCCTGGCGCCCGGTGGGCTTTCCGGACTGGCCGGGAACAGCATGGCCGAGGAGATCGCGGCGGCGTTCGGTGGTCATCTCGAGCTGGCGGCGGAACTGAGCAGCCACTACGAATCGACCCTGCGACGCGGCCTTGAGCGGAACGTCGAGCTGTACCACGGCGTGAGCGCCGAGCTGTCCCGCGAAGTGGAGGAACAGGGCGCTGCGGCACAGGAGGATCCGGCGGTCGCGGCGCGGCTGATCGAGCGGATCAGCCGGGACCTAGGAATCGGCGAACCGGCGGCGCGGCACTCGCTCGACGACCTCCCGGTGGCCGAACTTGTCGCGCGGGTAAGGGAAAACCTTGGCTGGCGGCCCGAGCCGCCGAGCCTGCGCGTGCTCGAAAACGCCAGTGGAACGGCGGAAATCGAGCAGGCGAAGGCGGCGTTGGGAGACGAGCTGGCCGCGCTGGCCCGGCTCGGTGTCGATCTGCTGCCGGAGCCGAGGCAGGCCGCGCTCGCGCGGATTTTCGCTGCCGTGCGGAAGTTCTTCACCGGAGTGCCAGGGCGTCCCCGTGGGGTGCATGCGCTGGGCAGGCGCGAATTCGTCGCGGCGCTGCCGGAGATCGACGGGATCGACCCGGCGCGGCCGATCGCCCAGCAGCACGAAGCCTTGCGTGCCTTCGCCGCGGACGCCCTCGAAGTCCCGGCCGGTGAGCTGACGATCTCCAGTCCCTACGGCGATCCTGAAGTCCACCTGGTGTCCGATGGCGACGGGCCGCGCGCGACGCTCACTGTCTTCGACGAGATCGGGGACCGTGACCCGGCCACCCGCCCACACGACCGCATCGGCAGGCTCGCGGCGACCCTGCACGGTTACGAGCAGCTCGCCGAGTACGCGGGCGGGACCTTCGACGTGCCCGAGGTGTACTCGGCGGGGCGGGTTTCCGGCGGGATCACCAGGGCAGTGCTGCTGACCTCGGTCGCGCCCGGCG
The DNA here is from genome assembly GCF_007713735.2 of Amycolatopsis acidicola. Classification (GTDB taxonomy): domain Bacteria; phylum Actinomycetota; class Actinomycetes; order Mycobacteriales; family Pseudonocardiaceae; genus Amycolatopsis_E; species Amycolatopsis_E acidicola. The sequence goes on along the minus strand of NZ_VMNW02000024.1, from coordinate 62,574 downwards.
TGACGCTGCGAGAAGCCCTTGCCGCCGTTCGTGACGCGGAGACGGACGAGGCGCGCGCGGAGGCGGTGGCCACCGCGCGGCGGATGGTCACGAGGATCGCGCGAACCTACGCGGACGTGCAGAGCGGGCCCGAGTCGATCCGGCTGGAAGCCACGGTGGAAGCCATCTTGGCGGAAACCGGTGTCTTCCCGGGAGAAGCGGCGCTGCGTGACGCCCTCGGCAAGCTGGCGGAGTCCAGCGGCCGGGCCGCGTTGTCGCTCGGCGACATGGGCGAAAACCTGCGCTACGACTACGATTCCGCGACCGGCGGCGAGCGGCTGACGCTCTCGGCGCCGGAGCACCTCCGCTTCACGGCTGACCTCAACGGCGTCTCGCTGGCCGCAGGGCAGCCGCGAGAAGAACTGGTCGCGCTCGCGGCCGCGATGGAACTCGACGCCGCCGTACCCGGCCTGACCGACGAGCTCGCGGACCTGTTCGGTGAGACGTACTTCGACGCGGTGCGGCCCAGCGGGGCTCGCTTGCCCGAGCCGGCCGCCGTGTGGGCCCGCGCGATCGAGTTGGCCGAAGACCGGCTCCGCACTGTCGAACAACAACTGCGGGGAGCCGCTCCGGAGAATCAGACCGCGGCCCGTGACGCGGTGAACGCGGCTCGTCTCCTGCGTGCGGAAATGACACGTGCCGCGGCGGAATTCGCTTCGACGAGGCCGGTCGCCGTTCCCCTGACCTCGAAGGTGAACGAGGCGCTGAAGCAGTGGAACCGGGCCTTGTTCGAGGCCTGGGATCCTGGGTTCACGGTGCGGTTCGGCGAGCAGGCCGACGTCGCCGCGACGCTGATGAGCGAACTGATTTCGAGCCTGGAGCCGATGCTGCAGCTGGCGTTCCACTTCGACAGGGCGGTCGACACCGGCGAAGTGGCCGAGGCTTCCCGGCTCCTCAGTCTGCTCCGCAACGAGGTCCGAGACTTCACCACGCTCGTCGACGAAGCGATGGGTGTCGACGCCGTGCGCGCCGCGGTCATCGGCGATCCGGCGTTTGCCGATCCGCTGGACGTGTTGTCCGCCGGTCCGCTCGAAACGTCCACAGTGGATGAACAGACCCGGCTCGCGGCGCGGTCCCAGGTCGCGCTGGCCGCCCGGCGGCGCGAGGTGCTCGAAGCCGCGGGGCTGACCGGCGCCGAGCTGATCGGTGAGGTCCAGGGCTTCGCGGACTTCCTCGCGAAGACACCGGTGAAGGCCGGGCTGTCCGGCATCACGGCGGTCGACGTGATCGCCGCGTCTGCCCCGGTGGCGTCCGAGAGCGAGGAGCTGAGCCGCCTTCGCCAGATCTATGGCGAGCGCCTCGTGATCGACGACCCCACGCTGGTGGCCGCCTTCGACGCCTTGCCCGAGGCGATGCACCGCCGTTTGGCCGCGCGCGCCGCCGCCACCGGTACGCAGGTGTACGTGGGCGCGCGCCGCGGAATGCCGCTGAGCGCGCTCTTCGAGTCGTACCCGGAGACGGAATCGCGGGAGCTGAGGTTCGCGCCGGGGACCGCGGCGATGGCCAGCCTGCTCGACACGGGCGCCGGGCCCGAGCGCGAGCTGCTGCTCCAGACCGTGCTTTCCCTTGGCGGACACCGGATCCCGGCGGAGCTGCAGGAAAACCCGGACGCGCTGCTCGCACAGCTGGTTACTGGATACCACGTCGACCGCGCCCCTGAAGGAGCCCCGCGCGAAACGCTGGGCCTGCGCGCGATGTTGGGCGCGCAGCGGCGGACCCCGCGCCTCACCATCGGCGCGGAGGAGGTGACCGTGCACCTCGACGGCGGGCACTCGGTCACTGTGCCCAGGGTCGGGGAGCTGATGATCGACGGCCCGACGCGCTTGCCAGAGGGCCTGTCCCTCGACCGGGCGCGGGTCCAGATCGCCGGTGTGGTCATCGATCGCACGCGCGGCCGGATCACGGTCCAGGGGCCGGACGGGGTTCGCGTCGTCCTCGGCCGCCGGGGCGAGGTCGAGGTGCGCAGCGGCGAGCAGCTGGTCGCGGCGCTCGACGCCGACCGCACGCTGCGCGACACCGACTCGACGGCACGGGTGATCGCGGGCGGCTTCACGGTCCTGGCCGGCACTGTGCGGCTGAGCGCGGACGCCACCGGAGTCGTCCGGCTGACCGGCGCCGCCAACCGGACTTCGGCGGGCGTTTACGCCGAGAACGTGCTCGCCAGGGTCGAAGCCTTCATCGAGAACAACGTCGAGCGGGTCGAACCGGACCCGGCGTGGCTCATCGAGTGGTCGAACCTCGGCGGCACCCTCGAATCGCCGCTGGCGGCGCTGGCGCGGTGGCTGGAGAGCGACCCGCCGGGTGCCGTCTGGTCCACTTTCGACCTCGCCGAAGTCCGTCGGCTGCACCGGTACTGGCAGGAGACCACGGAACGGATCGACTCGGCGGACTCCACGCCGGACTGGCCCGCGGTGCTGATGCGACGGCGTCAGCTGGTGGCCGACACCGTTTTCCTGATGAACCGGTGGGCCGAGGCGGCCGGGCAGGTGCCGCCCGGCGAGCGGTTCGCCGCCGGGCTCGCGGTGGAGCGGGCCTGGCACGAGACGGGCTGGCACCGGCTCTCCGCGATGGGTGACCCGCTGTCGCTGGAGTTCCTGGACCGTGCCCAGCACACCGGCGACATCGTCGGCCCGCTCCTGCTCGCGGTGGCGCTCGAACACCACGGCTACGTGGGTGACGTCGCGCAGCTCGTGCGGATCGCCGAGCAGAAGGACGCGTACGACGGGATCACGCTCGGCGACCTCGTCCGGCTCGCGATCGAGGGCCTGCCCGGTGAACACCTGCGTGACCGCGCGGACGGGCTGACCGAGGCGCAGCACGAGGCGCTCGGCGAGATCACGGCCGCGGCCGATCCGCGGGAGCGAATCCGGAAGCTGAAGAAGCTGAGGGGTTTGCTGCGCGAAGCCGACATGCAGTTCCCGTCGCCGCGAGCGCACGCGCCGGGGCGTCGGGCCACCGCTGCGGAGATCGACAAGGCACCCGGCTACCTCGCGCGGGCACAGGCGGCCGACGCGCTGGTGGAGCGGCTGACCGGGGAAAGCGCTTCCACCATGGAGCTGAACGAGGCCAGGGTCGTCCAGGCGGTCGCGCACCGGGCACTCGACGAGTTCAGGTCCACAATGGACGGACAGCCGGGATCGCCTGGGATCGCGCCGGAGTTCGACGGAGAGAGCTGGGCAGGCCAGGAACCGCCCGCCACCAAGGGGATCGCCCACGAGCTATGGCGGGACGTCACGGCGGCGCAGGCAGCCGGGCCCGCCGACGCGCGGCGGGCGCAGCTGCGGGACCGGCTCGGACCGGCGGTGGCCGCGTTCGCCGCCGAGACCGACGCGGCCCGTGCCGCGACGCTGCTCACCGAGCTCGTTTCCCTTGTCCGGCACTACAACGACGGGGAGCGGAGGCTGCTCGACCCGTTCGCGCAGGCGTATCTCGGCGCGCGGACGCTCACCACCGAGGATGGGCGTTACGACTGGGACACCAGGGTTTTGCTGGCCGCGCTCTACAACACCACGCTGACCGGCGACGACGCCCCTGAGTTACTCGCGGACTACGTCGGTTTCGTCGAGCGGACATGGGCCTCCGAGGAGGCCGCGGGCAAGTCGTTCAGTGAAGTGCTGGGGCCGCAGCTCATCGAAGAGAGCGCGCCGGCCGAGCTGGTGCGCCGGATCGAGAACCTGCCCGGCGAAGTGCGCGCGCGGCTCAACGAGCATCTTCTCGCCGAGAACGCCCAGCTCCGCTTGAGCGCCGCCGGAATCGCGTACGTCCGCGCGAGCGACCGCAACGCATTCGCCGCACTGCACGCCGGGTTCGAGCACCTGTGGCCGGACTTCGTCGAGCCGGTTCCGCTGGGCTTCGGCGAACGCGGGATCGACCAGGCCATCGCGCGCCTGCTGGGCCGGACGGTCGGGAGGTCGCTCGACGAGCTGCGCAACGGCGTCCTCGTGCGGACGAGTCAGGAGTGGGTCAACGCCTCCCACCCGCTGACCACGTTGCCGTGGTCCGAAGTAGGGCCGGGCGACAGCCCGGACGCGGTGTTCGACCTCGCCGCCGGCGCTTTCCTGCTGAGCGCCGGTGATTCGGCGCGGTTCGCGGCGATCCTCGGCCTGGACAAACCGCTCCACCCGTCCCGCGTCGAGGTGACCAAGGACGGGCTCACCGTCCGGATCGGCAGCGGGGATCTCGCCGGGGCCGCGGTGACCGTGGCAGACGGGGTCGCCTCGCTCGTGGTTCCTGGCCGCGAAACCGTTGCGCTGCGTCCCGAAGACTCGTACCCGGGCCTGATGGTGACTGCGGACGGGGCGGTCGAAATCGCCGACCGCGGGCCGGGGCAGCCGGGCACCCGCATCACGGTGGACGGGCCCGCGGTCCGGGTGGACGGCGTGGACGGGGTGGTCACCACCCGCCACGCGGACGGCGGAGTGAGCGTCGAAACCGAGGAAGGCGCGCTGTTCCGCCTCGACGCGGACTTCGTGCTGGCGCGGGAGGTGCGGGCGCCGTTCCTGCGCGACGGCCAGGTCGTCGCCGAAACCGCCGCGGTCACCGCGGCTCTTGACCGGGAAGGCGTGCTTCGCGTCTCATCGAAGCCCAACCGCACGAACGACGGCGTGCCCGCGAGTGAGTACGCGGGCGAGCTGTGGAGCTTCTTCGAGCGGGACTTCACTTCCCCCGAGGCCGACGGAGCCGCGTTCTCGGGCTGGCTGGCGCGCCTGTCGGCCGTGGTCAGCCCGATGTCCGGGTTCGCGGCGTGGCTGCGCGGTCAGGAAGTCCTGCCGGAATCGCTGGTGGCGCAGGGCCTCACCGATCCCGCCGCGATCGAGGAACTCCACCACCGCTGGACCTTGCTGGCCAGGGCGGCCCGCGAGGTGCAAGGCGGTGAACAGGTCGAGACACTCCGCCAGATCCGTCTGCTGGGAGAGCGGATCGAGCAGGTACTCGACGCCTGGCGTTCGGCGCTGGACGAGCTCCCGCCGGACGGCCGGTTCGCCGCGCAGGCCGCGTTCGAGGCGGCTCACGTCGGCTGGCGCGCCATGACCGGCACCCGCAATCCCTTCCACCCGGCGAACCTGGCCGGTGTCGCGTGGACGAAGGACCCGAGGCTGAGCGTGCTGCTCCAGGTGGCGCTGGAGGCGGCCGGGGTTTCGGTGCCGAGTGAACTGCTGCTCGACTTCGCGCCGGCCAAGGGCAGCGTGACTCTCGCCGACGTGATCGGCTTGCTCGCGCCCGAATCGGACAGCAGGTTCGGGCCCGGGCTGATCGAGCGGTTGCGCGCGGCCTTCCCCGAGGACCGGCTTCCGGCGACGGCGAACACGCTCGAACGGCTGCGTGGCGGCGACCCGCGGGCGATTCTCATGGCGTTGGCGCGGCTGAGCGAACACGATCTGCCGGGGGTGTCGCGACCGGTCACGACCAAGGTGACCAGCGCTGACCTGGAGGAGCAGGCCACGCGGCTTTCGGCGCTGGCCGACGCGGCTGTCACCGGGGAGCCCGCGCAACCGGCGACGGTGCCGCAGGAGAAGCTGGCCGAGTTCGTCGCGGAGCTGCCGGTGGTGGCGGGCTCGGCCGAGCTGCGGCCCGGGGCCCGGCTCACCGACGCCGAACTGGCGGTGCTCCGGCCGTTCGTCGCGGGCGTGCTGGGATTCCGAGTGTCCGAAGTGGACCTCCGGGCCGACGACGGGTATGTCACGGTCCTCCACCGGACCGGGCCGCGGCAGGCGGAGTTCGTCGCCAGGGTCAGGATGGTGGCCCCGGAGGACGCGGTCTGGCGGATCTGGACGGTCAACCGCGCGGAACTGTTCCGCGGCGCCGCCCGCACGACGAAGGTGCTCGGTGCGGGCCTGGCCAGGCCCGCCGGGGCGTCGCCGGTGGTCGTGCTCGTCGAGCAGACGCACGGCCACGCGGATCTGGCCGTGGCGGTCAGCAATTTCAACGGAGATCCCGACCGGGCTGGCGAGCTGCGGGACAGGCTCACCACAGCCGCCGAGGTGCTTGTCCAGCTGGGTGTGCCGCACGGCAGGGCGTCCGATGCGGGCGGCTGGCAGGCAGCCGCCGACGCCGCCCGGCGGCTGGGTGATCCGGCGTTGGCCGGCGTCCTCGCGCGGATGGCCGAATGGGCGGCCACCCAGCGGTTCGACGCCTCCGTCCCGGTCATCGGCTCCACGGCCCGCAGCATCGGTTTCGGTCGCGACGGCGCGGCCGTGCTGATCGACCTCGACGGGCTGCGGCATTCGATCGACGTGTTCGGGAACCCGCTGGGGCAGTCCGGAGTGCGCGACGCGCGGCACTACGCCGAAAGCATCGGTGAGCTCTTCGCGGAGTATGACAACGCGAGGCCTCGAGCCGCGGAGTTCCAGCAGTTCTTCCTCGACGCCTACGAGAACGCCTTGCGTGCCAAGGAGAATGTGCCCGGCCACGGGTCGGCCGCGCTCGAAGCGTTGCGGCGGCTCGGTGAAGCGCCGGCGATCGAGGAACCGTTGGCGCGGGTGGAGATCTGGCGGGCGATCACCCGCGGCACCGCGGACCGGGTCGATCGCGCCGAACACCAGCTGCGCACGGACCGGGACGCGGGCTTGGCCGCGCTCTTGATCGCCGAGGTCAACGCCGCGCGGGTCGAGCACGCGCGCGCCCTGCAGGCACTGCACGAGGCCGAAGCCACCGCGCAAGCCACTGCGCGGACGCGCGCGGCGGCGGAGCGGAGCGAGCCGCAGGAGCCGGCCAAGCGGCAGGCGGGGGCGCGTCCGGCTCAGCGCAACCGGTCGGCGCTGCGGCTTTGGCTGGCTGCCACCGAGCAAGAGGGCCTGTGGCTGCGAGCGCAGCGCGCCGCGCGAACCGAACCGGAACGGCAGGCCGTCGAAGCCGCCGGAGTGGTGGTCCGCGCGCTCGGCGAGGTCGGCAGCGCGGTGCGTTCCTACAACGACATCGCCAGGTCCACTTCGGACTCCGAGGCGAAAACCACGCGGGCGGCTCATGCGCTGGTCGCCGTCGACGCCGCCGTGGCGCGGTACAACGAAGCAGTCCGGACCACGCTCGACGCGCACGATGCGCTGCACGATCTGCTCGCGGGAACAGCCGGCCTCGAACGTCCGCTGGGCGCGGTATTCGCGAGCGAATTCACCGCGGAGGTACGCAAGGGCTTCTTCACCGCGGACACGCAGGCCGTGCTCGCCGCGCTGGCCGCCGAGAAGCTCGACGAGGCGGCGCTCGCCGAGTACGTGCATGTCCTGCACACCGAGCAGGCCAAGTCCGGTGTCGCCGACCAGTCGCTGCTTTCCCTGCTGGGCAACGACTTCTTCGCCGAGCGGACGGCCCGCCGGACCGAAGACGAAGAACGGCTGCGCGCGATCTACGGCGATCGGCTCTCGCCCGCGCTGACCGAGGCTCAGGTGCAGGCGCTGGCCGCGGTGCCGGCGGAGACGCATCGGCAGCTCGCGGCGCGGCTCGACGAGATCGACCCACCCGCGGGCCCGGTCGCCGGATTGTTCGCCCTGCACAAGGGAAATCCGGACCGTGTCCCGCAGTCGGGCTCCGGCGTCCTGCGGGTGCGCCAGGTGCACGAGCAGTGGCGCGAGCTGCACGCCGTGCTCCGCTCGCTGCCGGGCAGCACGGTCCCGGAAGACCCGGCGATCGCGCTGAGCCAGGCATTGGGCGCGTATCTGGCCGACCGGAGCCCGGCCGCCTTGCGCAAGTGGCTGGAGTTCCGTCCGGCGCGGCCCGAGATCACCGTGGCCGAGGGGGAGCTGACTGTCCGGGTCGGCCACGGCCACTACGCCGGGCTGGAGATCAGCGTCGGCCGCGACCGGAGGATTTCGGTGCGGCTCGGTGTCTTCGGGGACGAGCCGAAGTCCGGCGACGGGCTGACCATCGCCCCGGACGGCCGCCGCGTCGAGATCGACGGCCTGGTGGTCGGCGTGCACCCGGGTACCGGCGCGATCACCGTGTCCACCGCCAACACCAGCCGCACCGTGGTCCACCCGGACGGCTCCGTCACGGTCCGGCGGGGCCTCCGCTCCGAGCCGCTGGTCGTCCGCGACGCCGACGGCCTGCTGATGCCCGGTGTCGCGCCGGACATCGAGCTGACCCGGGACCCGGGTACCGGCGTGATCACCGCGACGCAGGAAGACCTCACGGTCACCGCCGACGCCGTGGGCGGGCTGGTGATCTCCGGCGGCGCCAGGACCGGCAGTACCTATGGGCTCAGCGCGGTCGAGGTGCGCGATTGGACCGCCGAGGTGCTCACCGGGCTGACCAGGCCCGCGCCTGCCACGGCGGATGCGCTCGGTGAAAGCGGCGTTGTGGCCGAGACGGCCGATGAGCTCGCGGCGGTATTGCGCGCGGCCCACCGAGCCGACCCTCTGAACAGCCCGCTGCGGCTCGAATTCCTCGACACCCAGCAGCACAACGAAGACTGGCGGGCACGCACGCTGCTGGCAGTCGCGCTCATCGAGCTGGACCCCGGGCGCGCCGCGCAGTGGCAGGCGTTCGCCGATGCCTTCGAGGGCCACGACGACGGCATCTCGGTCGGTGACATCGTGCGCGTCGCGCTGCTGGGGCAGGGCGGCACGCTCGCCGCGCGGATCCGGGACGGGCTCGAAGGAATCCCGCACGGGCTCAGCCTCGACGAGCTGACGGTGGACGAGCTCACCGGGATCCGCCCCTACCTCGCGCGGCTGACCCGGCTCGGGGTCGTGGTCCTACCGCGCGGGACGGTGGAGCTGGAAACCGCGCGCCCACTGGTAATCGCGGAGGCAGCACTATCCGAACAGGACACTCCGCGCGCCAGGGATGCGGTGCACGAGGCGCGATTGCGGCACGCGAAGCAGCGGAGGGAACGGGCCGAACTGGAAGCCCGCCGTCAAGGTATCCGTCGCGAGCTGGCGGCTGTCGAGCGGGCGCGAGCCGCCGAGCGACGCAGCGGGCCGGTCACCGTGTCGAAGGACTGGCTCGGGCCCGAACCCGCTCCGCGTAACAAGATCGCGAACCAGCTCCGCGTCGCGATTTCGTCCATTGAGGACAGTTGGCTCCGGGCGATCGAAGCCGCGGAGACCGGGCCGGAACGGGAAGCCGCCGACTTCGCGCGGAGCCTGTTGGCCGAAGGCGGGCCGTTGCGGACGCTCGGCGCGTTGCTGCGCGAGTACACCGAACTGACCGACGGCGGCATCGCCGACGAGCAGCGGCTGCTGGACGCGGCCGCGCTGCTGACCCGGATCAGCGCCGCGACCAGGGACTACAACGCGCAGGCGCAGGCCGGGCTGGACGAGCACGAAGCGCTGCTCGACCTCATCCCGGACCAGCTCGTCGAGCGCGGGGAAACACGAGTGGCGAGCGCTCCCGAGGCCGGTTCCGTGCTGACCGCCGCGCGGCTGGCCGATGGTTCGGAATGGGCGTTGAGCACGGACAATCCTTTCGTACTGCGCAATCCGCGCGGCCCGTTGGTGTTCGACGTGCTCGACGCGGTCTACGCGACGGCGGCGCGGGTGGAGCGCGACAGCCAAGGCTTGCTCACCGGCGAATCACAGGTGCTGCTCGTCGCCTCCTTCCGTGCGCTGCGAGAAGCCAAGGGGCACAACGGAAGCGTGCTCGACGACGCGGTGGCCGGGTTCGCCTCGTTCGCCCGGCGGGCCAAGGTGTCCGAACCGGGAACCCTGCTGGACCGGCTCACCATCGCGTTCTACGAGGACCTGCACGTCGTGCGCGACGAGACGATCCCGGAGCCACCCGGGTTCGCCGAGGTCCGGGCGCGCCTGCGGGCCCGTTACGGTGACCGGATCGTCTTCGATTCGATGACCTGGCCGGTCGTCGAACACGCCAGGCTGCTGGACGCATTGCCGGACTGGTACCACGCACGGCAGCTGCGGAGCCTGACCGAGGCGGGCGGGGTCATTCTCCTCGGCGCGGGGTCGGCCAACTACCTCGGTGAACGGGCCGAGACCAATTTCGCGGGCGCCACCGACAGCCAATGGCGGAGCCTCTTGGCGGAGGCGGCCGGTCTCACCAATGGGAACTCCGGCTGGGTCGCGGCAGGTTCGGACGCGCGGGCCGCGTACGCCGACAGCGGTGCACCCGAGTTCAGCCCGCTCCCGACGGAAACCGGGAGGATGGCCGACCCGGCCGCGTTCAACGGGGAGGTGCTGTACCACGAGCTCGGGCACACCTGGGACCGCAATCCCGGCAGGCCGCGCCCCGGCTTCACCCTGCGAAACCCGGTGGAGACGCAGTCCACGCGGTGGGACTGGGCCGAACTCGCCGAGCTGGTGCGGAAACTGCCCGGCCACCGGTTCGGCCCGTACTTCGTCGATCCCGCGCACCCGGAGGAAACCTGGGCGCAGCTGGCGGGGCTGGTCCAGCTGGATCTGCTGGAAGCGCGCGACAACCCCGGAAACGTACCCGCCTGGCGCCACCTCGCCGACGCGCTAGGTGCCGACCTGCCGGCCTATCCACCCAAGATCGAGATCGAGGACGGCGCGGTCTTCGTGACCGCCACCGCCGGCGCCGCCGAGGGAGTCCGGCTGCGGTTCGGGGACGGCCGGGTGACCCTGTCCCGCCACGGCATCGAGGTGCCGTTGTCCGAGGGGAGCCTGCCAGCCGGTGTGGTGGCCGGGGACGGCGAGATCACGCTGCGCGACCGCGGGGACGGGCTGGATTCCCTCGATGGGACGGTGATCAGGTTCGGTGCGGGCTCGGTGCGCGTCGAGGTCACCGACGGCGCGGTGACCGAGCTGACCGCGGACGGCCGCGTGCTGGTGCACCGCGACGGCGAGTTCGTGGCCGAGGTCGGCGCCGACCGCGGCATGGTGGTGGACGACGGCCCCCGCACCGCGTTCGGCATCAGGCCGCCGGAGGTCTCCCGGGACTCGCGCGGGCTGATGACCGCCACCACGCCGGACGGTCAGGTCGAGGTCGTGGTCGGGCGCACCGGCCGGATCGAGGTGATCTCCCGGGCGAACCGCGGCAGGAAGACGGCGCTCGAGACCCTCGATGCGCTGGTCGGGTACTTCGGCGACCTGCTGGGCCCCGAGCGACCTCGACGCGACGCACTGCTCAGCTGGCTGCCGAGCGGGGCGGTGAGCACCCCGGAGAGCTTCCTGGCCCCGCCTTGGGAGAAGCTGCGGGAGCTGGCGCCCCACGCGCTGCCGGCCGATTCCCCTGTGCGCCAGGCACTCGACGGCGAACTGCCGAGTGCCGTGATGGGCAGCTGGGACGCGGCGGTGGTCGCAGCGCAGGCGGGCACGGCCGCTGAACTCGCACCGGCCCTGCTCATGCTGGACGAGTTGGTCGGCAGGTCCGCCGGATTCCTCGCTGGATGGGCCGGGCAGATCGCGCAGGCCGGCCCCGCCGAGCGGTTCGGCGGCGAGTTGCTGCTGCGCGCGATCCGCTCGTCCTGGGCGAAGGTCAACCACCACGGTGGCCCGCTGGGGCAGGCGATGCTCGACATCCAGCAGTTCGGTGGCGACGTCCGGGCACAGGCCCAGCTCGTCGCGGCGATCATCAAACACGCGGACGGCGGCGAGCTCGCGCGGGTCGGCGAGCTGGTCGCGTTCGCCGAGGCGCTGGAGTCCGACGACGCGCATCCCGACGACGGCGTGTCGGTGGGGCACATCCTGCGGCTCGTGGTGCCGGGGCTGGAAGGCGAATCTCTCGTCGACCGGTTGCGGCCCGGTTTCGGGGCGGCACAAGGACTTCTGGACCGGCTCGAAGAGGCTTCGCGGTCCGGCGACCTGGACGGGATCGCCGCCGCGCTGCGGGACGTGCGGGCGCGGCTGGCGACGTTCCTCGCCGCGGGTACCGACGTGCTCGCGCCGAAGAACGTGTGGGAGGTCGAGCGGAAACGGCCCGTCGTCGGCCCGCGGCCCGCGCAGCTCGCGCCTTCGGAAGACGGCCCTGGCTGGGCGCGGTACCGTCCAGGCCCCGGTTCGCTGCCCGGTGCCGTTTGGGAGGCTTCGGGCGGAAACCCCGGCCCGGGACAGGAAAAGTCGCCGGTCCAGCGCGCCGCCGAGGTCGTGGCGGCGGCCGAACGCCGCCTGCGTTCGGCTCAGTCGGAGGACGTGAGCGCCGCGGTCGACGAGGTCAACCGGGCGCGTGTCGCGCACGCGGAAGCGGTCCGCGACGCACAGGAGCAGGCTTCGCGCACCACGCCACCGTCCCCGCTCCCGGCGCGGCTGGCGGCCGAGCTCAGCCGCGACTGGGACCAGGGCCAGGTCAAGATCGTCGAGCTCGCCGGGGACCAGCCTGCCCAGAGCACCACGGCCTGGCACGCCTGGCACACCGCGGCGATCCTGGAGGAGACCTGGCTGCGCACGCTGCACGCCTTCGGGACCACGCAGCCGGGCGAGGAGGCGGTGTCGTTCGCCACCGCGCGGCTGGCGCAGGTGCGCGCGATCATGCCGACAGTGCGGGCGTACGCGGCGGCGCTGGAGGAGCACGACGCGATGGCTGCGGCGGAGCAGCTCATCGTGCTGCGCGGCCGGATACTCGACTACAACAAAGAAGTCCGAAAAGGACAGACGGAGTTCGGGGACGAGCTGCGGGCCGCGCTGCCGGACCAGCCGGTCGACCGGGACGAGACCACCGTGCGTCTCGCCGACGACGTCCTGACCGCGCGGGTGTTCACGCACAACTACGCGCTGCGGAACCCGGAAGGGCCACTGTTCCACGACCCCTTGGGGCACAACTATGCCGCGATCACCCCGGCGCGGCGCGACGGGGACTTCTACTCGACGGCCACCGCCGCGACGCTGATCGCGATCTACCGCCTGGTGTCGGAACGCGCGGGCCGCGCGCCGGAAAAGGTCGCCGAGTACGCCCGGTTCGTGCAGACCACCAAGGCCCGCTCAGCCGAGCACGGACTACTGGCCCTACTCGGCGACGACGTGTTCAGCGCCCTCGCCCCCGACGGCGTGTTTGCCGCTCCCGCTGGCGTGTTTGCCCCCGCCGTCGGTGTGTTGGCCGACGACGCCGAAGTCCGGTTCTACGCCGGGATCCTCGGGGCGCTGCCGGACTGGCTGCGGCGTGACCTCGCGGAACACCTGGAGTTCTCCGGTGGGCAGCTGGTCATCGGGCCGGAGGGCGTGCGCGTGCTCGGCGACGCCGTGGACGACATCTTCGCCGCGCTGCACGAGGGTTACGAAGACCTTGCCAGGCAACCGGTTTCCGGCCTGACACTCCAGTTCGGCGACGGCCCGGTACTCGACGGCGACACCGTGCGTGACGCGACCGACCAGGTGGTGGCGACGCTCGCCGACTCCCTGGGCCGGCTGCTCGACGAGACGGCGGGCCCGTTCGAGGATCACGAGCTGTGGCCGAGGATCGAGGATCTGCTGCGCCAGCTCCCTGGCGCGCGGTTGCCGCGGGAACCGGACGAGCTGGTGCGCACGATGCTCGCCGCGTGGGTGCTGGAGCTGGCCGGGGACGGCGGCGCCGCGATGGCGGACCTCCTCGACGCCGGCACCCCTGCCTTCCCGCCGCACGTGGAGGTCCGCGGCCGGACCGTCGAAGTGTCCGCAAAGGACGGTGCGGCGACCGGGATCACCTTGCTGGTAGCCGAAAACGGGACGATCACCCTGCGTGCCGGTGGGCAGGAGTTCGCGGTGACCGACGAGGTCCCCGGCGCGGAGGTCCGCGAAGGCGGGCGTGCCGTGGTGCTGGCGGACCGCGGCGCGGAGGGCACCATGGTGCGCGTCGCGGACGGTGTCGTGGTGGTGCGCACCAGCGACGGCCGCACGATCGAGGTCGGCCGCACCGGCCGGACGAGCATCCGGACCGAGTCCGGGGAGGTGATCACCGCCGAGCCGGACGGCACCGTGCGCCCGGTGCTCGGCCGCGGCGGGGACTTCGAGTCCACCTGGCCCGTCGTCCGGATCCTCGGCGGCCAGGTGATCGCGGACTCCCCGGACGGCAGGGCGCAGGTGCTCGTCGAACCCGGCCGGATCGTCAGCACCGGCCAAGGGAACCGCACGGAGGAGGGCCTTTCCGGCGCCGATGTGGCGGAACGGGTGAGCGCGCTGTTCCGGGAGGTCTTCGAACCACCGCGGCCCGGCCGCGCCGCCGTGTCGGACTGGCACCGGCGCGCGGCGCGGGTGCAGAGCCCGCTGGGCGCGCTGGTGGCGCGCCTGGGACAGGCGGAGCCGCTCGATCATGGCTGGCGTTTCCTGCCACGCGAGCTCGTGTCCTGGGCACACAGCATGTGGCTGGGCGTGCTCGGCATTCTCGACCCCAGTGGCGACACCACCGAACTCGCCGAGAACCTCGTCCACGCGCACGGGCACGCGCTGCCCATCGACCGCTACCTCCGTGCCTGGGGCGTGGTGGCCACCAAGCACGAGTCCGGGTCCTTCGCCCATGCCGTCGAATGGCGGAAGGCGGTCCGGGAGTCCCGCTGGTGGCTGATCCGCGGCAGGCACGACCCGATCGCCGCGGTGGTCGCCGATCCCGCGATGGTGGAAGAGCTTCAGCGGGAAGCGGCCGACGCGGTGGGCCGTGAGGATTTCGCGAAACGGAACGCGATCACGGCCCGCGTGGCCGCGCTCCTCGACGACGAGTCCACTGTGGACACGGACCCGCCCGCTTCCGCGGAGCCCGTCGACCCCGGAAACCTGCTGCTGGTCACCGGAATCGACGAGAGTGACCCCGGGCGGGCGCAGGGGTTGCTGGCCGACGCGCTCGGCCGGTTCGCTGCCGGGCGGCTCGGGCTCACTCCGGGCGACGTGCGAGTGGTTCCTGAGGGCGAAAGCTACCGGTTGCTCAATGCCGACCGGGAGCACATCGCGACGCTCCGCCTGCACGACTCGGTGGACCGGCTGCGCACCTTGCTGTCCATTGAGGACTCCGGTACCGGATTCGCGAAACCGGAGATCTATGCCGCGGGTCTCGTGCGCACGGCCGGGGAGCTCCGCGCCGTCTCCGTGGAATCGCCACGGGAAGGCAGTCTCGCCAACCACATCGCACGAGTCGCGGCGGCGGACGGCGACGAGTGGATCGCCGCGGCTGGCGCCTTGCGTGAGTTCGTCGCCGCGACAGCGGCCGCGCTCGCGGAGCGGAACCTTGCCCAGTACGACGAAAACACCCTGCGCGGGCTGTTCGCCGCCGACTCGCTGCGCGAGCAGCACCCCGAGCTGGCCGGGCTGCTGGAAGGCTGGGCCCAGCGGGTGGCCGCCGACACGACGGGCGGGCCCGGCGCCGCCAACCTGTTCCGGACCGACGACGGCCGAGTGCTCATCGACGGGCCTGCGGACGGTGACTTCCTCGCGATGATCACCGAGGCGCTGGCGGTACGTGGGCTCGAAGCGATGTCCGGACAGCTCACCGGCCGTTTCCGCCAGTCCTATGTGGACACACTTCGCGCGCTGAGCCCACAGGCCGGAGCGCCCGCCGGTCTGACCGAGCGGCTCACCGCGCCGGTCGCCGGGGGCACGGTCGCCGCGCGCGTGCGTGCCGCGTTCGGCGGGCTGCCGGTGCCGCCGGGCCTGACCAGGCTGGAGAACGCCGCCGACCCACGAGAACTGCGGGTGGCCTGGGACCAGCTGCGGGCCGAGATCGACGAGTTCCGCGCGATCGCCGGTGACGCGCTGCCCGCCGGGCGGTTCGAGGAGAACGCCTTGTGGTTCGGCGAAGTCGCCGAACCGGTGCGGATCCTGCGCGAGCTTTCCGCCGGGTTGCGTGCCGCTGCCGCGGGTTCGGACCGGGCCGTCGCGCTGGGCTGGACGATCGACCGGTTCGACGAGCTGCTCGCGGACCTGGAAGAGACCCTGCAGGAGTTCCCGGCCACGGCGTCGCACGCGGTGCACGGCACTTTCCTGGTCAACCTGCTGCACGACCTCGTCGCGTCCGCCGACGAGATCGCGCTGGAGCGCGCGGTTCCGCTCGACGGACAGCCGCTCGCCGCGCCATTGCTCGTGGCAGGGCAACGGCCGCGAGGGTTGCTGAGCCCCGAAATGCTGCGACGGCTTCCCGCGAGTGGCGACCCGATTTCAGCGGCGTTCGGCTATTTCGTGTACCGGCACTTCCATCCGTCGGCCTCGTTCCCGGAGTTCCGTGCGGCGGCGGCAGGAAACGAGTCGCTGTGGGACGTCATCGGGGAACGGACCTACTTCGAGGTCGCCCTGCGGGACGTCTACGACCGCCGGAAGTCGCTCGGGGTGCTGGGGCACCTCGCCGAGACCGCGGGCGAACGCGTCGTCCCGGACGGCGACGGGCTCGCCGAAACGATCGGCTGGCAGCTCGACGCACCCGACCAGGCCCTGCTGCGTGGCCGCTGGGAAGCGCTTTCCGCGGACGACCAAGCTTGGGTCCGGCGGTTCCTCGCCGACCAGGCCGAGCTGGGTCGCTACCTCGCCTATGTGGCTTCGTGGGACGGCGAACCCCCGGTGCGCAACGCGGAGTTCGACGAGATCCTCGCCGAGATCGACCGCATCGCGGACGAAAACCTGCTCGTCGAGCCGATGGTGTTCGCCCACGGCACGGCACTGTCCGAAGTAGCCTGGCTCGTTCCGCTGGCCGGCAAGCTGACCGGCGACCAGCTCACCACGCTCGCGAGCGGTTACCTGGCGCAGGGCAGCGCGCTGACCGCGCCCACCGTCGGCCTGTCCAGTTGGGAAGCCGCGTACGCCAAGCATTCCGCGAGCAGCGCGCAGCAGACGCTCATCACCCGGGTCCGGACGCGGCGCGCGGTGCCGACGCCGATCGACGGCCAGGTGCTGGTGCTGCCGGAGCCTTCGTTCGTCGTGCACACCGACCACACCGTGCGGCTTTCCGGCCGGTCGGTCGTGCTCACCGACGTCGTCGCGGAAAGCGCTTGGCTGGGGCAACGGCCGCCATCGCGGACAGCGCCCGGGATCACCGGCGCCGCCGCGGCGGCGGCTGTCGACCGGATCGTCGAGCAGTGGCGCACCGCGCCGCTGCCGGAACTGCTGCGGGCCGTGACCGCATTGCGGGAGCGGGGTTACCGCGCGCCACTGCCGATCTCGCTCCGGGAAGCGCTTTCCAGCGGCCGGGAAACGCTGGTCCGCGCGATCAACCTGCAGCTGGCCGGCCTCGAGTTCGGTGGCAGGACGGTGCAGGCCGAGCTCGTCGGGCCGGACCGCACGCAGGGCGGGTTGCCCCGTGAGTTGTTCGATTTCGTCGAGGAGTGGGCGCGCCAGTCCGGGGTGGAAGACGCCGAGTACCTCCCCGAGCTGCTGGTGGCGCTGGGCGTTGACGCCGAGCAGCCGTTCGCACCGCAAGCCGAGCGTCGTGACGCGTGGACCGGCCAGGCGCGACCCGCGTCCGACGTCCGGGCCTACCTCCGGGATCGGCTGCCGCCCAACGGTTTGTACGCGTTGCTGCGCGCACAGGCCGACCTCGCCGGTCCGGCGTTGGGCGAGTTCGTCGAAGCCGTGCTTTCCGAGTTGGACGGCGCGCCGGAGATCCCGGAGACGCTCGCCGACGCGGCCGCCCTGTTCGACTACGCGGACGAACTCGACGCCTTCGTCGAGCTGTTGCGCGCGGCGGGCGTGCCGGACCCGGAGCAGCCCGGCGAGCGTGACCGGCGTGCGCTGCTGAACCTGGCGGCGGAGCTGGCCATCACGCACAACCTGGCACAGCCTGGGCAGCGGCGCGGGGTGTTGGAGCAGGACCCGGGCTGGTTCACCGACGGCCTGAAGTACCGCCCGGCGCACCTGAGCCCGCTCGCGGAGCTGCCCGCCGTTCCGGCACACGACCAGCTGGACCGGACCACGAGCACCGTGCTCGCCGGCGCCGGTGAAGCGGCGCGGGAGCAGGTCCGGGTCGCGATCGACCAGTACGGGGTGTCCTACGGCGCCTGGCTGGCGGCCACGCTCGCGGGCGCCGGCGCGAGCCACGGCGGGGTCGGCAGTCTCACCGGGCCCGGCACGGTCACCGCAGCGCAGCAGCGGTTCCTCGACGAGCACGGACTCCGTCCACAGTGGATCGCGGCGGGACCGGACGCGTTGGAGCGTGCGCTGTCCGCCGTGCCGGGACACGAAGAAGGCGGGCCGGTCACGGTCGTCGAGACGGACGGTTCGACGACGCACCTCGGTCCGGCCGGTGGCGGGGTCTTCGTTCTCAAGCGGGGTAACCACTTCCTGCCCGCCGTGGCACTCGGAGCACCAGCCGAGCCGGGGCCTGCCGACTCGCGGCAGCGCATCGAACTCGCCGTCACCACTGGGGAAGCGCTTCCCCTGAGCTACGGCGAAGTGCTGTCCGGGCACCGCATCGCGGTGTTCACCGGTGACCCCGGCGACGTGGCGATGCAACGGCACCTCGTCGCGGTGGCGGGCAGGCTCGCCAACGCGGGGATCACCCACGTCGCCGCGGATGGGCCGGAAGCCGTCCTGGAAGCGTTGGCAGCAAAGGGAATCACCGTCATCCCTGCCGACACCGACTACGTCGAAGCGGTGCTGGCCGAGGACGACGCGGCCCGGATCGCGGTGCTGCCCGGCGCCGAGCAGAGCCCGGAGTTCCCCGGTTCGGTGACCATCCGGTTCGTCGGCGGCACCCCGGAGGCGGCCCTGCTCGCCGAGGTGCTGGATTCCTACGGGCTGGGCGAGGACCCCGTCGCCGTTCCCGCGTCGGCCGTGTTGGCCGGCGCCGAAGGCTGGGTGGTGCACCTGGCGGCGGAACCGGAGGAGCAACCGGAACCCGAGCCCGAGCCGGTGCTGGTGGCGGAGCCGGATCAGCCGCCGGCCGGATGGTCCCTTGTGGACGACAAGTACGGCCGCGCGGAAGGGCCGGTCGACTGGGACGCCGGTGTCGCGGAAATCCTCGACGCACTGCGGGAAATCGCCGCTGACCTGCCCCCGTCTGTGTCGCGTTTGGACATCACGGGCCGCGACGCGCTCGGCCGGGTCGTCGCCACGGTGGAGTTCGCCTCGGGTGCCAATGCCGAGCTGCACTTCACCCCGTCTGCGCCCGCGAGGGGCGGGCACGCCGGGATCGAGTTCTCCGCGATGTCGAGGGATGCCCGCGGAATCGGCCGCTCGGCGATGCCGGCCCGGATCTCGCTCGACACCCGGCTCGGGTACGTGCGGGAGCGCGTGCTGGAAACACTGGCCGTCGTCGACGCGCGTTACGCGCCGGTCGATGCACGCTTCACCGTCACACGCCTGGACACGGCGGCGAAGGCGCGCATCGAGGCGATGGCCTGGTCGGCAGCGAGCAAGATCGCCACCGCGGCGGGCAAGAAGGGCCTGAAGACCAACGGGCCCGAACTCCGCGCCCGCTTGCACGCGCTCCTGGACGACGCGTTCGAGCTGACCCGCGTTGGGGTTCCGGCTGGCCGCACCGACCTGCTGGCGTACCTGGACGCGCCCGGGGTTTACGACTGGAGCTCCGGGCGGATCGGCCTTGCCGTGGGTGAAGAGCTGAACCTGCTCGTCGCCACGCTGCTCAAGGAGGCCGTCACCTCCCTGCGGCCCTCGCCGCTGAACGCGGAGCGTGAGAACGACGACCTGATCGGCTTCATGCTCGGCCGGGAGATCGAGGACCACCAGGTCGTCCTCGAATGGCTGCGCACGGTGCCGCCGGAGCTGCTGTCCGAGGAACTGCGGGAAGTGGCGAGCTGGTCCGACGACACGCTCACCGCCGTGCTGATCGCGCGGTACCTCGCCGCGCCCGAGCACACGAACCTGTTCGTCTCGTCGATGGAGCGGGGCCGCGAGCCGATCGAGCCGAGCCTCGGCCGCGATCAGGTGGCGGCACTGGAAAACGCGCTGGGCGGGGTGCCGGGCGTGGCCGCGGCGCAGGTGCTGAGCACGGACGCGGAGCGGGGCGGTGAGGCGCTCCTGACACTCGCGGACGGGTCCGAGCTCGAGGTCTTCATCAGCGGGGAAGCGTTCGCCGGTACCGATTCTTACCGGGTCGTGCGCGGTGACGGCCTCGTGGACGCCGAATCCGGGATCCACGGTCCCGCCGGGATCGCGGCGACCGTCCACCGGCTTCTGATGGCTGCCGCCGCGCACGAGGCGATCACGGCGCGGATACCCGGCGTTTCGCGCGTGGGCGTCAGCCACGTCGGTTCGGACGGGCGTCTGGTGCTGGACCTCCAGCCGCGCGAGGGCGAGCGCGTGCTGGTGGACGTCCTCCGCCCCGGCACCCCGCGGCCCGAGGGCGGGCAGGACGGGGTCTTCCACCGGTACGACACGCTCGACGGCACGCGATCCGAAGTGGCACAACGGATCGCGGGCATCGCCGAGCAGGTTTTCGCGATCCGGGACGACTTCGAGGCCGTGCGCGCCGGGATGGCGCTGGTACCCGGAGGCGACCCGAACGGCGTCCAGGCGTGGGAACGCGCGGCGGCGGTCCTCCGGCAGCTGATCGGCGACCCGTCGGTGACGGTGACCGGGGAGCCGGGCAACCAGGCCCTGACGGTGCGCCGGGGCGACCGCGCGATTTCGGTGCTGCCCCGCTGGCAGGTCGGTGCCGGTGAACCCACGCTGCGGCCCGGGGTGGTCGGCGGCTTCCACCGGCTCCACCTCGACCCCACCGTGTCGACAGTCCCGGCCGGCACGGTCGATGTCGGTGCGCTGTTCGCGACGCGGAACCTCGGCGCAATGCTCCGGGACGCCGTCCAGCAGCCGGAACTGCTGGAGTGGAGCCTGATGGACGGCGAGGCGCCGTCCTGGCCGGAGCTCTACCGGCGGTTCGGCTTCGCGACGCCGGAGGCCGTCCGGGTCGCCGCGCTGCTGGGATGGGACTACCTCTACGAGCACATCCGGCCGGAGGCGCTCGCGCCGGGGGAGAACGAAATCCGGGCCGTGTACCGGATTCTGCGCGATCTGCGGCACGACGCGGTGCAGGTACCGGCGCCGGTGGCCGGGGATGCCGCCCGGTGGTTCGGGTTCGACCCGGAAAGCGAGTTCGACGACTTCCGCGAGCTGGTGCTGGGCACCGGACTGGACCTCACCAGCGAGACCGATCTGGTCCGGCTGCGTGCGCTCGCGATCGAGCTGACCGTCGTCCACGACGCCTGGACACCCGAAGCACGACGTTCTTTCGTGACAAGGGAAAGGCCCGGCTGGCTGGCCGACGCGCTGCTGTCGCGGCCCGCCGGGATGACGGGCTTCGGGTACGACCTCGGTAGGCGGTTCGCCGGGCGGTGGACCGTCGAGGAGGGGCGAACGGCCAGTGCGTTCCTGCACGAGCCGACTCCGACCGAGGACCACGACGACGACTGGGCGATCACGGTCATCGCGGCGCTGCGGGGACACGGCGCGCGCTACGCGTCCTGGCTCGCGGACCAGCTCCTCGGCCGCGCCAGGGTGGGGCACGCCGACCGCGACATCTGGGCAGCGGCCGGTGTTCCGGCGCAGCCGCCGCAGGTCGCCGAGGAGCCTGCGGAGACTCAGGAGCCCGCTGAGCCCGCTGAGCCCGCTGAGCCCGCTGAGCCCGCTGAGCCCGCTGAGGCCGAGGAGCCCGCTGAGGCCACGGAGTGGGTCCGGGATGCGGAAGCGGCGTTGGCGGCGCTGCCGGAACTGGCGGGCGGAAGCTTCGAACTCACCGAGGTGCCCGGTGCCGTGCGGGTGCATTTCGAGACGGCCGAAGGGGAGCACTACACGGTCTTCGTCCGGGACGACCTGCCGGACGGGCTCCCGGACGCGGAGTCGAACCTGCTGATCGGCGCGGGCACGGTGGAATTCCGGTTCGGGGGCGTGGCGCACACCGTGTCGCAGGACGAGTCGGGGCCGTGGCATTACGTCGGCTACCGGACGGTGCCGGCCGAGTTCACCCCGGCGGAGCGCACGGAGTTCCTGCTCGGCGTCGTCACCGGCCTGCTCGAACCGTTCCGCCCGGAGACCGGCGCGCCCTGGGTCCGTGCCGTCGAGGAAGGGCTGCGGGCGCTGCCGAACCTGGCCGACGCCACCTGGGCGCTCGAAGAGCTGCCCGGCGCGTTGCGGGTGCACGTCGAGACGGCGGGCGGAGAGCAGTACACGATCTTCTTCCGGGAGCAGCCAAGCGACGAGGACCCGGACACGGCCACTACCCTGCTCGTCGGCGCGGGCACCGCGGAGTTCGCGCTCGCCGAAGGCCGTTACGCGGTCTCGCAGGACGAGTCGGGGTCACGCCACTTCGTCGGCTACCGGACGCTGCGCGACGTCACCAGCGACACCGGACGCGCGGACTTCGTCGTCGCGACGATCGACGCGCTCGTGGATCCCGGCGAGGCGGCACCGGAAACGACGGCAGCCCCGGCAGCCTCGGAAACTGCGGAAACCCAAGCCCCGCAAGCGGTCTCCGGTGGCTGGATCGCGGAAGCCGAGGCGCTGGTCCGCGCCTTGCCGGAGCTGGACGGCGCGACGCTCGAAGTCATCCCGGAGCCGGCCGCGGTGCGGGTGCACGTCACCACCGAAGCCGGTGTCGAGCACACGATCTTCGTACGCCTCGACGCCGAGCCGGGCGACGAGCGTGCGTCCCGTGCGCTGATCGTCGGACCGGCGAGCACCGAACTCACGTTCGCCGGCGGCATCACGTATTCGGTCACCCAGGACAGCCCGGGCGTGCCGCACCACGTCAGCCACCGCACGTTGTCGCGCCGCATCGGCGAGGCTCGCCGGGCGCACGCCGTCGCCGACATCGTCCGGGCGCAGCTGACTGCCGACGACCTGATCTCCCAGCGCTGGGTCGCCGACAGCGTCACCGCCGTCGCCGCGCGGCTGGCCGTGTTCGACGCGACCGTCGTCGCGCGGATGAACCACGAAGGCACCGTCTGGCTGGAGATCACCGACGGCGGTAGCGCGGGCCCCTACCGGCTTGCCTTGTACACCAAGGGAAACCGGCAAACCGAACTGCGCACGGACGGGCGCGGCTGGGCTTCGCCGAAGCGGGTGGGCCGGTTCTTCGAGGCGTCGTCGCCGGGGTCGGACGAGCTCGCCCCCTTGTTCGTCGCCGAGCAGGCACTGGCGATCACGGCCACCAGGCTCGGGATCCCCGCCGTGCGGGACGCGGTCCGGCTCCACCCCGACCGGACGGCGGGACTGGCGGACCACACGCGCCGGCAGCTGGAGCAGCTCATCCACCGGCTGAGCCCGCGCTCCCATCCCGTCGTGTACTCCACCAACGGCGATCTCTGGGTGTTCCTCACCGATGGCCACGGCGAGCAGTTCCGGCTCTACCTGAGCGAACAGGACGGCCTCACCCAGCCCAGCGTGCAACTGCTCGGCACGGCCGGCGCGCACCGCCTGCGGTTGCCCGACGGTCGCGGCAGGGACCTGGAGACGATCGCCGCCTACGCCGCGCGGGTGGTCGCCTACCGCGACCTGCTCGGCGGGGACCTGACGGAAGAGCCGACCGTGTCCCGGCCAGGTCTGGAGAGCGAGGAGTACCGCACCGCCTTCATCACGGAGCTGATCGCGCGGGTGCAGGGCCTGCCGGTCCACGCGATCCCGAGTTTCACCGGCCCGGATCTGACGCAGGGGCCGGGAAACAGGTCGGTGCAGGTCCGGATCGCCACCGCCACCGGGGAAGAGTTCCAGGTTCTGATCCGGGACGAGGCCTACGAATGGCCGGTGTACGCGGAGCTGCGCGCCGGGAACCGGCCGCCCGCGCATCGCGCGTTCGGCGAGCACCACGACGTCTACCAGGTGCTCAGTCCCTTCGCCGGACTCGACCCGCGGGTCGCCGCGCGACTGGCCGCGGACAAGGTCGCGCTCGCGATCGCCGACCGGCTCGGCACGGTCGAACTGGAGTCAGGGGAGCCCGACCTGGTGGCGCCGCGCGTGCTCACGCTGGCCGCGAACACGGCGGCCGAACTGCTCGCCCCCTGGATGTCGCGGGTCCAGCCGTTCACCGACCTCGAAAACCAGGCGATGCAGATCTCCTACCGGGACGCCGAAGGCAGGTCGGCCCGGCTGCGGATCACCACCGGGCGGAATCGCGCGCAGGGCATGGTGCCGAAGCTCGTGCTGAGCGAAGGAGAGGAGCGCAGCTACCGGCTCGAACTGCCGGCCGGGCTGAGTGAGCGGGAGCAGCACGAGGAGATCGTCGAGGCACTGCGCGCCGCGGCTGCCTATCAGGTTTCCGTTGCGGGAGAAGGAGAACTGCCACCCGCCGGGGCGCGATGGGCGGTCGAGGCCACCCTTTCGCGGATCGCGGGCTGGTTCGGCGTCGACCCCACCGACCTCGCCGAGCGCCGGCGGTTCGTCGAATTGCTGGCCCGTGCCGGGATCCGCGCGCTGGACGGTCCGTACGACGGCATGTTGCTGGCGATGCGCGAAGTCGCCAGGGGAGCCGGATTCCACCGGGGCGACTCACCCGTCGTGCGGATGCGGCGGAGGCGCGCGCTGCGCCGGACCGCGAAACTGGCCGCCGCCTACCGGGACGAGCTGCTGCGGATCGAACAGATCGCGCCGGCGATCCCGGACCTGCGCCAGGCGAGGCGCGCGCCCGAGCTGCCGCCGCCCATCGACCCGTCGGACAACGGCTCGCTGCCGGAGATCTCCGCCGTCGTCACCCGTGCGCTGCTCGAACACGGGCTGCAGGCGACAGCCGAACGCCTCCCGAACGGCAGGCTTTCGCTGCGGGTGACCAGGCTCGGCACCCGGCAGCACGAGTTCAGCGTGCTGGTCGAGGACAGCGACGAGCTGTGGCAGGTCTACCGCGATCTGCGGGTCAGCCAGCTGCCCGCCGACGAAAGCTTCACGGTGCGCCGGGGCAACGAGTACACGGTGCCGTTGCCGCTGGGCAGGCTCGGCGTGTCCGTGCCCGCATTGCTGGCCGACCAGGTCCTCCTGATCACCCGGGCGAGGCTGCGTGCCGAGCTACTGCCGCGGAACCTGACCCGGCTCGGCTGGTCGCATGAACTCCCGATGTCGCCGGAGTACGCGACGAGGGTGGCCAGGATCGCCGGTGCCACGTTCGGCGGCAGCTTCGGGCGGCTCGACCCGGACGAGAACCGCCTGACGATGGTGATCCAGGTGCCGGCGCCGGGCGGGAGCGCCGTCCGGCGGGAGACCGACGTCCGGCTCGCCGTGGTCGTCCGGCCCGATCTGGAGGAGCCGCGCCTGCGGCTGCACACGAGGGGTGTCTCGACACTCGAGCTGCCGCCGGGGCTTTCGGAGAACGACCAGCTGATCGCGGTCATCGGCGGCTTCCGCGACCTGCTCGCGTTCCGCCACCTCGCCTACGGGGACACGGAGATCCCCGGACCGTCCACTCCGGACAATTTCCGGCAGGCGTTCGACCTCACCGAGAGGCTGGTCACGCGGGTCGACCCCGACTGGCTCGCCCGGCACGCGGGGACGCCCGAGGAGCCGGCCGCCGAACCGGAGGGCACGGGCACGCCGGAAGCGGGCCCGCCGCTGACCACCGAACAGGTGGAACGAGCAAGGAAGGCCGTCGCCAACCGGGTTCGCGAACTGGGCATTTCGGTGTGGGCGCAGCTGAACAGCGAAGGCCACCTGCTGCTGAACCTGACCGATCAGCAGGGGCAGACGTTCACCGTGCTGCAGCGCGATTCCGGGGTCCCGTGGCAGTACTTCCGCGACGTGCGCGAATACCAGGCCAGGTACCAGGGCCGGTACCAGGATCTGCCGCCGATGCCCGCCGACTCGCAGGGCCTGCGCTCCGCCGAGTACGAGATCACCACGCCGTGGTCGCGGCTCGGGGACGCGGCGTTCGCCGTCGCCGGCGACCAGATCCGGCTGATCACGTTGTCCCGCCTGCGGAACCGGTCCATGCCCGCCGAGGCGCGGCCGGTGCCGGGGCCGCCGGTGGCCGATCCGGTGCTGGAGTCGGTCACCAGGGTCGCGCCGCTGCTCTTCCCGCAGCTGACCGCGGAAACCCAGGCGGGCCAGGACATCCCGACGCTCGTGTTCGACGACGGGCACGACGACTTCCGGCTCCAGGTGGCGACGGTGCGGGACCTGCGCACGCCGCGGCTGGTACTGACGACCGCGGAACGGAACGTGCACCGCCTCGAGCTGCCCGCCACCGCGTCCGGGCCGGAAAACCACCGCGCGATCCTGGCCGCGCTGCGCGACGTGCTCGCCCACCGGGCGTGGATCACCGGTGAGGCCGAACTGCCGAGGGTGGACGAGAACTGGGCCAGGGAAACGGAACTCGCCGCGGTCGCGAGGCTGATGGGCCGTCCGGCGCCGGAGGGGCTGGACGCGGTGCGCGCCCGGCTACTGGCCGAGCGCATCGAACTCGACCCGCTGTCCGCGGACCTCGGTCTGCTCGCCGAAGCGCTGAGCGATCCGGCGGTGCTCCGCCACCGAGGTGATCTCGGGGCGCGCTTCACCCGGCTTCGCGCGGCGGCCGAAGCCGAGCTCGAGCCGGGGACCATGCGGCCGGCGGACCCCGTCGTCGCGGCCGAGCCCGAGGCGATCGTCGGCAGCTCGATGCTGGAGGCGATCCGCAACTCGGTCCAGACTTCGATCCAGGAGTACGGCGCCGACGTCAGCGTCGAGATCTCACCGGAGGACCGCGAGCAGATCCTGGTGCGGGTCCACCGCCGCGGCGCGGGTACTGCGGAGATCGTGCTGCGCGACGGCGGCGAGGTCGTGGACCGCTGGTCCTCGTTGACCGGTACCGGCACCGAAGGCGAGCTCTGGCCGGTGTACCAGCAGCTTCGCGACGAGGTGCCGATCGGCCCGGAGGCGTTCCTGCAGGAGGACGGCGCCTATCGCGTGGTGGCCCCGATCCGGCACCTCGGTTCGCAGGCGCCCACGCTGATCGCCGACCAGGTGCGGCTGATCCTGGCCGACCAGCAGGCGAGCAACCCTCGGCCGCTGCACCTGCTCGCGGCGGGCGGGCCGGTCAGCGGCGACGCGGCGAAGCACGCGGCCGCGATCGCGGGCGGCCTCTACCTCGACGACCTGGATGCCGGGCAGGTGCGGCGATCCGGCGACGAGGTGCTGGTGGTTTTCCGTGACCGCCTGGGAAATCCCGTCGAGCTGACCGTCGCCACGCTGGCCGGGCTCCGCAGCCCGCGCATGGTGCTGACCGGGGCGAAGCCGGACCACTACCGGCTCGAACTGCCTGCCGGGACGAGTGAGGACGATCAGCGGTTCGCGATCATCGCGGGGCTGCGCAACGTGCTGACTTACCGGTTCGTGGTCTACGGCGTCGGCGATCTGCCGCAGACCCGCGTGCAGTGGGCGCGCAACAAGACCAGGGGCGTCGCCGCCAGGATGTTCGGCTACGACCCGGAAAACCTGGCGCAGCGGGAGGCGTTCGCCGCGTTGCGCGAGCGGCACCGCATCCGGTTGCGCCCGTACACCACCGACCTGATCGCGCTGGCCGAGGCGCGCGAGTACGTCCGGCGAAACCCGGGAACCGACCTCGGCGACGCGTTCCGGGCGAAGAAGGAACAGCTGCGCCCCGCCGTCTCCACCGACCGCGCCAACAACGACCAGGCGTGGGACGAGGCGGCCGCGGGTCTCCGGGTGCTGCTCGGGGACGCGGTGAGCGACGTGCGCGCGATCGTCAGCGGGCAGCTCAACCAGCAGCGCACGATCCTCGTCACCGACCATCAGGGCCGCACCTACTCGATGTGGGTGTCCTGGCACGCCGATCTCGCGCGGCCACGGGTCCGGTATTCGTTGCGGGACTTCTACGCCTACCGCGTCGAGCTGCCCGCCGATCTGGTCGGCGCCCCGGAACCGGACGATTTCCAGCCAGACAGCAGGGAAATGCTGCTGGCACTGTTCGAAGGCGCCCAGTCGACGCTGGACTTCGGGCGCAGGCTGCACGACGCGTTCGCCGACCCGGACGTCGTGCGCCGCCTGCTCGACCACCCCGCCGTGCTGCCGCTGAACGAGATCTACGAACGCTTCGGCGAGCACCTGCCAGCCGCCGTGCAGGTCGCCGCCGCGTTCGGGATGGACGCGCTGCGCGAGCTGTACGAAGCACAGGCCGAACGCGGCTGGGCCGAGCCGGTGCCCGCCGGGCACGACCGGTTCATGCTGGACATCCTGTTGCGCGCCGCGCTGCGGGAGCTGCTGAGCACGGCGGAGCCGGTCGCCGAACCGCGGTCGATCGAGGACGCCGCGCGGTGGTTCGGCTACGCCCCGGAGGACCCGGCCGAACTGGAGGCTTTCGAGCAGTTCCTGCGTGACGAAGGGCTTTCCGCCCGCCCGACGCCCGCGCAGCTGGTGCGCCTGCGCGATGTCGCGGTCGATCTGACCGTGCTGCACGACGTGCTCACGCCGACGGCGCGCAGGCAGTTCCTCGACGAGCACCAGGGCTGGCTCGGCGACGCCGTCCGCGTCCGGCCGGACGGCCTGCAGCCGCTCACCTTCGTACGTGACTCGACGACGGCGGACACCCTCGCGCAGCCGCCACAGCTCGGCCGCGAACAGAAGGACCGCCGCGACCGCATCGCGCAGGAACTGCTGAGCGCTTCCGGTGCCGCGCAACCGGTTCGCCCGGAAACGCTGGAGTACATCGAGACGATCAGCGGCGCGTACGGGCTGAACTACACGTCGTGGTTCATCGGCCAGCTGCCGGGTGCCGCGATCACGACCGGGCACGCGGAGCGCGACTTCGACGGTGCCGCCGAGCCGGCGCGGACGGTCGAGCCCGCCCGGCCCGCGACCACGCGCCCGCCGGACGCGCCGGCTTCGATCACCGGCGACGGCCGGAAGTTCGGTTTCTCCAAGCTGTTCGCGAAGGGCTCGGTCAAGGCGTGGGGCCCGAAGCCCGCCGAACGGTTGCGGCTGCTGGGCGACGTCAACGCCCACGTGCTGCGCTCGGAGCCGCGGCAGCGGAGCCTGGCCCGCGCGCTGGCGCGTGCCGCCAAGGCGACGAGGCTGTACGAGCAGCGGATCGCGGACGTGCGGTGGCTCGTCCGCGCCGGCGTGGAGTTCAAGCAGAAACAGGGCATTCCCGTCCCGATGGACGATCCGGAGGTCGTCGCCGACGTCGCCCGGATCTACCGGCTGTCCCCGCAATTGGTGGCGTCGCTGGTGCTGGACCCTGGCACGCCGGTCGACCCGCCGCCCGCGCTGCACGCGCGGATCCTCGAAGCGGACAACTGGGAGGACGTCAAGCTGCTCATCGAGCAGCACGTGCAGCGGCTGAGCCGCACGCTGGACCAGGCGACCGACCAACTGGAACGGGAAGAGGGCGCGTGGCTCCGCTTCAGGGAGACCACGCTGGCGGTGATCGAGCGGAGCGGGCAGGAGGCCGCCGACCGCGGTCTCGGCGCCAAGGCGCGCGAAGCGATCCTCGACGAGGCTCGCGCCCGGCTGATGGCGGTCGCCACTAGGCCGGTGCTCGCCGAGGTCGGCACGACCGAGCTGCCGGACCTGGCCCGGCCGCGCCGCCGCCCGCTGCTGCGCCACCGCCGCGGCATCCGCGGGGAACTGGTCGCGGCCCGGTACGAGGCCGAGCCACAGCGCCACGCCGCCGAGGTCGAGTACTTCGAGTCGGTCGCCGAGCTCCGCTCCGCCAGGGCCGCGGTGCTCACGGAACGCATGCGGATCCCGCACCTGCTGCGGATCACCGCGGGCGACACCGATGCCGTGGCCTCGATCCTGGGCCTGCCGGTGCAGTACGTCGCTTCTCAGCGGATGGCCAACGCGGTCGCCGACGACCGGCCCGCGACCGAAGTGCTGCGGGACCTGGCGGCGAAGGCGCAGACGAACCAGGACCGGCTCCGGGCCGCGATCGAGCGAGTGCGGGAGGCCGAGCGGCAGCGGCGCGACAGTCACGTGGTCTACGTCCGCGCGATGCAGGCGGTGGTCGTCAAGGCGGGCAAGGAAAAACTGGAGAACCGGGAGATCGCCCGGCTGTCCGGGCTGACGTTCGACGCGGTCAGCACCATCACGCGCAACCCGGAGATGCTGCCGGACGCGCCGCGGCTCCCGGTCGTCGACGCGTCGCTCGACCTGAGCCTCGCGCTGACCCGCGACCGCCCGTCCGCGGGACTGGAGGACGTGCCCGACCGGATGGCCGCCTTCGCCGCGCTCGACTCCGGCAGCACGGTGCTTTCCGAGGACCTGCAAGCGCTCGGTGTTTCGGAACGGGTGGCCGGCCGGGTCGGGAAACCGCGCCGGTGGGCGTTCTTCCACGACATCCACATGCACCCCGAGGGCTACGACGCCGGGCGGTACATCACCTACGAGAACCTGTTGCGCTGGCTGCGCAGGCAGGGCCTGCCCAACATCGTGGTCGCCTCACCGATCCCGCAGCGCGGGATCGGGCTGGTCGCGGGCTCCACCGGCTCCTGGTACTACGGCCTGATCAACGTGCTGCGCATCGGGTTCGTTTTCCGGGTGCCGATGCTGAACATGCACGGCAAGCTCTCCGACGTCCGGTTCTTCGACGCGCGCGAACGCATGTCGGAGGAGGAGCAGGCGCGCTGGTTCCCCGGGATCTCGGGTTCGCGGGTGGACATGCCGGGCGTCGGCGGCTACCTGATGTCGAAGCTGATCATGCACGGCGAGGCCGCGCGCTACCTCGCCGAGACGACCTTCGCCAAGGAAGCCGTCAAACCGCTGCTGCAGCGGGAAGCCAGCGAGGTGCTCAACCCGGAGTGGGTGCCGTTCGTCGGCAAGCTCACCTCCGCGGCGATGATGGTCAAGGAGGACCTCGCTTCCCGGCCGTCGATCCGCAGGCTCTTCGAAGAGCTCGCGGCGGACCACCCGGACCTGCGCGAGCTGTTCCCCGCCGACGGTGGCCTCTCCGAGCTGGGACAGCTGGAGTTCTCCGACAAACTCACCGAGGCGCTGCCGCAGATCCGGGCGCTGCTCAAGGAAGCAGGCCGCGAGCGGGAGCTGAACAGCCTGCCGGAGATGCTGCCCGGCGTCTACAACCCGCACCTGCTGGAGCTACTGCGCGCGATCTCGCTCACCGGCCAGGTGCTGATCCTGCACAACGACATGGGCCAGGCCCTGCTGCGCCCGAACGGCCTGTTCAAGGCCGCCCCGCCGGACGAGCGCAACCTCGCCCCGATGGCGTATCTGTTGCAGCAGGAGGAGTTCAAGGACGCGAACGTCGTCTGGGCGCATCTGGGCGTCGGCAGCTGGACCACGCTCACCGTCGAGCACTTCGCGCGCCTGCAGTGGCTGCTCGACACCACCAACGTCAAACTCGACATCTCGTGGAACGTGCTGGAGCAGCACATCAACGCCGATCCCGAGGTGCGGGAGGCGTTCATCCAGTTCGCGATCCGCAACCACCGGCGGCTGCTGTTCGGCACCGACTCGGTCAACCCGCAGCCCAGCGGGCACTACCTGCGGCATTTCAACGACATGACGCCGCTGCTGGAGGAGATCGCGGAGCGCGCGGGCGAGGAGGTCGTGGAATCGATCCTGCACGGCAACTTCGCGCGCCTGCACGAGGAGGCGGGCCGCCGCACCGCCGAGTTCGCGTTCAACGAGATCAGTTCGGGCGCCTGGGACCACTTCATCGGCGAGCTGTCGGAGGAACGCCAGGACCGGATCAAGGACTGGGTCGACGAGAAACGCAGCGAAGGCTGGCAGCGGAAGACCGGGTACAAGGCGCAGGGGCCCGGTTTCGGGATGGAGTCGCTGGCCGATCACCTCCGCGTCCGGCCGGACGTCTGGCAGCACAACCCGCAGATCATGGCGGGCAAGCGCTGGTACGACGCGGCGGACGGCCGCGTCGCGGCGGGCTCCAACCCGCGCAAGTTGTTCCGTGCCGCGGCCACCGCCGCTTCCGGCGAGTTCCGCGAAGACCTCGGCGTGCTGCGCGACGCCGCGATCCAGCGCTGGCGCAACCGCGGTGGCCTGAAGGCCGCGGGGACCGTCGACGGGCTGTTGCACGGCGGCGGGACGATCGAGGCGCTCGTCGCCGGGGGCCGCGCACGCGACGCGGTCGAGGCGGGCGAGGAGTCCCGGCTGCGGATCAACCGGGGCGTCCGCGCGGACGAACGCGACAAGAAGCGGACGTACCGCGAAGCGTCCGAGCCGATGACGGCGGAGCAGCGTCAGTCCTTTGTGGACGAGATTCAGTCCGGTGTGGACGAGGCGGAGCGGGACCAGATCGCCGCCCGCGCCTCCATCGCCAGGGTGCGCGCGAGCTTCAAGCGGAAGGCGTTGCTCGGCTGGGGTGGCGTCGGCCTGGTCGCCGGCGGGGCGGCGGCCGCGGCCGTCACGGCGGGCGGGCCGCTCTGGGCGGTCCCGGCCACCGCGCTGGTGTTGCAGGGCATCAACGGCGCGGCGTTCGGGATCAGGTCGCTGCTCAACAACGCGAAGGTGGCGCACTCACAGGACAACCGCGTCAGCAGCGAGGCGCTCGTCGAACGCGGCAGGCTGGACTACCGGCTCGCGAGCAGGCTCGCGAAGATGATCAACGACTACATGCGGTACGACATCAACCCCGGCAACGAGTTCGCCGAAATCCTGGAGGAGGTGCGGCGGGAGGTGCTGCCGGACACCCGGCAGTTCCTGCTGGACTTCCAGGCGATCATCACCACCCCCCTGGCGGCAGGCGAGACCCAGTTCGACCGGCAGCAGCTGGCGATCGAGGAGTTCTCCCGGTGGCGCGACAAGGTGAACCGCTCGGTCGGCGGCACCACCGACTCGATCAGCAAGCTCGGCCCGCACGCGGGCAAGCTGGGCAAGGTCTTCTCCTCGGCGCTCGCCGCGAGCTGGGCGGGAAGCCTTGCGTGGCAGGTGTTTTCGGCGGTCACCCATAGCGGGCTGCAGTCCTGGACACAGGCCGCGTTCGCGGTGCCCTCGGCGCTGTTCCTCTCCTCGTCGCTGTCCAACGCGATCGGCGGGTTCGCGGGTTACGACAACACCCTGCTGCCGCGCTGGCGCCGGCTGCAGAACCTGCTGGCGTTCCCGTCGATGACGGTCGCCGCCGGGATGCTCACGGTCAGCTCGCTGTCGCCCGGTTCGTTCAACTGGACGCAGGCGCTCGTGAGTGCCTCGCTGGCCGGCGCCGGTGCCTACATCTCCAAGCTGGGCGTGCAGATCGAGCTCAAGATGGGCCGCGACAGCTCTCGCAAGGGGCCGGTCGCCAGCTACATCGCGAACTCCGCGCTGGCCTACTACAGCCTGACCGGGCTCGCGGCCGCCACCGGCACGTCCGGGCCGGTGCCGACGGCGGCCGGCACCGCGATCGCGTTGTCCGGGCCGACGATCTGGGCAGCCCGCGCCGCGTGGCTGCGGCTGCAGAAGTGGCGCGCGCAGCGTGCGCCCGAGGCGCCGGCGTACTCGGCGCAGCGCGTGGGTTCGACCCCGGTCGCGGCGAAGCTCCGCCCGCGCTTCGACCCGAAGACGTTCACGTCGGAGGCGGCGCGGGAGAAGCGCGCGGTCGCGGAGCTGCTCGCGGTCGAAACCCGGGATCCCGTTGCGGGGGAACAACTTGTGTGGGCCGGCGCGCCGGGACCGGAGCGTGAACTGTCCGAAGAGGACCGTCGTGCGCTCATCACCGCGGCGGCGGCCCGGCGGCGCGCGATGGCGGACACCGCGCCCGCCTTGCCACCGTCCCGTTCGCTGAGCCGGGAAATGGCGCTGCTCACCACGATCATCGAGGCGCAGGCGCCGAACCTGCACGCCGCGCAGGCGCTGGAGGGTGTGAACGAAGCGCAGCAGGAGCACAACGAAAGCGTTCGCACCCAGGGCAAGCGCATCTTCCGTGAGCGGCGTGCGGGGAGCGGGCCGCGGCGCACCGGGCCGGGTGAAGGCCCTGCGCACACGCGCCCCGGCGAGGATCCCGTGCACCGGCAGGGCTTCAACCAGGGCCCGCCGCCGGTGTGGGGCTCGGCGGACAACCTCGCTCGTGAGCTGTCCGACGCCGCCCGCATCCCCGTGGACTACGCGGAAATCCTTGGCCAGCACCGTGTCCTGCGCGTCCCGTGGATTCCGGTCGAGCACTTGGAAGCCCTGGTCCGCGGCGGCATCACGCACGCGCTGGTGCCGGACGAACTGCCGATCACCGACCTGGTCGAGGCGGCCGGGATCCATGTGGTGCCGATGAGCGAGCTGTCGCGCACCGCCGACGTGCTGGGGCAGCCGGACACCCGGCTGCTCGTGCTCACCGACGAGCCGGTGCCCGGCGCCGTCACGGTCAGCTACGCGGATCCGGCCGAACCGCTGGAGGAAACCTTCCACGAGGCGATCGTTTCGGCCGGGTTGCGGGAGACCGGGTTTTCGCTGCCGCTGGCGCCCTACGCCGGTGACCCCGATCTGCCGTTCGACACCGACCACGTGATCCACCTCGGCTTCTTCCCCCGCACCGTCACGGCTGCGCCCACCTCGCCGATGAAACCCGGGGAGGTGTTGGACCGCTTGCCTTTGCGCCCGTGGACGAGGCGTGGTGAGAGCACCGATCCCGTGGACGCGCAGGAGGCCGCGGCCGTCGCCTTCGCGCGGCACTCGGGCTGGGACCCGGAGCGGAAGGAAGGTCTGCTGCGGCTCGAGGACGGCAGGGAAGCGCGCTTCGGCGTCGCGCTCGACCCGGACCTGACCGCACCGGAACTGCTGGTGTTCCCCGGAAACCGGCTGGTGCTCGCCGTGCCGCCGGTGCTGGCCGCGGGCCCGCCGCGCGCGCTGTTGATGGGCCTCACGGTCAAGGAAGCGATCGACGCCGTGCGCGCCGACCCGGACCGGTTCCTGCGCGACGACGAGGATCCCGGCCAGGACGAGGGCGGCGATGGCACCGTTCCGACACCCCCGCCGACCGGCCCGCAGGGCGGCACCACGGCGCCGGAAAGCGCTTCCCCAGGAGAGACTCCGGACTCCGGCGGCACCCCGCCGCCGACAGCGCCGCCCGCCGCCCCCGCGCCGTTGGTCGATCCGACGGAACTGGCCATCGTCAAGGCGCTGCTGGTCGACCAGCGACTGCCCGCGTTGAAGGACCTCGTCGCCGAGTTCAACGACAACGGCGCCGAACCGCCGATCGCGCAGGACGAGCTGAGCACGAAACTGCTCGCGAACCTGCCGGCGGTGCTCGGCGGCACCGGGTACAAGCTCATGCACGGCGGGGTGACCCGCACCATCGGCTTCCGCGTGGGCAGGCCGGTCCGCGTCCCCGTGCCGATCACCGTGGACCGCCGGACCGGACTGCACTCCGGGCTGCCGCTGATCGGCGCGAACTCGGGCGACGTGCGCACCACCGAGGGCCGGGCCCGCGCGGCGGCCGGGCTCGGCGTCCAGGGCCGGTGGACCGGCCAGAAGACCACCACGGCGCAGGAACAGCGGATGGCCCGGCGCGGTTCCGGCGACGAGCACGAGGGCACCTTCGTCGCCTACGACCTGGACGCCACCCCGTGGGTCTACGACGGCAAGGGCTGGCGCGAGCTGGAGCGCCCGGCGGAACCGCTGCGGGTCTGGATCAACGCCGCGTACCAGCAGCCGGTCGGCGAGACCGTGGCGTTCGACCAGGCGGCCCGCGACGAACAGGAGTTGCTGCGGGCCGGGCGCCTGACCGCGCTCCAGGACGACGACGACCTCGCCGGCACGATCATGTCCGTCGTCCCGCGAGAGCGGCAGGAAGAGGTGCTGATCAACCTGCAGCGCCAGGAACGCACTCAGGAAGCGTTACGCGACAAGGGTTTCGGCTTCGTCCTGCGCGACGACGACGGCAAGCCCGAGTACGAGATCGTGCTGCGCACCGAGATCGACTGGGCCGCGGCCCGCCCCATGCACGCCGCGGCGCCCGGGATCCACCCCGGGCACAGCTCGATGGTCCGGCGCTCCACGGGCGAGACGGTCGAGCTGAACCGCGGGCTGCAGGGCGGGGTTTCGGCGGGCACCAAGGTCATCTGGGAGCACCGGCGGCTGGCGGGCAGCGCGGTCGATCTCAGCACCGGCTACGACATCGGCAGCGTTTCGTTCCCCGAGGGCTACGACACCAGGGCGCAGCACACCTACGCCGTCGAAACCAGGACGCGGATCGAGGTCCGCCGCGCGGGCAAGGCCACCGAGCAGTCGCTGGTGTACGGCGACGGGTATTTCGAGATCGCCGCGGAAGTGGCCGCCGCCAACGGGTTGCGGGTCGGGAAGAACGAGCTCCGCTACGACGGGAACGGCGCGATCGTCACGCGGGCGGTCGCGGTGCCGGACGTCGACGAGCACGGGGTGGCCCGCGTCGGCGAGAACGGCGAACAGTTCGTCGTGACACGGCAGGTGCCCGTGATGGTGGACGGCGGGTTCGAGGAACCCGTGGCGGAGCAGACGGCTTTGCGGCCCGCCGGCCCCGGTATGACCGACGACGTATGGCGGCTGTCCGGGCTCCACGAGGTGCAGCGGTTCATCGAGGAGCAGCTCGCCGAAGGCATCCACCCCGACCTCGACCGGGTGCTCGACCAGCTCTCGCCGGAGAACGCCACGCTGTGGCTGACCGAGGCGCTGCAGGACGGCTACCGGATCCCGCTGGCCGAGGCCGGTCGTCTCGGGGTGGCCGAGGAGGCGGAGGTCGTCGTCAAGGCGGTGTGGGACCTGGAAAAGGCGGAGCCGGTCGGGCGGCTGCCGCACGCCTCCCGCACGGTGCTCGACGCCGCGTCCGCGCAGGTGACCACGGCGACCACCTACTCCAGGACCTCCACCAAGGCGTTCACCGCCCTGCTGCGCGTCTACGACCGGGACCGCACCAACACCTACAGCACCGGCGACTCCCAGATCTGGCTCCAGTACGCGGGAAGCAGGCTGGACTACACGGGCCCGGCGGAGTTGTACCGGGTGCCGCTGCGCTGGGAGGTGACGGTCCGGCCCGCGCTGGCCGAGCCCGTCTCCCAGGACTTCCCCGGCCAGTTCGCCGAGGTGCTCACCGCCGCCGTGACCCCGGTGCGGGGCGAAAAAGTCCCGACCCCGTCCGGTGTTCCGGTGGAACTGCTGACCGCGGGCACCGCCCCGCAGGGACTGGACGCGCGCGGCCTGACCGCCGCGGTCGGCCGGACGTTGCGTGCCGGGGCGCCGCCCGCGGATGTCG
Organism: Amycolatopsis acidicola; assembly: GCF_007713735.2. Lineage (GTDB taxonomy): Bacteria > Actinomycetota > Actinomycetes > Mycobacteriales > Pseudonocardiaceae > Amycolatopsis_E > Amycolatopsis_E acidicola. Next base: position 25,707 of record NZ_VMNW02000024.1, on the reverse strand, counting down.
GCAACGCCACCGTCCGGCCCCGGATCGGCCGCCTGCTCACCGACGGGATCCCGGTGCCGCACCGCGACCGCTCCGGCCGTCGCACCTGGATCACCGGCTCGGTCACCGCCGTGCAGGCCACCGGGCTGGTCGACGACGTGGCCGGCGGACCGTGGGCGCTCACCCTCGACGGCCAGGAATCCCTGCTGCGCCAGAGCAAAACGGGCACCACGACGCAGACAGCCGAGGTCGGCGGAGTACGCGGGGTGGTACTGGCCGGTGGCCGGACCGTGGAACGGCAGGGCCGCCCCGGCGGGACGGAGGAGCACTCCTCGGCGAACCCCGGCCCGGCGCTGATCCTCGAAGCCGCCATCGCGGCCACCGTGACGGGCGGCGGTCACGAAGAAGCCCTGCCGATGACGTACGAATGGCTGCTGCCCGCGACCAAGGTGCTCCAGTACTACGCCGCCGGGATGGACGTGGTGCTCCGCGCGGTCCCCGCGGACACGATCGCCGAGCTGCTCCGGCGGTGGCGGGACGGCCGATTCGACCTGGCCGCCGATGTCGCCGCCGGTGCCGTGCTGCGGCTGGGAGATCCCACGTTCGCCGCCGCCGCGTTGGCGCTGTACCCGGAGGCGGATCCCACGGCGGCCGATCCGCTGGCGGAGCTGAAGCGGGTGCACGAACGCCGGGACTACCAAGCCTTGGTGCGCGGCGGTTTCCAGCCGCCGTCGTACGCGCGGCTGCCCGGCAAGCCGGTGATCGGGCACGGGCTCGGCGCGGGCACGGTCACCGGCTGGCGGCAGGACCACGGCGAGGCCACCCCGTTCCGGCGCTCGATGCGCGTGCTCGCCCGGCTGATGCCCGACTACACCCAGGTCGCCGGCCTCGCCGAACGCGTCGGCGACGTGCTCGCGCCGGGTGCCGCGCTGAGCAACACGCTACGGCTCGCGATGGCCGAGGGCGGCACCGAGATCTACAGCGGACTGGTCCGGCGGCGCGGCCAGTGGATGCGGTTGAGCGGGCGCTACGAACTCGTCCCAATCGGCGAGCCGGTGCCGGTGGCGCTCGACCCTTCGGCGCGCAGCGAGGTCAAGAGCCGCGAGTGGCCGACGTGGAGCCGCGCGCGGATGCACCAGCGCGCGGCCGGGATCGGCGGTTCGGGCGGGTTCGTCGACGGCGGCGCGATGGCGGGCAGGCCCACCACACAGACCACCACGATGTCGTGGATGCGGCAGCAGGGCACGGTCGACCGCGACGGCGCCGTCGTGTTCCACCAGCGGTACGAAGCCCGGTTCACCTGGGAGCTGGAACCGGCGCGGGCCTGGCTGACCGACCGGATCCTGGCCAAACAGCCCGGCGAGGAACGGCACGAGGCGTCCACCGGGACGCTGACCATCAGCTATCCGCAGGCGAAGGTGGCGCGCGCGCCGATGGGCCCGGAGCTGCCGCCGGACTACCGCCGGGTGGAGACCTTCCCGGTCGGGCTGGCCAGCACGCCACTGGAAATCGGGTATCAGTCGTTGTTGCCCGCAGCCGAAAACGTCGTGCGGAAGCTGTTGAAACCGCACCGCGCGGCCGCGGCGCTGCACACGCTGCGGCACCTGTTCACCGCGAACCAGGGGCCGACGAAGTGGCCGGATCTCGCGGCGTGGTGGGTGGACCTGGCCAAGTTGCCCGCCACCGCCGACGACCTGCTGGCGCTGCGCGTGCGGCTGCGGGGCGAGCCGCAGGTGGAGATCGTCCGGCGGTACAGCACCGGCGGGCTGCAGCAGGCGGACTGGTCGGAAAAGACCCGCATGATCGAGCGCGGCTCGCATCGCGGCGGGACGTTCGGCGGCGGCGTGTCCGTCGTGTCCGGTGAGCGCGGCAAGGACAACTCCCGCGGTTCGCAGAGCCAGGTCGGCCACCGGCACGGGCTCGGCGGGGAGAGCACCAGCCCGCAGGTCGAGGTCCGGGTCCGGCTGCGGTTCGAGGTCGGCGGGGAGCTCAAGGGTGCCGTCGCCACCGCGGACACCGGCATGGTCGACGTCGTGCTGCAGCTGCACGAGCACGAAGTTCCCTTGCTGCGGCAGCGAATCATGGCCCGCGACGCGTGGCGGCTCAGCGAGGACGTGCCCGGACTGGATGAGCGAGCGCGGGAACTGCTCGCGCGGCGGCGCCAGGCCGCGCAGGAGCGTCCGCTCGACCTCGACCCGTTGTTGCGTGAGGCCGCCCGGCGTCCTGGCTACGAATCCCATGCGGCGCACCGGAAACTCGCCGAGGTGGTGCGCGAGGCGCGCCCGGAGCAGACCGAGCCGGGTGGCCTGCTGGTCGTGACCACGGACCGAACCGAGGCCATCGCGCAAGCGAACGTCGAACTCGCCGCGCACGTGCTGGCCTTCCTCGCCGAGCACGCGCCCGGCGCGGACGGAATGCGCGCCGTGGCGGAGCAACTCGGCCGGACGGCGCGCGACGTGCTCGCCACCCGTGAAGCCCGGACGCAGGCGGCGGTGCGGTACCTGGCCGAGGGGGCGAACGCCACGCCGGAGCACGCGCTGGCGCACGCCGAAGCGCACCGGGCGGCAGGGGAAGCGCTTACTCGTTGGCACGAGGCTTACGCGATCGCGAACACCGCGTTCGCCGAACTACCGTCCGAAGTGGACTTCGACGTTTCGCTCGACGCGGGCGGCCTGTTGCTGGACCGGGTCGAACTGATGCGGGGCGTCGCGGCCGAACTGTCCACCGACGAGCGGAGCGCCGTCGAGATCGAACTCGCCGAAACCGAACCCGACGGCAGCATCAGCCGGTACCGGATCCTCGGCGACGGCCAGGTGCACGTCCTGCACACCGAACACCCGCGCGACCAGCTCACCGAGATGCAGCAGGCCGAGGTGAAGGCCAAGCGGCTGGATCTCGACGCGTTGCGCGTGCGCGCCACCAGGACCGGGATGCCGCTGACGCAGCTGGTGCGCGACGCCTACAACGAGGAAGCCGTCGCGGACGCATGGGCGGGCAGGCCGGTGGACGGCCGGCCGCAAGAGCCGCGAGCCGCGGTGCCCGCAGGCTTCGCCGAAGCGCTCGGCGAGCTGCTGCCCCTGCTCGGGGGTGCGCGGAACCTCATGGCGCACAACATGTTCCAGCTTTCCCAGGGCAACGCCGAAGTCGATCTTGCGGAGCTGTTCCGGGTACACGGGCCCGACCGGTTCACCGCCGCGGTGGCCACCGCGCTCGTGCGCGGGATGGCTTTCGCGGCCGACGCGGACGCGGAGTTGATCGAACTTCCCGCCGCTCCCAGCGCGGGCGCGCTGACCGCGCTGGCCACTGTGGCTCCGAGGCAGCACGCCGGACTGGCCGCGCTGTTCGGCTTCGGCCCGGACGAGGTCGGCGAGTTCGAGCAACTGCTGCTGCGCACCGGTGTGGACGCCGCCACCAGCACCGCACAGGCCGTCCTGCTCGACATCGCGGCCGAGCTGGTCCTGGTGCACGACCGCGCCGAACCCTGGCAGCGCAGGCAGCTGATCGAGGTCGATCCCGGCTGGCTGGACTCGATGTTCTGGCTGCGGCCCGTGGCGCTGGCCCCGCTGCCGCCGGCGCCCGCCGATCCCGACCTGGTCGCCACCACCAGGGCCGTGCTCCACCGCTTCCGCCACGGCGCGCTCGTCGGCGAGCAGTACCGGGGGCCGGCGGATTCCTCCGAGCACACCGAACTGGTCCGCTCCGCGATCTACCACTACGGGGTCCCCTACGGCGCGCTGGTCGCGGCGACGCTGCCCGGCGCGAAACGGATCGGCAGGCTCCCGGCCACCGACTTCGCCTTCACCACCGGTGATCCGAACGCGCCGAGCATCGGCCAGACCCGGCGGCTGAACCAGGGAATGCTTCGCGCGCAATGGATTCCGGCCGGGCCGGACTCGCTCGGGCGCGCGCTGCGGCTGCTGGGCGCCGACGTGCCGGAGTCGGTCACCGAGGCGGATCTGGCCGCACAGCGGGAAATCGCGGTGGACATCGTCGAACCCGACGGCAGGCTCCGCCACCTCGGCGGCGACGGCCCGGCGGTGCTGGTGCTGAGCACCGGGACGCACCACATGCCCGCCGTGCCGGTGGCGGCGGCGTCCGGCCCGGCCGAGGTGCCGGCGGTGTTCGCGCCCTGGCGGGTCGCGTCGGTGGTGGCGGATCTGCGGGACGAGACACTCGCCGAGGTCGCCGTGGCCGCGGCGCCGGTGCTCACGGAGGTGCTCGACGGCGTCACCGAGGACGAGGCGCGCGAGACGGTCCGGCGGCTCGTCGAAGGGCTGTTCGAGCTGAGCCCGGAAGGCGTGCGGACGCAGTTGAGGGCGCCGGCGTGGTCGGTGCCGGGGCGCGCCGCGGCGGACCCGACGGTGCGCGCGGTACTCGACGACACCCGCCGGATGGGCGTGCGGCTGGGCCGTTTCGACGCCGCCGGCAACCGGCTGCGTGACGTGACGGTGGCCGATGTCGTGGCCGCGATCCTGCACGAGGCGGCGCACGCCCTGCAGGGCGAGCCGACGGGGCTGACCGCCGCGCAGGTGGTGGCGCGGGAGATCGGCGCGCACGAGGCCGAGCGGCGGTTCCTCAAGCTGTTGCCGGGCGGCGTGCTGCCTGCCGAACTCGCCGCGATTCAGAGTCCCTTGTGGACGGAGGAGATGACCGAGGCGGTCGTCTCGCTGGCCGTCCATCCGGAGGACAGCGAGTACGTGCGTTCGCTGATCCAGCTGCGGCCGGGCTCGCCCGCGGTGCAGTACTCCCGCGCGGAACGGGATCCCGCCGAGCGGATCGTCGCGGGGCTCTCCGAGTTTTCCCTCGGGGGAGCCAGGTTCCGGCCCGAGGACACCGAGATCACCCGGGGCCAGGACGGCGTCCGGATGCGGTTCTCCCTCGGCGACGCGGGCACGGTGGAGTACCTGCTGCAGCTCGGGGACACCGCCTGGGCCGAGAACACCTCGATGGACGTCGAAACGCGCGGTCTCGCCGCGGCCCTGCACGCGCACTTCGACGACGCCCTCCGCGACGCCGGTTTCGCGTACGTCGAGGTGCCCGCGCCCGGCCGGGACTGGATGTCGCTGGTGCTCGACGGTTACGGCTGGGCGCCGACGCCCGCGGGTGAGCTGGCCGCGGGCTGGGCGTTGGACCTGCTCCGCGAGCAACGGCTGGTGCTGGAGCAGGTCCAGCACTCGCTGCTGGCAGGCATGGTGCCCTCCAACTACTTCACCGACGACGCCGACACCCTGCGCGCCGAGCTGCTCGCCGAGATCCACCACATCACGCAGCTCGAGGACGTCGCGGAAATCCACCGGTTCGGCACGCCGGGCTTCCCCGGCCCGGCGGATGTGCTGCTCGTCGGCCGGGCCGGGTGGACGGTCCTGGAGAGCCTCGGCCAGGTGCCGCTGCGTCGTGAACTGGACTCCGATCGCGCCCGCGCGACGCTCCCGTCTTCGGCCGAACCGGGCGCCGTGGTCCCGCGGGAGGTGCGCCGGGACGAGTTCACCGGTGGCTACCGCAACGCGGTGCTCGAACTGCGGAATTCCTTGCCCCACAACGACGTTCTCGTGGTCAACGGTGCCGGGGACCTCGTCGACGCGCTCCGCCCGTGGTACGTCGTGGTCGACGGGCCTGATGCAAACGGCGAGATCCGCATCGCGCTGCCGAGGCTGCTGCCGGACCTGCCCGAGGTGACAGCGGGGCCGCACCCGGAGGCCTCGATGCGGGCGGCGGCGGACCGCCTCGGCAGCGGGGAGCGGCTGCACTTGTCGGTGCGCCACAGTGAAATCGCCGAGCTGCCGAGGCTGATCGCCCAGCTGGCCGCGCTGGGGCTCAGCAACTTCCTCGTCGATGGCGACCACGGGAACAGGGTGGTGCTTTCGGCCGGGAAAACCGATGCGCGGTTCGTCATCGCGCTGAAGGACTGGAATTACCGGGAGCTGAGCCCCGGACTGCTGACCGCGATCGCGGACGTGCTGCCGCCGCGCGGCTACCTGAGCGTCACCACCGGTCCCGCGGACCTCGGCGAGCTCGTACATGTGTTGCAGGCCCACGAAATCCAGGCGGCGGCCTACCCCGCGCCCGACCGGACCGTGCTCACCGGCGCCAAACGCGATCCCGGCGGCGAAACAGCGACGCGGGTCCCGGACGACCGCCTACCCGCCGAACCGCCCACCGGCGACGAGTTCGACTTCGACGCCTGGAAGGGCTGGCTGGCGCGGGCGGAGGAGTTCGCGGTCACCTGGGACAAGCGCTGGACGGCCCGGTACGGGATCGCGAAACCGGACCTGAACCGGATCGCCACGCTGGCGGACGAGCTCACCTTCGAACTGCCCCACGTCGAGGCGGCCGGCCTCCTGGCCGAGTTGCACGACGCGATGCTGGCCGCCGCCGAAGGTCTGGAGCTCTGGCTGCGGGAGTCCACGCTCCTGCCGGAGCCACCGGCGCGGGACAAGCAGCTGGGCGTCGCCCGGCGAGCCGCCGCGCTGCGCGAGCAAGCGCCGCTCGGAAAGCGCACGCTCGAACTGATTCCGGTCGGCGGGAACTTCTCGCTCGGCTTGCTGCTCGCCGCGTTGCGCAGGCACCTCGGCCCGGAGGAAAACGCTTTCGGCGCCGCACACGGTTGGCGCGAAACCGGCTGGGAGCACGTGATCACGCTGCTGTCATTGACAGTCCAGCCCGGCGTCGTCCTCGGCTACTCGCTCGCCGACCTCATCGACGTGCTCGACGTGGCGGTCCACCGTGAGCCCCGGACCCCGAAGCTGGCCGGCTGGGTCGGGGAGGCACTGACAACCGCATACGCGCAGGCCGAAACCGAAACGGTGCGCGCCGCCGTGCTCCGGGCATTCGGGCACCTCACCGAGCTGACCGTCTTCATCGGAATGTGGCGGGACACGAGCCCCACGCGCACTCTTGAGGGTCTCATCAGGTTGGACGAGGCGATCGCGCACCTGCGGACCGAGCACGGCGTGCACCTCGAAGCACTCGCCACGCCACCGGTCGGCAAAACGGCCCTGGACGCGCTCCCAGCGCTGCCGGAATCGGTCGACGACACCGAGGAACTGTTCGGCTCGCTGCCGGAACGGCCGGCTCACCCCACCCGAGGCGAGGCGCGCGTCCTCGGCGGCGCGGGCGAGCACGCCAAGCGCAAACCGACCCTCCGAGACCGGGCTGTCAAACGCGCCACCGGCATTGCCGCCGGCGCGGGCGCTTTGCTGTGGCCCAACGCGGCGCGCCTGGTACGGCATTTCCTCGGCAACACCGGGGAAACGTTCCGGATCGAGCCCGGCGAGCTCGTGCGGGACCTGCCGGGCTTCGGCGAAGCGGTGCGCAGGCACGTGACCGCGGAGGCGCTGCAGCTCGTCAGGGACGCCGAAACTTCCCGCTACTACGGACCACGGCCGTTCTCGACGGGCTGGGTGCGTCACCCCGCGCAGCCGGGCGAGCCCCGGGAAAGCGACTGGTTCCACGCGCTCGGCGACTTCCAGTACGCGGTGACCGGCCTGGTGACCCTCACGCCCGGCGCCGATGGCGAACCGCCCGCCGTGCACATCGCCTACCAGGTGCACCTGTACGACGAGTACTCGTGGGGCGCCGCCGCGCCGATGCCGGTCTGGCTCAGCAGTTCGCGGGAGAGCATCACGGTTCCGTTCGGGTACCGGGATTTCCGCGATCTGCACCAGGCCGGGCTGGCGCGGGAGTTCGTCGTCCAGGGCAGCAGCAGGGTGCACCACTTCACCGGCACTCCCGACGAGCTGGCCACGCTGCGGGTTCCCGCGGCTCCGCGGCCGCGGAGCTGGAACCGGTTGCTGGACGGCGTGTTCGAGCGGCCCGCGGTGCGCGCGGCGCCGGCTGTCGTCGAGGGCAGGGCGTGGGCCTACTACTCGGCCGTCGACAGCACCGGCCGCACCTACGACCTGTGGACGGCCCCGGACGGCGACGGGCTGATCGCGAACGGCGCGGTTCAGGACGTGGACGGGACGTGGAACACCTGGCAGGCCAGGCTCGTCCCGGGCGAGCACGACGGTTTCACCAGCCACGGCGGCGGTCCGCAGGTCGTGGTCATCGAGCTGCCCGGCGACAAGGCACTGCTGACCTTCGGTGATCGCCATGGCCTCCAGCTCGACCGGGTGGGCGTGTACCGCCGAGACGCCGACCTCCCGGCCGCGGACAGCGGCCTCGAAGAGGACCTGCGGAACGCGCTCGCCTGGTACCGCCTCGGCCTCGACCGTGACGTCACCGCGCCGGGGCAGGCCCGGTACCTGGTCGGCGACGTCCACTTCGCCGGGCCGCCGTCGTCCGGCTGGTCGACCTCCGACCTGGTCCATGCACTGCGCCAGTCGTCCACAATGGACACTCCGGCGAGCAGGGTCTACGTGCACTACTCGCCGCAGGACAGCGACGAGATCCCCCTCGCTCGCGTCGCGGGCTGGTGGACGGTGCGCTGGAACGCCGACCGCACGGACTTCGCCGCCGAGTGGACCGAAAACCCCGCTGCCGAGCCGATAACCACGATGGTCACCGGGTTGGCGCAGGCGATGCCCTGGCTGCGGGAGCTTGCCGGGAAGGCCGTCCCCATCCTGGCCCGCGCGCACGGGAAGTCCGAGGACGAGGTCCGCGTGCACGTCGAGGAGATGCTGGCGCGGGTGTTCGAGCTGAGCCCTCGCGGGCTGCGGCAGGCGTTCCCCGCGGACAAGTCCGCGCGCGACCGGCTCACCGACTACCTGTCGTCCGCGGGGGTCGTCGACTGGGCGAGCGGCCGCATCGGCCTGCGTCCCGGCGAGTCACTGGACATCCTGGCGACGACACTGGTCAAGGAACTGTCCACGACGCTGCGGCAGGCGCCGGAGGCCGCGTGGGCTCCCCGCGCCATCGCCGAGCTGGTGCTGATCGAGCGCGAGGTCGCGGATCACCTTGTGGCGCACCAGTTCCTGCAGGAGCTGACCGGCACGCTGTCGCCCGAAGCCGCCACCGTACGGGGCTGGAGCTGGGAGACCCTGTCCGAAGTCGTCCGCTACCGCTACGGGACCGAGCGCGAGCACCTGGACCGGGCCGTGTCCGCCGTGGTGATCGGCGGGGACATCGTCGAGCCGGGGCTGGGCAGGGAAACCAAGCCCCGGTGGCTTCCTTCCGGCGTCGCCACGAACGGCCCGGCCTCGTGGCTGAGCCGTCGCGCCGGGGTGGACGACGACGAGCTGGTCGCCGACATCCGGGCCCGGTTCGGCACCGACCCGAAGGTCGCGACCGGGGCACTGCACGGCAGGGCCCGGCAGGCACTCGCGCAGGCGCTGCCGGAAGCCTTCCGGCTCACCCCGCTCGACCCGGCACGGATCGCGTACCCGGCCGAGGGCGGTCCGGTCTGGGTGGTCAGCCACGACGAGCTGGAGCGGATCCTGCGCGACTCGCGCGCCGGACGCGCGGTGCTGGACTCGGTTCTCGTGTTCACTGTGGACGGAGAGGTCTACCTCACCGACCGCTGGGCACAACGGATCGAAACCTATGTCCGGTGGGGCCTGCTGCCGGAGAACTGGTTCACCCGGGTGCTGGAGGCGCGCGGCCGGGAGCTGGACGTGCTGCTGCAGCAGGTGCGCCGGGCGCAGAAGATCGAGCGCACCGCCGAGCGGGTCAACGCGAAACTGGAGAAACGCCACCGCGACAGCGCGCGCCCGCTGCGGCTCGCGCTGCCGGGTCGCGTCCGCTGGCTGCGCGAAGTGGTCGACGCGGTCCCGACCCTCACGGAGACGGGCGGCAAGATCGGCAGGCTGCCGGACGCCCGGCTGGACAGCCGGGTGCAGGCGGGATACGACCGGCGGGGCGCGTTCGTGGCGTTGCGGGGCCCGCGCGGCACGCTTTCCCTGATGCCGCCTTACCTTGCGGCAACCGACAAGATGGTCGGCGACGAGTTCGCACGGCTGAACGTGGAGGCGGGCCGGATCGGCCACACCGTCGACGTCGTCACGCGGCTCGTGCAACGCCGGGTCGGGGCGCCCGCGAGCCCGCTGGAAGCGACCAGGTTGCTGGCCGACCTGTGGGAGGCGGCCGCGGAACCCGTCCAGCAGCGGGAAAACCTGGAGCTGTACCGGGTGCGCCTGCGCGACCAGTGGAGCGCCGAGCCCCGTGAGTGGGAGCTCGCCGTCCAGTTCGGCCGCCACGGCAGGGAGTTGGCCGGTCTGTCCCTTGTGGACGATATGGCCCCGGACCTCGTGTCCGGCCTCGTCGAAGCCGAGGGCCCCAACGTGATCCAGCCGACCATGGGCAAGGACGGGCGCGGGACCGCACTGATCGTGGCCGACGACCTGGTGCTCACGGCGCGGCACGTGCTGGCCGGGCTGCGGCCGCGGCGGGTGCGCTTCGGCGGGCACCGGATCCGCGCCGTGCACGACTTCACCTGGACGGAACTGGGCCTGGCCGAGGACCCGTTCCTCGGCGCCGATCTCAGCTGGGAGCGGCAGCGGAGCCGACCGGACCTCGTGCTCGTCGAGGTGCCCGGTGTCCGCCGGGTGGGCGGTCCGCCGCGGATCGCGCGGAACCCGGCCGCCGGCGAACCCGTGGTGCACTTCGGAAACCCGCTCGGCGTCCGCAGCGTGCTGACCGGAACGGTGGCGGGCCAGGCCCCGGCCATGGGCGCGGTCAGGCTGAACGTGGCTTCCGTGGGAGGTTCCTCGGGCGGCCCCCATTTCACGCTCGACGGGAAGCTGGTGGCGATCACCAGCAACGGGAGCGCCCGCGAGGGCGCCATCGGCGGGGTCTCGGGGCAGCTGCTGGTCAACGCGATGCGGCTCTTCGAACCGGTGGCCCGTCCTTCGCGGCTGCACGACGTCCGCGCGGTGGTCGACCGCGGAGTGATCGCGGAACTCGTACGGAAGGCGAGCACCGCGACGACCGTGGTGGTGTCCGAACTCGGCGTGTTCGGCGGTCTCCTGGCGGAGGCGTTCAGCCTGGCGCGAACGCAGTTCACCGGGCACGCCGAAAACGGTCTCTGGGTCGATCCCACCGGCGGGCAGATCCTCGGCGGCATCGTCGGCGAGGTGGTGATTCTCGGGCTCGCCATGGGCAGCATCGGCGGGGCCATCTGGCTGTACGAGCGGCTGGACGACCTGGGCAGGTCCCTGCTGCCCAAGGTGTTCGACCGGGTCGAGGATTGGCGCGATGCGACCGGGCGCCTGCCTGGGGCGCGGCTCGAACTCCCGATCGGCGAGTCCGGCCGGAAACTCCGGGCGAACCGACTGGGCCTGCTCGTCTACAACCGCGGGGACCGGTTGGCACCGTTGCCGGGCGAGTGGCCCGAGGGTACCGCCGTACCGGAGATCCGGATGCTGGACGCCGACGAGGTGCTCGGCGGTGAGCGCATCGCGGGCTGGGGTGCCTTCGTCGCGGAAGGCGCGCTCCACGTGCCGGCCACGCGGGTCGCCGAGATCCGGGCACACGTGGCCGAGGGCAGGCTCGCGCGGAACGCGATGGCGAGGCTGGCGGACGAAGCGCTCAAACTGACTCGAACCGGCGTGCGCGAAGAGGATTCGGTCACGGCCGACATCGAGCGGGCACGCCAGGCCGAACTGCGGGCGAGTCTCCCGGGCGGGCTCCGCCCGGACCTGTCGATCGAGGACTTCCGCGCGCTGCAGAACCAGGTTTACGGCGTGCCGCGGCTGACGGACCCGACCCGGTGGGCCGGCGAGCTGGAGCGTGGGGAGCGGTGGCTCGACGTGCGGAGCGATCCGGCGGGGCACAGCCTCGACGTGATCCGCCGTGCCGTCGCCGATCTGGTGCGGGGCAACGACAATCTGCTCGCCGAACTGCTCGGGGAGCCGCCGCGGATCGTCTTCCACGAGCTGCCCGCGCCGTTGACCGCGGATGGCCGGATCCTCGCGGACTCCTTCGCGCTGCGGCGCGACGACGAGCTCCACGTCTACGCCACGAACGCGGACCGCGCGCTCGACGTTGTGGTGCGGGAGTTGTTCGGGCCCACGGTGGCGGAGCCGGTGGTCACGGATCTGGAGTCCGCCAAACCGGCGTTGGCCCTGCTGGCGGAAAGCGTTGTCAGCGTCCTGGCCGAGGAACACGGCCGCGGCGAGGCCGAGATCCGGGCCCGCCTCGCCGAAGTGCTGCGCGATTCCTTCGAACTGACCGAGCGGGGCGTCGCACGGGCCTTCGGCGACGACCAGGCGGCGCGGGATCGGCTCTCCGACTACCTGTGGTCCTCCGCGGTCTACGACTGGAAGTCGGGACGCGCCGGACTGCGGACGGGCGAACCGCTGGCGCTCGTGGCCGCGGCGCTCGTCAAGGAGGTGTCCACTTCACTGCGCGAGCGGCCGCAGGACGCCGTCGCCGGTCAGGGCGAGCAGCAGGCCCGGCGGTCGCTGGTGGCCCGCGAGGTCGCGGATCACCTTGTGGTGCACCGGTTCCTGCAGACGCTGACCGGCCCGCTGCCCACCGAGCTGGCTAAGGTGCGGGACTGGGCGCCGCAGGTACTGGCCGACGTCGTCCACTACCGCTACGGGATCGAGGACGCGCACCTGGACCGGTCCGTCTCCGCCGTCGTGCTCGGCAGGGACATGGTGGAGCCGGGCTTCGGGCGTGAACCATTCGACACGGGACAGCTCGCCGCGGACGTCAATGCGGAGCTGGCCGATGCGTCCACTGTGGACATGGTGGCCGTGCCGGACGGCGCTGGGCGGGTGAAGGTCACCGTGGACGGGGCGCTCACCGTCGTCTTCGCCGACGAGTCCGCCCGAGCAGCCGGTGGCGAGGAAAGGTTGCCGCTGCGGGAACTCGGGGCGCTGGCGCCCACGGTCATCGTGCTGCGGATACACGACCTCCTCGCCGCGCGCCCGGACTACGCCTGGCTGCGGCACCGGCACGAGGCCTTCCGGCGGCCCGCCGATCCGCGGATGGTCGGACGGGCGGTGGACGACATCCTCGCGCTGCTCCCGGAAGTCGACGACATCACGTGGGAGGACGACGGGGCCGACGTGGTCGTCACAGCCTACGACCCGCGCGCGTGGGTGTTGCAGCTCCGCGTCGGCGCGACCGAGCAGGACCGGCCGCGGGTGAGCGTTTCCGGCGGGCGGTTCCGGGTTGAGGTCCCGGCGGCCTGGCCCGCGCGCGAGCAGCGGCAGGCGATCACCGAGGCGATGCGCACGGCCATGGCCTACCAGCACGCCACCGTGCACGACTCGTGGCGGCTCCCGCCGACCGAGCCGGACTGGATCAGCAGGCAGGCCGCCGTCCTCGCCGGGGAGCTGTTCGGCTTCCATGCGAAGAACCCCTTGCAGTGCAACAGTTTCGCGCGGTTGCTGGCCGAGCAGGGGATCACCGTCGACCCGTTCGGCGAGGATCTCGCGCGGCTGGCTTCGCTGGCCGAAAACCTGCGTGACCGGTCCTGGACCGGGATCGGCCTGCGACACCGGATCCGCCGTTCGCCCGAGCTGCTCGCACTCGCTCCGGCCGAGGCCACGGATGAGACGGAGGTCGCGCCGCCAGAGCCGGTTTCCCTTACCAGCGAAGAACCTCCGGTCCCCGGCGAAGACCGCGAGCTGCTCGGCGCGTTCGAAGAAGGCGTTCTGGCGCGAGACCACGAACACCCGCTGCAGGTGCGGGCGAGCTGGGAAGCGAGCGGCGAACTCCGGATCGACGTCGGCTACACCGGGGAACCCGGGTTCACCGTGCTGCTCCGGCGCGGCCTCTACCACCTCTGGCGGGTCGACAGTGGCGCCACGTTCGAGGGCGCGCTCCGCGTCGACGCGCTCGACGAGACCACGGTCGGCCTCGTCGCCGACACCGTGCACCGGGTGCTGGCCGAGCAGTTCCGGCTCGGCCGGATCACGCCCGCTCCCCGCCGGTTCGAGACCGCCCCGGTCTCCGTGGACGGACCGACTCGCGCGACGGTCGCGCATCGTCTCGGCCACACCGCATTGGAGGTCCTGGACGACCACACCGGCCTCTTCATCCGCATCCCCGGTGACTCGTACTACGAAGTCGGGATCAAGCGTGTCCAGGGCCTCGGCAGGATCACCACCGTGCTGACGAACGAAGACCGGCGCCGGCACGAGATCTGGCTGCCGGAACAAGGGGCGAGCACCGGGGAGATCGCCGAAGCGGTCGCCGAGATCGCCCGGTTCCGGCACCTCGTGCTGCGGGAAGCGATGCATCCGCCGGTCGTCTGGGGCCTGCCGGAGCGGCTCGCGGCGCGGCTGGCCGAAGTGCGCGCCCCGGTCGACTATCGGGAGATCCGCGGCACCAACCGGATCCTCGTGCTCACCGAAGCGCCGGGCACCGAGCTGCTGCACGAGCACCTCGCGGCGAACCTGGTGTCGCTGCGGAACGCGGGCGTCACGCACCTCGTCGTCGACCAGCGGACCGACCGGCCTGCCGGCTCGTACCCTGGGCTCGAAAAGCGTGTGGTGACAGGGGATCCCGCGGGCGAAGTCGCCGGAATCCTGCGCGATCCGGATGCCACGGTGGCCGTGTTCGTCAGCGGCGACCCCGGCCCGATCCGGGACGAGGAAGGCCGCCCAGCCGTGGTCGTGCGCTACCCCGACCCTGCCGACCACAGGCAGAACACCTTCGCGCTGGCGGCCGCGTTGGCCGGTCTCGGCAGCACCACGTTCGCCGTCCCGCTCCGCCCGGAGGCCGGTGACCCCGACGTGCCGGACGCCGACTTCCTCGTGCACCTCGCGGCCGAGACACCGGATTCCGGCACCGATGGCCGCGAAGTGCCGGTGCCCGGCCTGGTTCCGGCCGAGGGGCAGCCGTGGCTGCCGGGTGAGCGCATCCTCGCCGGGATCAACGCGCGGCTGGATGGAGTGGACGTTCGCGGCCTCCGGATGCGGGCCGTCGAGGCGATCCCGGACTTCCCGGTCGCCGATGCGCCGCACGGGGCCCGGATCTTGGGCGTGCGGGTGCGCTACACGACGCGGGACGGTTCCGTCCTCGGCGACGGCCTGCACCTGTTCTACCGGGACGCGGACGACAACCTGTGGGCCGAGCACGTCGAACACCCCGACCTCGCCTACGACGAACTGGCCCGGCTGACCGAGCACTGGGAAGCCTTCTACCGCGAGTCGGGGCTGACGCACTACGTCGTGCACGCCCGTGGCGACGCGCGCGAAGCACTGGCACACGCGGGTTACGACTGGGCGCTGGACGAACGCGGGCACCAGGACGCCGAGGACGTGCTGTGGGTGATCGGCGCGCTCCAGGTCCAGTTGGAGCGAGACATCCGTACCGTGCGGCGGCTCCATCGCGCCGCAATGTGGAGCAGCTTCCAGTCGCGGGCGCGCCGGGCGCGGGCCGAACTCGACCAACTCGCCCGGAAGTACGGCCGTTCCGAAGACGAGCACTGGGACTTCGAAACGACATTGCGCGCCACGCACGAACGCGCCGCGCGGCTGCTGCGCGACGCCGAGCGCGCCACCTTCGGCTCGGAGCACTATCCGAAGCCCGCCGACGTCGCGGCGCTCGCGTTCGTCGGCCGAACTTCCTTGCGTGCGCCCGAAGTCGTGCGGTTCGAGCGGGTCATCGGCACGCGCCCGGTCGACGCGCCCGCGCTCACCGTGGACTCGTCGTCGCCGGACCTGCCCTGGCCCGGCGCGGTCACGCCGTTCGGCGAAGTCGTGCTCGAGGAGCTGACACCGGACGCGGCCACCGGCAGCGTCACGGACACGATTCACCAGGCATGGCAGGTACTCGGCTTCAACGGACGTCTCGTGATCAAGGCGCCGCGGGCGGACCGGGTGGCGGCGCTTCGGCAGCAGCTGCACCGTTTCTTCGGTGAGACCGCCGTTGTCGAAGGTGACCTCGTGGCGACCGCGCCCCTGCGGAACGTCCTGCCGACCACCGTGCGGGGCGAGACGACAACCGCCGAATGGCACGGCGAACGGATCTGGGCCCTCGGGCTCGGTCCGCGCGGTACGGCCGACGCGCTGGACGCGCTCAAGGTGGTGGCGGACCTGCTTCCGGCCCCGCACGGCCGGATGGTCGTCACCACGCCGGGCGAGCCGAACCTGGACGCGGCCACCGACCTGGCGCTGCTGGCCCTGCTCGCCGGCGCGGAACGCGTCGAGCTGGACCATTCGCTGACCAGCGGAATGCTGGCCGACATCAGCCGGGCCGGCGAGGCGCCCGGGGCCAGGCGGGCGGTCCTGGAAGAGGTGCTCCTGCGCGTCGAACGGGAACTGCGTCAGCTGCACCCCTCGGGCGAACGGCGGGACCGGCTGACCAAGGCCCAGCGCGACCTGCAAGACGCGCTGCAGCGGATGGACGACGAGCCCGCACCAGAGGTGGGCAACCCGGCCGAACTGGTGCTGACCGGTTGGGACCACACGCTTTTCACGAGCGGCGAGCCTTCCACGCTGACGCGGCTCGCGCGGGCGTTGCCGCCCGGTACGACGCTGCGGCTGTCCACGGGCCGCGACGCGCGGCCGGAGGTGCTGCACGAAATGCTGCGCGCGGGCGGCATGACCGGGTTCACGGCCACCGGGGACGGCCCGATCGTGATCACCGCGCACAAGGACGTGCCGCCCGAGCCGGTGGTCTACTCCCATGCCGACGGCCACACTGCGTTGGGGGAACTCCGCCGGGCACTGCCCGAACGGCTCGAGTCCGATCTCACGTACCGCGGTATGCGCGTCCGCGTCGTCCCGGTGGCCCCGAGCCAGCTCGACTACTGGGCCCCCAGCTCCCACACCCTGCACACCGAGCACGGGGAACGGGTGGTCACCGTCCTGGTCCGGCGCGGCCTCGGCCAGACCGAGGCCCAGCGGGCGATCGCCTACGAACTCGGCCGCGCGGAGTTCGAGAGTGGACGGCGGAACAGGCGGCGCGGCGTGCACAGCGCGCACGTGGCGGGCGGTTTGGTGAGGCTGGAACGCATCGCCGCCGAGTACGTCGACGCGCTCGCCGAACGGCCGGACGACGTCGAAGCACTGCGCACGGAATTCGCCGAGCAGGCCGGGCAGCTTTTGCCTACCACTGCCGAGGACCGCGCGGTCGTCATCGACGGGCTCACCCCCACGGCCCGCGCGTTGACAGCGCTTTCCGAGGACACGCATGACTTCCTGGTCCGCGCGGCCATGCGCAAGACGCGGAGCGTCGAAGCGCTCGCCCGGCTCGCGGGGTACCGCCTGGACGGACAGGCCGACGACGTCGACGCCGCGCTCGCCTTGTACGAGAGTCTGATGCTGCACAACCCGACCGTCGCCCCGCGCGGCACCGGAAGGCAGGACTTCGGCCGCATCGAAGAGCTCGGCGGGAGCTTCCAGCGAGTCGCGAACACCCCGGACGAGGTCGCCGCCGGATATCAGTCCATTGTGGACGCTTTGCGGGGTCGCCGGGCCTACGCCTTCGTGGTGGTGCACCGCGCCGGTGAGCCGCCGTTCGTCACCGCCGCGGCCAACGTGGGCAGCCTGGTGTTCGCCGACCCGGTGCTCGGCGACGCCGAGGACCAACCGCTCTACACGGACGGGGTCGAAGCGCTGGACGTGCTGATCCTGGACGAGGCGCGTCGCCCGGTGCCGGTGGCTCGACCCGTTCCGGCGGACGCGGCGGACCGGCCGCGGCTGCGGGCGTTCGAACTCGCCGTGGCGGCCCGCGACCACAATCACCCGCTAACCGTGCGCGCGAGCAGCGAAGACCCCGAAGAGCTCCGCATCGACGTGACGTACGGGAAGGGCGCCGCGGTTTACTCGATGCGGTTCCGGCTCGCCGGGTTCGGCTCGTGGAACGCCTTCTCCGACAACGGCCGGTTCATTGCCGCCCCGGTACTGGCTTTTGACGAGGACGCCGCCGAGGTGATCGCCGATCTGGCGCACCAGGTGCTCGCCGCGCGGTTCCACGACCGGCGGATCACCCCGGCCCCGCGGCGGATCGGCACGTCGCCCGTGCAGCCGGATGAGGCGGTCGTCGCGGCGGTCCGGGCCAGGCTGGGGGAATCGGTGTACTCGGTCCGCGCGATCGAGCACGGCATCGGCATCGTCGACGCGCACGGCGGCTGGTTCGAGATCGCCTTCGAACGCCTCGACGAGCTCGACCGCCTGGTACCGGTGTTCGTCAACCGCGCGCAGGAGGCCCGGCACCAGCTGCGGCTGCCAGCCGACCGCGACCCCGCCCCGGCGGAGATCGCCGAGGCGATCGCGAAGGTCGCGGCGTTCCGGCACCTCGCCTTCGGGACGGCCAAGCACCCGCCCGTCGTGTGGGGGCTACCGGACCGGCTGGCCGAACACCTGTTGGCCGAACGCGCCGACCTCGACTACGGCGAACTGCTCGGCGACAGGCGGGTGCTGATGCTCACCGAGGCGCCGGGGAACCCCGCCGTGCACAGGCATCTCGCGGCGAGCGTGCGGGCGTTGAAGGCCGCGGGGATCACTCACCTCGCCTACGACGGCACCGATGGCATCGAGCGCGACGCGCTCCTTCGCGCCATGACGGCGGTGGGCATCGAGGTGCGGGACATCGGCTTCCGCCCCCAGGAGGCGGACCGGTTCGCCACCCGCGAGACGATCCGCGCTGTCATGACCAGCGGCATCGAAGGCGTTCTCCGTGCCGACGAGAACGCCAAGGTGGCGGTGCTCGTCGACGAGACCAGGACGGGGAAGAGCACGCGGGGGACGTCGGTCTTCACCTCGATCGAGTACCAGCTCACGAAGGACGGCCGCTATCCGCCGGTCTCCCTTCGCTACTCCGACCCGAGCGACCCCCGGCAGCAGCAGTTCCGGCACGCGGTCGAGGTCGCCGGTCTCACCGCCACGCCGTTCGCGATCGACCTGCGCCCCTTGGTCGACCGCGATCCGGACGTGCCCTACGGCGCCGCCGTGGACCACCTCGTGCACCTGCCCGGCGAGAACCGGGAAAGCGCGAAACCCACGCCGCGCAAGTCCTATCCCGCACCCGCGCCCGAAGGCACGGATCTGAGTGTCGGGACTTACCGCAACAGCGACCCGTTCACCCTCAACTACTGGACGCCGGGCAACGTGCAGACCGGCCGCGGTCCCGCGCCCGGAGGGTTGCACCGCGAGGAAGCCGCCGCGTGGTTCGGTTACGACGCAACGAGTCTGGACGAGTTCACCGAACTGCTGCGGCAGGCAGGAGTGCCGTCGGTGCTGTCACCGGTGGATCTCGACCAGCTGCGTGCCTACGCCGCTTACCTGACTTCGGAACGAGGTCTCACCGAAGGCGCGAGCCGGCGGGAGTTCGTCACCCCCGGCCGGTTGCGCGACGCTTTCCTGCTGCGGCCGGAGGTTCAGCCCGAGCAGAACCGGGAGCGCGCGGCACGGATCGCCTGGCTGATCATCGAGCGGTACTACCACGGCGTCGAGCCCGGCGAGCCGGTCCCGTCCCAGGCCGAGCTGTCGAGCGCGCTGCGCGAGCAGGTGACGGACAGCGTGCTCGCCTTCGGGCCCAAGGTGGCGGCGTGGGTCGCGGGACAGCTGCCCGGCGCCCGCGTCACCGAAGGCTTCGCGGACCTCGACGTCGTGGCGGACCTGGAGATCGACGAGCTGCCGGTGTTCCCGCCGCGGCCGGACTATCCGCCGGACGCGCCCGTGGAAGCGCAGGCAGCGCTCGACGAATTCCGCCCGGACCGGCAGCTGCTCGCTCAGCTGACCGAGTTCGGCGAGATAGCCACGGCGCTCGCCGAAGGGCTGGACGCGCTGCCCCGCGCGGGCACCGAGGCGGACGAGCTGATCCCGGCCACCATGGAACTGTTCGAGGCGGTGGGTTCCCGCGCGGTGGATCTCGGCGACGCGGTGGCACAGCTACTGCTTCGGCACGCCGAGCCGGTCAACCTCGGCCGCATCGAGCTGAGGGAAGAACTGGTCCTCGAATACCAGCGCCTCGGCGTGCTGCTCGACGAAGTGACCGGCCGCTGGACCGAGCTGCACCAGTACGTCACGCAGCTCGGCGAAGCCTTCATGGGCGCGGTGTTCTGGCAGAAGGCCGCGGAGGACGCGGCCAATGCCGAACGCAGCGGCGGGGTCTTCGAGTTCGAGGGTGAACGGGTGACCGCGGCGGAGGCGGCCGAGAACGCTGCCGCCGCGCGGCAGGACGTCGAAGGGATGCTGGCCAGGGTCGAGCGGTTGCACTTCGATCTGGACGAAGCCGTGCGGCGAGTGGCCGCCGCGACCGAGGAGATGACGCGGGCGCGGGCGGCGCACCCGTTGCTGGCCTTCGACGCCGACGCGGTCGACCCGTCCGCCGACCGCGAGCGCTACCTGCGCCCGGACCCGAATCCCGGCCGTGGCCCGAAACCGGGCGAACTGAGCGAGCGCGACCGGGCCACGATCCACCATCTGCTCCGGCTCTCGGACCGGTTCCTGGGGCTTTCGGACTTCCTCGGGGCACGCGGCTTTTCCGGTGACCCCAAGCAAGTCCTCGACTGGCAGGCCGGGCGGCAGGCGGACCGCGAAGAGCAACAGGCCGCGGGCGAGCTGTTCCAGCTCTACGCGCAGCTGCGCGACATCGTGCAGGAAAGCATGAACGAGGGCCTCGACGGGGCGGACAAACGATTCCGCTGGCTCACGAAGATCGTGTTCAGCGTGCCGGAGTTCCGCGGCACCAACAGGTTGCGCGCGCTCCGCCTGCTGGGCAGGCTGCGCGCCGCCGAGGAAAGCACGGCACCCGGTCTCGTCAACGCCCTGTGGGCGTTCGGCAACAAGGAACTGGGCGACCCGTCGGTCGAGGGCGCCTACGGCGACCGCATCTACCGCGTGGTGGTCAAGCAGACCACGGAGTTCCCCATCGAGCGGCTCAGCTTCGGGGTCGGCGAGCACCGGTCGCCGTCGGTGGTCGACGCCGGCGAGGACGCGTTCCACCTCGTGCTGGCGATCGACTGGTGGTCCGGGGCGAAGCGGTTCCTCGGCGGACGGCTGTTCCGGCACGGGTTCACCGTGCAGCTGCGCGTCACCGACGAACCAGGGCCGGCGGTCCGGCACGCCGAGTACGCCGGGCCGGACCTGCTCAACGAAGGCCGGGTCGAGGGGACCCAGGTCATCTACGAGGTGCGTCGGCAGGCCACCAAGGAACAGGTGCTCGCGGCCCTCAAACCGTTGCTGCTCGGCGACATCGCGAAATGGCGCTCCTCGTCGCCACCGGTCAGGGCGTACGTCAAGAACACGCTGCTGGCCCACCTCGGCAGCGCGGGCGGGCTCACCGCGGGCAGCCTCGTCACACTCGGCGCGGGACTGGGCCTGAGCGCGCCGTTCCTCGTCTCCCGCGCGGTCGCGTACCTGTGGGGCTCGGCCTGGTCGTGGTCGATGAACTTCATCATCTTCAACCACACCCTGCGCGAGAGCTACGCGCTGACCCGGCTGCGCGCGTTCGAGCGCGGAGGGCAGGGGCCGTCGGTCGAGGAACTGACCCAGGGCGCGCACGAGGTGACGGAGAAACAGTCGCCGATGGCGAGCCTGCTGCACGTCGGACAGCAGGACGCGCCCGCGGCGGAATCCTTGCTGCACCTCACTTCCGCCGAGATCACCGAGCTGGGAGATCGGGTCGCCGAGGCGGGCCGGACACTCGCCAGGCAACTCGCGGACGGCGAGGTACCGCTTCGGTTCCTGCCCGGCGCCGGACTGCAGAAGGTGGTGCGGGGGATCGTCGAAGCCGAATGGCTGCCGCCGGGCGAGGGCGCGATCGACGTGGACGGGCCCGTGGAGCACGACTTCGGCACGATCCGGGTGCGGCTCGGCAGCGGGACGGACACCAGCGGGAAGGAGCCGGTCCACCTCGGCGACGGCGAAATCCTGTATCTCGGTTTCACCCTGGGCAGCCAGGCCCACTCGTACTACAAGACCACCGGCGGCGACGTCCCCGCGAACACCCAGCGCTACCGCATCGGCGTGGCCCCGAACCTCTTCCAGGCCGACGAGGCGCTGCGGCTCGGCGAGCTGACCGCGCAGGTCGTGGCCGGGGTGCAGGCCGGCTACCGGCTCTGGGTGCAGAACCCGATCAAGACCTACCTGAAGCAGTACTACGGGATGGCGCCGGTCGACGCGGGCGTGACCTACCTGTTCGCGCTCGCGGCGCACACCAAATGGCAGATCGCGCCGCTCGTGGGCATCAGCCTCGGCACGCGCGGCGGCACGCTTTTGGCGCAGTACACCAACTTCAAGTACTCGGCGCTGGCCGCGGTGATCAAACGGGACAACGTGCGTGAGCTGCTCAACTTCGGCATGGTCACCACGCCAGCCGAGTCGCTCCGGCTCGGCAGGCGTTCGCTGGGCACGATCCGGGTGGCGGTGGAGTCCACCGACCGGCTCCGCGAGGAGCTGCGCCGCTTCGACGGCAGGCCCGAGGCACTGACGGAGCGGGTGCCGGAAACGGCGGAGGAGCTGGAGCAGCTCGTGGTGGCGCGGATCGGCGAGCGGGCCGCGCGCGAGCACGACGTCCGGGACACCGACGTGGTGGTGTCCCAGGTTCCGGTGGACCCGGGAGATCCCGAGCAGGGCACGATGCGCCAGGTCGTCGTCGAGGTTTCGGCGAAAGCCCGTGTGCCACAACCGAAACTGCCGGGGAAGCTGCGGTTCGAGGTCAAGTTCAGTGACAGTTTCCCGGCGCTGGCGCCGAGGCTCACGCACGGCGTCATCACCAAACGCGGCGTGTACGACGTCCGCAACTTCACGGTGCTGCTGCCCGCCGCGAACCGGATGACGGCGGGTGAACTGGCGGAGTGGGTGGACGAGCACGTCGGCGACGCCATCCGGCGTTCGCGCACGATCCACCGGCGCGAGACCAGCCAGCTCGCCGTCAGCGCGGCGAACCGGGCCATCGGCGGCGGGGTCGTCAACACCGTCACCAGCATGCTGCAGCACAACACGGACGCGGCCGCGTCGGAGGTCCTCGGCGTCGCGACGAAGACCGGTGACGCGGTGATGGGCCTGTTCGGTGAACGCGGGAATCTCCAGCGCCAGACTCAGAACCTGCTCAAGGGGCTGCCCGAGGACGCGCCGACGCCGCGCGTGATGGACGACCTGACCTGGATGGGCGCCCGGCGGCTGCGGGCGCTCGACGCGGAGCTGCGCGAAGGCATCGAAGCCGATATCGAGCAGGCGACCGACCCACGGCAAAAGCGGGAGCTGGAGGAGCTGCTCGCCGAGCTCGGCGAACCCGCCGACGACCCCGAGCTGATGATCGCGCGGTTCGACCGGCTGGTCGCGACCGGCGAGCTGGCCGAGCGGATCCCGCACCTGGCGATGGTGCGCAGGGTCGGGTACGGCGAGTACGAGCTCTACGTCGACAAAGCGGATGTCGCGGGCCCGGCCGAGCTGAGGGCGAAGTGGAAGGGCCTGCACCGGCAGCATCTGCTGTTGCGGCTGCTGCCCGAGATCCCGGGCAGGCCTGTCGTGCTGTCCCGCTCGTGGACGGACGCGGACTACTTCGGTTTCGGCGGCGATCTCGACACCTTGCTGGAACTGCTGGCCGCGAAGGTCGGGATCGCGCACAACGGCGCGACGGGGGTGCCCGACGGGCGGATCTTCGCGCTGGAGGAGATCGGGGACGGCAACGTCGGCGGTGTGCTGAGCCGGAGCAGCACCCAGCTCTCGGCAGGTGAGGTCAACGGGCTCGATCTCGGCGCGCAGGGAGCCAGCGGGTACGTGTCCACAGTGGTCAATATGAAAACGAACTCCTGGGTCCGCCGAGGGGATTTCCTGAAGTCCAGCCAGACGAGGAAGCGGCTCTACTACGACATGGCCGGGGTGTCCGACGACCGCGCCCGGCTCGCGCAGTACATCGGCGACGCCTTCGACGACCACAACCGGATGCTCGCCGCCGCGCAGTTGCGCCGGGCGGAGATCACCGGGAGGTTCGACCCGGTGACCGTGCGGCTCCTGCGGACCGTTCTCGGCGGACGGGGCACGGACTTCTCCCTGCCCGCGCTGTTCCGCTCGTACGACCTCGATTTCGCCGAGCTGCCGGACAAGTTCACCTGGCAGGACGTCGACGACCTGGTCCGGGCCGGGCGGCTTGGCTCGCGTGCGCGGCCGGTGTGGGGGTCTGCGGAGCGGCTGGCCGAGTACCTGACGGCCAAGGCGGCCCCGCTCGACTTCGCCGGGCTGCTCACCGGCCCCGGCGCGGTGCTGGCGGCGGTTCCGGCCGAGCCACGCGGCTTTTTCGCGGCGCACGCGGAGAAACTGCGCCGCGCCGGGTTCACGCACGTCGCCGTCGAAGACCCCCGCGCGCACGACGAGGTGCTGGCCGCCATGCGGGCAGCCGGACTCGACATCGTGGCGCTCGGGGAGAGCGCACCGGAAGGCGCTGCCACCGCGGGGATGGCACGGCGGATCAAGTCCCTTGTGGACGGTTCCGGGGCGAAGGTGTTCGTGCTGACGGATATCGACCGGGTGACGCGGGAACAGACGCGCTACGAGAGTTCACTGGCACTGCGCCTCGCCGACTACGAACACGTCGACGTGGTGACTCTCGGCTTCGGTGACCGGGAGGAACACGAGCTGCTGCACGAGGCTGCCGCCCTTGCCCGTTTGGCGGACGGATTCGCCGTGGCACTGGGTGAAACCCGGCACGACGAGAACGCGCCGTTCGCCCTGCAGGGCCTGGACTTCCTGTACGGGCGATAATGAGGACGACGAGAGTAGGGAGCCGTTAAGTGGACAGTGGATGGCAGCCGGCCAACCAGGTCGAACGGGACATGCTGACCGCGCTGCAGGCCGGTGACAGCGCCGCGTACGCGCGGCTGGTGCGGGCCGCCCCGCTGTATCTGCCGGTGTTGCCCGATGGGGGCAGCCTGCAGTTGCCGGAGGGGTTGCAGCAGCTGTTCGACGAGGAGAACGTCGTGGTGTTCACCTCGGAGGTCTCCTTGTACTGGCTGCTGTCCGGGCTGGCGGCCGGGCACGAGCAGCTGAACTACGACGAGGTGCTGGCGCGCTTCCCGGCCGGTGGCGGGCAGCTGGTGATCAACCCGGCGTTGCCGATCGGCGTGCTGCTGTCCCCGGACGAGGTCGACGACGTCGCCGAGGGCAGGCAGACCCTGATGCCGGTGCAGGACGTGCAGGACACCGTGATCGACGGCGTGCTGGACGAGGTGCGCCGGATGTGCCTGACCGAGCTCGGGAGCGACATCGAGACCGCGCAGGCCCCACTCGGCGACGCGGCCAACGACCTCGAACGCAGGCTCGCTCGCGCAGTGGAGTCACTCGACTTCGATGAGTTCCTGTTGGCGCTGCTGGAGTCCGATGTGGTCCTGCCGGTCACGGCCGAGACCACGGCCACCCCGGCGGCTGCCGACTTCCCGTGGCGTGTGCTGGGCGCGGTCGATTCGCCGATGATCCCGGTCTTCTCGTCCGCGACCGTCCTGGACCGCGTCGCCCCGGGCGAGTTGCCGCGCGTGCTGGTCCCGTTCGTCGAGGTCCTGACGCACTGGCCGAGCGAGGAGCACGTGCTGTGCTTCAACCCCGGGACGAGCATGGAACTGACCCTGCCCGGCAACAGCGTCCCGGAACTGGTCGAGGCGCTCGGCTAGCGACACCCCTTCGCTCACCCTTCGCCGCGGTCCTCGTGGGTGCGGTTGCCTGCGTGCTCGCTGTTGTCCGCGCCCTCACCGAAGCCTGCACGCTCGCCAAGGCCCGCTGTTCGCCGAAGCCCCCGCCCCCACCAACCTAGGCGGCTAACCGACGCAGGTGCCGCGGCACCCTCCCCGAACCGGCAGCCCGCAAGAACCACCGCCACCAGTGCGATCGCCGTTCCTGCACCCCAGCGCGCCGCCATGTTCCACTCCCGCCCCCCGCGCCCACGCCCGCCCAC